>JBEIPK010000028.1:0-33373 GCA_040377095.1 Novosphingobium sp.
CGACCGCCAAGCAGGCACAGTCGCGCGCCAAGGCACTGGCCAAGCTGCAGCCGATTGCCGAACTGATCGACGATCCCTCGCTCAGTTTCGATTTCCCGCCGCCGGACGAACTGCGCCCCCCGCTCATCACGCTCGACCTTGCCTCGGTCGGTTATGGCGAAATGCCGGTGCTCAGCCGCCTCAACCTGCGGATCGATCCGGACGACCGGATTGCGCTGCTCGGCCGCAACGGCAACGGCAAGACCACCCTCGCCCGCCTGCTCGCGGCGCAGCTAGCGCCCATGGACGGGTCAATGGCCGCCAGCGGCCGCATGCGCGTCGGCTATTTCACGCAGTACCAGGTCGAGGAACTCGACCGCGGCGAAACGCCCTTGCAGCACATGACGGTGGCAATGCCCGGCGCCAGCCCCGCAGCGGTGCGCGCCCAACTTGGCCGGTTCGGCTTTGCCGGCCCCAAGGCGACGACCGACGTGGGCAAGCTTTCCGGCGGCGAGCGGGCACGGCTGGCACTTGCCCTGATCACCCGCGATGCGCCGCACATGCTGATCCTCGACGAGCCGACCAACCACCTCGATGTCGATGCACGCGAAGCGCTGGTCCAGGCGCTCAACGACTATACCGGCGCGGTGGTGATCGTCAGCCACGACCGGCACATGCTGGAAATGACCGCCGACCGCCTGGTGCTGGTGGACGGAGGCACCGCAAAGGACTTCGATGGTTCGATCGACGACTATATAGCCTTTGTGCTCTCCCGCGATCCCGCAAACACGCCGAAGGAAGAAGGCGGGCGTTCGGTCAACAAGAAAGACCAGCGCAAAGCCAGTGCCGAGGCCCGGCAGAAGCAGCAAGGCCTGCGCAACCAGGCAAGGAAGGCCGAGGCGGAACTCGAAAAGCTGACGGCCGAGCGGAGCGCCATCGACCGGGCAATGTTCGATCCTTCTTCGGCCGCGCCCGCACTGGCCAGCCTTACCATGACCGACCTGATGAAGAGGCGTGCCGCGATCGAGGTGCGGATCGAAAGCGCCGAGGCGAGCTGGCTCGAAATCAGCGAGTCGCTTGAAGACAGCCCGGCTTAACGGTTCAGCCGCCAATCCGCGCAGTCATCATCCGCCATTTCGCCCCGGTCGAGCCGGGGATTACGCCAGTGCAGCGCCAAACGCCTCTTCAAGGTCGGGCAGGTCTTCGGGGCGAGGATCGAACCCGGCATCCTTGAACCAGATCCGTTCCCTGACGGACTGCCGCCGGGCAAAGCTGAAAGCCGCTCGTTCCAGCTCGCTGCGGTACTGGGCATCGCCATCCTCGGCGACCGCCGTGATCAGCGCCTCTAGCGCCTTGCCGAGGGCCTGATAGGCGGCGGCAGGATTGGCGGCGGTGCCGTTTGCTTCCACCGCCACGTGGAGATTGTCGGCCGCAGCCAGCGTCTGCCCGCCGCCCCGCGCTTCCGGGAGGGTGGCGACAGTCTGCCGGATGTCGTCGAGGCACAGGGCGTGGTAATCGCCGATATAGGGCATCTGGCGGATCAGCATCCGCAGCTGCGCCAACACCAGGCCGCACTGTTCGTTCGCCAGCAGGTTGCCTGGATCAACTGCCGGGAATATGACCTGTTCCAGAGTATGAACAAGGCTTTGCAGGCGGATGTTCGGGTTGGGTGTCATCCGAGATCTCCTTCCAGCAGGCCGCACAGCGTCTCGGACAGTCCCGCCGTTACCGATGACAGGTAGGCGAGCAGTGCGTTCTGGTGATTGGTCCCGTCGCGCGCGGCCAGCACCGAAGATGTGTGGTTCATCACGATCAGCTTGTAGCTGGTCAGCACACGGTACCAGTTGAGCACTTGCGGATCGACGGTCCGGCCCGTCACGGCCTGATAGCGTTCGAGCAGTTCGCCGGTCGTGAACATCGATCCAATGATCAGTTCGCCCTCGGCGCTGCGGATGCCGAACAGCGGTTCGAGACTGTAGGCAAGGTCCTCGTGGAAATCGCCGATATGCGCCAGCTCCCAATCGAGGATGGCCGTGATCCTGAGCGTGTCCTCGTCGAACAGGAAGTTGCCCACCCGGTAATCGCCCTGCAGGAGAACTGGCCGCTCGCAGACGGGAAGGCGCTCGTAGAGCCAGTTTTCCGTGAGCGTCAGGAGGACGGACGTGTCGGTGCCATCGACCTCGCGGACGTGCCGCCAGTAGTTGACCTGCCACAGCGCCGCATCAGTCGTGCCCGGGCGCGGTCTCGCATAATCGTCGAGGCCCGCGTTCTCGTAGTCGGTGTCATGGATCGCCGAAAGATAACCGATGAACTGGGGCGCCAGCGCCGCGCCGATCCTCGGGCCAAGATTGGTGCCCACCCCGGACGGACCGGATTCGTTCGAACTGGGCTTGGTCACGCCGCCAACGAAGCCGGTAATCAGCAGGGACTGGCCGAGCACCTCACCGTCGACGTCCTCGCAGAGCACCGGCGGTACAGGCACCGCGCCCGACACCGCGCGAAGGACCTGCGCCTCCCGGCGCCTGCACGTCTCGAGAATGCCTTCGCGAGGGTCCATGCGCAGGACGCACTTCGATCCCGCCGGAAAGTCCGGGCCTTCCAGATCGATCAAGAACTGCTCTTTCGAGGCGCCCCCGCCCATCCGGCGGACATTCGATCCGGACGCCTCCAGCCTCGATCGCGCCAGCAGGGCCGAGACGCCCCCGGCGATGTCAGCCGCGGCTCTGGGACGGTATGGGCCGAGTTTCCTCCGCTCGTGCTTTGCGACAAGGATTTCGCGTAAGCGGGGCTCGATTGCCTCGCGGTCGATGGGATGTGAACCGGACATCTGCGGCATGCTCTCCTGTATTCCTCGCTGCCGCTTCTATGGCTGCATGACTGCCACGTAGCTTACCCGCATGACGACGACAAGGCTGGCTTCAACACCGCGTTCGGCGTTATTTCGAATCCGTCAGCACGGCGGCCAGTCAAAAACTTGGCCAAGCGCAAGTTACTGCGTAAACACGATTTCCAGGATGAAGGCGATGGTGCGCAGGATCTCGGTTTCGGAGAAGATGTCGCGGCCGGTCAGTTCCTTGTACTCGGTCGAGATCGTGAAGGGCGTGCCGCCGGCTCCGATGATGTGGTAGTAGATGCGCGCTGGATCGCCTGCCCGCACTTTGCCTTCAAGCTGCCCCCTGAGGATCAGTTCACGAATAAGCGCAAAGTGGCGCTTCAGGAATTTGTCGATGACCCACTGGAGTCGCTCCGTGCCCTGATTGCTTTCCATCGTGAGGATGCGGTGGACCTGCGGCGCGGCGGCGGACAGGCGGACGAACAGCTCGATGAATGCGGCAAGCGATTTCGCCGCGCCATGCGATGCCGTCTCTTCCAGCAGACTGTCGACCCTTTCCATGTAGCCGCTCAGGGCATCGTCCATGGTGGCGATCCAGAGCTGCTCCTTGGACGTGAAGTGATAGAGGACCAGCGTGTGGGTCACGCCTGCACGGTCGGCAACCGCCCGCGTAGAGGTTCCTTCGAACCCAAAGGCGCCAAAGGATTCAAGTGCGGCGGACAGAACCCGGCGTCGTACATCGTCGCCGCGTCTTGCCCTGACCTTCTCCTTCGGCGCAGCGCCGCGCAGCTGGGCGGGCGGTGCGCCAAGGCGAACCGCGGTACGCCCGCCGGGACGATCACGCCCCGGCTTGCCCCCGGACGACGCTGGGTTCTCGTCAGTTACATCCATCGGTTTCCTCACTTCTGCCTCGCAGTAAGCAAATGCTCAGTTGCTGACAAGGCCGCCCCCCCCCTCAGGCATGCATTGCGGCCGATCTCTGCACGAACCAACTGATCGCGACCGCGCCCAGCGAATGGCCCGCAATTGCCCGCCGCGAGAAGGCTGCAGCAGCCATCCGGGGATGCGCCCGCCCACTGCGGGATCGGACGACCCAAAAGCGCGCGCTCCGAAGACGATTGACGGAGCAATGACCGCCTCGTTGGGTGCAACCGGAAAGTTGACCCAGCCCAAAGTTGTCGCTGCCAGTGTCTAAAAATGCACGAGAGTGAAACCGGTCAGTTCTGGCGGCGCGGTGCTCAGGCTTTGAGGAACGTGGGTAGAATCGTCCGGGACATGATCCGTAGATCGTCCCCGTCCCTCACCCAGCTTTCGATGATGTCGGCGACGATGGACGGAAGCGCCACCCTCGTCGCGTCGTCGGACCGGAACAGGATCATCAGATATCGCACATCGGCCGCCGACGGCGAAATCCGGTCGAACACGATATTGCCGATTAAGTGCCGGGTGAACGCCGATTTAAGCTCCTCGCGGGCCTGCATTGCAGTCTTGATGTTGCTGCCGCTAATGGTCCCCGGCTGCGGGGCGCCCGGGCCGAAAGTCAGCGTGCCATCGGCGTGGAACAGATCGGCTGACGCGCCCGCCCGGCCGCTATCGACGAGATCGTAGAAACGGTGGATGCCATCGGTCACGGCAAGCCGGACGGACAGGGCGTCAAGGTCGGGAGTGTAGCTCACCGGAGCTTGACGTCCGCCAGGCCGCGCTTGCCCACGTCAGGGCGGCGCAGCAGGTCTTCGTCAGGCTCGCCGGCACGCAAGCGGCGCAGCACGTCCTCGGGATCGAACTCGACGCCGATCGGATTTTCGGCAAAGGCTTCCGAGAAGAAGAACTTCGCCGATTCCTCGACGGTCGGATAATTTTCGACCTGGAATTCAAGCTGGTTGCGGTCCGGGTCCTCGTAGTAAAGCGAGGTGGTGGGGCCGTGATTGATCGTGAAAACGGGTTCGATCCCCACTGATTTCAATCGCTCGAAATTCTCCAGAAGGTCAGTCAGCTTGTCGTAAGTGAACGCGATGTGGTGGATACCCGCGATCCCTTCGGGCTGATCGGCGAGACCGGGAACATGAAGAACCGCGATCCGGTGATGCTCCTCGTCGAAGGTCAGGAACGACAGCACGTCGTTCTCGAAACTCGCATCCGCGCGGAAGACGAGCTTGTAGAAATCGACCACGTCCTTGTAACGGCTGGTCCGCACGACAAAGTGGGCAAGCTTGACCGGCTTTGCCATCCGCGATCTGACATCTGCGATCTGGTTCATGATGTCCTCTTCCGCGCCGGATCCGGTTGCGCGCCGGATCCGGTTGCGCGCCGGATCCGGTTGCACCGCGATCAGCAAATTACCATATGGTCAGTTCGAAGGACCGTCAACGCGGCTCGGCTCCTCGGCAGCCTCACGCGCCCTCAATCACCGGATTGATCTCGCCGACGATGACCATGCAGTTATCGACATCAACGAAGTGAAGTTCGTCGGGCCGGATGAACTCAAGGTAGTCTGGCTCCGAGAACGCAGCCTTCATCGCGGCCTCGTCGTCGAAGGTGATCACCGCCACCCCATCGTAGTCCCTGGCCCCGCCGAACATGGCCTCAAGCTGCGGAGACGACAGTGTATGATATTGCGTATAGCTGCGCACGTGCCGGGAAAAATTTGTTATCCTGGCAACCAGCGGCGCGTGCTCTTCGCGCCAATAGCGTTGGAAGTCTTCGCGGGTCCAGCCCGGCGCGCGCTTCCCGAGTATGGTCAAGCTCAGCATTTTCCAACCTCTCAATCTGAAGTGGCGGCGCCGGCCGCCTCACCATGAGCCGCCATACGTGCCCAGACTTCGTCGAAAGTCGCGGAATCGAAGTATTCCTCGATCCTGGTGATGAGGCCATCCTTCACATAGATAAAGATACTGATATGAAGCGACGGCATCGCCGTCCCGTCAGAGAATTCACCGTTCAGGATGTGCTGCTCGACCAGTCCGCCCGCGATCGGATGACGGCGCACCTCATCATAGCTGAGCCGCGAGGTGATCTGGAACAGTGCGGCAAGCAGACTGGAATTCTCCGCCTTGTTCTGTGTCTGCGCCGTCGATGCGTGCCACACCCCGATATCCTCGGCATAGATTGCCCTGATCGCGTCGGCATCCCGTGCCGCGATTGCCGCTGCCAGCGCATCTGCGACCTTGCATGCGTCCCTGTAAGCTTCGTCCGCCATCGACATCTCCCTCGTGCGTTTTCCAGCCATGCCCTCGGTTTCGGTCCGGCCTTCAATCAGGCGCATACCGGGAACGGGGTTTTTGGCGTCAGCCGCGAAGTTGGCCTCATCAAACCAAGTGGTCAAGACCCTAATGTCGGCTCCCTCCGTGTCAGCGCTTGGTAACAGGAGGAATCATCTCGCGCAGGGCACTTTTCTGGATCTTGCCGTTGGCGTTGCGCGGCAGGGGCGTGCCAAGCAGGATCACCATTTCGGGCAGCTTGTAGTCCGACAGGTCGCGCGCGCAGATTTCGCGAATGCACCGTTCGGTCACCGCGCCGTCCGAGCAATGGACGAAAGCCGCGACCCGCTCCCCCAGAACCGGGTCGGGATATCCGACGACGGCAACCTCGGAGACTCCTTCAGTTCTTGCGATGACGGATTCGACCTCGATACTGTAGATCTTGTAGCCGCCCCGGTTGATCACGTCTTTCAGGCGGTCATGGATCCGTACGAACCCGTCCCGGTCGACCGAACCAATATCGCCAGAGCGCCAGTAGCCGCCCACGAACGACGACGCATTGGCCTCGGGGTTGTTCCAGTACCATGGAATGGTCATCGGCCCACCGATAAGAAGCTCGCCCATCTCGCCGGGCGGGACTTCGCGGCCCTGCGCATCGACGGCAACGATATCGGCGCAGGCGGCTGCCCGTCCGACGCTGTCGGCATGCTCCGCGATGCACTCTGCCGGAAGGATCGTCGCGGGCGAACTTGTTTCAGTCGCACCGTAGATGTTCACGAGGCCAAGTCCCGGAATCACTTCGGCAAGCCGCGCGATCGTGGCTGGTGGCATCGGCGCCCCGCCAAATCCGCCGATCCGCCAGCTTGACAGGTCTGCTCCGGTGAGTTCGGGGGCGAGCAGGCAGAGGTTGTACATGGCCGGGACCATCAGGCTGTAGGTCACGCGCTCGCGCTCAACCAGACGCACGAACTCGCGCGCCTTGAAGTCCTTCATAAACACGCTCGTCCCCGCGACTCGCAGCATGGCGAGGAGGATCGCGACGAGACCGGTCACATGCGACGCGGGGACCGCCAGAGCCGCCACCTCGCCTTCTTCAAGGCCAAGCCCAACTTCGAAATGGATGGCGGAATGGATCACGCCGCAGTGCGTCAGCGTCGCGCCCTTCGGCGTCCCGGTCGTGCCGGAGGTGTAGAGGATGCAGAATGGATCATCCTCGCCGACGGGATCGAACGCGCGCGCTGGCGAAGGTTCAAGCAGGCTTTCGAATTGGACCGCCTCGCCCACGACGCCATGCGCCTCGCCCACGACGATCCGGTGGCCGAGATCGGGAAGCTGGGCCGGATCGGGCAGCTCGCCGCAAAGTTCAGCTTCATACACGATGGCCGCTGCTTCGCACTGCGAAAGCATGAACAGGATCTCGCGCCTTCGCTGCCGCACATTCAGGGGAACGACAATCGCGCCCAGCCGCGCGGCCGCCAGCAGGGCAAGGAGGAATTCCGGCCGGTTCCCCAGCAGGAGGGCGATGCGGTCTCCCGCGCCTAGCCCCAGCTCCACCAGTCCGCGCGCGAGGCTCTCAACCCGGTCATCGAGCTCGCGGTAGGTCAGGGATGCGTCCCCGGCTTTCATCGCAGTGGCATCGGGCCGCCGACCGGCCGCAGCCCGCAGCATGACATCGACATTTGCGGGCCGATCCGCGAAACAGCGCACCATGCGGCCGTGGTGCACTTCGCGGCGAATGGCGCGTTGCGGCATCAAACCACCACCGGAGGCCGCCCGAGCATGAGGCCGTTGTCTGCGATGAGCACTTGCCCCGTCAGGAGACCCGCATCGACCGCGAGCCAGCCGGCGGTCGCAGCGACGTCCTCGGGCGTGGCCACGGCATTGAGGGCCGCGTCCTTTTTGAACTTCTCATGGAGACGGTCGTAGGTCTCCTCGCCCAACCCCTCACGCAGCCACCGGCCCTCAATGAATCCGGGGCATACTGCGTTGACGCGAATGCGCGGCGCAAGGTTGCGGGCAAGCGTGATGGTCAGCGTATTGAGCGCGCCCTTGGACGCGGCATAGGCATAGGAACTGCCCGTCCCGTTCACGCCCGCAAGCGACGAGATCATGACCACCGATCCGCCTTCCCGCATCAATGGGGCGGCGGCGCGGGTCATCTGGTAGGGTCCGATGACATTGACGGCGTAGATGGCCGAAAAGTCCGCGGCATCGAGCGCCTCGAGATCCGCCATCGAGCGAAACAGGGTTACGCCGGCACTGTTGACCAGCACATCCACCCGGCCCCACCGCTCGTCCGCAACCCGCGCAAGGTTGCGGCAATCCGCGTCACTTGAAACATCGCCCTGGACGGCAATGGCATCGGCGCCGGCCTCGCGGCATTGCTCCGCAACGCGTTGCGCCGCATCGCTGCTGGCGCGGTAATTGACGAGCACGTCATGGCCACGCGCCGCCAGCCAGCGCGCACTTGCAGCGCCGACGCCTGTCGCCGCACCTGTTATCACTGCCACCGGGCGCTGCATTTGCTCTTACTGCGCCAGGTAGCCGCCATCGACCGGATAATAGGCGCCGGTGACGAAGCTGGCACCCGGCGAGGCGAGGAAGCCTACCATTGCCGCGATTTCCTCAGGCTTGCCGAGACGGCCTACCGGATGCAGCGCGGCAATGCTGTCCAGCGCCGTCAGCGTCGCCTTCTGCAGCAGGGGCGTCTCGACATAGCCCGGACCGACCGCGTTGACGCGCACGTTATGGAGTGCACCTTCGATTGCCACGGCCTTGGTCAGGCCGACAACGCCGTGCTTGGACGCGACATAGGCCGCCGCGCCGTCACGCCCGATCGCGCCCATGATCGAGGCGATGTTGATGATCGACCCGCCGCGCGACTTCATCGCCGGCAGCTCCGCCTTGATGCACAGGAACTGGCCATCGAGGTTGATCGACACCACTCGGCGCCATTCCTCGTAGGCGAGATCCTCGGTCGGCGTGAGGACGCTTGAAACGCCCGCGTTGTTCACGGCGATATCCAACTGCCCGAAGGTGTCGAGCGCGGTGCGGACCATCTCGCGGCACGACTCCTCCGAGGTGATGTCCGTCCCAACCGCAGCGGCCCCGTCGCCCAGGCTGGCCGCCAGCGCCTTCGCCGCTTCCTCGCCAACGTCGGCGATCACCACTTTCGCGCCCGCGCCATGCAGCAGCCGCACACAGGCCTCACCAATACCGGACGCGCCGCCGGTGACGATCGCGACCTTGCCGTCGATACCTAGGTCCATCATGCATTCTCCCTGATTGCCGGGTTTTCCGCGGCAAGTTCTTCCATGAAATCGGCGATGGCCTTGTTCACGCGGGCCGGATTGCTGAGATTGACCGCGTGCGGGCCGTGCGGGATCAACGTGACCCCGCGCGCGTCGGGCACGGCCATCGGCGTGCGCAGACCCAGTTCGTGAGATGTCGCCACATCGGCCAGCCCGTGGATGGTGCAGACCGGCGGCGAGACCTCGTGCAGCCGGTCCCATAGCTCGTCGATGGTCAGCAGTGCACCGGTTGCATCGCGGATCTTGGCGGGAGGCATGGCCTTCCAGACTTTGTGCCAGTATCCGTGATCGATGCCGGGGCCGAGGATGAAATCGGCCATGTACTCGAGGCATTCCTGGTCCGGTCCGTCGGCCAACCATGCCGTCAGGTGGCGGCCGAAGATGGCGCCCGCCTCACTTTCCGGCACGATGCCGGCCTGGGTCGAAAGCTGGACAAGTCCGTGGAACCGTTCCGGGTGAAGCAGCGCCGCGCGCATGCCAAGGAGGCCGCCCTGGCTCATCCCCACATGGACGATCCGATCAAGGCCGAGCGCATCGCACAGCGCCAGCATGTCTCGCCCCGAATCCCAGTAATCGAACGATCCATCCCAGTCGGTCTCGCCGTGGCCGCGCGCGTCCCACGCGATGCAGCGCCAGCGATCGGCCAACCCGGCGAATTGCGGTTCGAACATCGTGCGGTTCATGATGTAGCCGTGGCTGAACAAGATGGCCGTTCCGTTCCCGCCGCTGTCCTCGTAGGCAACAGTGGGACCCGTCGGCAAAGCGATTTTCTTCATGTTCCTGACCTCTTTGCCCTTGAATTGTCGTTTTGTCCGCGCGCGCGCCGATCAGACCGTGATCACGTTTTCGAGCAGCCCTTCCCACGGGAACAGCGACGCGCCGTTCTCCGAACGTTCATAGCCGGTATCCAGCGCATTCGCGGTTTCATAGGCCGCTCGAACCGCCGGACGGGCAGCAGTGGCATCGCGCCAGCGCAGGACGTTGGGATAGGCCGCGATGCCCTCGGAAGGCTCAAGGTAGGCGATCCACGGAAAACACGCCATGTCCGCGATGGAATAGTCGCCGGCAAGGAACGGCCGGTCGGCCAGCCGGCGATCCATTGTCTCGAAAAGCGCCGCGAACATCCGGTCATAGCGCTGCAGGGCATAGCTGTTGTCGAAATCCGGCGCGATCCTCGGCGCGAACACCCGGAAATGCCAGAGCTGGCCTCCGATGGGGCCGATCCCGCCGACCTGCCAAGCCAGCCATTGCAGCACCTCAAGGCGCTCGGCGTCACCCGTACCAATGAAGCTGCCTGTCTTGTCTGCCAGATAATTGAGGATCGCGCCCGATTCGAACAGGGTCTGCGCGGGGCCGCCGTGGGCGGGAGCATGATCCACGATCACCGGCAGCTTGCCATTGACTGCGCCGCCGACATTCGCCGGATCGCGGTGATCGCCCTTGCTGAGGTCCACGGGCACCAGCCGATATTCAAGCGCCATCTCTTCAAGCGCGATCGATATCTTGTAGACGTTCGGACTGGTCACGAAAAACAGATCGATCACAAGTAGCTCTCCGGGGCGGCGGCAATGGCCTGTCTTTGTGCAGACCTTGGAACGCGGAGACAGACCATTGCAGAATGAGTTCGATGCGACAAGGCAAGTCACGCAATTGGCGACAGCCACTGCCTTCGCCTTCGCCTGCGCCTCTGGACGGTGCATTCGCCCCGCGCACGCGGGCCACTGAAAGTTGCGCTTGAAGGCGTCGTCAATGCCTTGCAAAGGGGCGGCGCAGCAAGCCGAGACCTTGTGGCGGTTTGCGGGGAACGAAAGACCATGTCCATCGCCATGCCCTCGCCTGACGAGGGCACCCTTGCCAAGCGGGAGCAGATTGTCGCGGCGATGCGCGCCATCGTGCCCGGAGAGGGCGTGATCGACGATCCCGACGCTTTGCGCCCGTGGGAATCGGATGGCCTCACCGCTTATCGCCAGCCGCCGATGCTCGTCGTCCTGCCCGAGACGGTCGATCAGGTATCCGCCGTGCTGCGCTGGTGCCACGGCGAGGGCGTGAGGGTGGTACCGCGCGGTTCGGGGACGTCGTTGTCCGGCGGCGCGCTGCCACTGGCGGACGCGGTGCTGCTCGGGCTCGGCAAGTTCAAGCAGGTGCTGCGGATTGACTATGAGGACCGGATCGCAGTGGTCCAGCCCGGCGTGACCAACCTCGCCATCACACAGGCCGTGGAGGCGCGCGGATTTTATTACGCGCCTGATCCATCCAGCCAGATCGCCTGCTCGATCGGCGGCAACGTGGCGGAAAACTCCGGCGGGGTGCATTGCCTTAAATACGGGCTCACCACCAATAACGTGCTGGCGGTCGAGTTGGTGCTGATGGACGGCGAGATCGTGCGCATCGGCGCTGATTACCCGGACGCGGGCGGGCTTGACCTGCTCGGCGTGATCGTTGGCTCGGAAGGACTGCTCGGCGTTGTCACCGAAGTCACCGTGCGCATCCTGCCCCGGCCGGAAACCGCGCGCGCCGTGCTCGTCGGCTTTCCGGATGCGGAAAACGCAGGCGCCTGCGTGGCGCAGGTCATTGCCGAAGGGATCATCCCGGCCGGGATGGAAATGATGGACCGCCCGGCGATCCATGCCGCTGAGGCCTTCGTGCAGGTGGGGTATCCGCTCGATGTGGGGGCGCTGCTGATCGTCGAGGTGGATGGCCCCGCGGCGGAATGCGATTACCTGATCGGCGAGATCGCCCGCATTGCTGATGCCAATCGCGCATCGATGACCCGCATCTCGCGGGACGAAGCCGAACGCATGGCTTTCTGGGCCGGACGCAAGGCGGCCTTCCCGGCGGTGGGCCGGATCTCGCCCGACTACTACTGCATGGACGGCACCATTCCGCGCCGCCGCCTGCCTGAAGTGCTGGCGCGCATGGAGAAACTGTCCGCCCATTACGGGCTTGGCGTCGCCAACGTGTTCCATGCCGGCGACGGCAATCTCCATCCGCTCATCCTCTACGATGCCAACGTGCCCGGCGAACTCGACCGGGCCGAGGAATTCGGCAATGACATCCTGCGCCTCTGCGTCGAGGTTGGCGGCGTCCTGACCGGCGAGCACGGCGTCGGGATCGAAAAGCGCGATCTGATGCCCGAGATGTTCACCGAGGAAGACCTGAAGCAGCAACAGCGCGTCAAATGCGCCTTCGATCCCGAACTGCTGCTCAATCCGGGCAAGGTGTTCCCGACACTTCACCGCTGCGCGGAACTGGGCCGGATGCACGTCCATGACGGGCAAGTGCCCTTCCCTGACCTGCCGCGGTTCTGATGGCTCAGCTGACCCCGCGAGACGCGCAGGACCTGTGCGAAATCATTGCCGGCGCTTCGGCGAGCGGCACAAAACTGGAACTGCGCGGCGGCGGCACGAAAGCAGACTTTGGCGCTCCGAGACAGGACGATGTCGTAGCGTTGACCGCCCTGTCCGGCGTGGTCGACTATGACCCCGCCGAACTGGTGCTGACCGTCCTCCCGGGTACGCCGCTCTCCGATGTGGAGGCGCTGGTCGCGGCGGAGGGCCAGATGCTGGCGTTCGAGCCCTGGGGCGAACCGTGCGCGACGATCGGCGGCACGGTTGCCGCAGGAATTTCCGGGTCGCGCCGCGTCACCGCCGGCAGCGCGCGCGATCACCTGCTGGGGTTCCATGCCGTGTCGGGCCGGGGAACCGCGTTCGTCGCGGGCGCGAAAGTGGTCAAGAACGTGACGGGCTACGATCTCCCCAAGCTGATGGCAGGTTCCTGGGGCCGTCTTGCCGCGATGACCGAGCTGACGCTGAAAGTGCTGCCCGCGCCGCGCCTGACCATGACGCTCATAGCCGAGGGGCTTTCTCCGGCGCAGGCTCACGCCATGATGGCCTGCGCGCTGGGCAGCAATGCCGAGGTCTCGGCCGCGGCACACCTTGCGCGCGGGATGACCCTGCTGCGCGTCGCCGGTTTTGCGCCCTCGGTCGAGGCGCGCTGCACTGCGCTGCCGGGGCTGCTTTCCGCCCATTGCAGCGTGCGGCTTTTCGATGAGGCCGAGGCTGCGCCGCTCTGGGCAGAGGCAATGACCGGAGCGGCGCTGGCACGCGAAACCTTGTGGCGAGCGCACCTGCCACCCCGCAACTCGCCCGCGCTGATCGCTGCGCTGGAAGGGCTGGCGCCCGATTGGGCGATGGACTGGGGAGGCGGCCGCGTATGGATCGCGCACGACGGAGCCCTGTCCCCCAATGCTCCCGCCGTGCGCGAAGCTGCGGCGGCGCTTGGGGGCGAAGCTGCGCTGGTCCGGGCGAGCGCTGACATGCGGAGCAAGGTCCCGGCGCTGCACCCTCGCCCCGCCGGGCTTGCCGCCCTCGAACAGCGCGTGCGGCGCGCTTTCGATCCATCGGGCGTCTTTGCCACTATCCGTTTTGCGGAGGATGCCCGTGCAGACCAGCTTCCTGCCTGAGCGACTTGCCGACCCAGCAATGCGGTCTTCCGAAAGCGTGATCCGCAAGTGCGTGCACTGCGGCTTCTGCACCGCCACCTGCCCCACCTATGTCCTGCTGGGCGACGAGCTCGACAGCCCGCGCGGACGCATTTATCTTATCAAGGATATGCTCGAAAACGCGCGTCAGCCGACGCCGGAAGTGGTCAAGCATGTCGACCGCTGCCTCTCGTGCCTGTCGTGCATGACAACCTGCCCGTCGGGCGTGAACTACATGCACCTCGTCGACCACGCGCGGGCTTACATCGAGGAGCGCTACGAGCGCCCGCGCGCCGAGCGGTTCTTCCGCCGCCTGCTCGCGGCAATCCTGCCCCATCCGGGACGCTTCCGGCTGGCGCTGCTCTTCGCGCCGCTGGGCAAGCCGTTCCGGCCATTGCTGCGCGCGGTTCCGTCGCTGAGGCCGCTCGCCGCGATGCTCGATCTCGCGCCTGCCAGCCTGCCCGATGCGGCGCTGGTGCAGGACAGCCGCCTGCTTGCCGCCAAGGGCCGGGTCGCCATGCTCCAGGGCTGCGCCGAGCCCGTGCTGCGGCCCGAGTTCGGCGCCGCCGCCGTGCGCTTGCTTGAACGCTGCGGCCACGCCGTGATCTTCGCGCCCGGCGAAGGCTGCTGCGGCGCGCTGGTGCATCACATGGGCCGCGAGGATGATGCGCTCGCCGCCGCGCGGCGCAATGTCGACGCCTGGATGGCCGAGATCGAAGGGAAAGGTCTCGACGCGATCCTCGTGACCGCGTCTGGCTGCGGAACGACAATCAAGGACTACGGCTTCATGCTGCGGAGCGATCCGTCCTACGCCGAAAGGGCCGAGCGGGTCAGCGCGCTTGCAATGGATATCAGCGAGTATCTTGACCGGATCGCAATGCCGGAAGGAAATGGGCGGGGCCTTACGATCGCCTATCACCCCGCCTGCTCGCTCCAGCACGGACAGAGAGTGACCGAGGCGCCAAAGCGGCTGCTGACGCAGGCGGGCTATACTGTTCGCGTCCCCTCGGAAGCGCACCTGTGCTGCGGATCGGCAGGCACTTACAACATCCTTCAGAGCAAGATCGCCGACCAATTGGGCGAGCGCAAGGCAGGCCACATCGACCAGCTCGATGCCGACGTCATCGCCACCGGCAACATCGGCTGTGCAACGCAAATCGCGCGGTTCAGCGCCGCGCCCGTCGTCCACACCGTCGAACTGCTCGACTGGGCGACCGGCGGGCCGCCTCCGGTAGCGTTCGCATCGAGCAATCTGACTGTCCGGAATCCCGAGAAAAGGGGCTGACAGGTTCAAGGCGCGGTCCTAAGGGGGCCGCGCTTTGAACCGAATGCGCGCCCTGATCCGAAGGTATCGGTACTTTGCGGTTGTGCTGCTTGTGCTGGCGTTTTTCGCCAAGGCCGCGATCCCTGCCGGCTACATGGCGGCCGCGTCGCCTGACCGCATCATGACCGTCTCGATCTGTGCGGATGCCTCTGGCGGAATGCGGCAGATGCAGATGGTCATACCCGGCGAGGCGGACGGCAGCGGCGCCGGCAAGAGCGCGAAAACCGAAAGCCAGTGCGCCTTTTCCGCGCTCTCGCATGCCGCGCTTGGCGGGGCCGATGCAGTGCTGCTTGTGCTGGCCTTCGCGTTTATCCTCATCCTCGGGCTCGCGCCAGACAGCCGGTTCCCGTTCCGCCCATTCGCGCACCTTCGCCCGCCGCTGCGCGGGCCGCCCGCAGCCATCTGACATCCTGACGTAACAGGAGCCACCAGACCCGGCCGGGCACGAGCGCGCGTCGGCACGTCGGCTCATTCATCTCGATTTCAGATGGGCAATCCATGACCAGTTTCCATACCGTTTCCGCCATCGCGCTCGCGCTGGCGATCGTCCCGGCTTCCGCTCTTGCCAGCGAAACCCATCAGACCGCCGATCCCCGGCAGGCCGACACCAGCTTCTCGGTCGGCGAGATCATCGTCACCGCGCGCGGCATGGCAGGCAGCACCGACAACGTGCTGACTTCGGTCGACCGCATGGGCGGCGATGTCGCGCAGGCAGCCGATGTCGATAACGTCTACGAACTCATCGGCCAGATGCCGGGCATCCAGGTGACCGATTTCAACCAGGGCACCACCAGCGGCAAGTTCTCGATGCGCGGCTTCAACGGCGAGGGCAACATAAACGCCGTGAAGCTGCTGATCGATGGCGTGCCCTCGAACAGCAACGACGGCAACATGCCATACATTGACATGGTGTTCCCCCTGAACATCGCCGGGATCGAGGTTGTACGCGGCACGTCCGACCCGCGTCATGGCCTCCACGCCATCGCCGGCAGCGCCAACATCATCACCCGCGCGGGCGGCACCTATCTCGATGCGCGCGTCTCTGCGGGCAGCTACGATACCTATGAAGGCCAGCTCGTTGGCGGGCTGGAGCGCGGCAGCCTCACCCAAAACTACCAGATCGCATGGCGCGACAGCGGCGGTTACCGCGATCACGCCGATGCCCAGCGGCTCAGCCTGTCGGGCAAATGGGGGCTCTCGCTGGGCGAGGACGTCAGGCTCGGTGCCATCGCCCGTTATTACGAGGCTGACGCGCGGGAACCCGGTTACCTGACCTTCGCCGACAGCCGCGCGAAACGCCGCATGACCAACGCCTACAACATATCCGACGGCGACGATCGAAACACACAGCAATACGCGATCACGGCCGACATAGCCTTCTCCGACAGGCTCGACTGGTCGAACACCGCATACTTCAATCGCCTGCGCGATGATCGCTATGTCAAGTTCTCGGCCGGTGCCTCGCAGCAGCGCCGCCTGACGAAAGAGGATCATCACGGCATCTCCAGCGCATTGCACTGGCACGGGTCGCTCGGCGGGATGATGCTGATGCTCGAGGCGGGCGGCGACGTGGAGTGGCAGGACAACCGCTCGCTTCGCTGGCTTTCGGTGAGGCGCGCGCCAACCAGCCAGACCCGCGACCAGCAGTTCGACCTGACCGTGGGCGGCGCCTATGTGCAGGCTATCATCGAACCCGCGCCATGGCTGCGGATCACGCCCGCTTACCGGATCGACTGGGTGGGCGGCCATTTCGACAACCGCCTGAACGGCAGCTTTGCGCCGATCAACGATTATGGCAGCATCGACCAGCCGAAGCTCTCGGTCGCGGTCATGCCACTGGACGGGCTGACGCTCTATGGAAACTGGGGCAAGACTTTCCAGATCGGTCTGGGATCGGGCGCCTACCTGGTCCCGCCGCGCGGCGTCGACCTTGCGCCTTCGATCAACGAGGGCTGGGAGCTTGGCGCGAAGTATCAGCTGGGCCGGACGGTCGAGGCGCGCATCGCCTACTGGGAACAGAGCGCGAGCGGCGAGATCGCGCGCAAGCTCAACGATCCGCTTGGTGATTTCGAGAATGTCGGCGCGACCGACCGCAAGGGCATTGATGTCCAGGCAAGCGTGCGGCCCATGGCGGGCCTCTCGATTTGGGGCGCCGTGGCATGGCAGGAAGCGAGGATCTCGGTCCCAGCCCCTGCCACCCCGCAATTTGCCGGCAACGAGATCGATCATACCCCGCGCTGGCTGTGGTCGGGCGGGATCGACTGGACGCCGACCGACGGCCTCACATTGTCGCTCAGCGGGCGCGGGCAATCGTCCTATTACCTTTCGAGCGCCAATGCGGAAGGGCGATGGGGCCAGACGACCGTGTTCGATGCCAGCGCCCTTTACTGGCTGAACGAGACGATCGAACTGGGCCTCGCCGTAAAGAACCTCGGCGGCGACAACTATGAGTACGTCTGGTGGGACGGCGCGCAGACGCTGCACAGCCCGGCAAATGGCCGCAACGTGACGGCCAGCGCGCGGCTGCACTTCTGATGCGCCAGCGAGGGGACAGGCTGCGCCGCGCGGTGCGCAAGGCTCACTTGTGGCTGGGGCTTGGTCTTGGCGGTTTGTTTGTCCTCCTTGGGCTAACGGGATCGATCCTAGTCTTCTACCCAGAACTGGACGCACTCCTGCACCCGGAAGTCCGGGCGGAGGGCGCCAGGCTGCCGGAGTGGGACCGCGCGTTGGCAACAGTGCGCGCAGCCTACCCCGACAAGCAGGGACCGTGGCGATTTGAAGTCACCGGCAGGCCGGGCGCGATCCCGGCGCGGTACTACGATCCACCCGAGCGGATCGGTAACGACTTCCGCCCGATGATGATCTGGCTTTCGCCCGATGGCGGCCGCGTGGTGCGCCGCGACTATTGGGGCGAATATGCCATGACCTTCATCTACGACCTGCATTACCGCCTTCTGCTGGGGCAGACCGGCGGCACGGTGCTGGGCTGGCTGGGGTTCGCTTTGCTCGCACTGTTGCTCAGCGGGCTGTGGGCCTGGTGGCCTCGCGGATCGTGGCGCAAAGCCCTGCGTTTGAAGCGGGGCGCCTCGGCGCAGCGGACCTTGCGCGATTGGCACAAGCTTGCCGGCCTGTCGGGCCTTGGCTTCCTCGTGATCCTCACCGTTACCGGGATCATGCTTGAGCTGCAGGGGGAGACCCGCACCGCGATTGCGGCCGTCGGCCTTCCGGTTGACCCGGACCTGCAGGACCACGAGGCCTTGGCGAAGACTGGCCGCGACCAAGTGATCGCGCCCTCGCAGGCGATCCATGCGGCAAGGCTGGCGCTGCCGGGCGCCCGGCTTGCCTGGATCGAGACACCCCATGCCATGGGCGGGCATTACCGGATGCGAATGCAGGTCGACGGCGACCCGAGTCCTCGTTTCCCCCACAGCTTCGTGTGGATCGACGCGGCCTCCGGCAAGGTTTCGGCCGTGCAGGACGCGCGCAAGGCCGGAACGGGATCGGTGATCGAGGGCTGGATTCATCCGCTCCACGATGGCTCGGCAGGCGGCCTTGCCGGGAGGTTGTTGACGACAGTCAGCGGATTGATCCCGCTGTTCCTTTTCGTTTCGGGATGGCTGCGCTGGCGCGTCAGACGCCGGGCTGGCTGGATATGACGTCCAACGAGCGCCAATCCTGAGCTGCGCCAGCGCCTTCGGCATCAGCGGCTTCTGGAACAACTGCCGCTTGGCGAGGTGTTCGGGATCGTCGCTGGTGAGCATGATCCCCCGCGCGGCGTGGTTCATTGCTTCGTTCATCATGACCCCTTGCACCGACGAATACGTCCCGGCGTCAAGCAGGCCTCTTTTCACGGTGTCATGCCAGGTGAACGCAAAGGCATCGTGCCGCGCCAGCCATAAGACCGGGCCGAGATCGCGCAGCGACTGGTACAGCGGATAGGGATCGAGCAGCGCCTCATCGCGCCAGAAGTCGCCTTCGTAGGTCGGCACCATAACGTTTCTCCCGGTGTGCGCTCCCGTCTTCCCGTGGAACGTCAGGACACCGCGATCTCGCAGACGCACGCATTGGAATCGAGTGTGACCTCGGCCTTGCCCGAGCCCCCCTGCGGATGTGAGACACTCAGGCTATAGGCTCCGCTGGCGGGTTCGAGTCCGTCAAACTTGAAATCGCCGAACGTATCGGAAACCATGCTGGCGAAGCGTTGTCCGCCCTGCATCAGCACGACCTCCGCTCCGGCAAGGCAGTCGGCATCCTGCCCGCTTCCCGACACCACGGTTCCGGCAATGAACGCCATGTCGGCGCGGTGCAGGTTCCTGTAATAGACGCGCGGCTTGGTCCCCAGTTCGGGGCGCAGCACCCTGAGGTCTTCCGCCTTGGCAAGCGCCGCCATCTCGCCATCGCTGACTTTGACCGCGCGCATCGCCTGGGTCGGACAGACGTGGGAAGCCCTCGGCTCCTTCCAGCCCTGATCGAGCAGATGGGCATCGAAAATCCAGATCTGCGGCAGGCCCAGCTCGTCGTTCCAGCTGATCGAACCATAAGGACAGCTGTCGACCAGATCGCGTCGGCCGGCGGCCTTGATCGGATCGATGATGACGATGCCATCGGCGCGATTGCGGACGGCGCCATCGCTGCCCCCCGCCTTGAGGCACGGCGCATCATCGCAGTGGTTGCACATCCTTGGCACATAGGCGACGTCGACATGGTGCGACGTACCGCGCACGGTGCGCTCGATCTCGATCAGGTTCGTGCCGTGGCGCGGGATCGGCGCGGCATAACCCGGGTAATCGTTTTCGACATGCTCGTCCTTCACGGCGAGCGTGCAGTTGTGGCAATTCTCGCACCGGGCGACGTCCACGATCATGTTCCATTTGGACATGGCAATCTCCGTCATTCAGCCGCAATGGCGAAGGCGGCACCGTCCGCCCAGGGCTCGACGGCGACGAGGCAGCTGTTGCAGCCCATTCCCGAGGTCCGTTTCACTTGCGTGCGCTTGGGCGTCAGGATGTTCATGCAGCCCCCGCGATCCACCCGGCCGAAGACCGGATGGTCGATGACGTCGAGCACCGCGGCGGATTCGAACGACTTGAGCACGCCCCTTGCAATGAGCGGCGAGACATCGGCGGCGCAGATGACGCTGCCACGCTCGTTGTGCACGCGCACCAGATCGCGGTGCTGGATGCCGAGCGCCGCCGCGTCCTGGTCGTTGATGCGCAGCACCCAGTAATAATACCCATCGATCAACATGCGGTGATCGTCGATATCGTTGATCGTGCTGTCCTTGCCGTCCGCGCCGGTGTGAAAGCTGTAGCGCGAATGCGTGGTGATCAGCTGCAACGGGAACCGACCGACGAGCTCGGTGGTCTGGAGGCCTTCCCACGATGGAATGTAGCGGTTGATGACCGGCCGTTCGTCGTTTTCGGCCAATCGGGCGAGCGAGGACGGTGCGAACTCGATCTTGCCCGATTGCGTCTCCAGTCCGTGGAGGAACTTCTCGCCGAACTGGGCCGGAAGCGGCTGCGGCTCGGGCAGGTCCTTGGGGCGATCCTCCGCAAACCAGCGATAGGAGACAGGATCGCGCGTCGCCTCGGGTTCGGGCGGAATGACGAAATAGCCCTTCTTCACGAACTGCTTCCACGCCATGTGACGGGGCACGTCGGACGATTGGAACACCCGCTTGCACCAGTCCAGTTCGCCGCACGCCTCGCTGAACAGGACGCCCAGTCCAAGGCGGGACGAAACGTCAAAGAAAATCTGGTAGTCCGATTTCGATTCGCCGAGCGGCTCGATGCACTTGTGCTGCATCACCACCATGCGGTGATTGAGCTGGTCTGTGTTGTGATGGATGTAGCCCCCGCTGTTCGCCCATTCGCTGATGTCCCAGCGCTCGAACGAAGTGCAGGCCGGGAGGATTATGTCGGCAAACTCCGCCTCGCCCTCATGCCAGATTGACTGGTTGACGACGAATTCGATCGATTCGTGGCGATAGGCATCGATCATGCGGCCCGAATGGCCGACCGTCCCGAAGGTCGATCCGCCATAGCGGTAGAGCATGTGGACCGGCGAATGGCCCGGCATCGGATAGGCGAAGGGGGTGAACTGCGCCTCGAGCGATGATCCGTCCCACAGAAAGCCCTCGGCCTTGCCCTCGACGATCGCGTCGGCGAGCGCGAGGCGCGGAATGATCTGCTTCACCGGGTTCATCGAAAGGACGTGCGGCATGCGGGTGTAGTTGTTGATTGCCGCCGCCGTGCCGGCGAGTTCGCCTGAAATTCCTCCTTCCGCATACCCGGGAAAGTAGAACGTGTGATCCATCGGCGTGCCCGCCTGGAGGTTTCCGAAGTTCACGCCCGGCTTGCCCCAGCCCTGCATCGCCATCAGCAGGATCATGTTGCGGGCCCACTGCGATCCGGTCGCGTTGCGGCACGCGCCGCCCAGCCCTGCTCCAAGGCCGCCCGCCGCCAGGTATGTCGTCTTGCGTCCCCAGGCGCGGGCCAGAGCGCACACCACGCGCGGCTCGATGCCGGTCTCCGGGTATTGCCACTCCGGCGTCTTGGCGATGCCGTCGGTTTTGCCGACGATGTAGTCGTGCCATTGTTCGAACCCGGTCGTCCGGGTTTCGACATAGTCCTTGTCGTAAAGGTTTTCCTCGATCCAGACGTGCATGATGGCATGCGCCAGCGCGCTGTCGGTGCCGGGCTTGATGGGTATCCAGCGGCCACCATAGAGCTGCGCTGTCGGGTTCATGTGCGGATCGATGTGGACGAACTCAATGCCCAGTTCCTTCGCCCAGAACCGGCGCTGCGTACCCTCGAGGCCGCTGGCATAGCCGTTGGTGGTTTCCGGGTCGCTCGACCAGAAGACCATCATCTCGGCTTCCTTGAGACAATCCTCGACCGTCGAATAGAATGAGGGAATGCCGACGCGGAAATGCGATCCGTAGTGGTGCGATGCGCCCCAATACCAGCCTTCCCAGCTGTCCGGATTGTTGTGGATGCGCGTGGTGCCGACCAGATTTCCGAAGCGCATCATCGCAGACAGGTAGTAGCCTACGTTGCCCCATTGGTGATGCGATCCGCTCCACAGCGCGATCGAGCCTGGACCGTACTTTCGCTTCTGGCGGCCGATCTCGGATGCGACGATGTCGAGTGCCTCATCCCAGCTGATCCGCTCGTAGCCCGATTTGCCGCGGTTCTGCGGATTGCGTTCCCCGTTCGGATCGAAGTCGACGCGCTTCATCGGGTAGAGGTTGCGCTTGTCGGAATAGACCGTCGACTTCACGCAAAGCGCATGCGGGTTCACATAGCCGCGACGCTTGGGCGAAAAGCTCTTGCCGCGCGCATGAATGGTCCAGCTTGGCGCGTCGCTTTCGTCAAGGTCGATGGGTGTGACGCGAAGGATCTTGCCGTCCTTCACGTAGACATAAGTTGGCCCGCCGTTGTCGTTGTGGGTGTAACGGACCGAACCGTCCTTGATCGGCGTGCCGTACTGAAGCGGCAGCGTCTCCATGTTGTTGATCATCTCGTGGAACCACTGCACGAGATGATCGGACCCGATCTGGAGAACGGCGAAGTTCTTGGCGGCGTGGACCGCCTCGGCCCGGTCAATGGGCGGCGTCAGCAACCGGACGGCAGTCGCCAGATCCTTGAAGATGATCCGCACGTCCGCATCATCGGTCACCCCGGGGCGGGAGATGATCTTTCCGCCGCGGAATATGTAGTACCGGCCGGCACTGCCGTCCTTGGTCTGTATCTGGACAGTCGCATCATGGCGCCGCATCACCTCGGCCTGCGCGGGATAGAGCCTGGCCGTCACCCGCAGCGCCTGCGGAAGCGCGAAGAGAATGGTCTTGAGCCTCGCGGACTTGATCATGTTCTCTCCTCCTTCGTTCCGGCTGCGGCCTTGAGCATTCGTCTTTTTGCCTGCGCCCTGTGCGACCCGCGCGTCAGTTCGCACGTGAACAGGATGACGCGCTTGTCCGGCCGCTGTCTGGCCTTCGCAACACAGAGCATGGCCGGGCGAAGAAAAGGGTTCGGGATCATGCCGCCCAGACCGGCGTGGGCATCAGACCGCGGGCTTGAACACATTCATCTTGTTGGCAAAGCGTTTGCGCCATTCGGGATAGGGCTCGAAGCCTTCCTGCTCGCGGCTGAACCGCTCGGTTTCGGCGCGGATTTCATCGTCGGTCATCTTGAAATCCAGCGGCACGAGGAAGGGCTGCGGGAAGTACCAGTCGCTGTCGACGAAGAACTCAAGGTTATTGCCCTCCGGATCGTGGGCATAGATCGACCACGCAATCCCGTGATTGGCCGGGAAGATGCTGTCCACGTTCTCGCTCACGAAAATCTCGTGAATCCTGCGCAGCTCGGCCAGCGAGCTGACCTTGAAAGAGATCTGGTTGATGACGCTGCCGAACTGGGGCTCGTGCGGATTGGGCGGGATGCCTTCGGGCTTGCCGGACACAAGCACCACCTGATGATGGTCATCGGGGTCGCGCGACAGGAAGATCAGTTCCATTCCGGCAACCGCACCCCGATCGGTCACGGTGAAATCAAGGATCCGCGTGTAGAATTCCTCCATCACGACGAGGTCGTGGACGGCAAAACCGAAGTGGCTGAACTTGAGGTTCGGGTGATGCTGCGGCTTGGTGACGGCGCTGGTCATCTAGGCTTCCTCTCCAACAGGGCGTTCGCGCGGGTGCGATCTCTCCACGCACCGATCAATGCATCAAGATGACAATTTTGTCCATATGAAAAATGCCTGCTTTCAAAAAGTCGCACCAGCAGTGCCCTGGCCGCCTAGAGTCCCAGCTTTGCGCGATTTTCCGCTTCAAGCGCCTGCATCCGTGCGAAGGCCGGGATAGTGGAGAGCTTTTCGGCGAGTCCGTTCAGCAAAGGGAACGGACCGACGTCGAAGCCGCCTGTCCGCGCTACCGAGAAAGCCCAGTTCAGGTAGACATCGATGATCGACCACTCCCCCAGCCACCAGCCATTGTCCGCCAGCCGCTTCTCGGCATAGCCAAACGACTTCTTCGCCAGTTCCGTGGAGCGGGACCGCACGCCTTCGGTCTCGCCGTCAGTCAGCCGCTGCGGGTTCAGCACACCGCGGATCTGCGGGTGCAGCGTCCCGCCACAAAACGACAGCCCCGCCTGGATGTCGCTGGCCCGGCGCGGCGTCGGATTTGCCGGAAATAGTCCCGCCTCGGGTTTAAGCAGCGCGATATAGACCAACAGGGCCGCATTCTCGGTCAAGGCATCGCCGTCCACGACCATCGTCGGCACCTTGCCAAGCGGCGAGATCGCCATGTATTCGGGTGTCGACTGCTGTCCTTTCGCCAGATTCACCAGTTCGAGGGTGTAAGGGAGGCCGGCGTGTTCCAGCGCACAGAGAGTCACTTGCGAGCAGGCACCGGGAAAATGGTATAGCGTGATCGATGACATGTTTTTTCTCCCGGAGCGCGCAAGTCATGGCGACAAAGCGCTTGGACAACCGACGAAACGTTGATACGTCAAAACATCACTAGTGTCATTATAAATCCACAACTTCGCCGCCCTTTGACCATACAGATCGGCCGCCTGCACATGCCGGAAAGGAAAACACAGCCATGAAAATTGTCCGCTACCTCAGGGACGGCGCCGCGCGCGTCGGCATCGTCAAGGGAGACGGCATCGTCGATATCACCTCGCGCCTTCCGCAATACGCCGAGGTGCGCGCCATCGCCGCCGCCGGGAAGCCTGCCATCGACGCGATTGCCGCTGCCACGGCTGATGCGGCCGCCGACCTCGCACTTGCCGACGCAACGCTGCTTGCACCGATCGAGCGGCCTGGCAAATTCCTCGCAATCGGCATGAATTATGCCAAGCACGCTGCTGAAGCCGCAAGCCTGGGGGTCGCCGCGCCGCCGGCGCAATTGTGGTTCAACAAGCAGACCACGTGCGTCTCGGGTCCGCATGACGGCATCGAACCCGGCGTCACCGAAAAGCTGGACTACGAAGTCGAACTTGGCGTGGTCATCGGCAAGCCCGCCAAGTACGTGTCAGAAGCAGACGCGAAAGACCACGTGTTCGGCTATTTCGTCGCCAACGACGTGTCCGCGCGCGACTGGCAGTTCCACTCGCAGACCATGACCATCGGCAAATCGTTCGACACGCACGGGCCAATCGGGCCGTGGATCGTCACGGCCGACGAATTGCCTGATCCGCACAACCTCGACCTGCGCTGCTTCGTCAACGGCGACAAGCGGCAGGACGGCAACACCTCGGACCTGATCTTCAACGTCTGGCAGCAGATCAGCTACCTGTCGCACGCGTTTACGCTTGAAACGGGTGACCTCATCGCAACCGGCACCCCCGAAGGCGTCGGGGTCGCGATGGACCCGCCCTGCTTCCTGCAAGAAGGTGATGTCGTGCGCTGCGAGATTGACGGAATCGGCGCCATCGAGAACAGGGTACTGGCACCGCACCGCGCGGCCTGAACCGTATTGGGCGGACCCGGAACCCGGGTTCGCCTGAACTGTACGCGGCGATTGCGGGAGAACCCGGACGCCGCCAGAGCTATCCGACTTTGACAAGGGCGCCATTCAGGCATGACACGCGCGGAGACCATGACTGCTGAAACCGGGCCTGCGGAACGCCCCGACCACCGGGTTGAAGTTGCCCGCCGGCGCCGGGAAGCCATGCGCGCGCGCATCCTCGCGGCGACAATGAAGGTCTGCTCGGGCAATCGCGCGGGCATCCCCACGATTGACGAGATCATCCAGGCTGCGGAAATTTCGCGGGGCGCGTTCTACCGATACTTTCAGTCATCGGTCGAAGCGATCGAGGAAGTCGGCGTCGCGCTGACCAACGAACTCGCCGATGCCATCCTCACGATCTACGACTCGCTGACCGATCCGCTTCAACGCGCCTGCGTCGGTACGTTGCTGGTGATGGAACGTGCCGCGCACGATGAGGTCTGGGCTTCTTTCATCCTGCGCGGCGACCTGACCATCCACAAGAACCGGATCACCGACTTCATCGAACTGGACATGCGCAACGGCCGGGATGCTGGCTATTTCACCTTCGAAAGCGTGCAGGCCGCAGCCGAGTTCGTGATGGGCATGAATCTCACGGCAACGCGCGGCATGATGGTCCGCAACGAAGCCGAGAAGGAAACCTACCGACATGAGGCGGTGCGGTTCGTGCTGCGCAGCCTTGGCGTCAGCCGCGAGGATGTCGAAAAGGTCATGGCCTGGGCAGGGGACTACCTTGCCAAGACGCGCGGCCGCGCCCGCTGGTGGGAAGCCGAGCCGGCAATCCCGCCGATCAAGGCGCGAAAGACCAGAAAGAAGCCCGCAAAGTAATTTCCGGCCGGTTCGCGAGAGGCGCGGCCAGGACACCGGCCGTGCGGGATGCCCCCGGCCGAAACCGGGGGGCAATGCCGCGATCAGTATTTGACGTGCGCGGAGATCATGATCGTGCGGGTCTGCGTCGGGCTGGCCATGTAGGCGCCGTGGAAGGCCGCAGGGCGCGGATCGATCGTCGGGCTTGCGAACTCTTCCGAGATCTCGTGGGTCACGTTCTTCGCGATCACGCTCAGGCCCCAACGGTCATCAGATGCGCTGATCCCGGCTGACAGGTCGAGGGTGGTGATCCCTTTCGACGGGAATAGTTCCTGCCGCTGGTTGAACATCGAACTGCGATGGCGGACATTGGCATTGAGCCGCATGTTGAGCGCATCGGTGACTGGCTGCTCAAAGGTAGCCCCGACGTTGTAGATGACCTTGGGCGCCTGCGACCGGCGATAGGTTCCCAGTACCGGGTTGCCGCTGGCATCCACGGTCGGCGTACCGGTCGCATCGATCGGCTGCAGCACCTGCGTGGCGTCCGAATAGGTGAAGCTGCCGTCCAGCCTCAGGGCGTCGGTGACCTGGAACGAGGTCTCCACTTCGAAACCCTTGGTCTCGGCCGGACCGTTGAAGGTGATGAAGCCCAGCGGACCGCCCGTGAACACGGTATCCTGGAAGCCCTTCACCTTGGTCAGGAAGCCAGTGACGTTGAAGCGCAGGCGGCGGTCGAACAGCGTCGACTTGAAGCCGACCTCATAAGTCTTGGCATATTCGTTCTTGATGCCCGCGCCGGCTGCGACCAGCGCCGCCGGGACCTTGCCGCCCACCAGCAGCGGCGGCGGAACGGCAATCGTGTTGGTCTCGGCAAACCCGCCCGACTTCGAACCGTGCCCGAACGAGGCGAAGACCATGATGTCGCGAGCGATATCGTATTGCAGGCTGACGTTGCCGTCGAAGAAGTTCGAGCTGATGCCCAGCTTTGTCGGATCGAACGGAGGGTTGGCGATCGTGTTCCAGATTGTCAGCGGGCCGACCGTGTTGCGACCGAACACCGCATCCTTGCTTTCATGCGTCCAGCGAACGCCGCCGGCGATGCGAAGCTGGTCGGTGAAGCGATAAGTTCCCGAAGCGAAGAACGAGAGGTTCTTCGTGTCCTGCTTGAAGGTGTTGCGGTACGACCCGTTGAACAGCTTACCCGAAGCCGGATCCGGGGCCGGCGGAAAGCCCGGAATCGCCCAGACCTGATCCTCGATCGATGTCCAGTCCGTCGTCAGGTAATAGGCGCCGGCCATGTACTCAAGATCGTTGCCGGCGGGAGACTGGACGCGCAGTTCCTGAGAGAACTGGTGGTACTTCTCGTGCCGGATGAAGTCGGCCACGGTATCGGCGCTGTAATCGAAATCGTCGAAGTAGCCGAGCTTGTAGCGGATGTAGGCGCTCTGGGCGATGACCGTGTGATCGCCGACCTCAAGCTCGGCCTTCAGACTGGCGAGGTGCGATTGGGTCTTGTGATAGGTATCGCCGGTCGGGCTGTTGGCCGATGCCTGGTTGACGTAACCGCCCAGCTTGCCGCTGCCGTAGACCGCCGGGAGCGTGGGACTGATCGTCGAATAGCTGGCGCCGAGCTGCTCGTTCTTGGCGAACTGGTAGGCCGCGGTCAGCGTGAGGGTGTCGGTCGTCTGCGCGCGAATCGTAGCGCGCAGACCTAGGTCGCGCTGTTCGGGGCCATCGTGATTGTTGGCGACGTTGCGGACCCAGCCGTCGAGGTCGTTATAGTGCGCCGCCACGCGTACCGCCACCTTGTCCGACAACGGCACATTGGCCGCACCGTCGAGCGTGTAGCCGCCATCCTCAATCTCGATGCCGCCGCGCGCCTCGAACGAGAGCGTGTCGGTCGGCTGCTTGGTAATGACGCTGATCGCGCCAAGGCTGGCGTTCTTGCCCAGCATCGTCGACTGCGTGCCCTTGATGAATTCCATGCGGTCGACGTCGAAGAACGACGTCGTGTAAAGCCGCGCCTTGCCCATGAACACGCCGTCGGTGAACAGGGCCTGTGACAGGTCGAAGGCCTGCGAGCGAGTGATCGTACCAAGGCCGCGGAAAGTCAGCGCAAGACCATCGTCCGGCGCGCGCGAGAAGATCACGCCCGGAACCATCCTCACGGCCTGAAGCAAGTCCTTCGAGCCGCTGTTAGCAAGAGCCTCCCCGCTGAGCGCCTGGACCGTGACAGGAATGTGCTGGGCCGATTCCGAGCGCTTCTGCGCCGTTACGACGATCTCATCGAGGCCGGTTGCGGCGCCGGACTCGGCCTGCTCCGGCGAAGCTTGCGCAAGGGCCGGTTGTGCGGTGGCGACCGCAAGTGCTGCAACTGCCGACGACAGCAGGAATTCCTTGGATATCCTCATCTCATCCTCCCCAGGTGAACCGTCCTCAATCCGCGATGCGATGCGATTCCGCCGTTCCAACGACCCTGCGATTCTTTGGGAATCGGCAATTATCCCGGATCGTTCCGCGTAACCTCCACCGCGTTACGAAGTGACATATCTGTCATCAAGACAAC
Organism: Novosphingobium sp.; assembly: GCA_040377095.1. Taxonomy (GTDB): domain Bacteria; phylum Pseudomonadota; class Alphaproteobacteria; order Sphingomonadales; family Sphingomonadaceae; genus Novosphingobium. Next base: position 29,011 of record JBEIPK010000028.1, read on the forward strand.
TCCGTCAATATAATTCGCCACGCGCGCACGAGCGGCCGGCGATTGGGCCGGTGTCAGCCATCGGGGCTACGGTGTCTGCTTGACCGGCGCTTACCAATGCGCCGGCATGGTCTGCGCGCGGCGGCGCCCTGTCAGGAGCCGGCAATGCGGCGTTCGTGACCGATCCAGAACTGTTCGCGCAGCTGTTTGCGCCGGATCTTACCGACTGCGCTGCGCGGCAGAGGCTCGCGGCGCAGTTCCACTTGGCCGGGTTTCTTGTAGCTTCCCAGTTCCGCGACAATCATCGCGACGACCTCCGCCTCGGTCAGCGTCGCGCCCTCGCGCACAATGCACAAGGCGCGCGGCGTCTCGCCCCATTTGGGATCCGGCACACCGAAAACGGCGACTTCAAGCACATCGGGATGGTGCGCGATCACGTTTTCGAGCTCGGACGGGAAGATGTTGAATCCGCCCGAGATGATCTTGTCGTCCGCCCGATCGAGCAGATACAGATAGCCATTCTCATCGATGCGGCCAACGTCGCCAGTCTTGATCCATCCATCGACGATCCGCTCTTCAGTCGCGGCCGGATTGTTCCAGAACCCGGTCATCGCGCTGTCGCCTTTCGCCACGATCTCGCCGATCGTGCCCAGCGGCATGGGCTGGTTGTCCTCGTCCCAGATCTCGACATCGGTAAACGGGCTCAGCATGCCGCCCGCGCGCAGCGGCGTGGAACCTTCCACCTCGGCGAACCATTGCTGCGGTCCCATGAACGCGACGACGGGAATCTCGGTCTGGCCATAGCCCTGATACAGGATGTCGCCGAACAACGCCCGCGATGCGAGGATGGTGGCGTCCTGAATCGGCCCTGCACCGCTCAGGATGCATTTCATGCTGGAGTAATCGCGTGTGCGAGCGGCAGGGTCCCGCGTGATCGCGGCCAGCATCGCCGGAACCAGCAAGGCAAAGGCAATCCGCTCGCGCTCCAGAATCGAGGTCGTCTCCTCGACATCGAAATGATCGACCATCACGTTGCACCCGCCTGCCAGCCAGACGGGTACGTACTGGTAGCCGGAGCCGTGGGAAATCGGCCCGACATGAAGGCAGGCGTCGCCCGGATTGACTTGCGGGAAGATATAGAACCAGTCGCGGCAGACCGAAATCCACGCCTTGTGCGAATAGGCGATGCCGTTGGGCTTGCCGGTTGTTCCGCCGGTGTGCCGGATGGCATAGAGGTCGTTCTCGTCGATCGGGATGCGGGGGTCGTGCGGGTCTTGGTCCGCGAGCCATGCCTCATAGTGCCCGTCCCGGACGAGGACGTGTTCGACATCGGGCAAAGCCGCCGCCGCTGCTTCGGCCTCGGCCCGGTACGTCTCGCTGGCGATGATCAGGCGGCAGCCGGTATGCCCTGCCATGTGGATGTGCGCCTCCCCGGTATCGCGGGCATAGAGCGGCACGCGCACGAGATTGGCAATTGCGGCAGCCTGGAAGATATCCGACGATTCGATGCAGTTATCTTCCAGCACCGCGACCCGGTCGCCCGGCTTCAGGCCCATGGCGAGCAAACCGTTGGCGAGGCGCACCGAACGGTCCCACGCCTCGCCAAAGGTCAGGCGCCGATCGCCATGGACCAGGGCCGTGCGATCCCGGAAGATCGCTGCCGACTTGCGCATCAGACTCGTTACATCCACGTTTTCACCCTCACCCATCCGATTAGTTGTCTGGCCAGCCGGTTCTGAAAGCCCGCTAGTTTCGCAGCACCATGCAGCCCGCGGGGATACCTCCGCCAATGGAAATCACTGCGATCCCGGCACCATCGATCTGACGCCGCTCCGCCTGTCCGCGAAGCTGCTGCACCGCTTCGTAGATGTGGCCATACCCGTGCGTCCGCCCGGCGGACAAATGACCGCCATGGGTATTGAGCGGCAAGGCCCCTCCCCTCGTCAGGTTGCGGCCCCCGTCGACGAACCCGGCCGCTTCGCCGATCCCGCAGAAGCCCAGAGCTTCGAGCCAGGACACGACGTTGAACGTGAATCCGTCATAGAGCAGCGCCACGTCGATGTCGGCCGGCCTCAGGTCGGTTCGGCTCCACATGTGAGCGGCGGGACCGAAGACGTTCGGCTGATGGGAGATCGTGCCCTGATCCCACGACTGATGCTCCGTCATCTGCTGGCCCACGGCCTCGACCCAGACCGGCCGCTGGCGCATGCCGGGTGCCAAGTCTGCCGCGGAAATGACGAAAGCGATGGCTCCGTCGCATGGCACGTCGCAATCGTAGAGACCGAATGGCGAGGAAATCGTCCGTGCCGAAAGGTAGGTCTCCATGTCGAGCGGCGCAGTGTAGATGGCCTTCGGATTGTCGGCGGCATGGCGCCGGGCATTGAGTGCAATCGAGCCAAGCATTTCGCGCGGCGCATTGAAGCGGGCCATGTAGTGCGAGGCATAAAGTGCGATCCAGTTGGCCGGCGAGGCTGCTCCGAACGGCAGCTGCCACGCCATTTCACCGGTCACGCGGGCGTCGGCGCCTGATCGCTTCAGGGCCGGCCGGACGCTTTGGGAGAAACTCGCGAAGCACAGGACATGCCGGCAGACCCCGGCCGCCACGGCCATCATTGCCGTGATGACGGTCCCCGCCTGCCCCGGAGCCTCGTTCGCGCCGCAATGCCAGACAGGGTGCAGGTTCATCACGCGCTCGGCCGCGCGGACGCCGTCCGATGAAATTCCCGGCAGGCCTGCGGTCCCCGGATAGGAGCACAGCCCGTCAATGTCCGTCTTGTCCAGCCCGGCATCCTCGATCGCGGCGAGGCAGGCTTCGACCGTGTGAGCCAGCGGGCTGATGCCGAGATGCCGCCCGATCCGCGACATGCCGATGCCGGTAAAGGCGACCTTGTCCTCGAACTTGGCGTCCAGGCTGGAGCGCCGCACCTGCCGCACGTCCGGCAAGGGCACCAGCGCGCCCAGATCATGGCCGATTACGGGGCGAACCGGCGCGAAAACCGGAATCCACACATCGCCGCGCTGAAGGAACCGGGCCTCGACCTCATCCCCTGCTTTCAGCGCGTCGCGGTCGAAATCGACGATGTTCGAGGTCAGACGCAAATGCGGGGCGTCGATCAGGGCCACATAGACCAGCATGTAGGGCGGCGGATGGTCTGCCAGCCAGGGATGATGATTCTCGGACAGGGCTATAATGACCGCCCGTCCGGAAACCGGGACGTCAGGCAAATCCGGGGCCATGCAGTCCGGGCAAAACTCAAGCGAAGGATGAACGTGCCGCTCGCAGCTTTCGCACCAGCTGACGCGAAGTTCGCCCGCCTCGCCGGCCTTCCAGAAGAAGGCTCCCACGTCGGACAGATCAGGCAAGGTGCTTTCGTTCATGGTTGAACCCGATGCCCGCTAGCCAGCCGCCGGCACGTCGACGGGGTGTACATAGAGCACAGCCTCGGCCTTGGCTTTGCGCGCGATATCGGCAAAATCCGGCGCCGTGCACATGAGCAGCGTATGCCCGTCTGGCCCGCCCAGCGCGCACGAGTAGATCCCCAGGCCTTCCGGCGTCCGCAGCTCCTTCAGGATTTCCCCGCCCTCGGCGACCCGGCAGACCCGGTTGTGGAGTGCGTCCGCCACCCAGACGCAGCCCTCGGCATCGACGGCGCAGCCATCGGGCGCGAAATCCTCTTTCATGAAATCCTCGACCGAGGCCCACGACGGCGGCGGACCGAATTCGGCGAACATCCGGCGATCCGACAGCGAGCCGTCTTCCCCGATCGTAAAGGCCGACATGCGATTGCCGAAGCTTTCCGCCACGACAAGCGTCCTGCCATCCGGGGTCACGATCATCCCGTTTGGAAACAGAAAGTTGATGGCGACAATTCGCACCGCTCCATCGGGAGTCACGCAGACAAGATCGGCCGGTTTGGGCGGCGCGCCGACAAACAGGTTGAAGCCCATGTTGCTGACATAGGCATGGCCGCGCCGGTCGACGATCATGTCATTGGCCCAGAACCCGACATGATCGCGCAGCTCCGCATGGACGGCGAGCGATCCGTCGGTTTCGAGCCGCATGATGCGCATTGCCTCCATTGACACGATCAGCAGCCGGCCATCGGGCAGCCAGCCGAGTCCGGATGGCTGCCCATCGAGCCGCGCGACGACCTCCTGCGATCCGTCCGGCGCGATCCGCAGCACATGGTGCGCGTAAAGATCGGACACCCACCAGTGCCCATCGCGCCAGCGAGCGCCCTCGAAAAAATGACCGCCTTCAACAAGCCTTTCCAATGTCTCTCTCCCGGAGGTTCTTTAGCTGGTCTTTTCTGGGGGCAACGAAACAGAGATGGTCTGCAATTCGCTGTTGCTGTCGAGGCCGACGCGGCCGTTCGCGCGGCCG
>JBEIPK010000031.1:0-31293 GCA_040377095.1 Novosphingobium sp.
ACACAATTCCTGTATTTTGTTCGCCGCCTGAAGGAGCGCAAAGACGTCAAGCAAATTTACAAGTCCTTCCAATCCGGATCCAAGGTTGAGATGGACAAGGTTACCTTCTTCTCCTTTCTGCAGCGCGAGCAGGGCGTTGACGTCAGCGCGGACCTGGAGCATTGGACCAACACGTTCGAAAAGTTTGCTCGCGCAACACGGCCCAAGGCGACCCCGGTAGATGGTGGCGAAATCCCGCTGCCTCGCTCTGCGTGATCAGGCGCGCGAGCAGCGTGGTGCCGATGCCCCGCCCAGTATGCCCGGGCGCGAGGTAGACGCTGTCCTCGCAGGCAAAGCGCCATCCTTCGCGTTCGCGGTACACCGAGGCATAGGCATAACCTGCCAGCGTGCCGACGTCCGTTTCCGCCACCAGCCACGGCCATCCCGCGCCCTGCACGCGGGCCATCCGCGCGGCCAGGTCGTCCGCACCGGGCACGCCGATCTCGAAAGTCACCACGGAGTGCCGCACATAGTGCGCGTAGATCGCGGCGATGCCAGGTGCATCGCGCGGCTCTGCCGTCCTGATCGATATTTCCCCGCTCACGACCCAACCTTGCACCAGTTACGGCAAGCCGCCAAGCCTTGCGAAACCTTCCGCCACGCATTGCAGAACGCGCGCGAGGCGCTACATCACCAGCGCAATGAGCGGGCGCAAACTCGATATCGCGATCGCCGGCGGCGGGCTCGCCGGATGCCTGATCGCGCTGGCGTTGCACCGCGTTCGTCCCGATCTTGACTGCCTTCTGGTCGAGGGCGGCGAAAACCTCGGTGGCAACCACCGCTGGAGCTGGTTCGCGAGCGATCTGGACACGGAAAGTGCGGCGGTTCTCTCGCCGGTCCGCAAAGTCGAATGGGACAGCGGCAACCGGGTGCGCTTTCCGGGGCTCGAGCGGCATCTGTCCACCGGATATCGCTCAATGGCTTCGGCTGACCTTGCCGCCGCACTGCACCGCGAACTTCCTGCCTCGACCATCCGCCTCAACGCGCCGGTCGGCGCGCTGGAAGCGGGCTGCGTGACTTTGCGCAGCGGCGAGGCGATTGCCGCGCGCACGGTGATCGATTGCCGGGGTATTGCCGATGCCTCGGCTCTTTCCGGCGGCTGGCAAGTGTTCATGGGACGGCACCTGCGGACCGCCCGGCCGCACGGACTCGCCGCGCCGCTCATCATGGACGCCTGCGTCGAGCAGCCGGGCGCCTATCGCTTCGTCTACGTCCTGCCGCTCGGCAGCCACGAACTCTTCATCGAGGATACCTATTATGCCGACAGTCCAGCGCTCGACCGGGCGGCGCTGTCGCGGCGGATCGACGCCTATTGCCATGAGCATGGTTGGGAGGGCGACATCCTTGGCCATGAAACCGGCGTTCTGCCGGTGGTGACCGGAGGGAATTTCGCGGCGTTTCAGACCGCGCACCGCACCGCAGGCGTGGCGGTGGTTGGGGTTCGCGGCGGCTTCTTCCATCCGCTCACCAGCTACAGCCTGCCCTTCGCGGTGGAGACGGCGCTTGCCGTTGCGCGCGATGCCGACCTGCCCGGCAGCCAGCTTGCCGCCATGATGGAAGATCGCGCACGGCGGCACTGGGCGCAAACACGCTTCTATCGCCGGCTTGGCCGCATGCTGTTCGGCGCCGGGGAGCCTGCCCGGCGGTACCGCGTGTTCGAACGTTTCTATCGCCTGCCCGAGCCGCTGATCGAGCGGTTCTATGCCGGGCGCAGCACCTCGCTTGACCGCCTGCGCCTGCTGTGCGGCAAGCCACCGGTGCCCATCATGGGCGCGATGCGCGCGCTGACGTCTTCGGGCCAGTCACTGGAAAGGGCAGCGGCATGAAGCGGGCTTGCGTCATCGGGGCGGGGTTTGGCGGCCTCGCGCTTGCCATCCGCCTGCAATCCTCGGGCATCGAGACGGTGCTGGTGGAAGGCCGCGACAAGCCTGGCGGCCGCGCCTATTTCTGGGAGCGCGAGGGCTTTACCTTTGATGCCGGGCCAACCGTCATCACCGATCCCGATTGCCTGCGCGACCTGTGGCGCCTGTCCGGGCATGACATGGCCGAGGATGTCGAGCTCATGCCCGTCAGCCCGTTCTACCGGCTCAACTGGCCCGACGGGGTCAACTTCGATTATTCGAACGATGAAGCGGCGCTGCACAGGGAAATCGCGCGCATCTCGCCCGGCGACATCGAGGGCTACGAGGATTTTGCCCGCTACGCCGCCGCAGTCTACGAGGAAGGCTACGTCAAGCTTGGCCACGTGCCGTTCCTCGATTTCGCAAGCATGATCAAGGCCGCGCCAGCCCTCGCCAAGCACCAGGCGTGGCGCTCGGTCTACGCCCTCGCCTCGGGCTACATGAAGAGCGAGAAATTGCGTGAGGCGTTCTCGTTCCACACGCTGCTGGTCGGCGGCAATCCCATGACGACCAGTTCGATCTATGCGCTCATCCACAAGCTTGAGAAGGACGGCGGCGTGTGGTGGGCCAAGGGCGGCACAAACCGCCTTGTCGCAGGGATGGTGCGCCATTTCGAGCGGCTGGGCGGCACGGTTCGCATGGGCGACGCGGTGGTGCAGGTCCATACCATCGGCGACCGGGCCAGCGAAGTCGAGACTGCAAGTGGTTGGCGCGAGCGCTTCGACGCGGTGGCCAGCAATGCCGACATCATGCACAGCTACCGCGACTTGCTTTCAGGTGCGCCGCGCGGGCAAGCCATGGGCCGCAAGCTGGCTCGCAAGCGCTTCTCCCCGAGTCTTTTCGTCGTACACTTCGGGGTCGAGGGGACATGGCCGGGAATTCCGCACCACATGATCCTGTTCGGCCCGCGCTACAAAGGGCTGCTCGATGACATCTACCAGCACGGCGTGCTGCCGGCGGATTTCTCGATCTATCTGCATCACCCCACCGTGACTGATCCCTCGATGGCGCCCGAGGGAAAGAGCACGTTCTATGCGCTGGTCCCCGTCGCCAACATGGGCAAGCTGCCGATCGATTGGGACGTGGCGGGGCCGGCGCTGGAAAAGCGCATCCTCGACGAAGTGGGCCGGCGGCTGATCCCCGATATTCATGATCGCATCGTCACAAAGTTCACCTACGCGCCGCCCGATTTCGCGCACGATCTCAATGCCTGGCAGGGCAGCGCCTTCAGTCTTGAGCCGCTTTTGACGCAAAGCGCGTGGTTTCGCGGGCACAACCGCGACGATACCATCCACAACTTCTATCTGGTTGGCGCGGGAACGCATCCGGGTGCGGGCATCCCCGGCGTTGTCGGCAGTGCGCGGGCCACGGCGAAGCTGATGATCGAGGACCTCGCTTGAAGCGCCTCGCCGTCTACTGCGGAAGCGCGACGCCGCCCGATCCGCGCTATCTCGAGCTTGCCCGAAGCACCGGCGCGGCGCTGGCGGGGCGGGGAATCGGCATCGTTTATGGCGGCGGGAGGCTCGGCCTGATGGGCGCGCTGGCAGACGGCGCGCTTGGCGCGGGCGGCGAGGTCATCGGCGTGATCCCCGAGGCGATGGTCAGCCGCGAGGTTGCCAATGAGGCCTGCACGCAGCTTCATGTCGTGCCCGGCATGCACGAGCGAAAGCGCCTTTTCACTGACCTGTCGGACGGTTTCCTGACGCTGCCCGGAGGGGTCGGCACGATGGACGAGTTGTGGGAAGCAGTCAGCTGGGCGCAGCTTGGCTATCACGCCAAGCCGGTGGGCCTGCTCAATGCCTTCGGCTATTTCGACCACCTGCTCGCTTTCGCAAGCCACATGGCGGAGGCCGGGTTCGTGAGGCCCGCGCACCGCGCCATCCTGATGGCCGAGAGCGAACTTGACCTGCTGCTGGACCGCATGGCCGCGCACGAGCCGATCCGCTCGGTCTTCGCCATGAAACCGGACGAGCTGTGACGTGACGGCGGAGCGGGCCGACCTTGTTGCCCATGCCCGCGAGACAATCCGGCGCGGCTCTAAGAGCTTTGCCGCCGCCAGCCGTCTGTTCGATCGCACCACGCGCGAGCGGGTCTGGCTGCTCTATGCCTGGTGCCGCGTCTGCGACGATCTTGCCGACGCGCAGGAGATGGGCGGCGCGCTGGGCGACCAGTCAGGCGCGGACGAGCGGCTGGCGCGCATCCGCGATCTTACGGCTGCGGCCTTCGCCCGGGAGCCCACCGGCGATCCCGCGTTCGACGGCTTCGGCCTTGTCGCGCGAGAAACAGGCATCACGCCGGCCATGGCAGAGGATGTGATTGCCGGCTTTGCGCTCGATTGCGCGGAGTGGTCGCCGCGCAGCGAGGCGGACATGCTGCTCTATTGCTTCCATGTCGCGGGGGCGGTGGGCGTGATGATGGCCGTGGTAATGGGCGTGGCCCCGGACGACGAGGACACGCTCGATCGGGCCTGCGACCTTGGCATCGCGTTCCAGCTTGCCAACATCGCGCGCGATATCTCGGAAGACGACGCGGCGGGGCGCTGCTACTTGCCGGATGAGTGGCTGGCTGAGGCCGACATTCCGCCCGGCGAGGAAATGAAGCCGCATTACCGGCGCGCGCTGGTGAAGCTGGTCCACCGGCTGTGCGAAATGGAGAAGCTCTACGAGGCGTCGGCAAAGGCGGGCGCGGCGCGTCTTGCCTTTCGCCAGAGGTGGGCGGTGTTTGCTGCGGCGGGCATCTACGGCGAGATTGCGCGCGCGGTTGACCGGGCCGGAGGCCATGCCTGGGACCACCGCGTGGTCACATCCCGACTGCGCAAGGCGAGTCATGTCGCGGCGGGGCTGGTGCGTGCGGCGATGCCGGCAGCTGCCGCGCCCAATCCGGCTTGGAGCCGCCGCCAACTGGCGGCTCTCGCTGACGGTCAGGCGCCGAGCCAGGTCCTCACTGCATCGCGCTGATCCTCGGTCATGTGCAGTCCAAGTTTGCCGCGCCTCCACAGCACGTCCTCGGCGGTCATGGCCCATTCTTCGCGCTGCAAGTAATCGAGTTCGGCCTCGCTCAGGCCCGCACCGAACAATCGGCCTGTGTCGGCGCTCAGCCACGTCAGCGCGCGGGTGCCATAGGCGCGTGCCAGCCGCTCGGCGCCGCGCGCGTCGAGCGCGGGCGCGCGTGCCGCGATCTCCGCGATGACCGCCCCGATTCCGTCCACCGGAAAGCCACCGCCCGGCAGCGGGCGCCTGTCGGTCCAGCCTGGGCCGGCAAGCATGGGAAGCCGCGCCGCCAGCAGGTCGACGGCCTCCTCCGCAAGGTGGCGGTAAGTCGTGATCTTGCCGCCATAGACTGCGAGCAGCGGCGCGCCTTCGCCTTCGTCCGACAGGTGCAGCCGGTAGCCGCGCGTCGCTGCCTCGGGCCGCCCGGCCTTGTCCTCGATCAGCGGGCGCACCCCGGCATATCGCCAGACGACATCGGCGGGGGTGGTGGCCTTTCGGAAATAGCGGTTCGCGCCCTCGCAGAGGTAGGCGACTTCGGCGTCGTCCGGCTCGATACTGTCGAGAGGCCCATGATGATCGGCGTCGGTGGTCCCGATCAGGGTGAAATCATGCTCGTAAGGGATAGCGAAGAAGATTCGCCCGTCCGGAAGCTGGAAGAAATAGGCATAATCGTGATCGAACAGCTTTGGCACCACGATATGCGAGCCGCGCACCAGGCGCATCGCAAGATCGGCCGGTGCGTCGGCGCGGGCCTGCACGTCGAGAACCGACGGCCCGGCGGCGTTGACGAGCGCGCCGGCCCGAAAGTCACCCCTTGCTGTCTGGATTCTCCAGCCCTTGCCTTCGCGCCGGGCGGCGGTGGCGGGCGTGCGGGTCAGCACGCTCGCGCCATGCGCCGCCGCATCCATCGCATTGGCGACGACCAGCCGTGCATCGTCGACCCAGCCGTCCGAATATTCGAAGCCGATCCTGTGGCCGGAGAGAAGCGGGGCACCGGCTGGGTGACGATCAAGGCGAACCGTATCGGTTGCAGGCAGCCGCTTTCGTCCGCCGATATGGTCATAAATGAACAATCCCGCGCGCAGCATCCAAGCCGGTCGAAGGCCCCGTTCGTATGGCAGGACGAAGCGCATGGGGCGGATCAGGTGCGGCGCGATTGCCATCAGGCGCTCGCGCTCGGCCAGCGCCTCGTGCACCAGCGCGAACTCGTATTGCTCGAGATAGCGCAGACCGCCATGGATCAGCTTGGTCGATCTCGACGAAGTGCCGCAGGCGAGGTCGCCAGCCTCCAGCAAAAGCACCCGCGCGCCGCGGCCGGCCGCGTCGCGCACGATCCCCGCGCCGTTGATCCCGCCGCCGATGACCGCGAGATCGAAGGCCCGGCTCACAGCACGGTACCGTGGGGCCGGGGCGTGCCGGGGGGGTAGAGCCGGCGGAACAGGCGCCCGCGTTCGCTGAACAGCACGAGCAGCAGCGCGCCGATCCCGGCGACGAGCAGGCCATAGGCGAGCGGGCGGGCAGTGCCGTCGAAGGACTGACCGACCAGGCCGCCGAGCGTCGCGGCGATGATCGTGCGCAGGAAGGTCTGGAGCGATGCGGCAGACCCGGCAATGCGGGCAAATGGCTGCATGGAAATCGACTGAAAGTTGGCACCGATAAAGCCGATCAGTCCGAGGTTGATGGCCATCAGCGGGGCGAATTGCCAGATCGTCTGGTGCCCTGAGTGCGCGACTGCGACCTGCGCCGAGGCGGCGACGATGTAGATCAGCAGGCTGGCATGCGAGACGCGCCGTGCCCCGAACCGCTCGACGATCCGCGAATTCACGAAGTTTGCCACCGCGATGCTCAGCGCCAATGCGCCGAACACATAGGGAAACGCAGTTCCAAGGCCGAAATGCTCGGCCAGCAGCTGCTGCGAGCTGTTGATGTAGCCCCAGGTCCCCGCCATCACCAGCGCCCCCCCCAGAACATAGCCGATCGAGGCCCGGGTCGTGACCACTTCGCCCATGTTGCCGGCGATGCGCCGCGCCGAGATCGCCTGGCGGAATTCGGGATGGAGCGTTTCGGGCAGCCGCCACCAGACCCAGCCCATCACGGCCAGGGCGAGCCCGGCCATCATGCCGAAGATCCAGCGCCAGCCGAACTGGACCATGATCGCCTGACCCAGCAGCGGGGCCAGCATGGGCACGATCATGAACACCACGAAGACGAGAGATTGCAGCCGTGCCATGCGGTCCCCGCCGACCCGGTCGCGGATGATGGCTGCGGGAAGGACACCGAGCGCGCCGCTGGTGACAGCCTGGACGCCGCGCAGCACGAGCATCGCGGTCATGTCCGTAATCAGCGCGCAGCCCAGCGAGCACAGGACATACGTGGCAAGACTGACCAGCAAGACGGGCCGGCGCCCGAATCGGTCGGACAGCGCGCCGGGAAACAGCGAGCCGAGCCCGATCCCGAACAGGAACACGGCGACGATCAGCTGACGCTCATTTGCGCTGGTCGAGCCGAGATCGCTGGCCATCACGGACAGCGCGGGCAGCATGGCGTCGATGGCGAGCGCCTGGAGCGCAGGGGCCAGCGCCATCATCAATACGAATTCGCGTTCGCCCAGCCTCACCCGGTGTGGATCTGCGGGTGTGAGTGCGTGCGGGGAGGTCATGGTCATGCTCTTGGCTGAAAAGTGCGGAAAGGCCAACCTTGGGAAAAATCCCTGTCGCCAATCTTGTGTTGCGCGGGCGCGGACTTCGCTAACGACGGGCATCTGGGCTAACGAGGGGCATGGCCGAAAAGTTGCCTGACGACGAGGACGACGAAACCGCGCCGGGGCTGCGCAAGATCATCCATGTCGACATGGATGCCTTCTTCGCCAGTGTCGAGCAGCGGGATGACCCGATGCTGCGCGGGCTTCCCGTGGCCGTGGGCGGCTCGTCGGGGCGCGGCGTGGTCGCCGCCGCCAGCTACGAGGCGCGCAAGTTCGGCGTGCGGTCCGCGATGCCATCGGTGCGCGCCCTTCGACTGTGCCCGGACCTTGTCTTTCGCAAGCCACGCTTCGATGTCTACAAGCAGGTGTCCCAGCAAATCCGCGCGATCTTTCTGGAGCATACGCCGCATGTCGAGCCGCTGTCGCTCGACGAGGCCTATCTCGACGTGACCGAAGACCTCAAGGGCATCGGCTCGGCGACGCGCATTGCCGAGATCATCCGCACGCGCATCCGCGCCGAAACCGGGCTGACCGCGAGCGCGGGGGTTTCTTACAACAAGTTCCTCGCCAAGATCGCCAGCGACCAGAACAAGCCTGACGGGCTCTGCGTCATCCGGCCGGGCGAGGGCGCGCGCTTTGTCGCCACCCTGCCAGTGCGCCGCTTCTACGGCGTCGGCCCGCGCGGTGCGGAAAAGATGGCGCGGCTGGGCATTGAGACCGGCGCGGACTTGCTCGCGAGGGACATCGCCTTCCTGCGCCAGCACTTCGGCAGCCAGGCGGACTATCTGTTCCGCGCAGCCCGGGGCATCGACCTGCGCCGGGTGCGGGCGGACCGGCCGCGCAAGTCGGTGGGCGGAGAGCGGACCTTCGAGACCAACATCTCGACGGGACCGGTGCTGCGCGAGACGCTCGATACCATCATCGACATCGTCTGGGACCGGATCGAACGCGTCGACGCGCGCGGGCGGACCGTGACACTCAAGCTTCGGCACGCCGATTTCACGCTCCACACGCGGGCGCGCTCGCTGGCGCGCGCAGTCGAGGGCAAGGCCGAGTTCGCGCGGCTCGGCCACGCTTTGCTCGATGAAGTGCTGCCTTTGCCGCAGGCGGTTCGGCTGATGGGTCTGACACTATCGGCGCTGGAAGGGGAGGGCGACATCGCGCCGGACGGCGATGTATCCGGCGACGCGCAGCTCTCGCTGCTCTAATCCCGCAACAAAGCGACATGCGCGGGCAGGCGTTCGCGCGATCCGGGCGGGAGGGTATCGGGAAGCGCGTCGAGCGCGAAGAAAGCGGCCTCGATGACTTCGCGTCCGTCGGGGCGCACGTTGCCAGCTGCGTATCCGGCAACGACGTGGACGCGGTGTGCCGTGCCGAAGGCATGTTCCTCGAAGGTCTCGACCAGCCGCGCCATCTCGAGCAGGCAGGCTGTTTCCTCGCGCAGTTCGCGCAGTGCGCCCAAAACGGGGTCTTCCCCCGCACGCAGGCCGCCCGCCGGGAGAGTCCAGCCGCGCGCGCCGTAGCTGTGGCGGATGAGCAGGACGCGCCCTGCATCGTCCACCGCGATCACCCGGCAGCCGATCAGCTGCGGCCTGCCCCAGCGCCACCACGTCTTGCGCGCCCGGTCACCCAGCCGCAGCGCGGCGCGGTGGATCGGGGCGGGCAGCTTGCGGATCACGCGAAGCAGGTGACGCTCTGGCGCGCCGCCGCCAGCAGCCGCGCCACGGGCAGGTCGTTTTCGCCGCGCGCTGCCGCCTCGAACAGGGCGCGCTTGTCCGCCCCGGCGATCAGGAACAGGACCGCGTCACTATCGAGCAAGGCTGCAATCGTCAGGCTCAGCCGGTCAAAGGGTGCTTCGGGCGGGAGCGGATCGGGCGTGAGGCGGCGGACAATCGCGGGTTCGGCAGCGCGCGGATCGCTTGAGGGGAACAGCGAGGCAATGTGCCCGTCCGCGCCCATGCCCAGCCAGACCAGCGCGAAATGCGGGCAGGCCATGCCCTCGGAAAGCGGCATGACGCGGGCGCCGGCGGGCTTGAAGAGAGCGCGGATGCGGCCCGCGTTGCTGGCCGGGTGATCCGCGGGCACGATGCGGTCGTCCCCTGGCCAGACTGTGATGCGGCGCCAGTCAAGCGGCAGTGCGGCCAGCCGCTGCATCACCGGAAAGGGACTTGATCCGCCGGGCACGCAAAGATGGACCGGGCCGGTCGTTTCTTCCAGCGCCGCTTCGAGCCTGCCGGCAATCCACCGGGCGACGGCGTCGTGGTCGGCGTCGAGGATGATCCGGGGCATGGCCATCCAACCAGGCGATCAGAGGAAATCGAGCGTGCGAAGGGCGAGGAACAACCCCGTCAGCAGAAGGACCGTGCCGACGATCCTGCGCGTCCGGCGCAGCCACGGGGTGTAGGCCCAGTGCGGGGCGAGCCATCCGGCGACAAGCAGCGCGCTGCCGCCGATCATGCCCGCAAGCGCGACCGGCACCGGCGAGCGGGTCGCTACCGAAAGCGCGAAGATCATGAACCTCGCCCCGTCGATGGCCTGGAGCACCAGCAGCGCCAGGAACGCCGCGCCCAGCGAATGCGTCGGTTCGCGCGGCCGACGTCTCGGCACGATAACCAGCGATTCGATGCCCGCAAGGCACAGCGCCATCGCGGCGAAGAACGTACGGGCCTTGGGCGCCAGAAGCGGGGAAATCGCGGTGCCTGCCCATGCCGCAAAGGCCGCCGTCAGGCAGGCGGCGACAATGCCGGTGACGAGGAGCGGAACGCGCGGACCCTGCGCCTTGGTCAGGCCGGCAATGAGCGCCTGATCGCGAGCGCCGATGCCAGCCAGGATGACCGCGATGAAGGTAAAGTAAAAGCCCGTCATCGGGAGACGGGGAAGCGCGCAATTGCCCGGGCGATAGACTGCCGAGCGTCAGCCAAATGCCAGGAAGCCGAGGCTGAATCCGCCGTCGAACAGTGACGGATCGCCGCCGAACACCGAACCTAGCATCGCGAGCGTTTCCTCGGTCGCGCTGAGGAACACGTCGTCCCCCGCAGGCTCGCCCTGCCCGAAGATTGATTCGAGGGTGACCTCGCGGTCAGCCGGCGGTGTGTCCTTTGCCTGACCTGGCGAACGGGCCATGCCGCAACTCCTTGATCTCGATGCTTCGGCACAACTCTGCCGCGTTAAAAGCGCCGCGCGTCTTATCCCATGAGTCGCACGGGCGCAATCGCAAGGTTTCTGGCTGTCCACGACTGCCTGCAAATGCCCGCCCGCGCCGATTAAGCCTTGCCGACTGGCAGGCAATCCGCACATGCTGAGGCAAGATGCTGCGCCAGTACGAACTTGTAGAGCGGGTCAAGGCCTACGATCCCGATGCGGACGAGGTGATGCTCAACCGCGCCTATGTCTACACCGTGCAGAAACACGGCTCGCAGAAGCGCGCCAGCGGCGATCCCTATTTCAGCCATCCGGTCGAAGTTGCGGGCCTGATGACCGAACTCAAGCTCGATCAGGAAACCATCGTCACGGCGCTGCTGCACGATACCATCGAGGATACGCTGGCGACGATCGAGGAAGTCGAGCGCTTCTTCGGGCCGGAAGTCGCCCGCCTGGTGGACGGCGTGACCAAGCTGTCCAAGATCGAGGCGATGACCGAGAACGAGCGCGCGGCGGAAAATCTGCGCAAGTTCTTCCTGGCGATGAGCGAGGACTTGCGCGTCCTGCTCGTCAAGCTGGCCGACCGGCTGCACAACATGCGGACACTGCATTATATCCGCAGCGCCGAGAAGCGCGCCCGCATCGCGCGCGAGACGATGGATATCTACGCCCCTCTGGCCGAGCGCGTGGGCATGTACGAATACATGCGCGAGATGCAGCTGCTCGCCTTCGAGCAGCTTGAGCCCGAGGCCTATGCCACAATCACTGGCCGGCTTGCGCAGATCCGGGCGCTGGACGGCGGACAGGTCGATGCCATCGCGCTCAAGATCAAGCAGGCGCTGGCGGAGGCGGGGCTGCGGGTCGAGGTCGCGGGGCGCGAGAAGCACCCCTATTCGATCTGGAAGAAGATGGAGGAGCGGCACGTCAGCTTCGAGCAGATCACCGACATCATGGCGTTCCGCGTGCTGACCGATACGCCGGAGGACTGCTACCGCGCTCTGGGCGTGCTCCACACGACGTGGCAGATGATCCCGGGGCGCTTCAAGGACTATGTCTCGACGCCCAAGGCGAATGGCTACCGTTCGCTCCACACCGCGCTGATCTATGAAAACTCGATGCGCGTCGAAGTGCAGATCCGCACGCGCGAGATGCACCGCACCAACGAGTTCGGGCTTGCCGCGCACTGGGCCTACAAGCAGGGTGACCGTCCCGATGGGCAGGTCGGATGGCTGCGCGACCTGATCGAGATTGTCGATGCCAGCCACGACGCCGACGAGTTGCTCGAACACACCAAGCTGGCGATCTATCAGGACCGCATCTTTGCTTTCACCCCCAAGGGCTCGCTGCACCAGCTTCCCAAGGGGGCGACGCCGGTCGATTTCGCCTATGCGGTCCACACGGACCTTGGCAACGCGGCCGTGGGCGCCAAGATCAACGGGCGGCACATGCCGCTGCGCACGCAGCTCGCCAACGGCGACGTGGTCGAGATCATCAAGCGCAAGAATTCGGAGCCACAGCTGTCGTGGCTGGCCTTCGTCGTCACCGGCAAGGCGCGGGCCGCGATCCGCCGCGCGGTGCGCGCCAAGGAGCGGCAGGACGTCGCGTCTGTCGGGAGGACCCTGTTCGACGAGATCGCGGGCATGCTGCCGACCAAGGTGGGCCGCAAGGCGATCAGTGCGGCGGCAAAGCGGTTGGGCCTCAAGGACGAGGAAGATCTGATGTTCGCCATCGGATCGGCCCGCTTCGCTAACCGAGAAATCATGGAAGCACTGGTTCCGGGCAGCACCTCGAACCTGCCGGACGACGTGGAATGGCCAAAGCAGGAGCGCGCCATCTCGATCCGGGGCCTCAGCGACCGCAATGCATTCAACCTTGCCGAATGCTGCCATCCAGTGCCTGGCGACCGCATCGTCGGCCTGCGCCTGCCGGGAGAAGCGGTTGAGGTCCATTCCATCGACTGCCTGAGCCTGGCAAACGGAGTCGATGTCGACTGGCTCGACCTGTCATGGGGCGAACGCACCACGGGTGCGGTCGGGCGGCTGCGCGTAGTGCTTTACAACCGGCCCGGCACGCTTGCCGAAGTCACAGCCATTTTCGCCAGCAACCGCGCCAACGTGGTCAACCTGCAGATGACCCAGCGCGACGATCCTTTCGGCACGTATGAAGTCGATCTCGAAGTCACCGATGTGGCCCACCTCGCCCGGATCGTCAGCGCCCTGCGCGCCAGCGAGGCGGTGGCCGAGGCGGAGCGAAGCTAGCCCGCTTTCTTCAGGCCGCGCCGCCGCGCCGCAGGGTCAGCTTCGGCACCTTGCGCCCGCTCTCGATGGCCGCACCGCGCCCGGACAGCGACGGGTTGGTCATGAAATAGCGGTGCAGGTTGAACGGAGGATCGCCCGGTTCCATGCGGCGATAGGTGCCGTCCTCGTCGAGCAGCCACGACTGCTCGGTATCCAGCAGGTTGGCGAGCAGCACCTGGTCGAGCACCTGATCGTGTACCGTGCGGTTGCGGATAGGGACGAGCAGTTCAACCCGCCGGTCGAAGTTGCGGGTCATGGCGTCGGCGGACGATATAAATAGCGAGGCGCGCCGGTTGGGCAGCGCGGCGCCGTTTGCAAAGGCCCAGACGCGGCTGTGCTCAAGGAAGCGGCCGATGATCGACTTGACCGCGATGGTCTCGCTCAGCCCCGGCACGCCCGGCCGCAGGCAACAGACGCCGCGCACGACAAGGCTGATTTCGACGCCTGCCGCGCTTGCCGCATAGAGCCGGTCGATCAGCGAGGGATCGGTGAGCGCGTTGAGCTTGGCCCAGATTGCCGCAGGAAGACCGTTTTGCGCATTGGCGATCTCGCGGTCGATATGGGCGTTGAGCGTCGAGCGCAGGGCAAGCGGCGAAATGGCGACGAGTTCGGTGCGGCGCGGCTCTACATAGCCGGTTACGAAGTTGAACAGCCGCCCCGCATCGCGTCCGGCCTTGGGGTCGGCTGTGAAGAAGCTGAGGTCGGTGTAGATGCGCGCCGTCACAGGATGGTAGTTGCCGGTCCCGAAGTGGCAATACGTCCGATAGGCGTCCCCTTCGCGGCGCACCACCATCGAGACCTTGGCGTGGGTCTTCCAATCGACGAAGCCATAGATCACCTGCACGCCTGCCCGTTCGAGCTGGCTGGCCCACAGCAGGTTCTGCTCTTCGTCGAACCGGGCCTTGAGTTCCACTACCGCCGTCACCGACTTGCCCGCCTCGGCAGCGGCGATCAGCGCGGCGATGACCGCCGATTGCTTGCCGGCGCGGTAAAGGGTCTGCTTGATCGCGACGACATCGGGGTCCGATGCTGCCTGCCGCAGGAAATCGACCACAACCTCGAAGCTTTCGTAGGGGTGGTGGATGACGATGTCTTTCTCGCGGATCGCGGCGAAGCAGTCGCCGTCATGCTCGGCGATGCGTTCGGGATAGCGCGGGCTGTAGGGCTCGAACTTGAGGTCTGGCCGGTCGGCGTCGTCGACAATGGCCGCAAGGCCCGCCATTCCGACAAGGCCACCCGTCTTGAGCACCAGCGCCTGTTCAAGGCCGAGCTGTTCGCGCAGCAGTTGCTCCGCCTCGCGGTCGAACTCGCCTTCCAGCTGGAGCACGATGACCTTGCCGCGCCGCCGCCGCTGGATCGCGGTACGGAAATAGCGGACGAGGTCCTCTGCGTCTTCCTCCACTTCGATGTCGCTGTCACGCAGCACGCGGAACACGCCGTGGCCGTGGACGCGAAAGCCGGGGAAGATCTGGTCGGCGTGGCGGCGCACCGCGTCCTCGATGCTGATGTAGACCGGATGCTCGCCCGGCTTGTCCGGCGGAATGCGCACGAAGCGGGGCAGGGCGGAGGGGATCAGCACCATTTCCATGACGCGGGCATGGTCCGCCATGCGCGACAGGGAAAACAGGATGCCCATGCCCTGGCTGGCGACGAAGGGAAACGGATGCGCCGGATCGATCGCCTGCGGGGTGAGGATCGGCATGATATGCTGGAGGAAATAGTCGCGAAGCCAGCGCGCCCGGCTGGGCTTCAGCCGCTCCGCGCCGGCTACTACGATGTCCTCCGCCGCCAGCAGTTCGCGCAGGGTCCCCCACGTGTCCTGCTGGTCCTTCTCCAGCTGCGAAACGCCCTCGCGCACGGCGGCGAGCTGCTGGCCCGGCGTCAGGCCATCGATGGAGATTTCCTCGATGCTGCGCTGGACTTGCCCGGCAAGCCCCGCGACGCGCACCATGATGAATTCATCGAGGTTGCTGCCGGAAATCGACAGGAAGCGAAGGCGTTCGAGCAGCGGGTAGTGCGTGTTGCGCGCTTCGGCGAGAACGCGCCGGTTGAAGGCCAGCCAGCTCAGCTCGCGATTGAAAAAGCGTGCAAATCCCAGCCCCGCGCCGGCCCCTGCCGAAGGGGGTACCTCATCGTCCATCGAACGTCCATCTGACAGCACTCGAAAGCTCCGCATCGCCTGTGCAGGTTACGGTTTCATGACAGGACTGTGTCGCGAGACCGTCTGAGCGTCGATAGTTGCGCCTCGCCGGCTGCCTCGGCAAGTCCCTCAGTGCGCGTCGATGCGGTCGAGCATCCGGAAGAAGAAGGCGGTGGACCAGCCGAGCAGGATCATGCCGAGGATGCTCTCGAACGCACCCAGCAGGCGCCACTGAATGAGGATGTGGGTGTCGTTGTAGCCGACGGTCGAATAGCTGATGGTCGAGAAATAGAGCGCGGATTCAAGGTCGGCGGCCGCGCCGATGATCAGATAGAGCACCGCAAAGGACCAGATCTCGATGCCGTGAAGTGCGATCAGCGCCATGACGACCAGCAGCGTGAAGGCGAGTCCGTGCGGGGAAAGCGGGCGGATGTGGCGCAGCCGCTCCACCGACCTCTCCGTGCGCAAAGCACGCGACAGGCTGGCAAGGCCAGAACCGTGGGTCATGACGCAGACCATCAGCATGAGCGATGAGACCGCGAACTGTGGCAGGAGAGTGCTGTTCATCGCCGGACACTGTGCCCGTTCGGTGCGGTCCGCGCCAGTACCCGGTATCGGTCCCGACTTTAATTTTGTGGCGGCGCCTGGTTTGTGACCGGCCCCGTGCGGCTCCCCTGCGGAGCATTGAGCGCCCCCGTGATCCATACGGCCGATAGCGCCAGGATCGCCAGCAAAATGCTGATCGCCAGCACATAGCGCACAATATGCGGCGTGCTGCCGGCGCTCGCTTCTTCCTCGTTAACGTGGATTTCGTCGCCCCGCCGTTCCATCGTGCATCTCCGTGACCGCTCCCGACAAAACGGGAGGCACGGTTAAAACGCATGATGACGGCAGGCGTTCCTTGGGGGCCTCGCTCCGCGCGGGCGGCGCCGTCAGTCGCGCAGCAGCTCGTTAATGCCGGTCTTTGAACGAGTCTGCGCGTCCACCGTCTTGACGATTACGGCGCAGTAGAGCGACGGGCCGTGTGTTCCATCGGACAGGGGCTTGCCGGGCAGCGAACCGGGCACCACGACCGAATAGGGCGGGACGCGGCCCATGTGGACCTCGCCAGTAGCCCGGTCGACAATCTTCGTCGAGGCGCCGAGGAACACGCCCATCGACAGCACCGCGCCTTCACCGACGATGACGCCTTCCGCCACTTCGGAGCGCGCGCCGATAAAGCAGTTGTCCTCGATCACCACAGGGTTCGCCTGAAGCGGTTCGAGCACTCCGCCAATGCCCGCGCCGCCCGAGATATGCACGCCCTTGCCGATCTGCGCGCACGAGCCGACCGTGGCCCAGGTGTCGATCATGCTGTTCTCGCCAACATGCGCGCCGATATTGACGAAGCTGGGCATCAGCACCGCGCCCTTGCCGATGAACGAGCCGCGCCGCACCACCGCGCCGGGAACCACGCGAAAACCGCCGGCCTGAAAGCGGGCCGCGTCCCAGCCCTCGAACTTCAGCGGCACCTTGTCGAACGCGGGGGCACCTGCCGCGCCGTTCGCCATCGGCGCGTTGTCATTCAAGCGGAACGAGAGCAGTACCGCCTTCTTGAGCCACTGGCTGACCTTCCAGCCGCCGTTCCCGTCAGGCTCGGCGACCCGCGCCTCGCCGGAATCGAGGAGGGCCAGCGCGGCATCGACCGACTGGCGCACATCGCTGCTGGCGGGTGTCACGGTGTCGCGCGCATCCCATGCGGCTTCGATTGCGGCGGAAAGATCGGACATCTGTGCTGGCTCCCTGCTTCGGCACTCTGGCGGGTGCGCCTAACCGTCCTTGGCGGCAAGGACAAGAAGCGAGGCCAAAGAACTCTGGCGCAGCGCGGCACGAATTGGCATGGCTTGCGCTTCGGGGCGTTCGCAGGGGTAGGGGCCATTACGCAGGCAGCAGGCAGAATGGGGGGACTGATCGGGCGCCTGCGCTGGGCGGTCGCCGCCATGTTTGCGGCCGTGATCGCGGCCGGGCTGTTGGTGCCGGTCTATACCGACGAGATCGGCTGGCGCTTTCAGGAACGCGCCGCGCTGGACGGCGTCGACAAAATGTATTCCGAGCTTTGCGGCCCCAATACGCTGGCGGTGCCGCCGTGGTTCATGTGGCCCGCGCGGTATTATTCCGCCTTCTTCAACACTGCTTTTGCCGATCCGTTCTGGGTGCGCGTATCGGGCATATTCTACATGCTGTGCTGGGGCGTGCTGCTGCTGGCGCTGATCTGCCGGCTGACCCGCGACGTGCAGATGCGGGCCATGCTGGGCATCGTCGGTCTCGGCCTGATGAGCATGGCCAACACCCCGCTGATCCTTGTGCTGAGCCGGCCCGAACAGACGTTGGTGCTGACGGCCACCGGCGCGCTGATGCTCGCTTTTGCCCAGGTGCCCATGGCACCTGCGGGATTGACTGCGCGCCAGGCGTGGCTGCGCACGGCGGGCGTGCTCGTGCTGGCAAGCATCGCGATGAGCTATCATGTCAAGGGAATCATGCTGGCCCCGCTGTTCGCCGCCTGCCTTTTCTTCGCGGCCCGGGGACGCGCCTCCGTGATCCCGCGCGCGGTTGTCGGCGGGCTTCTTGTCGTGATGACCGTGTCCGCGATGGCTTATTGGCAGGGGCGGCTCGCCTGTCCCGCCGATGCGGTGCTCCGCGCCGAGTACGCGCGCAACAACACGACCGCGACCCTCGGCCAGATCCGCGACTGGGACGGCCTCGTTGAGCAGATCCGGTACATGCTGGGCCAGATCACCATCTACAAGTACATCCGGCTGGCGATCCCCGAGGTCAGCCCGCTGTCATGGTGGCTGCGCGAGGACCAGATCACGCGCGACGCCTCTTTCATCTGGTTCCTCGGCTTCGTCCTCGCGTGGAGCCTCGCGCTGCTGGCGGCGGCGGTGAGCCTTGCCGGGGCGGCGTGGGCCATGCTGAAACAGCGACAGCTCGACGCGCGGCTCATGCTCTCGCTGGTGCTGTTCGGAACCGTCGTTGCGTGGAGCGCGACGCAGCGCATCCGCAACTTCTACGAAGCGGGCTGGATCCTGCCGCTGCTGATGCTGTCGGTCATCCTTGCCCTGTCGCGTATGGACAGCGTGGGCGCGGGCTTCCGGAAGATCGTGCTGATCGTGGCGGTCGCGCTTGGGCTGGGCGCTCTTGCCAGTCCGGTGCTGCTTGCCGGGGTGTGGTATCCCTCGCTGTCGAGCGCGGCCAAGCAGGCCGGGTATCCCGACGGCCAGCCCAATTCGGTCTCCGTCTTCGGATACCAGAAAATCCGCCCGCAGATCGAGGCTGCGGCAAAGCTGTGCCGCATTCCGGAGCCATCGAAGGCGCGCATCCTGCTGATGGACGATGTGACGTATTTCCATGTCATGCGCAGCTATCTGCCCCAGCACCAGCAGGGCCTGCTCGGCAGCTGGACAGGCGAGCTGAAAGACCCGATCGCTTATCTGAAGGCGCGGCGCTCCAGCGGCGTGATCGTCAGCTGCCAGACGATGCCGCCCGAAATGCGGACGCGGGCCAAACGCGTCGGCGATTTCTGCTGCCTTGGCCCGCCGGACTGGGGCGGGCTCTGAGCCGCGCTCACGTCTTTGTTATGACCGCGATGACCTGTGCGTAAGGAATGTTGAGCATGTCGGTGACGACGTGCATCTCGGGCGCGAAGCCTTCCATCAGCCGGTCCTGCTCGGCAGGCGTTCGGACATGTTCGCCGCGGTCTGCCTTGACGATGCTGCGCGAGATGAAGCCTTGTCCTTCGACCAGCGTAGGATCGATGGTGACCAGCCGTCCGCCCGGTCGCAGCCGCGCATAAGCCCCTTCGAGTGCGCGGCGCGCGGGTTCGTCGGGGATATGGTGGAGCACCCCCGAGCAATAGGCGAGGTCGAACGGCGCGCCAAGATCGAGGCTCTGGTCCGACGCATCGGCGACAAGGAACCTTCCGCGCGTGCCGAACTGCTCCCGTGCGGCGCGGATATAGGGCTCGTGAATGTCGACGCCGACAAGTTCGATGCCCTCTGGCAGGTGCGGCGTCATTGCACCCGTGCCGCAGCCTAGGTCAAGCACACGGTCGCCGGGAGAGGGGCGCAGCCACTCTGCCACGAAGCGTTCGAGCATGCGCGGCGCGCCGACCAGCCGCTGGTAAAGGTCATAGACGGCCGCGGCGCTCAGTGGCTTTCGCGCCAGATCGAGCAGCGCGCTCATTGCCGCCCCCAGACGACCAGCGCGATGCCGACCATCACCACGCCGATGCCGATGAGGTTGATGAGGGCAGGCCGCTCGCCCTGGAAGACAATGGCCCCGCCCAGCACCAGCACGAAGCTCAGCGCGGTGAAGGGATAGACGACGCTCAGCGGCTCCTTGGCCATGGCAAGGATCCACAGACCGCTGCCTACCATGTAGAGGGCGAGACCGGCGATCACCCACAGGTTGACGAACTCGATGAGCGCGGTGCGGCCATTGGCGCCCGCCTTGAGCAGCAGCGTGCCCGATGCCGCGCAGACCGATCCGCCGATCAGCAGAAGGAAGGTCAGAATGGGCAAGGCGCTGGCTCCGGTTCGCGGCATCGCACAGGCCTGCTCACGAGGTGCGTGTGGTGATGCGCGCTTGGGCGGCGCGCGATTCGAACGCGGCCATGGCGCGCGCGATCATGTGGCGCCCGCCCTGCGGGATAAGCGAAACGGCGGCGCGGCGCGCGTTCCATGCGAAGTCGCCGCAAAGCGGGACCGCACGGTCATCCGCGATGCGGCTGGCCAGCACATCGGCGCCGAGGCGTTCCTGACCTGCGGTATTGGCATAGATCAGCGTGTTGAAGCGGTACCACGGCTTGACGTCGCTTCGCCCCGCCAGCTGCGGCCGCAGCCAGTCGAAGCAGGCATAGCCGCGCTGCGCGAACTTGGCGCGCCAGTACTCTGGCAGCTGTTCGTTGACGTGGAACTCACCGCCCTGATTGGGGACAGCGGCGGAGAACATCACGATGTCGCCATGCCTCACGAGGTTGTCGACGAATGTGTCGGACGCCGCCTCGGCAATGTGTTCCGCCACTTCGAGCGACTGGACGAGGCCGAAACGCCGGCCCAGATCGAGGGCGCGCGAAAGGTCGGCAGCGCGAAACTTGTCGGAAGGAATGGCGAGGCTCGCCGTATCGACATAGTCGCCGTCGACCGCGAGCGCATCGTCGATGCCGGCCGCCAGCCATGCGGCCAGCCACGATCCGTTGCCCGCGCCGACATCGAGCACGCTGTCCACTTGTGCTGCCGACAGCACCAGCGGCACGATCACATTCGCCGAGGCGCGCGAGCCGGAGCTTATGTAATCGTAGAACGCGCTGTCATAGACGTGGCCGGGCATTTTGGATCGATCCTCAGGTGCGGGCGCGGTTGTTGTGCAAGTGGCTGCGGCGGTCAAGGCTTGCCCTCTTCGTGTCCGTGATGCCTGTTGATTGCTAATACAGGGCCGTTAAGGAAGTATTGACCATAACTGGCGGACACGGATGGGATGACACAGGCGAAACAGCCCTACCGCGCCGATATCGTGGTACCCTGTTACAACGAGGAAGAAGCGCTGCCCGATACGGCGCCGCGCATTCTTGCGTTCTTCCGCGGGCTGGTCGCCGATCCGGCCAACCGGCTGTCCGCCTTCCGCCTGATCCTCGTCAACGATGGCAGCCAGGACGGCACATGGCGCGCGATCGAGCAGCTTTCGGCCGAGCACGGCGAAGTCATGGGCGTCATGCTGTCGCGCAATTTCGGCCATCAGGCGGCGATGCTGGCGGGGCTGACCGTGTCGGACGGCGATGCCATCATCACGATGGACGCCGATCTCCAGGACGATATCGAGGCGGTCCGCGCCATGGTTTCGGCCTTCGAAAGCGGCGCGCACCTTGCGCTCGGCGTCCGGAACGACCGCACCAGCGATAGCGCCGGCAAGTCAGGCTCGGCCAATGCCTATTACCGGCTGCTGGCGCTGATGGGCATCCGGGTGATCGACAACCACGCCGATTTCCGCCTGATGAGCCGAACCGCGCTCGATGCGCTGCTGCAATACAGCGAAGTGAACCTGTTCCTGCGCGGGCTGATCCCCACGCTGGGTTTTCCGGTGGTGCTGGTGCCCTACAAGCGGCAAGCGCGCACGCTGGGCGAGACCAAGTACACGCTGCGCAAGATGATCCGGCTGGCCCTCGACGGGATCACCTCGCTGTCCATCATGCCGCTGCGCCTGATCGCGGGGCTGGGCGCACTGATCTTTGCCGGCACAATGATTGCCACGGTCTTTTTCCTCTATGTCGCCTTTGCCCATTCGTCCGAGATCGTGCCGGGCTGGGCGTCCACCGTGCTGCCGATGCTGTTCCTGGGCGGCGTGCAGCTGCTCTCGATCGGCGTGCTGGGCGAATATGTCGGCAAGATCTATCTGGAAACCAAGCGCCGCCCGCGCTTCATCATCCAGGAGACGACCGGTGAGGGGCGGGACGAAACGGTGCGAATCAAATAGGCCTTGCGGACAGTTGCAGTGTGCGGATCAAGGGTAGTATTCGGGATTCTGATCCAAGATCGACCATTCCGGAGCGGACAACATTGCGGACGCCGCTTGTCGGCTTTACGTCGAATGGATGGTCCGCGAAGGATATCAGCCCGGAACAACTAGAGGTGGCTTTTGTGGCTGCTTGGCTGCGGCGCTGGTTGTGGTGCCTCTAATGATCCCAGTTCTGCTAGTTAGTACCCTAGGTGATTGCGGAGCGGAAACCTCCTGCAAGCGCGGGATTATTTGGTCACTGTTCATACCAGCGGTTCTGATCGCCGTTATAGCCGGCCTCGCGACCAGACTGGTCATAAATTGGTTCGTCCAGCGCCGGAAATACGGCAGTCATCCACCCCTAAACTGCCCCACAGCCGACCCGAATAGGTCTCCGCCAGCGGACGATCATTAAGGTTAGAATTTGTCCACGCTACCTAGCCTTCCGTCCCCATCAACCCCCGCACGAAGCCTATCAGCCCCGTCTGGCGCGCGCGGCTGAGGCGTTCGGCGTTGAGGATCTGGCGCACGCTGGCAAAACAGGCGTCGATGTCCTCGTTGACGATGACATAGTCATAGCCGTCCCAGTGGCTGATTTCCGAGCGCGCGCGCGCCATGCGGCTGGCGACGACCTCGGCGCTGTCGGTCCCGCGCGAGGACAGGCGGCGGTGCAGTTCCTCGATGCTGGGCGGCAGCAGGAACACGCGCACGACGTCGGTCTCGGCGCGCTGGTAAAGCTGCTGCGTGCCCTGCCAGTCGATGTCGAACAGGAAGTCCTGCCCTTCGCGCAGGCCCGCCTTGATCTGGGCCTTGGGGGTTCCGTAGCTGTGGCCGAAGACATGCGCCCATTCGAGGAATTCGCCGGCGCTGGCCATGCGGTCGAACTCGGCCTGGTCGATGAAATGATAGTCCTGCCCCTCAACTTCGCCCGGCCGCCTGGGCCGCGTCGTTGCCGAAACCGACATGCGGATCTGTCCGTCTTCTGCCAGCAGGCGGCGCGCGATGGTGGTCTTTCCCGCGCCGGAGGGGGACGACAGGACGAACATGAGGCCGCGCCGGGCCAGCGTGTCGCCGGAATGCGGGGCGGGCGAATGGTTGGGATCGGGCGGGGCCATGCCCGCTGATGGCTCTGCGCGCGGGGATAATCAAGCCCCGGCTTGATCAGCTCGCTTCGCCCTTTGCCGCCTGCTCGGCCACTTTCGCCTCGCCTTCGGCCTTCGCCGTCCGGCGATCGCGGCTGTGATCGTAGAGCGTCTTGGCGAGGAGGCCGCCGCCGACGATGATCGCGCCGGGCACCGAGCGTGTCGCAAGCCGCGCGATTGCGGTATTGACCAGCGTCTGCCCCATTGAGCGGCCCTTGATGATGTTCTTTGCCTTGTCGGGCGAATATTTGGCGCCCAGCACAATGCGTTCGATGGCATGGCGCAAAAGCTGCCCGCCGCCGCGCAGTGCGATGTCGGCCATCAGCACATTCGTCATCGGGTCGGCGCTTGGGCCGCCGGCATCGCTTGCCGCCGCAGCCGCATTCGAGGCCTTGGCGGCAACCTTGCGGCGCTTGTCCGCGACTGCGCTTGCAATGCCCTTGTGCCTGCCTTGCGTCATGTCGATTACCGCCTTCGCCGTATGAAGCCTATTTCTTCTTGCCGAAATCGATCGTCACAACGTTCGATCCGTCATCTGGCGGTGCAATGCGCGAGGCTCCGTCCGGTTCCGGCGCGTCGTTCCCGGCCGTGTCGTGGGGCGCCAGGTCGTCTGCTTCGCCCACGGCCTGGAACTGCAAGCCGAAATCGACTGCCGGATCGACGAAGGCCGTGATCGCTGAGAAGGGGATCACCAGCTTGGCGGGCCGCTGGTTGAAGCTGAGGCCCACGGAAAACATTTCCTCGCCAACCGTCAGGTCCCAGAACTTGTTCTGAAGCACGATGGTCATGTCCTCGGGAAACCGCTCGCGCAAGTGATCGGGGATATCGACGCCTGGCGCGCGGGTCTTGAAGGTGATGTAGAAATGATGCGCGCCCGGAAGCTCGCCGCCGCCCGCCTCGATCTGGCCCAGCACGCGGCCCACCACGGCGCGCAGGGCTTCCTGCACGATCTCGTCATAGGGGATCAGGCTGTCTGGCGAAGCATCGGTCATGCCTCTCAAGTGGCGTTCGTGGGCGGGACGGTCAAGCGCCTTTGTCGGTCTGGCAGCACCAGCCCGGAATTTCACGCCGCCTGCACTACTGGACAAGCCTCGGGCGGGCGATATAGGCCGTTGCCATGCGCACAGCCAGCATCACTCGCAAGACCCAGGAAACCGACATCGCGGTCGAGGTCAATCTCGACGGCAGCGGTGTCTATGATGTGTCGACCGGGATCGGCTTCCTCGATCACATGATCGAACAGTTCTCGCGCCATTCGCTGATCGATCTCAAGTGCCGGATCAGCGGCGACCTGCACGTCGACCAGCACCACACGACCGAGGACAGCGCCATCGCCATCGGGCAGGCCATCACCCAGGCGTTGGGCGACAAATCGGGCATCGGCCGATACGGCATGGCCTACTCGCCGATGGACGAGACTCTGGCCCGCGTTGCGCTCGATATTTCCGGGCGGCCGTGGCTGGTGTGGAACGCCAGCTTCACGCAGGAACGCCTTGGCGAGATGGATACAGAGCTGTTCCAGCACTGGTTCCACTCGGTTGCGCAGGCTGCCGGCATCACGCTGCACATCGAACTGCTATATGGGCAGAACAACCACCATATCATCGAAGGCATCTTCAAGGGTTTCGCCCGGGCGATGCGCCAGGCGGTCGAGCTCGACCCGCGCAAGGGCGGCGCCATTCCCTCGACCAAGGGCCAGCTTGGTGGCTGAAGTCGTCGCTCTCGTCGATTATGGCGCGGGCAATCTCCACTCGGTCGCCAATGCGCTGAAGGCGGCGGGCGCCAGCGGCGTGACGGTGACCGCCGATCCCGACGTGGTGCGTGCAGCGGACCGCATCGTGCTCCCCGGCGTCGGCTCCTTCCGCGCCTGCGCCGAGGGGCTTCGCGCCATTCCGCACCTCGCCGAATCGATGGCCGAACGCGTGCTGGTCGGCGGCGCGCCTTTCCTCGGCATTTGCGTCGGCATGCAGCTGCTCGCCAGCCGCGGGGTTGAGCACGGCGTTACCGCAGGGCTCGGCTGGATCGCGGGCGAGGTTCACGCCATCGAGCGGACCGATCCCGCCATCAAGATCCCCCACATGGGCTGGAACGACGTTGCGGTCGCCCCCCACACGGCCGCGCTTGGCGTGATCGAGCCGGGCGAGGCCTATTTCCTCCACTCCTACCATTTCGTGCCCGAAGACGGCTCCCACGTCGCCGCGATGACCGATCACGGCGGCGGACTGGTCGCTGCGGTGGCGCTGGGCAATATCGTGGGCGTGCAGTTCCATCCCGAAAAGAGCCAGGCTTACGGCCTCTCGCTGCTGGCCCGCTTCCTCGAATGGAAGCCCTGAGCGAGCGAAGGGAACCGGACGCCGCGCCGTTTCTTTCGTCGGCATGAACGTGAACGCGGCCGGGACAGCGCAGAATGACTTTTGACATCGACCGCCTCGTCCTTGCGCCGGGTGATATCGACCTGTCTTGTTCGCCGCTCGTTGGCCACCTCGACGCCGAGACTTATGTGCTTGGCGCGTTCAATCCCGGATTGACCCGGCTTCCGGGCGGCAACCTGCTGATGATGGTGCGCGTGGCCGAGGCTTTGCGGACCCCGATCCGGGACGGCAAGGTCCACGCGATCCGCTGGGAGGCAGACAGCGGCGGCGGCCGCTATGTGCTCGACGCCTGGCCGCTCGATCTCGCCGATACCCGCGACCCGCGCAAGTTTCTGCTCCACGGCGGCGGCTGGAAAGTGATGGCGCTGACCTCGCTGTCGTGGCTGCTGCCGGTTGAACTGTCGCCTGACGGCCTCGACATCGTCGCCATCCACTATGACCGGGCAGTCGCGCCCGCTGGTAGCTGGCAGTGTTACGGCGTCGAGGATGCGCGGATCAGCCGCATGAACGGGCGCTACTGGATGACGACCTGCTCGGTCAGCCCGGAACGGCACTCGACGACGTTGTATACCTCCGACGATGCGCTCGACTGGACGTTCGAGGGGCTGGTGCTCGATCACCAGAACAAGGACATGCTGATCTTCGAGGGCCTGGTCGGCGGTCAGTTCTGGGCGCAGACCCGCCCGCTCGGCGATCTCTACTTTGCCTATCCGCCGGGCAGCGAATGGCGCGCAGGGCCCTCCATCAACCTTGCCTCCTCGCCCGACGGTCTGCACTGGAAGCCCCGGCTGGAGCCGGGCATCCGCCCGCACAGCGCGACGGTCGCCACCGCGCGGATGGGGGGCGGGACGCCCCCGATCCTCACCGAGATCGGCGGCAAGCGCGGCTGGCTCAGCCTGTGGCACGGGGTTGAACCCAAGGAGATCGTGGGCATCTACCGCACCTACTGGTCGCTGCTCGATCCCGACGATCCATCGCGCGTTATCGCGACGAGCCACCAGCCGTTACTCGAACCGGCGCCCGAGCTGACCCGCCCGCTTGAAGACCTGCTCTACCTGCGCGACGTGGTGTTCACGACCGGCATTGTCGATGCGGGCGATCATTTCATCGTCGCGTCGGGCGAGGCCGACCTTGCCTGCCGCATGACTCACGTGCCCAAGACGGCCTTTCGCTGAGCGCAAGGGGCTGCTAGGCGGAGCGGCATGATCGTCTTTCCCGCAATCGACCTCAAGGCCGGGCAAGTCGTGCGTCTCGCCGAAGGCGACATGGCACGCGCCACCGTCTATGGCGACGACCCCGCCGCGCAGGCCCTGCTCTTTGCCGAAGCCGGCGCACAGTTCCTCCATGTGGTCGACCTCGACGGCTCTTTCGCCGGGCGCGCTGAAAACCGCGAAGCGGTCGAGGCGATCCTCAAGGCCTTTCCCGGACACGTCCAGCTTGGCGGCGGCATTCGCACGCGGGAATCGGTCGAAGGCTGGTTCGATCTGGGCGTGTCGCGTGTCGTGATGGGCTCCGCCGCGCTCAAGGACCCGGACTTTGTGCGTGACATGGCTCGCGAGTTTCCCGGCGGCATCGTCGTCGCGGTGGATGCGCGCGACGGCATGGTTGCGACCGAGGGCTGGGCCGACATCTCCGATGTCGAAGTGGTCGATCTTGCCCGCCGGTTCGAGGATGCGGGCGTCGCCAGCCTGCTGTTTACTGATATCGGACGCGACGGGTTGCTCAAGGGCGTCAACATTGACGCGACGGTTGATCTTGCCCGGCGCGTCCAGATTCCGGTGATCGCCTCGGGCGGGGTCAAGGGACTGGACGACATTCACGTGCTGTCGCTCCATTCCGGGGACGGGATCGAAGGCGTCATCACCGGCCGCGCGCTTTACGAAGGGCGGCTCGATCTGGCGGCGGCGATTGCAATGGCGAGCCGGGCGTGACTGTCCGCGTCCGCGTCATTCCCTGCCTCGACGTCGCCAATGGCCGGGTGGTCAAGGGCGTCAATTTCGTCGACCTGAAGGACGCGGGCGATCCCGTCGAGCAGGCGCGCGCTTATGACGCCGCGGGCGCGGACGAGCTGTGTTTCCTTGATATCACCGCCAGCCATGAGGCGCGCGGAACGCTGCTCGATATCGTGACCCGCACGGCGGAAGTCTGCTTCATGCCGCTGACCGTGGGCGGCGGGGTGCGGACGGTGGAGGATGCCCGCGCGCTGCTGCTGGCCGGGGCCGACAAGGTCGCGGTCAATTCCGCTGCCGTCTCCCGGCCCGAAGTCGTGGCCGAGATCGCGGAAAGGATGGGCAGCCAGTGCGTCGTCGCCTCGGTCGATGCGCGAAGGGCGGGCGAGGGCCGGTGGGAGATCTTCACTCACGGCGGCCGGCGCGCGACGGGGATCGATGCGGTCGCCCATGCTGTCCATCTCGCCGAACTGGGCGCGGGCGAACTTCTCGTCACGTCGATGGACGGCGATGGCACCAAAGCCGGGTACGACCTTGAACTGACGCGGACGATTGCCGATGCCGTTGCGGTGCCGGTGGTTGCCAGCGGCGGCGTCGGCACGCTCGATCACCTCGTCGAAGGCGTCACCATGGGGCACGCCAGCGCGGTGCTGGCTGCCTCGATCTTCCACTTCGGGCTGCATTCGATTGCCGATGCACATGCCGCCCTACGCGCAGCGGGCCTTCCCGCGCGCGGCTGACCGGTGCGGCGTCCGGCAGGCCGCACACTGTCGGAATGACTTACATCGATGTCAGGCCGGCGCAGTCCATTAACCCTGAAAATCCATGATTTCCGATAATTTAGACAATTGGCTCAAGTCTTGCATTAACTTTCCCATACCGGTTTTTCCGGAATGGAGTGTGGATCATTTTTGTCAATCGCTTCGGCGCAGCAAGCCTGGCTTGCCTTTATCTTGCGACAACGGGCCCCGCGTTCGCGAACGGATCGGTGATCCTTCCCGATCCGAGCGGGATCACGCTGTTCTCGCTGGGACTCGCGGGGCTGATTCTTGGCCGGCGCGCTGCCTCGCGCCGCAAGGACGACGACTGAGCGAGCGCGCATAAAGTTCCGGGCGGCTTGACCGTAGGCTGAGTTCGCCGCATCTGCGTGGGCGATGCCTGATAGCGAAACCATGCCAGACACGCTTGCCCGGCTCGAGGCGACCATCGCCGCGCGCCGCGCTGCCGATCCCGCAAGCAGCTATGTCGCCAAGCTCAACGCGCGGGGCGTGCCAAAGATTGCGCAGAAGCTGGGCGAGGAAGCGGTGGAGAGCGTCATTGCCGCGCTGTCCGGCTCGCGCGAGGAGCTTGTCGGCGAAGCGGCCGACCTTCTGTTCCACCTGATGGTCCTGCTCGCTGCGAAAGGCGTTCCGCTGGCCGACGTGCTGGCCGAGCTTGACCGGCGCGAGGGCACTTCGGGCATCGCCGAGAAAGCCTCAAGACAGGAAAGTTGAGCCTGCCATGCCGATCGATCCGCGCGCGCCCTATGACCCCGGCAATATCTTCGCAAAAATCCTGCGCGGCGAGCTGCCCTGCGACAAGGTCCACGAGGACGAGTTCTCGCTCGCCTTTCATGACATCCGGCCGCAGGCACCGCTCCACGTGCTGGTCATCCCCAAGGGCGCATGGGTCAGCTGGGACGATTTCACTGCCCGCGCCTCCGATGCCGAGATCGCCGGGTTCATGCGCTCGGTCGGCACCGTTACCCGCATGCTGGAGCTGGATCAGCCCGGCTACCGCCTGATGATCAACATGGGCGGCCACGGCCATCAGGAAGTGCCGCATCTGCATGTCCACATCTTTGGCGGGCGGCAGTTCTACCAGATGATCCCTGATTGAGGGCATTCCGGCTGGCGTGGCGGTTCACAAGTCGACCATTGCGCCCTAAGCATCGAGCCTCATGGCTGGCTATCCCGAACCCACCTGCGGAACATTCGACGGACCGGTGCATCGTTACGCGGTGCGCGCCGAGTTCGAGGACACCGACGTGACCGGCGTGGTCTATCACGCCAACTACCTGCGCTGGTTCGAGCGCGCGCGATCCGACATGGTGCGCCTGCTCGGCATTGACCAGCGCGCCGCGCACGCGGCCGGCGAGGGGGCCTATGCCGTCTCCGATCTTTCCATCCGCTACCGCATGCCCGCCCGTTTCAACGATGTCGTCCTGATCGAAAGCCGGGCCAGCGAGCTGCGCGGGGCGAGTTGCCTGATCGTGCAGCGCGCGCTGAGAAGCGATTGCGGCACCGTAGGCGTCGTGCTGGCGGAGGCCAGCGTGCGCGTCGCCTTCGTCGGACCGAACGGACGCCCGCGGCGCCAGCCCGAGGCATGGCGCAAGGCTTTTGCCCGCGTCGCCGGCCCTGATGCAGAACCCCTTTCCCCCAACCAGGATACCAGATGACCGGACTTTCCATCCTCGCGGCCACGTCGCTCGCGCCTTCGCACCTGAACCCGGTGAAGCTGTTCCTCGATGCCGACATCGTCGTTCAGGCGATCATGGTGGGCCTGCTTCTGGCCAGCGTGTGGACCTGGATGATCATCGTTTCCTTCTCGATGCGCATGGCGGGGGTCAGGCGGCGCAGCGAGGCATTCGAGAAAGGTTTCTGGTCGGCGCGGGATTTCGAGGCCTATCAGGCAGAGCACGGCAAGGAGAACGTGCCGTTGGCGCGCATCGTGGCGGCGGGCATTGCCGAATGGCGGCGCAACACTGCGGGCAAGACGGTTGACCGCGAAGGCTCGCGCCAGCGGCTTGCCGTCGCGCTTGAATCGGCCGTGGCTGCGGAGGCCGACGCACTGGCTGACCGGCTGAACTTCCTTGCCACGGTCGGCTCCGTTGCGCCGTTCGTCGGGCTGTTCGGCACGGTCTGGGGCATCATGAACAGCTTTTTCCAGATCGGGCAGCAGCAGAATTCATCGCTCGCCGTGGTTGCGCCGGGCATTTCAGAAGCTTTGTTCGCGACTGCCATCGGCCTGTTCGCGGCGATCCCGGCGGTCATCGCCTACAACCGCTTCTCGCACCGGGTGAACAGTTTCGAGGCGCGGATGCAGCGGTTTGCCGACCGGCTGCACGGCTCGCTCGGCCGCCAGTTGGAGGCGCTGTAATGACGATGGGCACGGTTTCTGGCCGCCGGCGCGGCAGGCGGGGTGCCGGGCAGGGAGGGGGGCGCCGCGCGCCAATGGCAGACATCAACGTGACACCGCTGGTCGATGTCATGCTGGTGCTGCTCATCATCTTCATGGTCACTGCACCGCTGATGAAGGCGGCGGTTCCCATCGAACTGCCCGAAAGCCGGGCGAGCGCGCTCTCGGAAGAGCGCGATGACGTCACCATCAGCCTGACCCGCGACGGCGAAGTGTGGCTCGACGAGGCGCCAGTCTCGCCGGGCGAACTGTCCGACCGACTGGCCGACGTCCGCCCCGGCCCTGACGGCAAGTTGCCGTTGGTCACGCTGCGCGCGGACAAGGCGCTCGATTACGGGCGAGTGATGGCAGTGATGGGCGAGCTCAACCACGCCGGATTCAACTCGATCTCGCTGGTGACCAATGCTGGCGGTGCGTCTCCCGCTGTGCAAGGTGTCAGCGCCGGTTCAGCCGGCGCCGAATAGCGTTCCGGTATGGCGGCGCAGGCCCTCAGCAGCGAAGAACGCATTGGCCTCGCCGCCGCGCTGGCTGCACACGCGGCGCTTGTGGCGCTGCTGTTGTGGCGCCCGCCGACCGCACCCGTGATACTGCCGCCCGACCGGATCGAAGTGACGATCAGCGACGATGTCGGCCTCACCTCCACCTCGCCCGAACCAAGGGCCGACGCGGCTCCAGATGTCGCGCCCGAAATTGGCGAGGCTCAGCCTGAAGCTGCGGAGGCGGCCAAGCCTGCCGAAGCCGCAGCGGCACAGCCGGAGCCCGCCAAACCTGCGCCGCCCAAGCCTGTTCCGCCCAGGCCTCAGCCCGCGAAAGCAGAGCCCCGCCCCGCGCCGAAGTCCGTCGCCAAGCCCGCGCCGCGCCCGGTCCCCGCGCCGCGACCTGTCGCAAGACCGGCGCCCCGCCCGGCTCCGGCGCC
>JBEIPK010000032.1:0-31051 GCA_040377095.1 Novosphingobium sp.
AGTGGTGCTGCTGGGGAGGATTGAACTCCCGACCTCACCCTTACCAAGGGTGCGCTCTACCACTGAGCTACAGCAGCGTGCCGTATGGGCGATGGGCACCCGGGCAGGCGCGCGCTATTGTCTGCAAGGTCCGGAATGTCAAGCAGGCCTTGAGCATGGGCGCGGCGCAGGGCAATGTGGGCCGATGAAGAGGGCAAGCAAATCGGCAGTTGAACTTGCCCGCGAGGAGCGCCTGGCGGCACGGCTGCGCGAGAACCTGCATCGCCGCAAGGCGCAGGCCCGCGCGCTCGCGTGTTCCAGCGAGGAGCGCGAGGACAACGCCGCTCTTTCCAAGACGCCGCCGAAAAGCTAGGGCGCGGGCTCTCACCCGGGCAGTGGCCTGGGGGTCATACCGGGGAGCCAGAATTGCCGCGCCTGATCCTTGTCCGCCACGGCCAGAGCCAGTGGAACCTCGAAAACCGATTCACCGGCTGGTGGGATGTCGATCTGACAGAGCAGGGCGAGGGCGAGGCGCGCGCCGCCGGCACGCTGCTGAGGGACAAGGGCATGCTGCCGTCGGTTGCCTTCACATCAGTGCAGACCCGCGCCATCCGCACGCTGCACCTCGCGCTTGAGGCAGCGGGACGGCTGTGGATTCCCGAGGTCAAGGACTGGCGTCTGAACGAGCGGCACTATGGCGGGCTGACCGGCCTCAACAAGGCGGAAACCGCGGCGAAACACGGCGAGGACCAGGTCAAGGTCTGGCGCCGCAGCTTCGATACGCCGCCGCCCTTGCTTGAGCGGGGTTCCGAATTCGATCTCTCGGCCGATGCGCGCTATGAAGGGATCGCGGTGCCGCAGACCGAAAGCCTCAAGGATACCATCGCGCGCGTGCTGCCCTATTACGAAGGCACCATCGCGCCGCACCTGCGCGCCGGGGCCACCGTGCTCGTCTCGGCCCACGGCAATTCGCTGCGTGCGCTCGTCAAGCATCTCTCGGGCATTTCGGACGACGAGATCACGGGACTCGAGATCCCGACCGGCCAGCCGATCATCTACGAACTGGACGACGCGCTTTCCGCGACCGACCGGTACTATCTTTCGGAGCGCTGAGGCATGACCGCACCTCTCGTCGCCATCGTCATGGGCAGCCAGTCCGACTGGGCAACGATGGCCCGCGCGGCTGAGGCGCTGGACAAGCTGGGCGTGGCGCATGACGTGCGGATCATCTCGGCACATCGCACGCCCGAGCGGCTCTATGCCTTCGCCAAGGGCGCGGCGGACGAAGGCTTCAAGGTGATCATCGCCGGCGCGGGCGGCGCGGCGCACCTGCCGGGCATGGTTGCATCGCTCACCCACTTGCCGGTGCTGGGCGTTCCGGTGCAGTCAAAGGCGCTGTCGGGGCAGGACAGCCTGCTCTCCATCGTTCAGATGCCAGCCGGCATCCCGGTCGGCACGCTCGCCATCGGCGAGGCGGGTGCCACCAATGCCGGCCTGCTCGCTGCTGCCATTCTTGCCACGACAGACCCAGACCTTGCCCATCGGCTCAAGGCCTTCCGCGCAGCGCAGACGGGCGGCGTGGCAGAGCGGCCCGAATGACGCGATGATCCCGCCGGGCGAGACCATCGGCATCCTCGGTGGCGGCCAGCTTGGCCGGATGATCGCCATGGCGGCGGCGCAACTTGGCTATCGCTGCCACGTCTATGCGCCCGAGGTCGACAGCATCGCGGCCGAAGTCAGCGCCGCATTCACCTGCGCCGACTGGGAGGACCGCGAGGCCATGGCGCGCTTTGCCGCCGATTGCGCGGTCATCACTTACGAGTTCGAGAATGTGCCGGTCGGCCCCGTCTCGATGCTGGCCCCGGTGCCCATCCTGCCCCACCCGCGCGCGCTGGAAACCGCACAGGACCGGCTGGCCGAAAAGCTTTTCGTTTCGGCGCTCGGCGGAACGCCCGCGCCATTTGCAGAGGTCGATTCGGATGCGGACCTTACCGCCGCACTCGATCGGATCGGCGCGCCCGGTATCCTCAAGACCCGTCGCGACGGATACGACGGCAAAGGCCAGTGGCGGCTCTCTTCGCTGGCCGACGCTGAGCGGCTCGATCTGCCCGGAACGCCGCTGGTATACGAGGGCTTCGTGAACTTCGACGCCGAGTTCAGCGTGATCCTGTGCCGCGGTGCGGACGGCGACATCTGTTTCTGGGATTCGGCCCGGAACGTGCACGAGGGCGGCATCCTCGATACTTCGACCGTGCCGGGCGGTACCGCCGTGCAGGCGCAGGTTCCCGCCGCGCGCGAACTGGCGAGCAAGGTCGCCGAGGCGCTGGATTATGTCGGCGTCCTGACGCTCGAATTCTTCGCCACGGCCCGAGGCCCGGTGTTCAACGAAATGGCGCCGCGCGTCCACAATTCGGGACACTGGACCATCGAGGGCGCGCTGACTTCGCAGTTCGAGAATCACGTGCGCGCCATCTGCGGGCTGCCGCTGGGCGCCACCGCACTCGCGTGCGCCGGTGCGGAAATGAAGAACCTGATCGGCGATGATGCCCATGACTGGCCGCTGATCCTGTCCGACCCAGCCAACCACCTGCACCTCTATGGCAAGGCGGCGGCCCGGCCGGGGCGCAAGATGGGCCACGTCACCCGCTTGGTGCTGGACTGAGCCGCGCCTTGTCCCGGGAGGTTTTTCTCGTCGTCGCCCGCGCCGCGAACGGCACCATTGGCCGCGATGGGGCGCTGCCGTGGCACATTCCGGCGGACATGCGACGTTTCAAGGCGCTTACCATGGGCCACCCGATGATCATGGGCCGCAAGACCTTCGAAAGCCTGCCGGGTCTGCTTCCCGGCCGCCGCCATATCGTGCTGACTCGCGACGGTGCATGGCAGGCGCCCGGCGCCGAAGTCGCGCGCGATGTGGGCGAGGCGCTGGTTCTGGCCGGTGACGGCGACGTTGCCGTGATCGGCGGCGCGCAGATCTACCGCCTGTTCCTGCCGCTGGCCGTCCGGATCGAGCTGACCGATGTGCAGGCTGAGGTTCCCGGCGACACACACCTGCCGGCAATGGGCGGTGACTGGCGCGAGACCTTCCGCGAGCAGCACAATGCCGGGGGCGATGCGCCTGCATTCGCTTTCGTGACTCTTGTGCGCGACCTATAGGCTGCTGCCATGATTCGCCTCGACCACCGAGACACTGTTCCCGATGCTTTGCGCGGCGCGGTTCTGGCGCTGGGCAACTTCGATGGATTCCACCTTGGCCACCAGGCAGTGGTGGGCGAAGCGCTGGATTGGGCGCGGGCCGAGGGGCGGCCCTGCATTGTCGCCACCTTCGATCCGCACCCGATGCGCTTTTTCAGGCCCGAGACCGAACCCTTCCGGCTGACCACGCTCGACCAGCGGCAGGACCTGCTCGCCGAGGCCGGCGCCGACGCGATGCTGGTGTTCCACTTCGACGCGGCGCTTGCGGGCCTCAGTGCGGAACGCTTCGTTCACGATCTTCTGGTCGGCCATATCGGCGCGGCCGGCGTCGTCACCGGCGCAGACTTCACCTTCGGCAAGGGGCGCAGCGGCGGCCCGGCGGAGATCAACGAACTGGGCCGCCCGCACGGCCTCACCGGGCGCACTGTCGCGGCCGTGCACGATGGACACGGGCCGATCTCGTCGAGCCGCATCCGCGCCGCGCTGCGCGATGGCGACTGCGAGACCGCCGCCGCGCTGCTCTCGCGGCCGTTTGCGATTCGCGGGGCGGTGCAGCACGGCGACAAGCTGGGACGCACCATCGGCTTTCCGACCGCCAACATCGCGCTGGGCACCTACCTCAGGCCGCGCTACGGGATTTATGCCGTCACGGCGCGGGTGCTGACCGGCCCGCTGGCCGATGGGCGGACACTGCACGGCGCCGCCAACATGGGTGTGCGGCCAACGTTCGATCCGCCCAAGGAACTGCTCGAACCCTATTTCTTCGACTTTTCGGGCGATCTCTATGGCGCCGAAGTCGAAGTCTCGTTCCAGCACTTCCTGCGACCCGAGGCCCGTTTTGACGGGATCGACGCGCTGATGGCGCAGATGCAGCGGGATTGCGACGAGGCAAGGAAACTCCTAAGCGCCGCGACATGAGCGACGCTGCTGAAAAACCCGACTATCGAAGCACGGTCTTCCTGCCGAAGACCGACTTTCCCATGAAGGCCGGATTGCCCCAGAAGGAGCCGGGCATCCTGGCACGCTGGCAGGCGGAAGGGCTGTACCGCAAGCTGCGCGCCGCGCGCGCAGGCCGGGACAAGTTCATTCTCCACGATGGCCCGCCCTATGCCAATGGCGACATCCACGTTGGCCACGCGCTCAACCACATCCTCAAGGACATGGTGGTCCGCACGCAGAGCCTGCTCGGCAAGGACGCGCCCTATGTGCCCGGCTGGGACTGTCACGGCCTCCCGATCGAGTGGAAGGTGGAGGAACAGTACCGCAAGAAGAAGCTGAACAAGGACGATGTTCCGGTCGACGAGTTCCGCGCCGAATGCCGCGCCTATGCCCGCCACTGGGTCGACGTGCAGCGCGAACAGCTGAAGCGCCTCGGCATCAATGGCGACTGGGACAATCCCTACCTGACGATGGACTTCGATGCTGAGGCGACCATCGTGGGCGAACTGCTGAAGTTCGCGGAAAGCGGCCAGCTCTACCGCGGCGCCAAGCCGGTGATGTGGTCGCCGGTCGAAAAGACCGCGCTGGCCGAAGCCGAGGTCGAGTACGAGGATATCGTCTCGACGCAGATCGACGTGGCGTTCGAGATTACGGAATCGCCGATTGCCGAACTGGTCGGCGCATACGCGGTGATCTGGACCACGACGCCCTGGACGATCCCGGTCAACCAGGCTTTGGCCTATGGGGCTGAGGTTGAGTATGTTCTCGTGCGCTTTGGCCAAGGTTCGAAACGCTTAGTAGCGGGAGCACTGTTCGACGACTTTATGTCTCGCGTTGCCGGAGTTCCGTCCTCTCGTGAAGGCTTTAGAGGCCTTTCATTGACGGAGTTTCAAGCTCCCGAGGAGGCGGTGATCTGGCGCGGCAAAGGCTCCGACCTCGCCGGCACCATCGCCCGCCACCCGATGCACGCGCTGGGCGGCTTCTATGCCAAGCCCCGCCCCTTCCTCCCCGGCGATTTCGTCACTACCGAGAGCGGCACCGGCCTTGTCCACATGGCGCCCGATCACGGCGAGGACGACTTTGATCTGTGCAAGGCGCACGGCATCGATCCGGTGTTCGCAGTTGAAGGTGACGGCAAGTACCGGGCCGACTGGGCCTGGCTCGGCGGACTGGGCAGCGTCATCAATCCCAAGTTCAACGCGCCCGACGGCCCGATCTGTTCGGACCTGCGCGAAGCAGCCAAAACGGGTGGCGGGCTGCTTGCGGCCAGCGCGGACTACAAGCACTCCTACCCCCACTCATGGCGCTCCAAGGCCAAGGTCATCTTCCGCTGCACGCCGCAATGGTTCGTGCCGATGGACCGCGAGCGTGACGGAGCAACCCTGCGCCAGACGGCTCTGGCCGAGATCGAGCGCGTGCGCTGGGTGCCGGAAAAGGGCGAGAATCGCATCCGCTCGATGGTGGATGGCCGGCCGGACTGGGTGCTCTCCCGCCAGCGCGCGTGGGGTGTGCCGATCACGCTGTTCGTGCACCGCGGCACCGGACAGTACCTCATCGACCAAGGCGTCAACACGCGTATCAAGGCGGCGATCCGGGAAAGCGGCGTCGATGCCTGGTCAGATGCCCGCGCGCAGGAATACCTTGGGGCAGACTACCGCGCCGAGCAATACGAGCGCGTGACGGACATTCTCGACGTCTGGTTCGATTCCGGCAGCACCCATGCCTTCGTCCTCGAAAGCGGCAAGTGGCCCGATCTCGTT
Source organism: Novosphingobium sp. (assembly GCA_040377095.1). Taxonomy (GTDB): domain Bacteria; phylum Pseudomonadota; class Alphaproteobacteria; order Sphingomonadales; family Sphingomonadaceae; genus Novosphingobium. The sequence continues at coordinate 5,874 of JBEIPK010000032.1, forward strand.
CGCCCGGCAGGGTTTGAAGGCTCACCGGCGGACTTGTATCTGGAAGGCAGCGACCAGCATCGCGGCTGGTTCCAGTCGAGCTTGCTGGAAAGCTGCGCCACGCGCGGCCGCGCACCGTACGACGCGGTGCTGACCCACGGCTTCACCATGGACGCCAAGGGCATGAAAATGTCCAAGAGCCTTGGCAACACGGTCGATCCGATCAAGGTGATGGAGACCAACGGGGCCGACATCATCCGGCTGTGGGCGCTGTCGGTCGATTTCACCGAGGATCACCGCATCGGCGACGAGATCCTCAAGGGCGTGGCCGACCAGTACCGCAAGCTGCGCAACACCTTCCGCTATCTGCTCGGCGCGCTCGACGGGTTCAGCGAGGCGGAGCGGGTGGCCGATGTGGCCGCGATGCCTGAGCTTGAACGCTATGTCCTGGCGCTGCTGGCAAAGCTGGACGGCACGCTGCGGCAGGCCGTCGGCGACTATGATTTTAACACATATGTCCGCGCGCTGACCGATTTCTGCAACGAAGACCTTTCGGCCTTCTTCTTCGATATCCGCAAGGACTGCCTCTATTGCGACGCGGCAGACGATCCCAAGCGGATGGCGTATCGCACCGTGCTCGACACGCTGTTCCACGCGCTGGTGCGCTATGCCGCGCCGGTGCTGGTGTTCACGGCGGAGGAAGTGTGGGGCACGCGTTACCCGGATGCGGGAAGTGTGCATTTGCTGGAGTGGCCCACCCACTCCCGTCATTCCCGCGAAGGCGGGAACCCAACTCCTGACCTGGCGTCCGGCGAAGCACCGGAGATGGATCCCCGCCTTCGCGGGGATGACGAACTGGTGGAGAAGTGGGGTCAAATGCGCAATGTTCGCAAGTATGTAAACTCCAAAATCGAGTTGCTCAGAAGCGTGAAGGAAGTCGGGTCTTCTCTAGAATGCGATGTGTCTATTACTTTGGATCCAGAAACTAACGTTAGCAAAGATCCAATAATTTGGAATGAAATGCTAATAGCTTCAGATGTCCAGATTGATGTTTTTGACCAAGGATATTCAATAACTAGAGATCTGTCTCAAATTCTTGAATATGATGTCACCCGCACCACCCACCACAAATGCGGCCGCTGCTGGCGTCACTTGCCCGAAGTGAGTGAGGACGGGGCCTTGTGCGATCGTTGCGACACCGTCGTCGCCGCCTCCAGCCAGCCGGCATGACGCTGAACCGCAACCGCATCATCGGCCTTTTGCTGGCGCTCGCGATCTGGCTCGTGGATCAGGCCGTCAAGCACTGGGTGCTGATCGGGCTCGATCTGCGGCGGGTCGGCGCGGTCGAGGTGCTGCCGTTCTTCGACTTTCGCTATACCGAAAACCACGGCGTCTCGCTGGGGATGCTGACGGCAGATTCGCCCGAAATGCGCTGGGGGCTTGTCATCATGACCGCGCTCATCGCCGCGGGTGTGCTGATCTGGCTGCTGCGTGAAAAGGTGCTGGCCGATATCCTTGGCCTTGCCATGGTGCTGGGCGGCGCGCTCGGCAACATCCAGGACCGTGCGACGCTGGGCTATGTGGTCGACTATGCCGATCTTCACTTCGGCACGTTCCGACCCTTCCTGATCTTCAACATTGCCGACGCCATGATCTCCATCGGCGTCGTGATTATCCTTGCCCGATCCCTGCTTTCGCGCGAAAAGCCGGCCGACGAGGCCCGCGATGCGGGAAGCCCGAAGAAAGCCGAACCATGACCAAGACCCATGCCATCCTGCTCGCCGTGACGGCTTCCACCCTGCTTTCGGCATGCGGTGCCGGCGGCGGCCTGTTCAATCGCGGCCGTCCCGACGAGTTCGCGGTGCAACGCCAGGCGCCGTTGGTCATCCCGCCCGATTTCGCGCTGACCCCGCCCCGCACCGGCGCCCCTCGGCCGAATGATCCTTCGCTCCAGCAGCAGACGCTGGAAGCCCTGTTCGGCGGCCCCGCCCCGCGCAGCGAGGTTGAGCGCAACGCGATCAGCCGTGCCGGGCAAAGCGCGCCCGCGATCCGCTCAACTGTTGGCGATCCGCGCACGAACACGGTCGCCAAGGGCGAAGTGACACAGCAGATCATTGCCGCCCCGCAGGGCGATGGCCGCGAGGCTCAGGCCGGCGCAGGCGCCTGACGCGCCCACTCGATCAGGATGGGTCGATCAGGATGCAGCATCCCCGGCGTCCGGGGCCGCATCCTTGCCGGGCAGCAGTGAAACCAGCAGCTTGTCGATCTTGAGGCCGTCCATGTCGACGACCTCGAAGCGCCAGCCTTCTTCGGTGAACGTCTCGCCCTCGGCTGGCAGGCGTTTCAGCACCGAGAGCACATAGCCCGCCGCCGTCGCGTATTCGCGGCTTTCGGGCAGATCGAAGCCCAGACGGTCGGCCATGACATCGGCCGGGAGCGCGCCCGCGATGAGCAGCGAGCCGTCCTCGCGCTCGATGATCATCGGCACGTCGCCTTCGTCCTGATGGCTGACGAAATTGCCGACGATGGCCGAAAGCAGGTCGGCCGGGGTGACGATGCCCTCGAAATGGCCGTACTCGTCGTGCACCAGCGCCATCGACACATCCGATTGCTGGAGCAGGCGCAGCGCGTCCATGGCGTCGAGCTGGTCGGGGACGATGTCCGCTTTCTTCATCAGCCCGGCGATGTCGAGTTCGCGGTGCCAGAACAGCCGGGCAAGCAGCTCGCGCACCTTGACCACGCCGATGATCCGGTCCGGGCTGCCATCGCCCACCGGCAGAAGCGAGTGCGGCGAGGTCTCGATCTTGGCGCGCACCTCGTCCGCGCTGGCATCGCGATCGATCCAGTCCATTTCGGTGCGCGGCGTCATCAGTTCGCGCACCGGCCGGCCGGCAAGGCGCATGATGCCCGTCATGATGACGCGCTCTTCCTCCTCGATCGCGCCCGATCGGGTCGCCTCGGCGAAGATCATGTGGAGTTCCTCGGCCGTCACCCCCGCCTCTCCGGGATGGCGCACGCCGAGCAGGCGCAGCAGCAGGTTCGACGAGCGATCCAGCAGCCAGACGAAGGGCGCCATGATGCGCGCCAGCAATGCCATCGGCCGCGCTGCGATGAGGGCGACGGGTTCGGCGACGCGCAGCGCCAGCTGCTTGGGCACCAGTTCGCCTGCAACCAGGCTGAAATAGGTCGTCACGGCAATGACCAGCGCAAAGCCGGCATCGTCCGCAAAGCGCGCCGGAACGCCCAGCAACGCCAGCCGCTCCCCGGTTGGCCCGCCAAGGCTCGCGCCCGAATAGGCGCCCGCGAGGATGCCGATGAGCGTGATGCCGATCTGCACGGTGGAGAGGAACTTGCCCGGATCGGCCGCCAGCGACAGTGCGACGCGCGCCGAGCCGCTGCCCTTCTGCGCCGCGACTTTCAGCCGGGCCGGACGGGCCGAGACAATAGCAAGCTCGGACATCGCGAACAGACCGTTCAGCACGATCAGGCCCGCGATGACGAGCACATCGATCCAGGGAAACGGTTGCACGCGATCCGGCTAGCAGAAAATTCGGGCGGCGCGAAGGGGCGGATTGATTGAACGGATTGCAGGAACAGACTGGCGGAACAGACTGGCGGAACAGACTGGCGGAACAGACTGGCGGAACGGACTGCAGGAACAGACTCGCGGAACAGACTGGCGCCGAGACCGTTGACAGAATTGTTCACACTGCAATCATGTTCACTTGTAGACAGTGGCGTCAGAATTCCGGGGCTAAGCGACAGGACTGTTCGCGGCTCCAAGGCACAAAGGATCCGCTCATGATGAAATCACGTCTTCTCGTATCGACAGCCGCTGCGCTCTCGCTGCTCACAGCGGGCTGCGTTACGGACCCCAACACGGGCGAACGCAAGGTTTCGCGCACCGCGATCGGCGGCGGCGCTGGCGCGCTGGCGGGCCTGCTGCTTGGAGGCCTGATCGGCGGCGGCACCGGCCGGATCGTCGGCGCAGGCATCGGCGGCATTGCCGGTGCGGCGGTCGGCTATACGATGGACAAGCAGATCAAGGAACTCAAGGAACAGACCGCTGGATCGGGCGTCGACGTGACCGAGAGCGACAACGGACAGGCGATCCTCGTCAACCTGCCCGAAGGCGTGACATTCGACGTTGGCAGCTATACGCTGAAGCCTCAGTTCCGCGCCACGCTGGACCGTGTCGCCGAAAGCCTGCGCCAGTATCCCGACAGCCTGATCGACGTCTATGGCCACACTGACTCGACCGGATCGGACGCGTTCAACCAGACGCTTTCCGAGAATCGGGCCCGCACAGTTGCGAACTACCTCACCAGCCAGGGCGTTTCGGCGGCGCGCGTGCGCAATCAGGGCTTCGGCGAGACGATGCCGGTTGCGGACAATACCACCGAGGAGGGCCGCGCTCGCAATCGCCGGGTTGAGATCAAGATCGTGCCGATCACGCAGGAACAGGTCCAGGCCGCGAGGCAGGGCCAGTAAGCGCTACGGGCGCGCGGTTGAACCAGCAACCCGCGCCCGGCCGGCCAGGCGCTCGACCGCCTGGCCATGGATCGCTGGCGAGGTCGCCAGCACGCCGAACGCGCGCGGATCGCGCGTGTTGTAATTGAGCGGCTGGCCGAAAGCGTCCGTCACGGCCGCACCGGCCTCGCGTGCGATGAGCGCTGCCGCCCCGATATCCCATTCGAAGCCCCAGCGCAGCGTGGCGACAAGATCGGCCTCATTGGCCGCGACCATGGCGATGCGCAGTGCGATACTGTTGGGCTGATCGACGGCGACAAGGTCATGATCGTCGACGGGCAGGCTGTGAGCGGGAACGCGGGCGCCGGAAAGATCGCCGCGCCTGCTGGCAGCGAGCCTTGTGCCGTTTCGCCAACTGCCGTGGCCGGCCTCGCCCGACCACAGCTCGCCGCGCGCCGGAGCGTGGAGCAGACCCAGCAGGGGTCGTCCCGCACTGACCAGCGCCACCGAGACCGCCCAGCCCGGCCGCCCACGGATGTAGTCGCGCGTGCCGTCGATGGGATCGACAAGCCAGATGAGGCTATCATCGAGCCGCCCCGGGGCATCGGCGGTTTCCTCGGACAGCCAGCCCGCTGCGGGGAGCAGCGCGCCGAGCTCTCCTTTCAGGAAGGCATCGACTGCAAGGTCCGCGCTGCAAACCGGGTCACCCGGCGATTTTTCCCAGATCTCGGGCGCGTGGCCGGCTCCCGGAAAGCTCGCCATTGCAAGCTCGCCAGCCTTGCGGACGATGGCTTCTAGACGCGCGCGGTCGATCAATGGGCCGCACCGGGAGTTCGGCGCAATGTCATGTCCCGGCAATTGCGCTTCCGATCGGGACTTTTCAAGCGGCAGGCGATGTGCTTATGCGGCGGCGCACAATCGGGGCCAGCTACGCAGCGGTCCGTTCTTCAAGCCGTCTTGCAGGGAAATTCCTCATGAACGTTCATGAATACCAGGCCAAGGAACTGCTCGCGAAATACGGGATCGCCATTCCTGCCGGCCACGCCGCGCTGACCGTGGAAGAAGCCGTGGCAGGCGCGAAGCAGCTGCCAGGGCCGCTCTATGTCGTCAAGGCGCAGATCCATGCGGGCGGACGCGGCAAGGGCAAGTTCAAGGAACTGGGTGCGGATGCCAAGGGCGGCGTGCGGCTCGCCAAGTCGGTCGAGGACGTGCAAGCCAACGCCCGCGAGATGCTGGGCAATACGCTGGTTACCATACAGACCGGCGATGCGGGCAAGCAGGTCAACCGCCTTTACGTGACCGACGGCGTGGACATTGCCAAGGAATACTATCTCTCGATGCTGGTTGATCGCAAGACCGGCCGCGTCGCCATCATCGCCTCGACCGAGGGCGGCATGGACATCGAGGAAGTGGCACACTCGACCCCCGAGAAGATCACCACGATCACCATCGATCCCGCAGAGGGATTCCAGGCGCACCACGGCCGCGCGGTTGCGTTCGGCCTTAAGTTGACGGGTGATCTCAACAAGCAGGCGCAGGCGCTGACGAAAAAGCTCTACAAGGCTTTCGTTGAGCTCGATTGCTCGATGCTCGAAATCAATCCTCTGGTGGAAACGGTCGATGGCAACCTGCTGGTGCTCGACACCAAGATGAGCTTCGATTCCAACGCGCTGTTCCGCCACCCGGACGTGATCGAACTGCGCGACGAGACCGAGGAAGACCCGGCGGAAGTCGAAGCCAGCAAGCATGACCTCGCCTACATCAAGCTGGATGGCAACATCGGCTGCATGGTCAATGGCGCAGGCCTCGCCATGGCGACGATGGACATCATCAAGCTGAACGGCGCCTTCCCGGCCAACTTCCTCGATGTTGGCGGCGGCGCCAGCAAGGAAAAGGTGACCGAGGCGTTCAAAATCATCCTGTCCGATCCCGCCGTCGAAGGCATCCTCGTCAACATCTTCGGCGGCATCATGAAGTGCGACGTGATCGCCGACGGCATCGTCGCGGCGGCCAAGGACGTCAATCTCTCGGTGCCGCTGGTCGTCCGCCTCGAAGGTACCAACGTCGAGCAGGGCAAGCATATCCTCGAGAACTCGGGCCTGCCCATCGTGTCGGCCAACGACCTTGGCGACGCGGCGAAAAAGATCGTGGCGGAGGTCAGGAAAGCGGCCTGAGGCGTCGGCGCCGGCCATTTGCGGTTGGCGCTTGCCCTCGGCCACCGAATCGGGCTAACGAAAAAACATACACAAGTTTACAATCTTCGGAGTTGAAGCCATGAAGATTATCGTGCCCGTGAAAAGGGTGATCGACTATAACGTCAAGCCGCGGGTCAAGTCCGACGGAACGGGCGTCGATCTTGCCAACGTCAAGATGAGCATGAACCCCTTCGACGAGATCGCGGTGGAAGAAGCCATCCGCCTCAGGGAAAAGGGAGTGGCGACTGAGATCGTCGCGGTGTCCGTCGGACCTGCCAAGGCGCAGGAAACGCTCCGCACCGCGCTCGCCATGGGTGCCGACCGCGCCATCCTGGTGCAGACGGACGATGAGGTCGAGCCGCTGGCCGTCGCCAAGATCCTCAAGGGCATTGCCGATGAGGAACAGCCGGGCCTGGTCATCCTGGGCAAGCAGGCGATCGACGACGATTCGAACCAGACCGGCCAGATGCTCGCCGCGCTGATGGGCCGTCCGCAAGGCACCTTCGCCAGCGAAGTGACGGTCGACGGCGATCACGTCACCGTGAAGCGCGAAGTCGATGGCGGACTTGAAACGGTCAAGCTCTCGATGCCGGCGATTGTCACCACCGATCTTCGCCTGAACGAGCCGCGCTATGCCTCGCTTCCCAACATCATGAAGGCGAAGTCCAAGCCGCTCGCCAACAAGTCGCCCGCCGACTACGGCGTCGATACGGCCCCGCGCCTCAAGACGCTCAAGGTTGCCGAGCCGCCGGTGCGCGTGGCGGGCATCAAGGTGCCTGACGTGGATACGCTGGTCGCCAAGCTCAAGGAAATGGGAGTCGCCTGATGAAGACGCTCGTTTGGGTCGAACATGACAATGCCGCTGTCAAGGATGCGACACTCGCTGCCGTGACCGCTGCCTCGCAGCTCGGTGAAGTACACCTGCTTGTCGCCGGCTCTGGTTGTGCCGGCGTTGCCGACGCGGCCGCGAAGATCGCGGGCGTCGGCAAGGTTCACGTCGCCGACAACGCTGCCTATGCCAATGCGCTCGCGGAGAACGTCGCGCCGCTGATCGTGGAGCTGATGGGCCACCATGACGCTTTCGTCGCGCCCGCTACCAGCAACGGCAAGAACATCGCGCCGCGCGTCGCCGCACTGCTCGACGTGATGCAAGTCTCGGACATCCTCTCGGTCGAAGGCCCCAAGACCTTCACGCGGCCGACTTATGCTGGCAACGCCATTGCGACGGTTGAAAGCTCTGATGAGAAGCTAGTGATGACGGTGCGCGGCACCGCGTTCTCCAAGGCCGCTAGCGAAGGCGGCAGCGGTACGGTTGAGGCAGTCGGCGGTTCGGGCGATGCCGGACTGTCGAGCTTCGTCGGCGCCGAACTCGCCAAAAGCGAACGGCCGGAACTGACCAGCGCCAAGATCATCGTCTCGGGCGGCCGCGCGCTGAAGGATGCGGCGACGTTCGAACAGGTCATCATGCCGTTGGCCGACAAGCTCGGCGCCGCCGTAGGCGCCAGCCGCGCGGCGGTCGATGCGGGCTATGTCCCCAACGACTATCAGGTGGGCCAGACCGGCAAGATCGTCGCGCCGGAAGTCTATATCGCGGTCGGCATCTCGGGCGCGATCCAGCACCTTGCCGGCATGAAGGACAGCAAGACCATCATCGCCATCAACAAGGACGAGGACGCGCCGATCTTCCAGGTCGCCGACATCGGCCTCGTGGGCGACCTGTTCAGCCTCGTGCCGGAGCTGACCGGCAAGCTTTGAGGCTGCCTCTACGCTCGGAAATCGAAAGGCCCCGGGGGGAAACCTCCGGGGCCTTGCTATGGTAAGCCCCCTCACATCCACCGGTCGACGGCATGAATGGCCACGCCGACCAACCCGCCGACCAGCGTGCCGTTGATGCGGATGAACTGGAGGTCGCGTCCCACGGCGCTTTCGACGCGGCCGGTGACGGTCTCGCTGTCCCAGCGCTTGACGGTTTCGGAGACGATTCGCACGATCTCGTCGCCGTAGCGGCTGACGACCCCCACCAGCGTGCGCCTCGCGAAGCGGTTGACGAGCAGTTGCAGGTGCCGGTCCTGCTCGAGCGCGGAGCCGATTGCCGCCATCGTCTCGCCCAGCTCTCCTGAAAGCAACCGCCCCGGATCACGCGCCGTCTTGAGCAGCAGCGCGCGCAGCCGCTCCCACATGCCGTCCAGCCAGTAGCCGACCGCCGGATTGGCCAGCAGTTCCAGCTTCATGCGCTCGACCTTGGCCTGCGTTGCGGCATCGTGGAGGAGATCGTGCGCAAGCGTTTCGAGGCCTTCCTGCACTTTGGCGCGCAGCGGGTGCGCGGGATCGACCAGCGCTTCGGCCAGCAGGCGGTAGACGCCGTCCAGCACGGCATTCGCCAGCTTCTCGTCTAGGCCGGTCCAGCGCACCAACGCGTTGGCGCGGTCGTGGATCATGGCCCGCACCATGTCCTCGTTGGCTTCCAGCGTGAAACCGGCCCAGCGGATCAGGCTTTCGAGCACGGGCAAGTGGCGCTTGTCGGCGATGGCAGCGGTAAGAAGCTGGCCGAGCAGGGGCGCGGCGCTGACGCGTTCCAGCTGGCGGCGCAGGCCCGATTTGACCAGCCCGCCGAGCTGCTCGTGGTCGAGCGCGCCGAGGACATCGACGAACAGGCCCGCCGCGCCGTCGCGCAGGCGGCTTGCCGCGCCGCCGCGCATCGACCCAAGATAGCGTCCCGCCGCGCCCGCCAGGTCGAAGCCGCGCAGCCTTCGCGCGACGACGGCCGGGGTGAGGAAGTTCTGCCGCAGGAACGCCGCCATGGTATCGGCGATGCGGTCCTTGTTTTCGGGAATGATCGCGGTGTGCGGGATCGGCAGGCCAAGTGGGCGCCGGAACAATGCGGTGACTGCGAACCAGTCGGCCAGCCCGCCGACCATCGCGGCCTCGGTAAAGGCTATGGCAAAGCCCCACGCGGGGTGAGGACCCTCGATCCGGCGCAGGATGACGAACAGCACGGCCATTGCCACCAGCAGGCCGGTCGCGGTGCGCCGCATCCGGCGGCCCTTGTCGACCGGGCCGCCCTCAGTCCGGCTCTTCATGTCGCCGAGATCGCCTTGCATTGGCCCTGCCACGCTCATTCGGCGGGAAAACCCTCCTCGTCGAGCGGGCGGGCCTGCCCACGCGCGCCCACTCGCTCTGCGGGCATCACGGCCACGCGGCCATGATCGGGATCGTAGGTGAGGAACCTGCGGCGCAGCCCAGGGCCGAGCCTTTTCTCAAGTCCGTCGGCAAGGCTGAACGCGGCCGGCACGATCAGCAGCGTCAGCACGGTCGACAGCGTCAGGCCGCCGATCACCACGGTGCCCATCGGCGCGCGCCAGGCGGAGTCGCCGGACAGCGACATGGCCGTCGGGATCATGCCAGCCACCATCGCGACCGTGGTCATCACGATTGGCTGCGCGCGCTTGCGCCCCGCATCGACAATGGCTTCGAACTTGGGAACGCCCCGCGCCATTTCCTCGATCGCGAAATCGATCAGTAGGATCGAGTTCTTGGCAACGATGCCGAACAGCATGAGCAGCCCGATGAAAACCGGAAGCGACAGCGGCTGCCCGGCAATGACCAGCGCGATGAGACCGCCGAGCGGGGCAAGGAACAGCGAACCCATGTTGACCAGCGGCGAAATGACGCGGTGGTACAACAGCACCAGCACCGAGAACACGAGCAACACGCCGGCTGCCAGCGCCACCATGAAATTGCCCATCATTTCCGCTTGCCAGGCATCGGAGCCGAAGGCCTCGTTGCTGACGCCGCGCGGCAGGTTCTTCATGGTCGGCAAGGCAGCGATCGCCTTGTCGGCATCGCTCTTGACTACGCCGGGCGCCATGTCGGCACCCACGAAGATGCGGCGCTGCTGGTTGTAGCGCTGGATTGTGGTCGGCCCGGAACCATAGGTGATCTCGGCCACGCGGGATAGCGGCACCGAGCCGCCGCTGCGTGTCGGGATGGGCAGGTTCTCGATATTGGCATAGTCGCGCCGTGCGTCTTCGGGCAGACGCACGCGGATCGGGACCTGCCGGTCCGACAGCGAGAACTTGGCAGCATTCTGATCGATCTCGCCCAGTGTCGCGATGCGAATGGCTTGGCTGAGATCGGCCGTCGACACGCCAAGCTCCGCCGCAAGGTCAAGCCGCGGCGTGACGATCACTTCGGGTCGCCGCAGGTCGGCGCTGACGCGCGGCGCGATGATTTGGGGCAGGGCCTTCATTTCTTCGGTCAGCTTGGCGGCCGTCTGGTCCAGCAATGCCGAATCGGAACCTGTGAGCATCACCGAGATCGGCCGCCCGGTCCCGGTCTGGGCGTTCTGGAACGACGAGACAGTCGCGCGCGCGTCCGGGATCTGCTGGAGCCGTTTGGTGATCGCCTGTTCGATTTCCATGCTGGTACGCTCGCGGTCGTCACGGAAATTGATGAGGACGCGGCCGCGCCCTTCCTCGATGCGTTGCACGACGCCCCCTGCCTCGGGCATGTCGTGCACGATCTCGGCGACCTGCCCCACCACTTTCTCGGTCTCGGCGAGGGTGGTTCCAGGCGTCATCTCGATCACGATCCGGCTGAAGTCGCTGTCCTGTTCGGGGAAGAACTGGCTGGGCATCAGGCTGACGATCAAGCCGGTCAGCGCCAGTGCGGCCATACCGATACCCATCAGCCAGATGCGATGATCGCGCAGCCTTGCCGCGATCCGGTCACGCCATGACAGGCGGCCATTGAGGGCGATCCGCTCGCGCTTCAGGGCGGCGGCCTTGCTGGTATCGAGCGACCAGTGCAGCACCCGCACATAGCGATCCATCCACGGTCCGCCGGCATGTTCGGCATGTCCGTGACTCTCGAGGAAATACGCCGCCACCATCGGCGTGATGAGCCGCGCTATGGCAAGGCTCATCAGGACGGCAACCACAACGGTCAGGCCGAAATTCTTGAAGAACTCACCCGAGACACCGGGCATGAGCCCGACCGGAAGGAACACGGCCACGATCGAGAACGTGGTCGCGACAACGGCCAGTCCGATCTCGTCGGCTGCGTCGATGGCGGCCTGATAGGGTGTCTTGCCCATGCGCATGTGGCGCACGATGTTCTCGATCTCGACGATGGCGTCATCGACGAGCACACCCGCGACAAGGCTGAGCGCGAGCAGTGAGAGCTGATTGAGCGTGAAGCCGAACCAGCTTTCGATCACCCAGAAGGTGGGGATCGCGGACAGCGGTATGGCAATGGCGGATATGATCGTGGCGCGCCAGTCGCGCAGGAAAAAGAACACGACGATGACCGCCAGGATCGCGCCCTCCACCATGGCCGCGATCGAGGATTCGTACTGGTCCTTGGTGTAGCCGACCGATCCGAACGCCTGGATGAAGCGAACGCCGGGATAGGTTTTCTCGATGTCCTGCAGCTGCTCGGCAACGCCGTCATAGGCTGTCACGTCCGATGCGCCGCGTGCCCGCGAAATGCTGAACATCACGACCGGCCTGCGGTTGAACTTGGATTTGCTGACGATTTCGCTGTAAGTATCGGCGACCGTTCCGATATCGGCCAGCTTGACCCGCTTCTCACCCGGAAGCGCGATCTCGCTCTGCGACAGTTCGAACGCGTTGCGGGCGTTGCCCAGAACGCGCACAGATTGGCGCTGTCCGCCGATCTCGGTCTTTCCGCCGCCCGAGTTGATGTTCATCGAGCGCAGCGCAATATTAACCTGCGCCGCCGTCACGCCAAGTGCCTGCATCCGCGCCGGATCGAGCGTGACGAGGATCTCGCGGTCCACTCCGCCTATCCGGGTCACTTCGGCCATTCCTTCCACCGCCAGCAGCCGCTTAGCGATGGTATCGTCGATGAACCACGAGAGTTGCTCGAGGGTCATGTCGTCGGCCTCGACCGCGAAATAGGCGATCGGGTCCTGCGAACTGTTGACCTTGAAGATGCGTGGTTCGAGGATTCCGTCGGGCAGCTCGCCCCGGACCTGGTCGACCGCGTTCTTCACTTCATTGACGGCTTCGTTGATATCCTCGCCGATCTCGAATTCAACTGCGGTTTCGCTACTGCCCTCGTTGGCCGTGGAACTGATCGTCTCAACACCGTTGAGCGTTCGCACGGCCGATTCCACACGTTGCGAAATCTGGTTCTCGATCTCGGTCGGCGAGGCGCCGGGCTGGCTGATCTGAACGATCACCATCGGGAATTCGACGTCCGGATCCTGCTGGACGTCCATGCGAATGAACGAGATGATGCCGAGGATGACCAGTCCGGTAAAAAGGACGATGGGGACGATCGGGTTCCGGATCGACCAAGCCGAGATGTTGCGAAGGTCCATGGTTCAGCGCTGGGCTGGCGTGATGGCCCTGGGCCGGATCGTCTCGCCGGGCGCAAGGAAGGCCCCGGCGCGCGCCACGATGCGTTCATTCCCGCTCAGCCCGGAGGTGACCACGATGCCCTCGCCAGTGATGCCGCCGGTCTTGATGTCGCGGCGTTCCACCTTGTCGCCTTTGCCGACGATGTAGACGAAGCTGCCCTTCGCGTCGGACAGCACGGCCGCTTCGGGGAGCCGCGGCGCCACCGTGGTGCCTGCCGCGATCTCTGCCGAGGCAAAACCGCCGGGGCGCAGTTCGGGCGCGAAGGGAAGCGCTATGCGGGCGCTGCCCTGCCGGGTCTGCGGATCGATCACCGGAGAGACCTGCCAGACTTGTCCGGTAAAGCTCTTGTCCGATCCCACCGGCGTGACGGTTGCCGGGATGCCAGTGCTGACGGCGGAAAGGTCTTCCTCGCTCAGCCGGGCAAGAAGCTCCATTTCGCCCCCCTTGGCAAGGCGGAACAGCACGCCGCTGCCGGGGCTGACGACCTGACCAGGCTCTACCCTGCGTTCGAGCACCAGCCCGGCCGACGGGGCGACAATATCGAGCCGCCGCACACGGGCCTGCATTTCGCCCAGTTGCGCGCGCGCGACGCCGACGCGGGCCCGTGCGGCATCGCGCGTTGCGGTCAGCCGGTCGACGTCGGCCTTCGAGATGAATCCGCGATCGACCAGCTTGAGCGCACGGTTAAGATTGGCCTGCGCCAGCCGCGCATCGGCCGCCGCGACCTGGACCTGCGCGGCGAGCGCGGCGCTCTGCTCTGCCTGAACCGCACGGTCGATGACGGCGAGGACCTGCCCTGCCTTGACCCACTCGCCCGGTTCGACAAGCACCCGCACGACCTGGCCGCCATCGCCCGAGACGCCCACCGGTTCTTCACGCCGGGCAGCCAGCGTGCCAGTGGCATTGATCCGGCCGGTAACGGTGGAGCGGCCCGGGGAGATCACGGTCACGACCGGGGTCTGGTTGGCATTTTCCGGAGAGAACGGCGCCGGCTTGCTATCATGGAACAGCAGGAACAGCGCCACGAGGACCGCGCCCGCCCCAAGGGCAATGATCCACGCCTTGCGCCGCGCAACGCGCGTATCCTCGCTATCCGAGACGAGCAGATCGGAAGCCGTGGCTTCGTCAGAGGGGACCGCATCGATCTTGGTGTCGTAATTCATTCGGATTCGTGTCCGGGAACCCGGATCGTCGACCGGTCCCGCCTTTCGTGTCACCGCGGGGCAGACCGCGGCGACAGCCTGTCATCCGCGCTGCTGCCCTGTAGGCATCAAGCAGCCGGGCATAGCGATACAAGGCAAATCTGGCAATGAAAGACCGCTCCGCCCGGCAATAAGCGCCCGGCCAAGCGAGGTTTCAAACCGGGATGCGGGTTCAGCGCACGCGGCCGCGCTGGACCAAGTTGGCGATGGCCAGCAGGATCACGGCACCGATCACGGCGATGATCAGACCGCGCAGCGAAAACTCCTGCACCGAGCCGGCATAGCCGAACTGGTTGGCGACGAGATTTCCGACCACCGAGCCGACGCAGCCAACGACGATATTCCAGAAAACACCCATCGAGGCGTCGCGGTTCATCACCATGCTGGCCAGCCAGCCGGCAATTCCGCCCACGATCAAAGCAATGATCCAGCCCATCCGCATCCTCCTGTCTGCCGCCGCGAGCCTTGCTGGCGCATTGGCGGGAGACGGGAGGCTATCTCATGACAGGCGGCTTGTCGCGGCAAAACCGCAGCCGGCCTTGCGAAGCGGGCCGGGCGCGGCGATCAGGCAGTCGTCAAGAAAACGGTCAGTATTTCTGCTGGCGTTCGTAAAGGTCTCGGTAGTGCTGGATGCGCGTGACGCGCAGGCCCTGCATTCCCGACCGGTCCACCGCGCGCTGCCAGGATGCAAATTCCTCAAGCGTCAGCTGATAGCGCTCGCAGACTTCGTCGATGGTAAGCAGCCCGCCATTGACAGCCGCAACCACTTCCGCCTTGCGGCGCACGACCCACCGGCTGGTGTTGGGCGGCGGCAGCGAATCGACCGTCAGCGGCTCGCCAAGCGGCCCGATGACTTGCGCGGGACGAATCTTCTGGTTCTCGATCATGTCAACCCTCGACCAGCTTGGCCTCGACCAACTCGGCTTGCGTTGGCGTCCGTCGTCACATTCGCCTCGGGCTGATTGCCACGCTCTGAAAGAACGGGGTTAATCACCGTTAAGGATGCCCCGAAACCAGCGAGCGCGAGCGCGCTGCGCGGATCAAAACTGCCAGGCGCGGCTCCGTTTTCGCTCGCGGCCCCGCTCCCGGTGCGCGGATTTACGGCAGCCTGCGTGCCGTAGGCCGCATGCAACCTTGCGCGCAGCACGTGCCAGGCCGGATGGCCCGGTGTATGCGGCGCGGGCACCCAGTTGCCCTGATCGAACGTCATATCCATGGGCGAGGCTATAGCCGTCCAATGTCAAGGCGAGGTAAAGAGCGTCTTCACCAGATGTTGAGGATGATGAATCGATTGCGACCGGCATTCGGTGCGATCCGCTCGCGGTCTAGCATGGTTCCCAAATCGGCGCGTACGCTGTAAGGGCCGGCCGCATGGCGCTGGCCGAACTCCTTTCCCCTGTGCAGGCTGCCGGTATCTTCCAGCTTGAGGCACCGGCCTCCGCGCGCCGCATCGTCGTCGCCATGTCGGGCGGCGTGGATAGCTCGGTGGTGGCGGCTCTCGCCACGGCGAGCGGGGCGGAAACAATCGGCATAACACTCCAGCTCTACGATCACGGCGCGGCAACCGGCCGAAAGGGCGCGTGCTGCGCCGGCGACGACATCCGCGATGCGCGCGCCGTGGCGGACCGTCTGGGCATCGCGCACTATGTGTTCGATCACGAGAGCCGGTTCCGCGAGGATGTGGTCGAGCGCTTTGCCGATGATTATCTTGCCGGGCGCACCCCGATCCCATGCATCCGATGCAACATGGGACCAAAGTTCACCGATCTGCTCGGCATGGCCCGCGAGCTGGGCGCCGATTGCCTGGCCACCGGGCACTACGTGCGTCGAGTCGAGACGCCGCTAGGGGCCCAACTTTTCCGCGCGCTCGATCCGGCGCGCGATCAAAGCTATTTCCTTTACGCCACGACCGAGGCGCAGCTGGATTTCCTGCGCTTTCCGCTCGGCGGCCTCCCCAAGAGCGACGTGCGCGCGCTGGCCGAGGCGGCCGGGCTTCGCGTCGCCGCCAAGCCCGATAGCCAGGACATCTGCTTCGTCCCCGAAGGTGACTATGCGAAAGTGGTGCGGGAGGTCCGTCCCGAAGGCGATGCGCCAGGCGAGATCGTCGATGCGCGCGACGGCCGCGTGCTGGGCCGGCACCGCGGCGTGATCCACTATACCGTCGGGCAACGGCGCGGGCTGGATATCGGTGGGCTGGCAGAGCCGCTCTACGTCACTGGCATCGATGCGCCGCAGCGCCGCGTGCTGGTCGGCCCGCGCGCGATGCTGGCGGTTGCCTCGGCGCGTATTTCCGAGACCAACCGCATCGGGCCGCTGCCCGAGGGGCCGCTCCCCGATGGCTTTCTCATGGCCAAGGTGCGTTCGCTGGCGAAGCCGGTTCCGGTCACGCTGGAAGGCTCGCTGGGCGAAGGCGCCGCTGCGACCATTCGCTTTGACGCGCCCGAATACGGCGTCTCTCCGGGGCAGGCGGCCGTGATCTATGCGGGCGAGCGAGTGATCGGCGGCGGCTGGATCGAAGCGACGGTGCCGGCGGCGGCCTGAAACCTCAGGGCCGCCACGGCTCCAGCACGCAGCCCTTGGCCGCATCGAAATGCGCGGTCTGCGTTGCCAGCAGCGGGAAGCGCGCGGTGACGCTGCGCGTTGCCTCGTCTTCGCTGAGCAGGATCGGGCTCATGCCATCCTCGAAGTCAGCCCCGCATTCGGAAAGGGGGCGTCTGGCGATATGGCGGCAAGCGCAGCCGAGCTGTGCGCCGTAAGACGCGCCCGTTACCGCATAACCGTTGAGAGGCTTCCAGAACCACACCAGCGCCAGAACGGCGCAGACAAGCATTACGCAAAGCACCCTGCGCCACCAGACGCGTCGCGCCGGGTCCAAGGCACGGATTTTTCTTCGATGCTGGACTGTTGCCATTGTCTCCGCGCAGCGTCATCACGCGCGCCATGCTGGCGCGCCTCCTGCCTTTCGGCGACAAGTCCCTTATCGCGGCGCTGGCGCTGGTGCCAGCCCTTGCCGGCTGCGGCATGATGGGCGGCGGGAACGGAGCCGCCGCTCCCGCTCAGCTCAGCGCCGAGGCCTTGCAGGCCGTCGGCAAGCACCCCGGCGCACCGCGAGAAGCGCTGGCGCGGGAGATCGACGACATGTTCGCCGACGAGGCCGTGGGCGAGACGCGCGCCGTGCTGATCCTGCGCCAGGGCCGGATCGTCGCCGAACGCTATGGCAAGGGCTTCGGCAGCGAGACCCGGCATATCGGCTGGTCGATGACCAAGACGGTGACCGGGATCATGATCGGGCAGTTGGTGTCCGACGGACGCCTGCGAATGGACGAGACGGCGCCCGTGCCTGCCTGGCAGCGCTCGGGCGATCCGCGCGGCGAAATTACCCTGCGCCAGCTGCTCCAGATGCGATCAGGGCTGAGGCACACCGAAGGCGGCGATCCGGTCTATCTCTCCGACGAAGTGCGGATGCTGTTCCTCGACGGGCGCGACGACATGGCCGCCTACGCCGAGGCACAGCCGCTCGAGGACGAGCCGGGCCGCCGATTCGACTATTCCTCGGCGACGAGCGTCATCCTTGCCGATCTTGCGGCGCGGGTGCTGACCGACCGGACTGATCCGCAGTCACGGCAGGCGGCGGTGGCCGACTATCTGCACACGCGTTTCCTTGATCCTGCCGGGATGGGCGGCATGGTCGCGGGCTTCGACGCGGCGGGGACATTCGTCGGATCGAGCACGCTACATGGCACGGCGCGCGACTGGGGCCGGCTGGGCGAGTTCCTGCGCACTGGCGGGTCGGTCAAAGGCGCGCAGCTGGTGCCGCGCGGCTGGATCGAGTTCATGCGGCGGCCCAGCCCGCGCAACCCCGCCTACGGCGCGCAGCTGTGGCTCAACCAGCCGTCATCGACCGGCGAGGACCCGCTGTTCCCCGGCAAGGTGGGCAAGGACGTGTTCGGCGCGATCGGCCACATGGGGCAGTACGTGATTGTCTCGCCCGGGCAGAATGTCACGCTGGTCCGCCTTGGCCATACACCGGACGAGCAGCGGCCCGCGCTGAGGGCACGGCTGGCGCGGATTCTCGCGCTGTTCCCCGAGGCGCGCTAGGCCCTGCCGGCCGGGCCTGCCGGAAGCAGGTCCTTCGCGCCCAGCCCGGTATCGACATGGCCTTCCGGATCGGGATGGATCAGAATCTCGACGTCGGGAAATTCGGCGAGGATCTTCAGTTCGAGCTCGTCCATGATGCGGTGCGCCTCGCGAACGGTGCTGTCGGGATCGATCCAGACATGGAACTGCACGAAATCGCGGTTTCCCGACGTGCGCGTTCGCAAATCGTGGATGCCGCGCAGTTCGGGATGGCGGGCAAGCACCTGAATGAATCGGTCCCGCTTTTCCTCGGGCCACTCGGCATCCATCAGCTGCGTGATCGCCGCCTGCGAGGCCTGCCAGGCACCCCAGCCCAGCCACAGCGCAATGGCGATACCGAAGAATGGGTCCGCGCCCGCGATGCCGGCAAACTGATCGAGCACCAGCGCGGCGATGACGGCAAGATTGAGGAGGAGGTCCGACTTGTAGTGCAAGTGATCTGTCGAGATCGCGATGCTGCGGGTCTTGGCGATAACGCGGCGCTGCCAGGCCAGCAGGCCGAGCGTTGCGATCAGCGCAATCACGGAAACGCCGATTCCTTCCGCCGCTGCCTGGGTCCGCGCACCTTCCATCAGTTGCTGCACCGCGTGAAAGCCGAGGCTGAGCGCCGAGATCGAGATCAGCACGACCTGGAACATCGCGGCCAGCGCCTCGGCCTTGCCGTGTCCGAACCGGTGGCCCGAATCGTCGGGCTGCGCCGCGACCCACACGCCCGCCAATGTAACAATGCTCGCGAACAGGTCGAGCGCGGTATCGGCAAGGCTGCCGAGCATCGCCGTCGATCCGGTCGACCACGCCGCCCAGCCCTTCAGGCCGACAAGGAAAAGCGCCACGCCGATGCTGGCGAGCGCGGCGCTGCGGTTGAGCGCGGCATCTGGCGTGCGCTGTTTCATGGATAAAGAAGCGTGCTTGACCATGCCGTCCCGCTCCGCACGAAGCGGCGACGCTCATGCAGGCGGAAAGGGCGGTCGTGCCAGAATTCCATGGCATCCGGAATCAAGCGAAAGCCGAACCAGTGCGACGGCCTTTCCACGTCTCGGCCCTCGAAGCGAATGCGCGCCGCTTCATAACGGGCGAGGAACGTCGCGCGCGAATCGAGCGGGGCGGACTGGTCAGAGGCAATCGCGCCCAGCTGCGAATCGCGGGCGCGGCTGGCGAAATAGGCGTCGGCCTCTGCTTCGCTGACCCGTTCCAACCCGCCCTCGATCCGAATCTGCCGGCGCAGCGATTTCCAGTGGAAAAGCAGCGAGGCCTGCGGGTTGGCGAGGATCTCCGCGCCCTTGCGGCTGCGGCTGTTGGTGTAGAACACGAAGCCGTCCGGCCCGTGCCCCTTGAGCAGCACCATCCGCACCGAAGGCATGCCGTCCGGAGTCGCCGTGGCCAGAGCCATCGCATTGGAATCGTTGGGCTCGCTGGCCCGCGCTTCGTCGTACCACTGGCCGAACAGCGCAAAAGGATCGCCATCGGGGACGAGCTGCGCGCCTTGCGCGGGATCGAGGGGAGTCTGCTGGCTCATGTGCGTTCGTCTAGCTTGTGGCGCAGGCGGGGGGAAGTGCGCGTTGTTTCATGTCAAACTTGTCTCAGGTCCTCTGCAATCCTAGCTTACGGCCATGGCAGCAGACCCCTATCAGATTCTCGGCGTTCCCCGTTCGGCAAGCGAGAAGGACGTCAAGTCCGCCTATCGCAAGCTCGCCAAGGAACTTCACCCCGATCGCAACAGCGACAATCCCAAGGCGGCGGAGCGTTTCAGCGACGTGACGCGGGCCTATGATCTCCTGTCCGACAAGGACAAGCGCGCCCAATTCGATCGCGGCGAGATCGATGCCGAGGGCAATCCGATGGGGTTCGGCGGCTTCGGAGGCGGGCCGGGCGGAGGTCAGCGCGGCTTCCGTACCGAAGGGTTCGGCGGCGATGACGGCGTCGACCTTGGCGACATCTTCGAGGGCCTGTTCGGCGGCGGACGCGGCGGAAGAGCGGGGCCTGGCGGCTTTGCTGGCGGCCAGCGCACCCGCGCCGCGCCGCGCGGGGCCAACGTGCAGTACCGGCTGAACGTGGCCTTTGCCGACGCGGCAACGCTCGCGCCGCAGCGAATCACTCTCTCCGACGGCAAGACCATCGACCTCAAGCTTCCGGCAGGCCTTGAGGAGGGCACGCAGATGCGGCTCGCCGGCAAGGGCGAGCAGGGACCGGGCGGCGCGGGCGACGCGCTCGTCATCATCCAGGTCCAGCCGCATGCCTTCTTCCGGCGCGAGGGCGACAACATCCGGCTCGACCTACCGGTCAGTCTCGACGAAGCGGTGGCGGGCGCGAAGATCAAGGTGCCGACGGTCGACGGCGCGGTCATGCTCTCGGTCGCGCCCGGCACAAGTTCGGGCAAGACGCTCCGCCTCAAGGGCAAGGGCTTCACCCGCAAGGACGGCAGCCGCGGCGACCAGCTCGTCACGCTGGAAATCGCGCTTCCCGAAGGCGACGCCGATCTGGCGAAACGGCTGGAAGGTTGGCGCGACACGCGGCCCCTGCGCGCCCGGCTCGGGGTGTGATCCGGCAATGACCGAATTGCCGGGGGTGGAGGAAAGGCCTTTCGACGATCCGGCAATTCATGCCGACCAGTCGCCCGAGGGCCGCCGGCGCGAGGCGCTGCAATGGCGCGACGACCTTCAGGCCCGGTTCAACCGTCACCTCGGCCCCGGCAGCCGCACCCTGATGGTGCTTGGCCGGGTCTGGCGCGGCGCTTATTACGACGGCTTCATCCACGCCGGAAATCTTGCCTACATGGCGATCCTGGCGCTGTTCCCGTTTTTCCTTGTCGTCGCGGGCGTGTTCTCGCTGCTCGGCTCAGGCGCTGAAAGCGAAGCCTCGATCGATGCGCTGCTCAGCGCCGTGCCGCCGGTGGTTGCGCGCGTCCTCGAACCGGTGGCGCACGACGTGCTTCATGCGCGCAGCGGCTGGCTGCTCTGGGTGGGGGCGCTGGTCGGGCTGTGGACTGTCTCCAGCCTGATCGAGACGATGCGCGACATCCTGCACCGCGCATATGGCACGCCGGCCACACTGGCCTTCTGGCGCTACCGGCTGGTTTCGACCGCGTTCATTGTCGGCGCGGTCATCACGCTGCTCGTCTCGCTTTTTGCGCAAGTGGCCATCACCGCCGCGCAGGAGGCCATCGCGGCGTGGTTTCCGCGCGCCAACGGCTGGGCGCTCACACTCGCCACGTCGCGCATCATCCCGGCGCTGGTGCTCTATGGCTCGATCTTCGCGCTGTTCCTGTCGCTGACGCCGTCGGCGTACCGGGGCGATGCCTATCCCAAGTGGCCGGGCGCGGTGCTGGTGACCGTGTGGTGGGTGGGGGTGACGGCATTCCTGCCCGACGTGCTGCGCCTGTTCTTTCGCTATGACCTCACCTACGGAAGCCTTGCAGGCGTGATGATCGCGCTTTTCTTTTTCTGGCTGGTGGGCTTAGGGATGGTCGTGGGTGCCGAACTGAATGCTGCCCTGGCCGTGACACCGGAGGAACGGGACATGCTCAGGCAGGCGGAAGGCGCAAAGCACGTGGGGAGCGTGCGCGATGGCGCCCAGAGCAGACGGGAAAAAGACGAATGACGGCACTAATGAAGGGAAAGCGCGGTCTGATCATGGGGCTGGCCAACGACAAGTCGCTGGCCTGGGGGATTGCGAAGAAGCTGCACGAACACGGGGCTGAAATGGCGTTTTCCTATCAGGGCGAGGCGCTGGAAAAGCGGGTCCGCCCGCTGGCGCAGAGCCTGGGGAGCGATTTCCTGTTCGATTGCGACGTGTCCGACATGGCGGCGCTGGATAATGCTTTCGCGACCCTGCGCCAGCGCTGGGAGACGCTGGACTTCGTGGTCCACGCCATCGGCTATTCCGACAAGACCGAACTTCGCGGCAAGTACTACGATACCTCGCTCGACAATTTCCTGATGACCATGAACATCTCGGCCTACAGCCTGGTGGCGGTGACGAAACGGGCAATGGACATGATGCCGGCGGGAGGCTCGATCCTCACGCTCACGTACTACGGCGCCGAAAAGGTGGTCCCCCACTACAACGTCATGGGCGTCGCCAAGGCGGCGCTGGAGGCCAGCGTGCGCTATCTCGCGAACGATTGCGGCCCGGCCGGGGTCCGGGTGAACGGCCTGTCCGCAGGTCCGATCAAGACGCTCGCGGCCAGCGGGATCGGCGATTTCCGCTATATCCTCAAGTGGAACGAGCTGAACGCCCCGCTTCGGCGCAACGTGACGATCGAGGATGTCGGCGGCGCAGGCCTGTACCTGCTTTCGGACCTGTCATCGGGCGTTACCGGTGAGACCCACCACGTCGACGCAGGCTATCACACGGTCGGCATGAAGCAGGAAGACGCCCCCGACATTGCATTAAGTTGATTGGGCACTGAGCTGATCGCCTGCCATAGGTGTTCAGGCCCGGACGTCCGCCCAGTCAGGATGGCGGTCGAACGCGGCGACGACATAGCTGCACACCGGCCTGATCCGGAAGCCGTGTTCGCGCGCGTCGGCAACCATGTGTTCGACGAGCCGCGCCGCGACGCCGCGCCCACCGATCTCGGGCGGGACCAGCGTGTGTTCGGCCGCGCGCACGTTCTCGCCGCGACCTACCCACGTCAATCGCCCGATAGCGTCGCTTCCGCTGACCGCGGCGTGATATTCGCCCGCGCCGCCCTGGTCGAGGCTGGTAATGGTGACTGGCTCGCTCATCTCGTCTCCTGTTCGCGTCCTGTAGCTTGACCCTCAACGCGCGCCCGCGCAAGGCGTTGCCATGCAGTTCCTGTCCGACAACGCGGCCCGCGTGCATCCCGCCGTCTGGGACGCGATGCAGGCGGCTGACGCGCCCGACGCACCTTATGACGGCGACCGGCTCAGCGCCGCTCTCGACGATGCCTTTTCGGCGCTGTTCGGCCGTTCATGCTGCGTGCTTTGGACCGCGACCGGCACCGCTGCCAACTGCCTTGCCCTTGCCAGCATGGTCGAGCCGCACCGAGGGCTGATCTGCCATGCTGCCGCGCATATCGAAAACGACGAGGGCGGCGCGCCGGGGTTCTTCCTGCACGGGGCCAAGCTCATGCCCGTCGGCGGCGAGCAGGCGATGCTGGAACCATCCGCCATCGATGCGCTGCTCAGCTCGATCCGGCGCGACGTTCACCGTGTCTGGCCGCAAGCCGTCTCGATCACGCAGGCCAGCGAGTTTGGCGGCGTCTATCGCCCGGACGAAGTGGCGGCCATTGCCGCTTGCGCTCGCGGGCACCAGTTGCGGCTGCACGTTGATGGCGCGCGCTTTGCCAATGCCGTGGCGCATCTGGGCTGTGCGCCGTGGGGGGCCTGCGAGGGCGCGGATACGCTGGCCTTTGGCATGGTCAAGAACGGGGCGATGAATGCCGAGGCCATTGTCTTTTTCGATTCTGCACTGGCCGACGTCGTCCACTATCGTCGCAAGCGGGCCGGGCACCTGCAATCAAAGGGAAGGTTTGCGGCGGCTCAGCTTCTCGCCATGATCGACAGTGACCTGTGGCTGGCCAACGCGCGCGCGGCCAATGGGGCAGCGGCGGAACTCGCGGCTGCGGCGGGCGACCGCCTGCTCCATCCGGTGCAGGCCAACGAAGTGTTCCTGCGCGCGGAAATTCACGAGCGCGCAGCACTGCGCGGCGCCGGATTCGGCTTCTATGACTGGGGCGAGGACGCGATCCGGCTGGTCACGGCATGGGACAGTCGCAGCGAGGACGTGACCGCGCTCGCAAGGGCCATCGCCGCGCTCTAGCCAGAGTCCGGTTCCATCAGGGCCCTCAACCCGGCGCGATAGTCAGGGTAGCGCGGACTCCAGCCAAGTACGCGCCGCGCCTTGCCATTGGCGACGCGGCGGTTCTCTGCATAGAACGCGCGCGCCATGGGAGACAGTCCGGCCTGTTCGAGCGGCAGCAATGGCGGCGGTTCGCGTTCCAGCAGGCGGCAGGCTTCCTCGATCACCACGTTCTGGCTAGCGGGCAGATCGTCGGCGAGGTTGTAGGCGCCCGGCGCCGCGTCCAGCCCCAGCATCACGCCGCTGGCGATGTCGTCCACGTGCACCCGGCTGAATACCTGATCGGGAACATCGATGCGCTGTGCGCTGCCCTGCCGCACCCGGTCGAGCGCGCTGCGGCCCGGGCCGTAGATGCCAGGCAAGCGGAACACGCGCCCGCCCAGAGCCAGCCAGCGTCCGTCGGCGTCGGCGCGCGCGGTGCGGCGGCCGTGTCCGGTGGGCGCGCTTTCGTCCACCCAGGCGCCGCCGGTGTCGCCGTAGACGCCGGTCGAGGAGAGATAGCCCAGCCATTTTCCGCCGAGCGCGTCTCCATAGCGGTCCAGCACCGGGTCGCAGCCTTCCCCGCCGGGCGGGACGGACGAGAGGACATGAGCGGCGTCGGCAAGCGCAAGGCGCACCGTGCCCTCGTCGTCGAAGGAGAGCGTGCCCTCGCGGCCCGAGGCGATGACTTCGAAGCCCTCGGCTTCCAGCAGTGCCGCGATGCGGCGGGCTGAATAACCAAGGCCGAAGATGAAGAAGCGGTCCATCGGATTTTCCATAAGCATCCGCTCTGGCTTTCGGAAGCGGAACGTCCATATGATCGGGCATGGACATCGCCAGCAGACCTTCCGAACCGGGCAATCCGCAGACCGCGGACAGCGCCCCGCCCCCCGTCGCCCCCGCCGTGATCCGCCGCGAGGACTATCGCGCGCCTGACTGGCTGGTGCCGGAAATCGCGCTCGATTTCCGTCTTGGGCTGAATGAAACCAAAGTCACCGCGAGGCTGA
>JBEIPK010000022.1:0-36748 GCA_040377095.1 Novosphingobium sp.
AACGTTGCCCGCGGTGATGCTGACCGTAATGGCCTGGACGATCGTTCCGCCCTTGCCGTCGGAGATGGTCACGCTGATATTGTCGTTTCCGACGTAGTTCGCGGTCGGCGTATAATTGAATACGCCGCCCGTGCCGCCGGTGATCGTGCCGTGCGCCGGCTTGCTCGCGGTGAACGTCAGCGCGTCACCATCCGCATCGGTCGCGCTGACCGTGATGGTCTTGGCGGTCGCTTCCTTGGTCGTGACGATCTGCGTTGCCGCAGCGACCGGCGCGACATTGGTGGGGGTCGTAACCGTTGCTACCTTGAGGCTCTTCGAGGCCGTGTCCCATTGGTAGTTGATTCCGGCGAACCTGAAGTATTCGATGTTCTGCGCGATATCCGTATCGCCTGCCCGGTCAAGGATGCGGAACGAGCCGTCCGTGCCCTGCTTGAAGGCATACTGGCTCAGCGCACTGCCAAAGATGGCCGTGTCTATTCCCGCGCCGCCATCGATGAAGTCGGCTCCGCCGTCGCCCTGGAGTTCGTCGTTGCCCTCGTTGCCATAGAGGCCGTCGATGCCGGCGCCGCCGAAAAGCTTGTCGTTTCCGGTACCGCCTCTGAGGATATCGTTTCCGGTGTTGCCTCGGATCGTCTGGTCACCGGTTCCGGCTGTGACTTCGGTCGCAGCTGCGGGAAGGATGTTGATCATGGTTATGGGTCCTTCGACAATGACTGAGCCCGACGTCAACAGGGTGTCGCCGTTGACGATGTCGAGCTTGAGGTTGCTGTTGGTGATATTGGCTGTAACCGTGACAGCACCGGCAAGGCCGGCACCGTTAAGCGTGATGATCTGGCTGTCGCCCGGCCTGATTTCGAGTGTGTAGCCGCCAGCATCACCGCTTTGTGCGATGGCGCCCGCCGCGCTGACGACCAAGCCGGAGCGGCCTTCACCGACTGAGTAGAATGCATTGCGGTCGCTGTCGGTGTAAGCGACGCCGGTCACGAACAACTTGCCGCGATTTCCGAAATCCTCCGTGATGAGGAACGGTCCGACGTCAGTCGCGTCGTTGTTTTCCGCCGTATAGGCGATGCCGATTTCGGTGAAACCGCTATTCATGATGTTCACGCGGTGGCCGGCGGGAGATTGCATTCCGTCCAGGCCGTTGCCCCAATCGACCATGAACCCGGCATGGCCATAGATCGGGCTGTCGACATAGGCGTAGATGTTTTCGCCAAGGGCCCGGTAGACGTAGCCCGCGGCAGTAGCGCGCGCGCCGATCGACCCTTCGCCGGGCAGCTGATGTTCTTGGGCGTCGGCTGCGATCATGGCCAAGTTGTGCGCTTCGGCCGCATCGCCAAGATTGCCGTTCCAGGCGAGTGGTCCCACCGGGACGAGGCTCCCATAAGCGGCCTCGAGCGCGGCGCCGCCCACCGAGAAATAGGTCAGGGCAGACTGAATGGAACGATCGCCCGACGTGAGCGGATCGTAGTCAGTGATGTACCGCGCCGCATTTGCGAGCGGATTCATCCTCGTCTCGTTGATCAGCTCGAGAAGCAGCTGCTCCTCGGCGCCTGGCGTAGACATTCCGACTCTTCCTCGACGATCAGGCCGCTGCCCGATCTGTTAACAGTCTGACTTCTCAGTGAAGTGTCGGAAACCCCCCGGCCTCGATACCCTGCTCTGAGAATTTCTCGATAATGGAAACTTCCGCTTAATTTTAAGTTACTGGAAAGATGAGCGACTTTCCGGTCATTTTTCCCGTTGCATACGTTAACCTTTGTGTCTCGCCCAATCTGGACGAGCCGGGCTCCGAGTGAGACGGATTGAGTCTCCGATCTTTACCCTGCGGCGTCGGGTTTCGATCCTCGCGCTGCTTGCACGCGCTCCGGTTTTCGTAATTTGGCTTGCGAATCGGCCGGATTTCGTCGGACAGATTTGTCGATTCGCGGCGGCATTTGCCTGCGTCGGTCGTGGCCCGGGCTTAGCGAATTGGAAGCCGGCACCTCTGGGGGTGAGTACTCCTCCCAGCTCGGGTCCGGATTTGGCTGGCATGGCATAGGACCCCGCAAGGAGTGCACATGCCCTTCCAGGTGCAAGGGGCGGCGACCTGATATCGAGTGGGTGCAGACTTGAGCCAGCAGGGCTTTGCAGGAATCTGGCCTTGAAGGGTGTTGGGGCGGCACCGGCAGATTGGTTTGCTTTGGCATAGTGTCACGGCGAGGATGCCGTTCTGGTTGGCGCGGTCCGCGGTCTCGACCCTGGCCCCGGCATTCCGTTCGCGTCCGTGTTTGCTGGGGCCCACTGGGTGGATAGCAGGGATTTCGGGAGGGCGCATTTGACCACAGGCCAGCTCATACTGGATGGCGCGCTTCGTATCAGATGAGACCCGGCAGGAGTGCGCGACGCCGCCAGCCTGGGTGTTCACCGGCACTACCAATTCGGCAGGATACGGGGAGAGACCATCCATCGTTCTGAGGGCGATATGACCATCATGGTTCCGGCGCTCCATGCCTTGGGGATAATCGCGCAGATCCATCTCGCGCCTCGCTGCCGCTAGCGTACGATCGTCATTGCGCCTCAGATCGCGGGCATCGGATCTGGTGCATCGCTGGGTTGACAAAGCCCCTAACGCGAGCTGGATCGTCGCGGTCAGTGCCGCGCGTGGGCTCCGAGGTGGTCCTCGTGATTGCCCTATAGTCAAGGCGTCAGGTTGGCACGAAGCGACGGATTGGCTTACCGGTTCGGTCGTTTGGCATCGCTGACGCGTGGTTTTGGCACTGCAAGCCGGCTGATGACGCCCTCGCCGCGCGGCCCGAGCAGGAGCAGGAGCAATGTGACGAGACAGGCTGGTAAGCTGCCCTCGATCGGCCCGGCAAACACCGTGCGACCGAAGATCGGCTGGCCAACCGCTGCTGCTCACTGTTGGGTTGGCGTTCGTTGAGGCTCTTCGTGCGGGTGGTCGACGACGTTTCGTTGACGATGAGCTTGCCTTCCGCTTTTCTTATCAATCTTGCTTTCGGGCCATCCCCGGCGATGCTTCTGCATTTCCGGACCGAACTGCCCGGGCGCAGGATCGGGCCGGTTGCGCCTCACTTTCGGGCCGCATTCTAAGACGATCCATGTCGGTGAAGGCCAGAAGTTCGCGTCGTTCGGTTTTGCCTGCATATGTTCAAGCGGCCGGCCTCGCGCGCCTCCAGATGTGCCGTGAGACAAATATGCAAGTAATACCATCCAGGCGGACGTGATCGGCACGGTCTTATACGCGACTCTCGCGGTGCTACGGCTTTTGGCTCCAAATCAACCATCTGCATCTTCGAGTGACTTTGCCGCCGCTCCCAATCGAATGGAAGCTTTGGGGCAACTTCTAGATTAGCGCACCGCCCATGGCCGGGGTCCGAGGTCGCGTTCTCGGCGATTGAGGACGAACCAGCAATGTTCCGTTTACGCCAGCGGTTCCTGGAATTCGGCAACGCTCACCCTGGCCGACCGCACAAACCTCGAGCTTCCACGCGGATCGCCACAGTACCCATACCTGTCAGTGTAGGACAGGGTCCAATTCGGGAATTGCTCAATTCCCCTTATCAGATTTCCAGCTTGGCGGTGACTTGAGACTGGAGTGCCCCCGAGGCGGCCCTCGTCTCGCCAAGCTGCACAAACAAAATGGGGCCGCCCGAAGGCGACCCCACTTCGTTCTCAGGTTGCTTTGAAGCGATCAAGCCACGTTGAACGTGTCGATGATCGTTTCAGCCGTCAGCGGCGTGAAGTTGGCGATCGTCATCAGGTTCCAGTCGCCAATGGCGTCCTTGATGATGCTGTCATACTCGCCAAGTTCGGCGCTGCCGAGACGGGTGACAGTCACGTCGCTGGCCAGGCCGCCGTTGGCGACATGGTAGAACGTACCCTTGTTGTCCGCATCGACCGTGATCACGACGCTGTGGAGCGTTCCACCGATGTGACCGGCAACGTCCGTATCGCGAGCGATCTGGAGGATGCGAGCCGTTTCATCAGCCGGGGTTCCGACAAAGGCATAGTCGCTCTGAACGACCGTGTCGATG
This sequence comes from Novosphingobium sp., assembly GCA_040377095.1. Taxonomy (GTDB): domain Bacteria; phylum Pseudomonadota; class Alphaproteobacteria; order Sphingomonadales; family Sphingomonadaceae; genus Novosphingobium. Next base: position 4,038 of record JBEIPK010000022.1, read on the forward strand.
ATCGCAACCGTACCGCCGTTGAGCGTGGCGAACGAGATATCGCCCGGCTCGTCAAAGACCGCACCATCGTCCTCGACCGTGTGAGCGGCGAGTTCGTTGATGAAGTTCTCGGGAAGCGCCGGACCCATGACCGTGGTGAGATCAAAGATATCCCAGCCACCGATCGGGGGCAGACCCGGCTGGATCGTGTTCCAGTCGACATCCAGACCGTAGTCGACACCGTCATTGATGGTGTTGACGTCGTAGTCGAGCGAGAAGGTCGAACCCGGGATCGGGGCCGGCTGCTCAATCTCGACAACCATCGGGCTGATGTTCTGATCACCCGGGTTCCAAGTGAGCTCAACGATATCCGTGTTAGCGGTGTAGTTAACAGAGACGAGATCGGTCGGATCGTTGCCGTTGGCACCGTTGAAGGCGGCGGCAATCAGGGCGGCCACCTCTTCATTGGTATCGGCAGCGGTGCCGCCCAGATCAATGGTCACCGCGACCGTACCGAACGTCACAGTCATCGTACCGGCTGCTACCGGGCCGTCACCGGCCGTCGAGAACTGGATTGTCTGGACTTCCTGCGTCGGGATAGCTGGCGTGATCGAACCCGTTGCCTGCGAGTAGTTGGTGCCAATGCTGGTGTAGTTCAGCGTCAGGACACCGCCCGCAGCCGAGGCCGTCACACCCGGATAGGGCGAAGGCGTCAGCGGGTTGTTGTCGGGATCGTTGATCTGACGAGCAAACTCGGCAGCGATCTCGGCGCCCGTCGTCGGCGCGCCACCGGCGGCACCGTCAAGCGGGGTGTTGAGGTAGATGCTCAGACCCGGGATGTCGAGGTAGGCCGTACCACCGGCAACCGCGGAACCCGTGTACGTCACGGTCTGGATCTCGTTGGTACCTTCGGCACCGATCGCAGCCGTGAAGTTGAGGATGACGTCTTCACCGAACAGACCGTTGATGTCGATGGTCTCGACCGAGCCGAAGCCCTCGCCGCGGTAGCCTTCGCCACCGTTGATCGCCTCGATGGTCTGATTGTCGACTTCGATCGCTTCAAGGAACAGGCCGTCACCGAACGAGGAGAGGACGATCGTGTCATTGCCGAGGCTTGCGTCCACCACGTTGTTGTTCGTGTTGTCCGAGTCGATGCCGTGGAGCGTGCAGTCGTCCTTAGCAAACTGCCAATCCCAGCGCTGTTCACCGTCCAGCTGACCGTCGATCGGCGAGTACGTGCCGTCGAGGTTGGCAACCCAATCCCAGCTGGCAGCGGCCGTGGCATTGACCGGGTCGGCCAGCCAGGTGCTGAACAGCTGCGCGCCGGCGCCGATCTGCTGAGCCGACAGGACGCCCGTGTCGAACAGGTTGAGCGTGAGGTCGGAGCTGACGTGGTAACCGTCGATCTTCGACAGGACGAGCAGGGTGCGGCCCGGACCGTCGAGCGCAACGAGAACATCGCTGAGCACGGGGTCGTTGTTGATCGCATCCTTGATCGCCTGAACGATCGTGAGGTCGGTGATCGTGGCACCAGCGTTCGTATTCGTCGTACCGACATTCACCGGAACGCGAACTTCGATGTCCTGGAACGTGATCGTCACACCGAGGTTGGCAATCTTCGTCGCTTCAACGCGGGTCTGCGACTGCAGATTGTTGACGTTGCGATCGTTCGAGTTGAACACCCACGTCGCGTGGCCTTCGTTGAACTTGACCAGTTCGCCCGAGTTGTCGGTGAAGACTACGTCATGCTCGGTGCCCGGCTTGATGTAGACGGTGGTTGCACCCCAGGTCTCGATCTTGTCTTCACCAGCGCTCGTGCTGATGATGATCTGCATGTCCTTGTAACGGTCATTGCCGATCTGGGTGTCAGGCTGCGAAACGCCGCCGACATAACCGAACGCGTTGATGGCGTGGTTGTTGTACCAGTCCGACGTGATGTTGCCCTTGTCGCGATAGTTCGAGTCCGAACCATTGCCGATCTGAAGCTGGACAAGATCATTGCCGCCGTTCGTCTCGATGTTCAGCTCGAAGTCTTCGCGAGTGGCGTTGCCAAGGAATGCGGCATTGCTCTTCGAGATGTTCAGGTTGAACGTGTTGTCACCGCTGCCGAATTCATAGTCGGCTTCGATGCCCGTCGAACCCTGCGTGTTGTCGACGCGCGGATTGCTCTGGAAGTCGGCAAGATAGGTGTACTTGTCGACCATCTCGTCGGTCATGATCGCCCAGACGGTGCTCTTCGCCGTGAACTCAGAAGCGTCGAATACCAGCACGTCCTTGACGGCGTTGTTGCGGCCGCTCGACACGTCGAACGCATCAGACCAAACGCTGCCGTGGTGGCCATAGGTTGCGCCGTTGACGCCGGTGATGTCGTGCGTCTGGCTGTTACCGATCGTGAGATCAGCAGTCGAACCGGGGTTATCGATTTCGACCCACTGCAGGGCATTGTGCGTGGACTGGAGACCAGCGAGGCTGCTCGACTCATCGACAACCGAGTTGTGGACGCCTTCCACGTGGACAATGAACTTCTCGACACCCGGCCGCGGGATCGCGCCATACTGCCAGGTATTCTCGAGGAGCGAGTCGTAATAGTGGTCCGAACCGACAACGGCCATGCCGCCAACGGTCAGATAACCGCCATCACCAAGGTTACCGACCTTCTCGAGTTCGATGATCGACGTGATCAGTTCGCTCGTTTCGGTGGCTTCGCCCTGGAACGTCTGGAGATGGAAGTCGAGGTCGGTCGGCACACCATCATCAGCATTGAAGCGGATGGGAGTGAGGATTTCCGGGCCATCGTTGATGAGCAGGATTTCGATGCCGTTGGCCGAGCCACCCGGATCGCTATCGGTGTCGTTCGCGGTGAAGACCGGTCCGAGAACCGCAGTCACCTTGCCGGCAGTCAGCGGGTTGGCGTTCAGGGCAGCCTGGAAATCAGCGCGAACCGCTTCGTAGGTGGTGCCCGTCGTCAGGTTGATCGGCAGGGTAACGAGTTCGCCGCCAATCGTGAACTGGAACGAGTTATACGGGTTGTTGAGCAGCGGATCGAGGCCGTTGAGCGCCGAGTCGAGGTCCATCATCTGGATGCGGATGGTGGCGCCAGCCGCAGTGTTCGGTGCCCGCAGCAGGTAGTCGTTGTCGAACAGGACGGTGAAGTCCGCAACGTCGTTGAGCGGCGAAGCCGGACCCGTACGTTCCATGCGGATGGTGATGTCCGAGGTGCGACGCGCGCCCTCTTCGTCACCGAGGTCCGAATTGTCGAGCAGCGTGTTGACGTTGTAGTACGTCATGGAAGTGTCAGAGTGGAACGAACCGAGACGTTCGACACCGAAGATGCTCTTGGCGTTGACGCCAACGCCCGTCGCAATGCCGAGACCGTCGTATTCCGTGTTCTCGTCGACACCGTCCCATGCCTGGAAGGCAGTGAGCTGGATGTCTTCGACGTCGCGGATGATCGGTGCGATCGACGACGACGGCGTGTCATTCAGCGGGGATGCGTCCTGGATCGTACCGATCAGTGCATCGTCGCCACCTTGGCCATGCAGACGGTCACCCGTGCCGAGCGTGTTCGACTGTTCGCCATTGTTGTTCTGGGCGATACCGCCGTCGAACACATCGTCGCCCGCGGTACCGTTGAGGTTGTCACGGCTGACTTCGAGGAGAATGACTTCGCCTTCACCTCCAGATCCGCCGCCGCCAGTGCCATCAGCGACATCGGCAACAGTGCTCGTGACGACCTGGTCACCAAGCTGAGCGGACGAACCGACAAACTTGAGTTCGCGGGTTGCATCGTTGAACACGATATCCGCACCAACGCCCCCGACGGGGATGTTGATGCTTGCGCCACTGAGCGAAGTCAGCAGGATGCGCGACGTGCCGTCCAGAACGACCTTGTAGTCGCCTGCGTTGCCGTTGATGACAATTGTATCGCCGCCCTGGTTGAACGTGGCATCGAAGATCGCGTCTCCGTTGCCGGCAACCGTGACAGTCTCCGCGCCTGATGCGAAGCCGAAGACTTCAGTCGCATCCCCGGCACCGATGGTGCCGAAGGATTGACCGCTTGTAAGAAAAAGACGGGCCATTTGGTGTGCTCCCTGAGAAAATGCAAAGATGTCTGGATTAGGTCTATCGCGGTTACGCGATCGTCATGAATTCAAAGCCGAGGGCGGCGACAGCAGTTTCGTACGAGAAGATCGGACCGCTGTTCACGATGATGTCCTCGATTGTGATCTGCGTCACCGTACCGTCCGATTGCTGAGCCGTGATCGAAAGATCATCTGCCCCGCCAGCGCCGGCGCCCGTCGAGAAGCTGTAAGCATTCCGACTGGCGATGCCGTCGACTTCGATGCTGTCGTTCGAACCGAAGTTCTTCAGGAGAACGTTGGTGTTGACCGTCGCATCGTCGGTGAGGATGAACGAGCCCGAGTCCAGATTGACGTCACCAGTCGGCGGGGCGACGCCGTCACCGACAGTAACCGTGACGCTGGGCGTGCCGGCATCAATCGAAACGCGAGCCGGTCCCGCAGGGCCTTCGGTGACAGTGATGGCAACGGTCTGCGTGTAGGACGAAGTCCCGTCGCTCACTTGATAGGTGAAGCTATCGGTGCCGAAGAAACCATCATCGGGAATATACGTCGTGCCGTCGGGGCCGATGTCGCCGTGATCGGGCGCATCCGTCAGCGTGACAGTCAGGCCGCTGTCCGGGGTGTCCGGATCAACTGCGTCGATAACAAATTCCGCCGGCGTGTCTTCGTTTGTCGTGATGGTCGTCGTGGTCAAAGGCCCCGCAACCGGAGCATCGTTGACAGCGGCAACCGTGAGGTTGACCGTCTGCGTTGCCGTTGCACCACTGGAGTCAGTCGCCGTGACAACGAGCGAAGCCGGGCCGCTGTAGTTGGCATTGGGCGTGAAGGTGATCGCGCCGTTCGTACCGACAACAGCCGTGCCGCCAGTGACGTTACCAACCGTGACCGTGACTGCACCGCCATCGGGGTCGGTCGCGGTGACCGGAATCACGACCGCAGTGTCTTCAGTGACAGCAGGCGCCGTGATGGTCGCGATCGTCGGGGCATCGGCAACAGGCGAAACAGTGATGTTCACCGTCTGTGTGTCGGTAAGGCCTTCCGAATCGGTAACCGTCACAACGAGCGAGGCCGCACCGTTGAAGTTTGCTGTCGGCGTGAAGGTGACCGTGCCGTTCGCCACAGTGGCCGTGCCGCCGGTGACGCTTCCGACGGAGAAAGTCAGCGCATCGCCGTCCGGATCGGTCGCCGTGACCGGGAACGTAAGGACCGTATCCTCGGCGGTGGTCTTCGCAGTAATGTCCGCGAGGACGGGCGCTTCGTTGGAATTTCCGCCACCCGAGACCGCGACCGCGATACCGGCAGCAGCAAGAGCGACTGCGCCCACGAGCAGGATTGTGCCCGAGCCGTCGCCGTCTTCCTCTGTCATGCCGCTGTCGTCCTGGGCGGACGCTTCGCCGGCGAGGCCAGCCGAGGCCGCAGCAAGCGCACCCTCGAAGGAGAAGGCCCCAAGCGGAGCGTCGGACATCGACGTCTGCTGGCTGATACCGTTTTCGGTCTGGACAGCCTTGGCGGCTTCCTCTTTCCCATCAACGGCTTGCTGATCATCCTGGGCCGGATTCTGGTCCTCGGCCTTCTTGATCAGCTTCTTCTGACCAAGGCGCCGAGCGTGGGCAGCACTGGCCGCCGTTACAACTGATTTGCTCATTTATTCCCCCAACATGGAAGCTAGCAGGGGAAAAATCCGGTCCCTGCGAAGCTTGCGTTATCAAGCCCATCGACACTTTGCCAAAGCAATCATAACCAAAATACACTCAAAATGGCTGTATCCCGGTCCTGTGACATTGTCCGTGAGTCGGTTGGACTTAATCGTTTTCGCTCATGTTGGGTAGCCAGTTAAGGAAGGCCTAACACACTGTGTTGACGACTCGTTCGGTTCATTCACGAGGGTGTTCCGGCGACCAGCCGAGACTATTTCGCGACGGACGCGGGCAGGGTTTGAGGGGACATGCCCCCCTCACCCGTCCCTGCACACCGCCGGCAACCGCGGATCGTCGCCATTTCAGCGTTCGGTCATTGCCTCGCCCATCGTCTTGTTGATCGGCTTTGTCAGATAATGCCAGACCGTGTTGCGTCCGGTGAGGATTTCCACAGTTGCGGTCATGCCCGGCTGAATCTCGATAACCTCGCCAGGACGGTGGGGCTTCATGCGCCTCGTATCCACGCTGATATGGACACGATAATATTTCTCCTCGCCGCGCTGGGTCTGCTCGGTGAGCGTGTCGGCGCTGACATACGTGACCTTTCCGACCGCCGAACCATAAATCGACGAGTCATAGGCGTCAAACTTGACGTTCGCTGCCTGGTCCAGCTTGACGTAGGCAATGTCGGAGGGCGACATCTTCGCTTCGACAATGAGGACCTCGCCCGTCGGCACGATGCTGAGCACTTCGTCGCTGGGACGAAGGACGCCGCCAAGCGTCGTCAGCTTGATGTTCTTGACGATGCCGTCGACCGGCGCACGGATTTCGGTATCCTTGAGCGCATCGGTCCGCTGGGCGAGAATCTCACGCGCCGTGACCAGATCCTCCTCGGTCTTGGTGTACTCGGTCTGGAGCTCCTGCAGGTACTTGTTGCGCACGTTGACGATCTGCGCCTGGAGATCGGCCACGCCGCGCTGAAGTCGGATGACGTCGGCTTTGCTGACGTCGCCCTGCTTGAGCAGCGGCATGTTCATGTCGAGCTCCTGCTGCATCAGGGCGAGCTGCGCCCGCAGCGACGAGACCTGATCGTTGAGCGCCTGCCGGCGCTTGGAATAAAGCTGGCTCTGGTTGGCGACGAAGTCCGGGAAGGCCTGGACCTCCGCGGGGAAGAACAGGGGCCGGTCGAACAGCTCGGCATTGATCCGCGCCATGCTCGATTTCAGCGATGCAACTTTGCCTTCGGCCTCGCCGACCGAGGCCATCAGCTTGACCTTGTCAAGCTCGACCAGAAGCTCACCCTTCTTCACCTTGTCGCCTTCGCGCACCAGGATGTTGGTGATTTGGCCGCCATCGGTGCTCTGGATCACTTGGACCCGGCCGGTCGGGATGACCTGGCCCTGCGCCCGGCTGACCTGGTCGAGTTCAGCCCAGAAGGCCCAGGCAACGGCCAGGAAGAGAAAGGTGGCGATCCCGACGATCAGGACGGTGGATTGGTTCGGGCGAGCCGCCCGCATGCTGTCGAGAATGCTCACGCGTTAGCTCCCGCGGTGCTGGGCTGACCCGGCGCGGCACCTTCGCCGGACGGCTGCGCCTGCCCCTGCGATGTGATCTGGGCCGGAGGTTGGGCTTGGCCGGGTTGGGCCTGATTGGCTTGTTGCGGCTGGCTGGCAGCCGGCGCTTGCGGCCGGGCCTGCTGTTGCGGCTGAAGCTTTTGCAGCACTTCCGCCGTCGGCCCGTCGAGGGCGATAGATCCATTGGCCACGACCATCAGGCGCTGGACCAGCTTCACGAGCTGCATCTTGTGCGTCACCAGAATGAGCGTGGTGTCCGGCGCGATCTTCTCGGCAAGCGTGCGAAGGACCTTGAGTTCGGTCTCCGCATCAAGGTTCGATGTCGGCTCGTCGAGCAGGAGTAGCTTTGAATCGGCTAGAAGCAGGCGCGTAAGCCCGGTCAGCACGCGCTGGCCGCCCGAGAGGCCGCGGCCGCCCTCGCTGATCTGCAGATCGAGCCCGCGCGGATGCCTGGTGATCAGGTCGGCGAGGCCGGTCTTGGTGGCCAGCTCCATGATCTTCTCGTCTCCCGGATCGGGAATCCCGAGCAAAAGGTTTTCGCGCAGGCTGGCATTGACCAGCCGATAGTCCTGCGGAAGGTATCCGACGTGGTGGCGAAGCACGTCATCGGCGACCTGCGACATGTCGAGCCTGTCGATGAGGATCTGGCCCTTGCTGGGCGCATAGAGCCCCGCCATGAGCTTGAGCAGGGTTGACTTGCCCGATCCGACACCGCCGAGGATGCCGATCTTTTCGCCCGCGTTGATGTTGAGGCTGGGCACCGAAATGCCTTCGCGCGCGCCGGGATAGGCGAACTCGATGTTCTTGAGCGACAACGATGCAGCGAGACGATTGGGTCGAAGCTGATCGACATCTGCCGGCCGGTCGGTCGGCAGCTTGAGAATGGCGTCCAGCATCTCGAGCGAGGAGCGCGAGTAGCTCCATTGGACGAGCAGCCCGGGAAGCTGGCCGATCAGCGGGCCGTTGACTCGTCCTGCCAGAATCGAACAGGCAATGAGTGCGCCCATCGAAATGCGGTTTTCGTAGACTTCGAACGCGCCGATCGAAATGATGGCGATGTAGCTGATTTGCTGCATGGTCGAGAAGATCGTGCCGGCCTTGGCCTGGAGCCGCCTTACTGGAAGATCGGCGTCATGCACTTCGTCGAGGAGCGCGCTCCAGCGCGAAAGCAGGAACCACTGGCCGCGATTGGCCTTGATCGTCTCTGCCGCATCGAGCGATTCGACGAGCAGGCCGTTCTTGCGGTTGCCGCTGACCTGCGCCTTGAGGGTATCTGCCCGGATCAGCCGGGCGAAGATAAGCGCGACAATGATCGCCAGCGGGAACGCCACCACGAGCACGAGTGAGATGACCCCGCCCAGCAGGAAGATCACGCCGATGAACAGGATCGCGAACGGCAGGTCCGCGAGCGTGAAAAGCACGCCCGAGGACAGCATCGAGCGGACTTGTTCCAGGCCACGCAACTGCGCCGCCGTTGTTCCGATCGAAGGCGGCCGGGCATCGAGCCGGACTTCGGCAGATCGCGAGAAGAAGAACTCCGACACTTCCGTGTCGATCTGGACGGCTTCCTGTTCGAGCATGTTCGCGCGGATGACGCGCAGCACGTAATCGAACAGCAGCGCGACAATAGCGCCGACCGCGAGCACCCAGAGGGTCGAGAACGCGCCGCGCGGTACGACGCGGTCATAGACCTGCATCGAGAACAGGCTGGTCACAAGGGCGATGGCGTTGACGACAAGCGTCGCCAGGATTGCCAGCGCGAACGGTTTTTTTCGGCGGAACACGGCCGTCTTGAACACGTCGAGCGCATTGGCGAATTCCTGCTTGCCGGCAGGCAGGGGGACCACAAGATCATAAAGCCGGACGCGTTCGGCATCGGTCCATTTGGTCGGAAGACCATTGCGGACGATCTGGAGCGTGTTGTTGCCTTCGTGCCGCTCGGCAACCGCCCATCCCTTTTCGGGATGGAAAGCGAGCAGCGGAAACTCGTGCGCGCGCGGATTGTCCGCATAGGACGTCGAAGGCGTCCAGCCGATCGCCTCGCAATAGAGGTCGAGCGCGTCGCCGTCCTCGCGATCGAGCTGATCTGCCCTGTCAGACCAGCCGGGCCGCAGTTCGATCCGACGCAGCCGCGCCAGATCGGCGATGGCGGAAATGATGGAATTTGCCACGATACTTTGCCCCGTTCAGGTGATCAGTTTGCTTCGTAAACCGGTTTTTCTGGAAATTCCGGCCGCCACCGGCCGCTGACGATCAGGAGCCGCACGGCCGCAGCCATCGCCGACACTTCTGAATCGGCACGATCGATCTGTGCGCTCACGGCCTCACGCAGCGCGTTCATCACGTCAAGCCACGAGCGGCGGCCTGCAATGAACTGGCGCATGTAGCTGGCGCTAACCTTGGCAGCCGTTTCCGACGCGCCAAGCGAGATGCTGGAGCGCACCCGCGATGAATCGTATTCGATAATGTCGCTGGCCACTTCGCGGCGCAGCTGCTGCTCGGCGACGCGTGCCTGCTCCAGCGCCACATCGATGCGCAGCCGCGAGGCCTCGACCTGCGAGAACTGGGCGAGGCCGCCCAGCGTCTGCGCCCGGAGCGCAAGGCCCACCCGGCTATTGTTGAACTCGTCGTAGCTGTACTGCGCGTTGAGCTGCGGGAAGATCGAGGCTCGGACCGAATCCCGCTCGGCGCGGGCGACATCGGCTTCAGCGAGGAGCTGCTTGATCTCGGGATCGTAGGCCACGGCCTGATCCTCGAGCCCGTCGCGATTGGGCAGGTCCATGCCGCGGTCGAAGAACGGCACCGGCCCGAGGTCATAGTCGGGATCGGCGACCAGTTCGGCCATCACGCGCAGCGCGGTCTGCCGCTGAGCACGCGTGACGGTGTACTGCTGCTCGATCTGCGCGGCACGCGAACGTGCCAGCTCCAGGTCGGCCAGCGGGCTCACTTCCTGGGCAACGCGGCGTTCCATCGTCTGGACCAGGCGGTTGTGCTCCTTGAGGCTGTCCGCAAGGAGCTGTTCGCGAAGCGTGAAAGAAGCAATCTGGAAATAGGTCTGCGTGGTCGTCAGCGCGAGATCCTGCGCGGCGTTGACATAGCGGGCCGAGCTGACGTCCTCGTCGGCCTTCGCACGGCGGATGCCGGATGCGATGCGTCCGGCGGTCCACAGCGGCACGTCGACAGTGACCTGCGGGACCAGCGAATTGCCGTTCTGTGTGTACGAGGCGACATTGGCCGAAAGGCTGGGGAAGCGAAGCCACTGCGCCGCTTTCACGTCGGATGCCGCGGCGCGCAGGGCTGAGCGTGCCGCCTTGGCGGACGGGTAGTTCTTGGTGACGATCCGCACGGCTTCCTCAAGTGCCGGCGGCACTTGCGCGGGTGGTTCGGGCCATGTGATTTCGGGCAGCTTGCCCTTGCGCGCCTTGGGCGAGGGCGGGCCGTAAAGTGTCTTACTGACATCGTCCTCAACGGGAGCGGACTGCGGCGCGGCCGCGCTTTCCGCTGCCACGGGATCTGGCCTGCGTTCAGGCAGCCGGACCTCCGGACGCGGCTGTTCCGCCGCGGCGACGGTCGACGCGTTTTCGACTGGAGCGGCCTCCCCGGACACAGTCTCTGCCGCGAGGGCAAACCCCGGCAGCATGGCGGCAGCAGCAATACCAAGTCCTGCCGCACGGACGGCGGCGGGACGAATGCCGGCCCGGTGGGCGCAAGCGGCGAGGTTCCTGGATTTCAAGTCAAGTTTCCCGAGCATTCAGTTCGGCGCGGTCTCAACGACCGGCACCGGGCATCCTCAACGATGGATCGAGCTCGAGCCGGCGGACCCGCTGGTCGGTCGCGTCCTTTGACGCAGCGACCAGTCCCGCCTGCTTGAGCCGCTCCAGAACGGCGTAAAACCCACGATAGGACGTCCCCGCAACTTGCATCGCGGCGGTGACCGAGACCGGTCCCGACAGGGTCAGGTGCAGCAAAACGCGCGCCTCGGGCGTGAGGAGGCGGATGCCTTTCTCCTCGCTGAGGCGGGCGTCAAGCTCAAGCAGCTCCCGCCAGCCCCGCACGGGCGGGTTGATGCCCGAACGTGCTGCCGCCGGACCCTCGCCCGAGTCTGCGCCAGCCGCCTTGGCTGCGTCCGATTGCACAGAATTGGTGATGACCAGACCCCAAAGTCCCTGCAGGAATTACCTGCAAATCAAGCATGCATTTAGCACATTGATTCCGAATTGCCTGCGCAACTGGTCCCATTTTGGCTGCAACTCGTCCGCATCCTTGCTTTAAATGATAACGTCCCGGACAAACCCGCGGTGCGATTTGTCTGCGATTCGCTGGTGGCGGAAAAACCACTGGTGATCCTGGCAATCTCGGTCCAACTAGCTCGACCGGCGGCGAAGCCGATCAAGGGCTTGCCGGGCGCGACCGGTTGCAACAATGCCAAAACGGCAGTAATCCCAGTTCGTGCACGGTTCAACCTGCCCCGCATTGACGACATGTGATCGCGGCGGGATGGCAAATGCCAGGTGGACACGCCTCGGGCCGGCTCGGCCCTTGCTTGGTGCGGGCAGACAACGGGGAGCAGTGGATGGCAAGTCAGGTTCTGCCGATTTCGACGACAGGTCCTGCGTCTGGCGTGCAGCCTGACCTCCCCGCTGAAACTCCGGCCGTCCTCGTCGTCGATCACGATCAGGGTTGCATCAGCCACTGCGCCGAAATGCTGGACGAACTCGGCTATCCGCACCATTGCTTCACGTCATCGCGCCCCGCGCTCGAGGCGCTTGGCTATACGCCTGCGATCAAGATCGTGCTGGCCAACGTGCAGATGCCTTCGGTCGACGGCTTCGCGCTCATCGAGGAAGCCCGTGTCAGGGCCGGGGGGTCGCGGCCAATTGCTGCCATCGTCCTCGCCGAACAGCCCACGACGGAACTCGCCATCCAGAGCCTGCGAGTGGATGCAGTCGACTTCCTGCCCAAGCCGCTGGCGTTCGATTCTTATTCAGGTGCGCTGCGGCGCGCGCGCCGATATTTGGCGGATCGGCACGGTGCCGGCCAGGCGGACGTCGCCGGCTTTGGCGAGCAGTTGTCCCGGCTCGTCGCCGCGCTGGAGAGCAAGGCGGGCGATGCCGTCCCCGATGGTCCGGTTGCCGACAAGGAAATTGCATCGACGCTGCGTCTGATCATCGGATCGCGCAATCTTCGAACCCGCTATTTCCCGGGTGACCTGTTCGCCGATCCCGCTTGGGACATCCTGCTCGACCTGACCCGCGCCGCGCTTGAAAAGCAGCAGGTCTCGGTGTCCAGCGTCTGCATCGCGGCCTCTGTGCCGATGAGCACGGCGCTGCGCTGGGTACGCCAGATGACCGAAGCCGGATTGCTCAGGCGCTGGACCGATCCCAAGGACCGGCGGCGCGATCTCATCGCGCTGACCGAGCAATCGGCCAGCTACATGCGCGATTATCTCACCGGCGTGCACGTCCTGCTGCGCAAACTTTGAGGGTCGGTCCTCACGGCGCTGGCGGGGGTGCGGCACTGTCCTGCAGCGCCCGTTCGCGTTCCTGGTACTCCTTCTCCGCCTGCTCGACGCGCGCCTGCGTGGCGGCAGCATCGGCATCGATGGTCGAGAGACGGCGGCTGCGTTCTGCGGCGATCAGCTCGCCGAAACGGACGCTGGGATCGCTTTCCTTCTCGGCATAAGCCTTGTCGATCAGCTGCGTGGCACAGCCGGTCCATCCTCCGGCCCCGACCGGCGAACAGCTCTGCGCCCCCGTCTTGCCAACGGTCTCGTAAGCGAGGACGCGGTTGTTCCAGGCATCGTTAGCGGACGAACCCACGCCGCGCAGCGCCTCGGGAATGCGATAACGCTCGGTCTCGTCCTTGCGAGCGCAGACAGTGATCTCATCCCCGGTCGACGGCGGGCACGGATCGTCACCGAAGACGATCAACTGGTTGATCCGCTCGCCAGCCTCGTCCGACCCATCCTGCGCTGCTGCGGGCAAAGCAAAGGCCAGCGGCGCCATGGCTGCCAGAAGAAGACGAGCGGCTGAGTGAGTGAAGGGACGCGGCACGTTTCATCCTCCTGTGCGGTTTCGCTCCCGATATAGGGGCGCCCCCAATATAGGGGCTGGGGGCGTGAATGGTAGCTGAAGTCCGGTCTCGTTTCAGATCCGTTCGGACAGGCGGATCGCAAGACGGCAGCCAAACCGGATGGCGCGGTTGAGCACAGGATAGCCTGGCGCGTTCTCCGCGCCTGCGGCGTAAGCAGCATCTCGGTGGCCACGCTCGTCCTCGCGGAATTCGTGGATCATGTCTCGAAGCTCGGGGTCGTCGTCGCCCAGTTCGCCCAGCTGGCGCGTGTAATGCGCGTCGATTTCCTCCTCGATGGCGGCCGTGCAGGCCATCGCTGCCTCGGCCCCCATCAGAGCCGTCGCCGCGCCCAGTGCATAGCCAGCGACCGACCATAGCGGCTGAAGCGCCGTCGGCCGCACGCCGCGTTTTGCGATCAGTGCATCGAAGCGGGCGCGGTGATCCGCCTCCTGCATGGCCATGCCGGCAATCGCGGGCGCGTGCGGACCGCGCGTCCCCATCACTGCCAGCTGCCCGGCATAGATGCGCGTTGCGCCGTATTCCCCGGCCTGGTCGACCCGCAGGAAGCGTGCGCTGCGTGTCTCGCTCATCGACCAAGATCCTTCTTGCCGGCCCGCCGCAGGAGCACCGCAATGGCAAGCGCTCCGGCGCCCGAAAACAGAAAATTCCAGCCCGCCAGCGAAATGCCCATCACGCTCCACTGCGCGACGTCGCAGCGAACGACCGGCGTGTTCAGGATCGCGTCGAGGGGGTCACCCGACAGCGTCGCCGTGGAACAGGCCGTCAGCCCTTCCCACCAGCCATACTCGACGCCGGCGTGGAACAGCCCGATAGCAGCCGAGGCGGCAATCGCCAGCGCCGCAAGCCAAAGGAGAATCGAGGCCGCCGGCCGGAACCATGCCGCCAGCGCGAATGCCAGCGCGGCGAAATGGGCATAGCGCTGCCACCAGCACATCTCGCATGGGAAAAGACCGAAGCCGTATTCGCTGATGTAGGCGCCCGCCAGCAGACAAAGCGGCACGAGCAGCGCCAGCCAGCGCGCGGTTCGCAAAGCGCGGTCAGACGCGGAAAGCAGGGTCAGCCCCATGGATCAGGGCTTGCTGGCCGTACGCGTCACGGGACGCGCCGTGCGCCGCAGCGTCTCGATGGCGTAGTGCAGCTGGAAGTCCTTGATACCGAGCTTTTCGAGTTCCGGCGCGGTCATGCGGAAGCGAGGATCGTCGAGCTTGTCTGCCTCTAGTTGCTTGTCGTCGAGGGCGATCTCGTTGATCAGGTGGCCGCGCAGGTCGGATTCGCGCAAGGCCCGCTGCGAACGTGCGCGGGCATCGGGATCGGACAGCTGCGGCACGCGGATGTCAGGCTCGATCCCGCCTTCCTGCACCGAATGGCCCGACGGCGTGTAATAGCGCGCGGTGGTCAGCTTGACGGCGCTCTGACGGTCGATCCCGAACATCGACTGGACGCTGCCCTTGCCGAAGCTGCGCTCGCCCATGATGACCGCGCGCTTCTGGTCCTGAAGAGCGCCCGCGACGATTTCCGATGCCGAGGCACTGCCCGCGTCGATCAGCACGATCATCGGCAGGCCCCGCGCGGCATCGCCAGGGAAGACTTTCTCTGCCTTGTAGAACTCGTTGTCACTGGCATTGCGGCCGCGCTGCGAGACGATGTCGCCCGAGGTCAGGAACAGGTCCGAGAGGGCAATCGCCTCGTCGAGCGATCCGCCGGGGTTGGACCGCAGGTCCAGCACCACGCCGGTCAGCCGTCCGCCGCTGCGCTGGCGCATCGAGGCGAGCGCCGCGTTGACGTCGCGCCCGACGTTGCGCGAAAACTCGTTCACCGTAACCACCGCGACATTGCCGCGCAGTTCGGAAGTGACAGGCTCAAGCTGGATCACGCCGCGCGTCACCGTGACATCAAACGGCTCCTCGCGGCCCGGGCGGAACACCGTCAGCCGGATCGAGGTGCCCGCTTCGCCGCGCATCTTGGCCACCGCTTCGTCGATGTCGCCCCCGTAATAGAGCTTGCCGTCAAGGTGGGTGATGTAGTCGCCAGCCTTGACCCCCGCTTTCTCGGCCGGGCTGCCCCGGAACGGCGAGACGACCTTGACTGCCCCGTCGTCGAGCACGACCGAAAGGCCGAGGCCGGAATAATTGCCGTCGATCATGGTTTCGAGGCGTTGCAGGCCCGCCCCGTCGAGATAACTGGAGTGCGGATCAAGGCTTTCCAGCATGCCCGTGATCGCGCCATTGATCAGCTTGTCGTCATCGACCTTCTCGACATAGTTGGCCTTGACCAGCTGATAGATGGCGACCAGCTTGCCAAATTGCGGACCGGAGCGCGCATCGACTGCGGCAAGCCCCGCCGTCGTCGCCGGAATCAACGCCACGGCGCTGACCAGCAGCGCGGCACGGGCAAGCGGCAGGAACTTCATCGGGCGGGCCTTTCAAGGATCGGTCACCAGCCTACAGGGTGCCGGACGAATTGGCTATATAGGGCGGCATTCATAACACCGCGATGAACTGGAGCGGATTGACCGGCTCGCCATCGCGGCGAAGCTCCAGCATGACGACCGGCGTTCCTGCCCCGGTGACGCCAAGCGGCGAGCCGGCGACGACGCGCTCGCCGACCCGCGTGTCGAGATCGGCCATACCCGTCACCAGCGAGGTCCAGCCGCCGTCGTGCTCGACGATGACGATCCGTCCGAAGCCGCGGAACGGCCCGGCAAAGGCGATCCGCCCCGGCCCCGGCGAGACGACCTGCGCTGCCGGGCGGGTCGCCAGCGAAATGCCGCGCGAGCGCGCCGCACTCCCCTCGGCAGCGCCGAAGCCGCTGAGCAGGCGGCCTGCGACGGGGAGCATGTAGCCGCGCGGCGCGGCGGCGCTGGCGTCGGCCAAAGCGCTATCGGTTACGCGGGCCTGGTCGGGCCGCTCGGGACGCAGGATTGGCCCCGGCAACCGTGCGAGCGCGGCGCGCAGCCGCCCCGCCTCACCCAGATCGCGCACCAGCGCGCCAAGATCGCTGGCCTGCTCGGCAAGTGCGAGCGCGCGTTCCGCCTCGCGGTCAGCCGTGCTCATCGCCTGGCGCGAGGCAATGCGCTGGCCGCTCTCGATCTGGGCGAGCCTGCGACGCTGTACGACAAGGCTTGCCTCGGTGGCGCGCAGGGCGGTGGCCGCCTGACGCGCTCTCGCCTGAAGCAGCCGTGCACGCGCTATGTCGGCACGCAGTGCCGCCGTCCGCCGCTCGACTTGCGGCAGGATGGTCGCCAGCAAGGCACGCGCGTGCATGGTATCGTGGATCGAGCCCGGGCGCAGGATCGCCAGCAGCGGTGGCCGGCGCGACAGGCGCTGGAGCGCGGCTGTCAGCCGCACGAGCGGCTGCTGGCGCGCGGCAAGCCGGCTGCGCAGGCGATCCTGCTGGTGCGCGATCATCCGGGCCTGCGCTTCCTGCACAGCGACTTGCGCCTGAGTCTGCTGGATGCGGGCCGCAATGGCAGCCGCTTCGCTCGCGGTGCGATCCGCCTGCGCGGTGACCTGCCGTGCTTGCGCCTCGAGCTTTTCGGCACGAATACGGGCGCTTGCTCCTTCTGCATGGGCGCGGGTCATGGCCCGCACCGTATCCTCAACTGTTTCGAGGCCCGCCGGCTGGACCGCACCGACGGTCACGGCCCCGCCCAGCGCGGCGAACGCAAGGACAAGGAGGGGAAGGCGCGAGGCGGACTTCATGGTGGGACGTTATCCCGAACGATGGTAGGGATGGCCAGCCAGAATGCTGGTCGACCGCCACAATTGCTCCGCCAGCATGGCGCGGGCCATCATGTGCGGCCATGTCATCGCGCCGAGGCTGAGCAGGAGATCGGCGCCGGATCGCGCGGCAGGGGTGTGGCCATCGGCGGCGCCGATGTGGAAGCGCGCCTCACGCACGCCGTCGTCGCGCCAGCGGCCGAGCAGCGCGGCAAAGTCCTCGGATGACAGGCACTTGCCTCGCTCGTCGAGCAGCACCTCGCGGAAGGGCGAGAGCGGCGCGGGCACGTTGCCGCCGCGTTCGGGCAGTTCGGTCAGCCGCGTGGGCCAGGCGATGCGTTTGACGTAGCGATCGACCAGTTCAGCTTCGGGCGATCGCCCGATGCGCCCGCGCGCGATGATGTGAAGCCGCATGAACGCGCGTTAGCGCGGGCACAAGGCGTGCGGCAAGTGCCCGCCCCCGACAGGTTCAGGCGGCGCCGGCCGGCGGACTGTCGCCGAAGCCCCACATCCGCTCCAGATTGTAGAACGTGCGCACTTCGGGGCGGAACAAGTGGACGATGACGTCGCCGGCATCGACCAGGACCCAGTCGGCGGCGGGGAGGCCCTCGATCCGGCTCGATCCGAAGCGGGCTTGCTTGATGCGCGCGGCCAGCTTTTCGGCCATGGCAGCGACCTGCCGGTTCGAGCGGCCCGAGGCAATGACCATGTGATCGGCAATCGCGGTCTTGCCTTCGAGCGGGATCGACACGACGTCGATCGCCTGATCATCGTCCAGCGATTGCAGCACCAGCGCGTGAAGCGATCCAGGCTCCGCCGCGCTTACCGCAGGGGTCGGGTTGGGTGAGGTTCCGGCCGGGGCCGGGGTCGATTGCGCCTGCGTCATGTAGCTCGAAAATGCTCCTGTGCGGTATCGTGCCGATGCATCCGCCCCTTCCAGATGGGTAGAAAGCCAGCAGAGTCAATAAAATGGGGTGCGGGGTGCGGCGCAGGCCCGGCGGATAACCCGGCGATCATGCCTCCACCGCTGTCCGGGCCGGAAGGCGGCGGCGCGTGACTGCGTCGCGAAGCGGAGATGACTTAATGCCGGCCGCCCAGTCAGGGCTGGCCTGACGCAAGGCCGTGGCGGACCGTTCGTCCGGATCGAAATGCAGGATCACCAGCGCCGGAGCGCTCCACTTGTGCCGGCCTCGAAGTCTGGCAGGAGGCACCCGGTAGCGCCTCAGCCAGGCCATCGCGGGGCTCGCGACGACGGCGTCATCATAGCCCGGCCGGGCAATCACCGCAATCGGCATTGTCCGCGCGATGCCGCGCCAGTCGCGCCAGCGGTGGAACTGGGCGAGATTGTCGGCCCCCATCAGCCACACGAAGCGCCGCTTCGGCCAGCGCCGCACCAGCTTGCGCAAGGTTTCGACCGTGTAGTGCGTGCCCAGTTCGCGCTCGACAGCGGTAACCCGGATCGGTGCGCAGCGCGCCTGCGCGCGGGCGGAGGCGAAGCGCGCGGCAAGCGGCGCCATGCCCTCGGCGGCCTTGAGCGGATTGCCCGGCGAAACGAGCCACCATGCCTCATCGAGAGCGAGCGCATCGAGCGCAAACAGCGTGATCCGGCGGTGGCCGCCATGCGCGGGATTGAAGCTGCCGCCGAGAAGCCCCGTGACGGGAGCGGCCAATGAGCGCCGACCGGTCAGGGCCGCAGTTGTCCGCTGCCGCGCACCTGCCACTTGTAGGTGGTCAGCCCTTCGAGCGCGACTGGCCCGCGTGCGTGCAGCCGCCCGGTGGCAATGCCGATTTCCGCGCCAAGGCCGAACTCGCCGCCGTCGGCGAACTGGGTCGAGGCGTTGACCATGACGATGGCGCTGTCGACCTCCTGGAGAAAACGCTCGGCGGCCGCCTCGTCGCTCGTGACGATGGCGTCGGTGTGGTGCGAGCTGTGGGCGTCGATATGGGCCAGCGCCGCGTCAATCCCGTCGACCACGCCGACCGCAAGGACTGCCTCGAGATACTCGGTATCCCAGTCCTCGTCGCTTGCG
Organism: Novosphingobium sp.; assembly: GCA_040377095.1. Taxonomy (GTDB): domain Bacteria; phylum Pseudomonadota; class Alphaproteobacteria; order Sphingomonadales; family Sphingomonadaceae; genus Novosphingobium. The sequence goes on from JBEIPK010000022.1 coordinate 23,152, forward strand.
GGCAGGATGCGCGGATCAAGCGCCTGCGCGCGCGCATCCCCGCGCAGTTCGCAGCCTTTGTCGAGCAGCGCCGCGACGACTGACGGCGCCTCCGGGAAGAGCGCGTCGATCAGCAGCGTCTCCATCGCGCCGCAGATGCCAGTCCGCCGCATCTTGGCATTCAATGCGATGGCCCGCGCCATGTCCGGATCGGCGGCAGAATGGATGTAAGTGTGGCAGATGCCATCAAGGTGCGCGAGCACGGGCACGCGGGCGTCGGCCTGGACCCTTGCGACAAGGCTCTTGCCGCCGCGCGGGACGATCATGTCGATCAGCCCGGCCGCCGCCAGCATGGCGCCGACGGCCGCTCGGTCCTGCGTCGGGATCAGTTGCACCGCATCCTGCGGCGCGCCTGCTTGCGCCAATCCCTTACGCAGCGCGGCGAGGATGGCGCGGTTCGACCTGGCCGCCTCGCTGCCGCCGCGCAGCAGCACTGCGTTGCCGGAGCGCAGGCACAGCGCAGCGGCATCGGCCGTCACGTTGGGCCGGCTCTCGTAGATGATGCCAATGAGGCCAATCGGCACGCGGACGCGCGACAACACAAGCCCGTTGGGCCGGGTCGCCGTGTCGATGACGTCGCCCACCGGATCGGCAAGTGCAGCCACCTGATCGACCGCGTCCGCGATTCCCGCCAGACGCCCCGGATCGAGCCGCAGCCGGTCGAGCAGCGCCGGCGTAAGCCCATTGGCTTCGCCCGCGGCAAGATCCGCGGCGTTGGCGGCGAGGATCTCGCGTTCTGCCTCGCGCAGGGCCAGCGCGGCGGCACGCAGGGCAGCAGCCTTATCGCCGTCGCTCATCCGGGCCAGCTGGCGCTGGGCAGCCCGCCCGGCCAGTGCCATGCGTGTGACAAGCGCCTCGGGCGTTTCGGCGGCAGGCGCGATCTTCATGAGTGCGGTTTGCGCGTCGGACATATCCTGCTCCTAACACCGGCAGGCCGGCGTGTCATGGTCCCTGCGACGCAGTTTACGATTCGTTCCAATGGTTCCGAGAATCCACTCGGTTAGTCGCTTTAACTAATCGGTTCGTCGCGCGACTCATCCCGTTGGCCGCTATTCGCCAGACTCGATTCGCATCGCGAGGGCCGGCCTGCTAGCCGCATGCGCGGATCGGGGCAGCAGCCGACAAACGAGGAAGGGGCCAGTTTGAAAGGCATGGTAGCGGATGGCCGGACAGCAAGGGGCTGGTCCGATCATCTGCGGGCGTGGTTTCCGGAGCGCGAGTTCTTCATGCGCTCGAAGGGGCAAGTCCGCTTCATCAAAGTTACGACGCGCATGCAGGTTGCCGCCGCTACGGTTGTTGCCGTGCTCCTTGTTGCCTGGCTGGTTACCATGGCCGCCGTCGCGATTTCGCAGTACCTTTCGAGCCGTGACCGCCTCGCCTTGCTTGACCGCGAGGCCCGAGTCGCCACGGCGGAAAGCCGGGTTTCTGTCTATCGCAAGGGCCTGAGTTCGGTCGCGTCTGACCTCACCCGGCGGCAGGATTTCATCGAAAAGCTGGTGCAGGCGCATCTCGGCGAGCTGCCGGTCGATGCCAAGGACGGCGAGACCATTTCCGACAGCCGGGACGAGGCTGGCAAGACCATCCGCAAGATCAGTGCCGTTTTGCCCGAGGCAACCGGCCTTGCCGCGCTCGAAGGCCGGCAGCTTGCATTCGTAGAACAACTGACACGCTATGCCGATCGCCATGCGGCCAGGAGCGCAGAAGCGATCCGGCGCTATGGCCTCGATCCGGCGGCTATGCTCACTGCCATGGAACAACCTGGCGGTCGCGGTGGTCCCTTCCTGGGTCTTTCAACATCGCAGGACGGTTCGCTCGATCCGCGCTTCCAGCGACTCGGCGTAAGCCTTGCCCGGATGTCCGTACTCGAGGAAAGCCTTGCCGGCATCCCGCATGCCCTGCCTGCCAGCCTCGAATTCATTTCGTCGGGCTTTGGATACCGTTCCGATCCGTTCAATGGCGGCGCGGCATTCCACGCCGGGCTCGATTTTCGCGGACCTTACGGAGCGCCCATCTATGCCGCGGCGCGCGGGATGGTCAGCTTCGTCGGCCAGAAGCAGGGTTATGGCAACTGCGTGGAAATCTCGCACGGCAATGGCCTGATGACCCGTTATGCCCACATGTCGGGCTTTGCGGCGGTTCCGGGGCAGGAAGTCAATGCGGGAGACGCCATCGGCGCCATCGGCAGCTCTGGCCGGTCAACCGGGCCGCACCTGCACTTCGAGGTCCGAATCAACGACCGCCCTGTCAATCCCCGGCCCTTCCTGGAGGCGCGTCATGTTCAACCGGAACGCTGAGACTTCGCGTACACCAGCCTCCCGCGCCACCGGCGGATCGACGTTCTCGATCCTTGGCGCCGATACCCGGATCAAGGGCGACATCACCGCGAGCGCGGACCTGCACATCGACGGTCATGTGACAGGCGACATCACCTGTGCCGCGCTGGTGCAGGGCGAGAGCAGCGAGATCACCGGCATTGTCACGGCGCAGACGGCGCGGCTTGCCGGCCGGCTCAAGGGTTCGATCACGGCGGGCGAATTGGTCATCCTGCGCACCGCATGGATCGAGGGCGATGTCACCTATGACGCACTGACCATCGAACAGGGTGCCCGGGTCGACGGCCGCTTTGCCCCGCGCCTTGCCGAGGCAACTGCGGAAGGTAGCGAGCAGCGCCTGATCCTCGCCAGTTCCAATCCAGCGGGTTAGCTCGCCGCGCCTGCGCTTGCGTGCTGCGCGATTTCTGCACGCAATGCTTTTCGGTCGAGCTTGCCGACCATGGTATAGGGCATCGCCTCGCGCACCACGACGCTGTCGACCCGTTCATGCTTGCCGAGCTGGCCGTTGAGCCATTGCTTCAGCGCCTCGGGCGCGGGCTGGTCCGCTTCTTCGTTGAGCGTAACATAGGCGCGCGGCACTTCGCCCCGGTAGGCATCGGGCACGCCGATGACGAGAGTCTCCTTCACTGCCGGGTGACGCAGCAGAACCTCCTCGACCTGGCTGGGGAACACCTTGAAGCCGCCAACCGCGATCATGTCCTTGCTGCGGTCGACGACCCGCACGAAACCCTCGTCGTCGATGGTCGCGATATCCCCGGTGCGCAGCCACATGTCCTCGCCCCGCGCCGCGAAGGCCGTCTCGGCGGCGTCGGGCCGGCGCCAGTAACCCTGCATGACTTGCGGGCCGAGCACGGCGAGCTCGCCCGGCTCTCCCGGGACTGCGTCACGCGAAGGATCTTCCTTGTCCAGCAGGCGCAGCCGGGTGCCGGGAATCGGCTGGCCAATCGTTCCCGGCCGTTCCTCACCCTCATAGGGATTGGTCGACACCACGCCCGAGGTTTCCGTGAGTCCGTAGCCTTCAATCAGCTTGGTGCCGGTCAGTGCCTCGAACCGCTGCTTGAGCGGAGCGGACAGCGGCGCGCCCCCCGAGATGCAGGCGCGCAGCGCGGAAAAGTCAGTCCGGGCGATGTCCGGATGGTCGATCAGCGCCTGGTACATCGTCGGCACGCCTGGCATTGCGGTCGCGCGCGTCCGCTGGAGTGTCTTCAGGCACTGTCCGGCGTCGAAGCGGGGCAGCATGGCAATGCAGCCCCCATTGAGCACCGTCCGGTTGAGCACGCAGGCATTGGCGAAGACATGGAAGAACGGCAGCACGCCGACCACGACGTCGCGCTCGCCCTGATGCGGATCGATGTCCTCGACCTGCCGGGCATTGGCCGAAAGGTTCTGGTGGGTGAGCATCGCGCCTTTCGGCGTTCCGGTTGTCCCGCCGGTGTATTGCAGCAGCGCCAGATCGCCCGGCTCGACCGAAACGGGGCGCGGCGCCGCCTCGGCGAGCATTGCCTCCCACGGCACGATGTCGCCGGCACGCGGGACGGGCGCGATGTCTCGCCGGCGGAATAGGCGCAGGCCAATCGACTTGCCGAGCGGCAGCATCTTCGAGAGCTGCGCCACCACCAGCGTCTGGAGCGGCGAAGCGTGCAGCACCTCGACTGCCGTCGGCAGCAGCGCGGGTACGTTGAGCGTGACGATTAGTCGCGTGCCCGAGTCGAGGACCTGCGCTTCCAGCTCAACCGGCGTGTAGAGCGGAGAGAAGTTAACGACCGTGGCGCCCGCGATCAGCGCGCCGAAGTAGGCCGGGATATAGATCGGCACATTGGGCAGGAACAGCCCGATCCGGTCTCCCTTGCAAATCCCACGCGCCTGAAGCCCGGCTGCGAACGCAAGCGCCTGCCGGTGTAGATCGGCGTAGCTGAAGATGCGCCCGAAGAAATCGACCAGCGGCGCATCGGGACGGCGTGAGACGCTGTCCTCGAACAGGGCGGGCATGGTCAGCGGCGGATAAGTGCGGTCCCATGCACGCGGGTGCGCATAGCGGAAGCGCCAGATCTCGGGCCCTTTACTGACATCCATGTCAGAAGAGTGCATCCAACCGCGCCAGCAGGCAAGCAGAACCTGCCCGGCGGGCACTCATGCGGGCCGCGGGGCGGCGATTGAGGCGCGGCTTAGGCGCTCTCGCCCGCGGCTTCAGCCGCACGCTTGGCTTCGAGCCAGGCCGCTGCCTCGGCTTCCTGCGCGGCTTCGGAGGCGGCCTTGGTCGCCGCATCGCGCTCGGCGCGCAGCTCCACGATCAGCGCCTCACGGTCATCACCCAGGCTCGCATCATCGGCCGCATCGTCGCTGAGTCCGGCCTTGCGGGCAGCCTTGGCGACGATGGCGTCAAGCTCGCGCTGCGAACACAGGCCGAGCGTTACCGGGTCCTTCGCCTGAATGTTATTGATGTTCCAATGTGAACGGTCGCGGATCGCGGCGATGGTGTTGCGCGTCGTGCCGATCAGCTTGCCGATCTGGGCGTCCGAAATCTCGGGATGGTTGCGCAGGATCCACGCGATGCCGTCGGGCTTGTCCTGGCGCTTGGAAACCGGCGTATAACGCGGGCCCTTGGTGCGGCTGACCGTGACAGGCGCCTTCTGCATCCTGAGCGAGTAGGACGCGTCGTCCTGCCCCTTCTCGATTTCGGCCATGGTCAGCTCGCCGGCGCGGACCGGATCGCGCCCGGTATATTTGCTGCTGGCAAGGTCATCGGCCATGGCCTGAACCTCGAGAATGTGCAGGCCGCAGAACTCGGCAATCTGATCGAACGTCAGCGCCGTGTTGTCGACAAGCCACGACGCCGTCGCATGCGGCATCAGCGGTGTGGGCTGGGTCACGGGTGCTCTCCGGAAGAATGGGGTGCATGAAAACAAGAGGGCCGCCCCTTTCGGAGCGGCCGTTCACGCGCCGATGTAGGCTGTTTTCGCCCGGACGGCAAGGCCTGCCGCGTCATGGAGAATGGCTGGGCCGATGGCCAGCAAAGCTTAACCAGTGATCGGCTAGGTTGCGGGCAGGGAAATGCCGGAGCCGGGGGTTGGCAATGTTGAGGTTGATGCGCAGTCTTGCGGTTCTGTTCGCTTTTACCGCACTGGCAGCCTGCGGAGGCACGAACGAATTCGACGTCAAGGTCGAACGATCGCCAGACCGCGTCGCAAGGCCGCTGCTCGAAGCGTCGACGGAAGAGGCCGACGCGATCCTTCCCGGCCTGAAGATGGCCCGTTCGCGCCCCAGCCAGCGCGAAATCCGCTATGTCTTCCCCGGCAGCGGCAAGTATGAGCCCGCCTCGATCCTGTTCCGGCTCGATCCCGCCGACGACGGCAACGCCACGCTGATCCACGCGGTCGTCGAAGTGCCGCGGATCACCGCGAACGTCCACGGCGAGATGAAAACCTTCGACCAGAACAAGATCGCGGGCGAACTGCGCGCGGTCATCGACGGCATGGCCCGGGGCGACAGTGACGCCGAAACCACAAAAAAGCTGTCGCGCATGCTGATCGCGATGGCCGTTGTCACGGATGACGCCTTGCGCGACAGGGCGCTGGCCATGGTGGCAGACCACGGCGCAATCCTGCGCAATGCGCTCGACCAGGTCTCGGGCGACCTGCCTGTCGATGACAGCGCGCCGGACAACAGCAACCCCACCGAGTATGACGCCCCGCGCGACGCATCCGAGGAATTCTCGCCCGAGCGCGACCACAAGCGCAAGCTGAGCTTTGACGATGACATGAATGAGGACGCGGCGCCGGAATAGGCGCGCGCCCTCAACCCATTGCCCCTGAGCCCATGGCAACGAATCGCGGCAGCCCGGTCATCCGCTCGATCCACGCGCAGATCGCGGGGTAGTCGTGCAGACGGTATCCGCCGCCCTCGCAGACGTGGGTATAGGCGAATAGGGCGATATCGGCGAGCGAGGCGGCGTCGCCCACGAACCAGTTGCGTGAGGCCAGATGGCCGTTCATCAGGTCCAGCGCCGCTTCGCCAGCGATCCGCTTGGCGAGGATCTGGCCGCGCTGCTGTTCGCTGAGGTTCGCCTCGCCGATAAACTGATACCACATGCGCAGCGTCGCCACATTGGGTTCGTGGCTGTACTGCTCGAAGAACATCCAGCGCAGCATGTCGGCCCGTTCGAATCGGTCTTCAGGGATGAGGGCGCTTCCTTCGGCGAGATACCAGCACGCGGCATTGCTTTCGGGAAGGAACCGCGCTCCATCCCCGCTGCCGATCTGGAGCACCGGAATTCGCCCGTTCGCGTTGATCCGGCTGAGGAATTCGGCGGTGCGCGTCTCGCCGCGGATGATGTCATAGGCAATGCGCTCAAGCGGCAGTCCGAGCAGCGATGCGGTCAGGACAATCTTGTAGCAGTTTCCGCTGCGCGGGTCCTCGTGGAGTATCAGCTTGTCCATTGTATCTCCCGCTTCGCCGTCATGCCGCTTCGTCAGGCTCCAGCCGGAACAGGCAATAAACAAAGGCCTGCGAACCGCCACCGGGCGTCACGTGCGTTTCGTGTTCATGGCGGACCAGCGTGAACGGCGCGCCGAATTCCGCCGCAAGCTCGCCGGCAGAATAGCGCCGGACCGGAAGGCCGCTGCACCGCTGCGGGCCGTCTTCGTCGAACGTCGCAATAACGACATGGCCGCCGGGTTTGAGGGCATGACGCACCTTGCCGAGGTAGGCGCGGCGATCGACGTCATTGATCAGGAAATGAAAGACGGCTCGGTCATGCCAGATGTCGAAACGGTGCGGGGGCGAGTCAAGCGAGAGGATATCGCCCGCGATCCATGCCGGGCGGCTGGCCCGGTCCCCGAGCCGCGCTTTCGACACCTCCAGCGCGGAGCGAGAGAGATCGACCACGGTGACGTCATCGAAGCCCGAGGCGAGCAGGCCATCGATCAAGGTCGATGCGCCGCCGCCCACGTCGATGATCGCGGCATCCTTTCCCGCAGCTGCCTCGCTGATCAGACGCAGCGAACGCTCGGCGCTTGGCTGGAACCAGCTCACGCTGTTGGCGGGCTTCGCCGCGTATACCTCTTCCCAATGCGTGCCGGCCTGCATCGCGGCGACCCCTTCCAATGCGAATGGAAAGGCTACACCTCCAGCACGATCTTGCCAACATGCCCGCCCGCTTCCATTCGCGCATGGGCCGCAGCAGCCTCGGCGAAGGGAAAGGTGCGGTCCATGACCGGGCGCAGCTGGCCGCTTTCAACGAAGGGCCAGACGTTTTCCGCAATCTCTTGAGCGAGAAGTGCCTTGAAGGAGTCGGAGCGGGGTCGCAGCGTAGAGCCGGTCAGCGTCAGTCGGCGGCTCATGACCACAGCCATGTTGACCTCGGCCTTCATGCCGCCCTGCACCGCGATGGTGACGTGGCGCCCGTCCTGCGCAAGACACCTGAGATTGCGCGGCACATAGTCGCCCGAGACCATGTCGAGCACGACCTGCACGCCTTCGCCGTCGGTGATGCGGCCGACTTCCTCGACGAAGTCGACGGCCTTGTAATCAATCGCGTGCGCCGCGCCGATGGCCAGCGCGCGGGCGCATTTTTCCGGCCCGCCGCACGTCACGATGACGCGCAGGCCGAACAGTCGGCCGAGCAGGATCGCCATCGTGCCGATGCCGCTCGTCCCGCCATGGACGAGCAGCGTCTCGCCCTCGCAGGCCCAACCGCGCTCGAACACGTTGTGCCATACGGTGAACAGCGTTTCGGGCAGCGCCGCCGCTTCCGCGAGCGCGAGGCCGTGCGGCACGGGCAAGCAATGATCGGCGCGGGCAAGGCAATATTCTGCGTAGCCGCCGCCGCTGACCAGCGCACAGACAGACTGCCCCGCCAGAACCGGATCGACGCCCGTGCCCAATGCGACGACCTCGCCCGCGATCTCCAACCCTGGGATCGGCGAGGCACCGGCAGGCGGCGGATACTTGCCGAGTCGCTGCATGACGTCAGGCCGGTTGACCCCGGCGAAGGCAACCTTGACGAGCACCTGACCTTGGCCCGGGACCGGCACCGGAACCGTGCGCGGACCCAGCACATCGGGACCGCCCGGCGATTCGAATCCGATCGCAGTCATGAATTTCGGAAGCATTGCCGTCACTTGCCCCTGTTGCATGACGCCGTGACGCCAATGACACGCAAGCTGGGGACTAACGATCCAGACCGTTGACAGCAAGCCAAGACCGTCGGATGTTGCAGTGCGATGGACGACGATGATCGACCGAAACGGCGCGGCGACGCGGCTTCGCTTCTCTCCGGGGAAAGCTTGGACAGCTATTCGCGCGATGAACTGGACGACCGGATCGCGGCGCTCGAAGCGGAAATCGTCAGGATCCGCAACCACCGCGACAAGGCCGCCGCCCACAGACAGGCCGCAGATTCGCTTTTCAGGTCCCCACCGAAGTGAACGTGGCGGGCCCCTCGCAAAGTCCCCCAGGGTCCCCATATCCGGGAACAAGCCCGTTCAGCATTCCTTTATTCTTGGTGCCGGATGCTGGTCGGGACTCAGTGAAAGAAACCTAAATGCCCAGTTTCGCCCAGAACCTCGAGAAGACGCTTCACGCCGCGCTGTCACAGGCGTCGGAACGGAGCCATGAATATGCGACGCTGGAACATTTGCTGCTGGCGCTGATCGACGATGAGGACGCCGCCGCCGTGATGCAGGCCTGCGGCGTCGATCTTGGCGATCTGGGCGAAGTGGTTCGCCAGTACCTCGATCAGGAATACCAGTCGCTCAAGACGCAGGACAAGGGCGACCCCGCCCCCACCGCCGGTTTCCAGCGCGTGATCCAGCGGGCAATCCTCCACGTGCAGTCATCGGGCAAAGACACGGTGACCGGGGCGAACGTGCTGGTTGCCCTGTTTTCCGAACGCGACAGCTACGCCGTCTATTTTCTCCAGCAGCAGGACATGAGCCGGCTCGACGCAGTCAGCTACATCAGCCATGGCATCGGCAAGGGGGGCAAGCGGATCGAGGACCGCACCCCCAAGGGCTCCGAGGAACAGGCCCCGCATGCCGAGGAAAAGCCCGAGGCCAAGTCGCAGAAAAAGGATTCGGCGCTCGACCAGTTCTGCGTCAACCTCAACGAGAAGGCGCTTGCGGGCAAGGTCGATCCGCTGATCGGGCGCGGCCCGGAGGTTGATCGCACGATCCAGATCCTGTGCCGCCGGTCAAAGAACAACCCGCTCTATGTCGGCGATCCCGGCGTCGGCAAGACGGCGATTGCAGAAGGGCTCGCCCGCAAGATCGTCGAAGGCGATGTTCCGGAAGTGCTGCTGGGCGCCGTGATCTATTCGCTCGACATGGGCAGCCTGCTTGCCGGCACGCGTTATCGCGGCGATTTCGAGGAACGCCTCAAGCAGGTTGTTTCCGAACTGGAAAAGATGCCAGAGGCGATCCTGTTCATTGACGAGATCCACACGGTGATCGGTGCCGGCGCGACCAGCGGCGGGGCGATGGACGCATCGAACCTCCTGAAGCCCGCACTCTCGGGTGGCACGATCCGCTGCATCGGATCGACGACCTACAAGGAATTCCGCAATCACTTCGAAAAGGACCGCGCGCTTCTGCGCCGGTTCCAGAAGATCGACGTCAACGAGCCGACTGTCGAGGATACCATCAAGATCCTCAAGGGCCTTCGCACTGCCTTCGAGGAACATCACAAGGTCAAGTATACGCCCGATGCGATCAAGACGGCGGTCGAGCTTTCCGCACGCTACATCAATGACCGCAAGCTGCCCGACAAGGCCATCGACGTGATCGACGAGGTTGGCGCGATGCAGATGCTGGTGCCGCCAAACCGCCGCAAGAAGACCATTACCGCGCGCGAGATCGAGCAGGTCATCGCCACGATGGCGCGCATCCCCCCCAAGTCCGTGTCGAGCGACGACAAGAAAGTGCTCGAACACCTCGACCGAGACCTGAAGCGCGTCGTCTTCGGGCAGGACAAGGCGATCAGCGTGCTGTCCACGGCGATGAAGCTCAGCCGGGCCGGGCTGCGCGATCCCGACAAGCCGATCGGCAGCTTCCTGTTTTCCGGCCCGACGGGCGTCGGCAAGACCGAAGTCGCCAAGCAGCTCGCCGCCGTCATGGGCATTCCGATGCAGCGCTTCGACATGTCCGAATACATGGAGCGCCACTCGGTCAGCCGCCTCATCGGCGCGCCTCCGGGCTATGTCGGTTTCGACCAGGGCGGGCTCCTCACCGATGCGATCGACCAGCAGCCGCATTGCGTCCTGCTGCTCGACGAGATCGAGAAGGCCCACCCCGACCTGTTCAACATCCTGCTTCAGGTCATGGACAACGGGCGGCTCACCGATCACCACGGCAAGACAGTCGATTTCCGCAACGTCGTCCTGATCATGACAACCAATGCCGGCGCCTCCGACATGGCGCGTCAGGGCATCGGCTTTGGAGACGTTTCCAAGGAAGACGCCGGGGACGAGGCGGTGAAGAATATGTTCACACCCGAGTTCCGCAACCGGCTCGACGCCATCGTGCCGTTTGCCTATCTGGGCAAGGAGACGGTCAGCCGGGTTGTCGACAAGTTCATCCTCCAGCTCGAACTCCAGCTGGCCGAACAGAACGTCCACATCCAGTTCGACAGCGATGCGCGCGTCTGGCTGGGCGAGCGCGGCTATGACAGGCTCTATGGCGCGCGGCCCATGGCGCGGCTGATCCAGGAAAAGGTCAAGCAGCCGCTTGCCGAGGAACTGCTGTTCGGCAAGCTGGTGCACGGCGGCGAGGTTCACGTTTCAGTGAAGGACAACGCGATGTCGTTCGAGTTGACACCCGCGCCGCCCCGGCTGGTCAAGCGCACAGCCAAGGCCAAGCCGGACGTGAAGCCCAAGCGCGCCCGTAAGACCGGCTCCAAGACCGAACCCAGCACCGATGGCGATTGATCGGGCATGATTTCCGCTGTCTGAAACGAAGCACCGCTTCGCCCATTGTATCCTGATGGGCAGCGACTTCGCATGGATCAGGGCCGAGCCGCAGGGTATCCACGTCGTCCCCGCGGATTGCTGGATCGATCCCGCTCGTCCGGTCGATCACGCGCTTGTCACGCACGGCCATGCCGATCACGCGCGCGAAGGGCATCGGCGGACTGTCGCGACAGCCGAGACGCTGGCCATCATGGCGCTGCGCTATGGCGAGGCGCCGCAGTGCCGGGTGGCCGAATATGGCGAACCACTGAGCTTGCCGGGCGGCGTGAGGGCGACCTTCGTTCCGGCAGGGCACGTGCTGGGTTCGGCCCAGATCCTTCTTGAACACGCAGGCGAGCGGATCGTCGTCACTGGCGACTACAAGCGCCGACCCGACCCGACCTGCCTGCCTTTCGAACCTGTCGCTTGCGACGTCTTCATCACCGAGGCAACGTTTGGCCTGCCGGTTTTCCGCCATCCGCCAGTCGAGGACGAAGTCGCGCGACTGCTTGGCGCGCGCGAAGCCGGTCCGGAGCGCTGCATACTCGTCGGCGCCTATGCGCTGGGAAAGGCGCAGCGCCTCATCGCGGAGCTGCGCCGCGCGGGCTATCATGAGCCCATATATCTGCACGGCGCCATGGAGCGCATGTGCCGCCTTTATGAGGAGTTCGGCGTCCCGCTCGGCGACTTGCGGTCCGTGGCCGGAATGCCGAAAACCGCGCTGGGTGGACAGATCGTGGTCTGCCCACCCTCTGCGCTGAGCGACAGGTGGAGTCGCCGCCTTCCTGATCCGGTGACCGCCATGGCATCGGGCTGGATGCGCGTGCGCCAGCGCGCCCGTCAGCGAGGCGTCGAACTGCCATTGATCTTCTCCGACCATGCCGATTGGGACGAGCTGACCGCGACCATTGAAGAGGTGAACCCCGCCGAAACCTGGATCACCCACGGCCGCGAAGATGCGCTGTTGCGCTGGTGCGCTCTTGGCCAGCGCCGCGCCCGTGCGCTGGCGCTGGTGGGGTACGAGGACGAGGACGACTGAGGCGGGGATGGAAGCGTTCGCCGCCTTGCTCGATGCGCTGGTCTACACGCGCTCTCGCAACACGAAGCTGCGATTGCTGGCGGATTACTTGCGCGCGGCACCCGATCCGGACCGGGGCTGGGCCTTGGCTGCGCTAACCGGCGGGCTTGATTTCCCGGCGGTCAAGTCCTCGACCATCCGGAACCTCATGATGGAGCGCATCGATCCGGTGCTGTGGACCCTGTCGCGCGACTATGTCGGGGATACGGCGGAGACGGCGAGCTTGCTGTGGCCCGAGCCGCCTGGCGCGCCCGATCTGCATCAAGATCCTTTGGGCGTTGCCGAGGCTGTCGACATCCTGTCCGGCATGACCCGCGCGACTGCGCCAACCCAGCTCGCCCAATTACTCGACCGTCTTGATGCGGGTGGGCGCTATGCCCTGCTCAAGCTGGCGACCGGCGCGCTGCGCATCGGCATTTCGGCGCGGCTGGCGAAAACCGCCTTCGCGCAGGCCTTCGGCGTTGAAGTCGATGACGTCGAGGAATACTGGCACGGCGTACCTGCGCCCTACCTCCCGCTGTTCGACTGGGCAGCAAACGGCGCGCCGCCTCCCACGGGCGAGGGCCTGCCGCTGTTCCGCCCGTTCATGCTGTCCCATGCGCTCGAAGGCCCGGCCATTGATGCCGTCGCCGAAAGCTGGGCGGACTTCGCAGCCGAGTGGAAGTGGGACGGGATCCGCGTCCAGATCGTCCATGCCGCAAGCGATGGGGGCGGCGAGACCCGTGTCTATTCGCGCTCTGGCGACGACATCTCCGCCGCCTTCCCTGAAATCGCGGCATCCTTCGCCATTCCCGGCACGCTCGATGGGGAGCTGCTGGTACGCGGCAGTCATCAAGGCGGGGAAGCGGGGGGGGCGGCAAGTTTCAACGCGCTCCAGCAAAGGCTTGGCCGCAAGCAGGTCTCGAAGCGGATGCTCGCCGATTATCCGGCCTTCGTGCGCCTCTATGACGTCCTGCTGCTTGAGGATGAGGATTTGCGCGCCCATGCTTGGGAGCAGCGCCGCGTCATGCTGGAGAGGCTGTTGCCGCGCCTCGATCCGCAGCGCTTCGACCTTAGCGAGGTGATTGCGGCGCGGAGCCTCGACGAGCTGGCTGCAATCCGCGAGCGCGCCCGCGACGAGGCGATCGAGGGCGTGATGATCAAGCGCCGCGACAGCGCCTACCTCGGCGGGCGGCGCACGGGCCTGTGGTACAAGTGGAAGCGCGA
>JBEIPK010000030.1:0-31374 GCA_040377095.1 Novosphingobium sp.
AGCGCCGCGTTGTGGTTCAGGCGAATGTGCGCGGGAACGACCTCGGCAGCTTCATCGCCGAAGCCCAGAGCAAGGTCGCAGCGCAAGTCCAGCTGCCGCCCGGCAGTGCGATCGAATGGGGCGGGCAATTCGAGAACCTGCAAGCCGCCTCGCAGCGCCTGTCGCTGGTAATCCCGATCGTGTTCGCGGCGATCTTCGGCATCCTGTTTGTCGCGTTGCGCGGGTTTCGGCCCGCTATCGCGGTATACTCGGCAATCCCGTTGGGTCTGGCGGGCGGCGTGTTCGCGCTGGCATTGGCTGGTCTGCCCTTTTCGGTATCGGCAGCGGTGGGCTTCATCGTGCTGGCAGGTGTCGGCGTCTTGAACGGCCTGGTCGTTATGACGGCGATCAACCAGCGGATCGACGAAGGGCTGGCCGTTGCGCAGGCCATTGTGGAAGGCTCACTCGAACGCTTTCGGGCGGTTCTGATGACCGGGATCGTTCCTGCCATCGGCTTCGTGCCGATGGCGCTGGCGACGGGACAGGGCGCAGAGGTGCAGAAGCCGCTCGCCATCGTCGTGATTGGCGGACTGATTACCTCGACTATCCTGACGCTTTTCGTCCTGCCCGCGATCAGCCAGCTTTTGCTCAGGGGCAAGCACAAGCATCACGAAACAGGTGAGTACTCCGACGTCGATAAGCTCGGCAGCGAACTTCCGGCGTAGAAAGGGCGGAATATGGAACAGAACCAGGGTCATCCCCAAGATGACGCCAACACCGCCGACCACCGTGACGATGACGGCCACGCGCATGGCGGCGGCGATGAAACGGGCTTGCGCATTTTCCTGTTCGCCTGCTTGGTGGCGGCCATTGCCTATGGCGTTTCGTGGCTCCAACCCGAATGGTCGCGGTGGGCTTACGGCGTGGGCGCAGTGCTTTCGGTGGCACCCTTTGCTCGAACGGCATTCACCAAGGCGCTGAAGGGCCGCCCGTTCAGCATCGAGACCCTGGTAACAGTGGCGGTGCTGGGGGCTATTCCGATAGATGCCGGGGCCGAAGCGGTTGTCGTGGTGGCGCTGTTCTCGCTGGGCGAACTGCTTGAGGGTTTTGCAGCAGCCCGCGCGCGTTCGGGATTGAGCGCACTGGCCAAGCTGTTGCCATCGCAAGCCGTCATCGAGGTCGATGGCGAGCGGCGCACAGTGGATGTCACAACGCTGAACATCGGGGCGATCATGCTGGTTTCTGCCGGAGATCGGATCGCCGCCGATGGCCGCATCGTCAATGGCAGCTCCGCGCTTGACGAAGCAGCGATCACGGGAGAATCGCGTCCCGTGGAAAAGACGGTTGGTGCCGATGTCTTTGCCGGATCGATCAACGGCGATGGCACGTTGAAGATCGAAGTGACAAAGGACGCATCGAACAGCGTGGTCGCCAGGATTGGTGATCTTGTGGCGCAGGCTCAGGCGACGACTGCGCCGACCGCCCGCTTCATCGACAATTTCAGCAGCTGGTACACGCCTGCCGCGATCATCCTGGCGACGCTGATCGCTTTGGTGCCGCCGCTGGCCTTTGGCGGCGAATGGGCCACCTGGACCTATCGCGCGTTGACGGTGCTGCTGATCGCCTGCCCCTGTGCGCTGGTGCTTTCAACGCCCGCCGCGATTGCCACCGGCATCGCAACGGCGGCGCGCAGCGGCATCTTGATCAAGAGCGGCGAAGCGCTGGAACAGCTCGCCAAGATCGGCATTGCGGCCTTTGACAAGACCGGCACGCTGACACGCGGGCATCCAATGGTCACCGATGTGGCAGGCGCGGACACGCTGGAACTGGCTGCGGCCATCGAGACCGGATTGACGCACCCGGTCGCCAAGGCGATCGTTGCCGAAGCAGAGCGGTTGAAAGTAGCAGTGCCCAAATCGGCCGATGTCACGATAAAGCAAGGCCAGGGCGCGGTCGGTATGGTTGGCGGCAAGCAAGTGGCGCTGTTTAGCCCGCGCGCGGCGGGTTCGCTAAGCGCCGACGTAGCAGCAAGCATTGATACGCTCGAACGCGCGGGCAAAACGGTCGCGGTGTTGCTGGTGGACGGCAAATATCAGGGTCACATCGCGGTTCGCGATGAAGCACGCGACGATGCCAGACCCGCCATTGCCGCGCTCAACGCGCTTGGCATTCGATCACTGATGCTCAGTGGTGACAATCAGCGCACGGCAACGGCTGTCGCGCAAGGGCTGGGCATGGAGGCCGAGGGCGAGCTGATGCCAGCCGACAAGCTCAAACGGATCGAAGCCCTCAAGGCCGAAGCGCCCGTTTTGATGGTGGGTGACGGCGTCAACGATGCTCCCGCGCTTGCCACCGCTACACTTGGTCTGGCCATGGGAGGCGGCACCGATGTCGCAATCGAGACTGCCGATATCGGCCTGCTCAAGGATCGCTTGTGGGGCGTGCCGGATGCCATCCGGCTCGCCCGCAAGACCCGCAACACGATCTTCGCCAACATTGTCATCGCAGTCGGACTCAAGCTTGTGTTCCTGGTGCTTGCCGTCTTCGGGATCACCAACTTGTGGACCGCCATCATCGCCGACACGGGCGCGACAATTCTGGTCACCTTCAATGCGTTGCTGCTGTTCTGGACGTTTAGGCCAACGGCGGCTGCCGAAAACCAAGCCGCCAGCGAGAGTGCTTGATCGTGGTGCAGGACATAACCACGCGGACGCTGGGCACGGAACACCGGGCCACACCCACGGCGCGGGGGGCAGCAATAAACGGCTCGCCATTGGCATTGGCTTGTGGGTGCTGCCCCGCACCTGGACACTCCTGGGCGATACCACCCACATACTGCTGCAAGGTGTCCCGCGCGGGTTCGACTTGAAAGCGATCCGAGCGGCGATGGGCGAAATAGACGGTGTAACCGGCGTCCATGATCTTCACCTCTAGTCAGCGGCAGGTGACGACGCCAGCCTCACCGCGCATGTTGCCGTTCACCGAGGAGACCAAAGCTGAAGGCGTCCGCCGCGCGCTTGCGGAAATGCTTGAAGCGCGGTTCGCTATTCACCATGCGACGATCCAGACCGAAACCGAGCCGTGCGGCGATGAGGAGTGCCTGCACAAGTGATGTGCGGCATCGGGTCAACGCAGCGAACCAGTACCCCCTCCTGTGGGGTTCGGGCGAGACGCAATCATTGATCGATCATGTAGACTGGAAGCGAGGTCTGCAAACAGCTATCAAGCAACCAAAGGCGCGTCCGACTTTTTGTGGGAA
This sequence comes from Novosphingobium sp., assembly GCA_040377095.1. Classification (GTDB taxonomy): domain Bacteria; phylum Pseudomonadota; class Alphaproteobacteria; order Sphingomonadales; family Sphingomonadaceae; genus Novosphingobium. Next base: position 3,239 of record JBEIPK010000030.1, read on the forward strand.
AGCCTTACACAAGTCTTACACACTTACACAAAGCCTTGCACAAAAATCGATTGACCGAGAAAGATTAATTTGGTATCAATTACTTAACATAGTCTTGGCCCACTCAAAATCGTTTGTCGCAAGGCGTGCCCGTTCGAGTCGGGCCAGGGGCACCAACGGTTCGCGTTTGCAAAGGCGTGCGCCGCCCTGTTAAGGATGGGCAGGTGTCGCTGATACCTTCCCTTCACGCGGTCATCGCGCTTGCGCTCACCATCGGCATGTTCGTGTCTTTCGCACGCGACAGGATGCCGGTCGAAATCGTCTCGCTGCTGACGATCGCGGTCGTTGCGCTCGTGCTCTATGTCGTGCCTATGCCCGGCGACGAGCCGACCGACGGGCTGGTTCTCGCTTTCGCCGGATTCGGCCACCACGCGCTGATCACCATTTGCGCACTGATGGTGATGGGGCGGGGGCTGGTGGTGACCGGCGCGCTCGATCCGGCGGCGCGGCTGCTCGAACGCGTCTGGAAGATCAACGGCCGGCTCGGCATGCTGGTCTCGCTGCTGATCGCTTTCGGGCTTTCGATGATGGTCAACGATACACCCGTCATGGTCTTGCTGCTGCCGATCCTGGTGCAGCTCGCGGCGAGGGGGGTAATGCCGGCTTCGAAAACGCTGATCCCCGTCAACTGCGCGGTGCTGATCGGCGGCATGGCGACGACCATTGGCACGTCGACCAACCTGCTGGTCGTCTCGATCGCACAGGACCTGGGTTTGCCGCCGATGTCCGTCTTCCATTTTACGCCCATCGTGGCGACGGCGGCACTGGTCGCGCTGCCCTATCTGTGGCTTATCGCGCCAAGGCTGCTGCGCGACAACAGCGTGACGACGGCCCTCGAGAAGCGGCGCTTCACGACGCTGCTGCGAATTGGCGCCGATAGTGAACTGACCGGACGGCCGCTCGATGACATCCGCGCCGGCTTGCCCGAGGATTTCGCGTTCGCTCCGGGCGTGGAAGGCCCCCTGCTCCCAGGAAGCCGTGTGCGCGTATCTGGGACGCACGAGGCGCTGGAAGAGGCGATGCGCTCGTTGCGCGGGGAAGTGGCGCCTGCATGGGTGCTGGATCGCATCCGGCGTGAAAGTCGGGAGCGGGGCGAGGACGTCCTGGTGGCCGAACTTGCTGTTACCGCCGATTCCCGGCTCGTCGGCCTGACCCTGCCGACTTCCGGCATCGGGGATGCCCATTCAATCGCCGTCCTTGGTGTCCACCGCCCGGAACGCGGAGCGGCGCATGATCACCATGACGCCGAACCCAGTCTGCGCGAAGGCGACGTGCTGCTGGCGATGGGGCTTCGCAATAGAATTGGATCGTTTGCCGCCGCAGACGGTCTACTCATGCTAGAAGGGTCACGGGAACTGCCGCGCCGGTCCAAGGCTGTGCTGGCACTTGCCATCATGGGGTTGGCGGTCGGGTCTGCCTCGGTCGGTCTTCTGCCGATAGCAATTGCCGCGCTGAGCGGGGCGATTGCCATGCTGCTGACGGGCTGCGTCCGGTTCGACCGGATTGGCCGGGCCCTTTCGGCGCAAGTCATCGTCTTGGTCGCCGCAAGCCTCGCCATCGGCCGCTTTGTCATGGAATCCGGCGCGGCGGCCTGGCTCGGCGAGATCTTCTCGCTCGGCCTGCAAGTATTGCCGCCGGCGGGGGTCCTTGCCGCAGTCATGATTCTAGTGACCATACTTACCAACTTCGCCTCGAATGCGACCGCGGCCACCGTCGGCACGCCCATCGCGGTAAGCATCGCCAGCCGTCTCGAACTGCCGGTTGAACCGCTGGTGCTGGCGGTGCTGTTCGGCTGCAACCTGTGTTACGCCACACCGATTGCCTATCAGACAAACTTGCTGATCATGGGCGAGGGCAGCTACCGGTTTGCCGATTACTTGCGCTCCGGCATTCCGCTGGTGCTGATCATGATCGTCTCGCTCTCGTTCCTCCTGGTCCGCCGTTACGGCATGTGAGCACGGGCATCGGGACAAAATACATTTGCGAATAATTCTCAGCAGTTTTGATCGACTGAGCCGATTACAGGCTGCGGAATTTCACGATGGCCTTTGCAGGGAGGCGAGTGCACTTTCCCATCATAGCATTCAACCCAAGCCAAAGGAGCACGACCATGGGACTGAAGGGATCGAAGACAGAGGAAAACCTCAAGGCTGCATTCGCCGGCGAAAGCCAGGCCAATCGCCGCTACCTCTATTTTGCCCAGAAGGCCGACATCGAAGGTCATAACGACGTCGCAGCGGTGTTCCGCTCCACCGCCGAGGGCGAGACCGGCCACGCGCACGGTCATCTCGAATACCTCGAGGAATGCGGCGATCCCGCGACGGGGGAGCCGATCGGCCCCACGGCCGACAATCTCAAGGCTTCGATTGCCGGGGAAACGCACGAGTACACCGATATGTACCCGGGCATGGCCCGCACTGCGCGCGACGAAGGGTTCGACGAGATCGCCGATTGGTTCGAGACGCTCGCCAAGGCCGAGAAGAGTCACGCCGGCAAGTTCCAGAAGACGCTCGACTCGCTCGAAGTCTGATCAACCCACCCCCAGCTCCCCGCGTCGTGCGGGGAGCAAACCGGCGAGGCAATCCGGCGCGCAATGCGTGTGACCGGCCGCGCGCTGCGCAGTGCCGGGTTGCCTCGTTTCGCCCGTTATGAAGAGGGAGCAGCATCATGGAAGGCAGTCTGGAAGCGCCGACCCGTCACGCGATCCCGTGGCGTGACGATGCGTGGTACGACGAAGCCGCACTCGAAGCCGAGCTGCGCCGCGTCTACGACATCTGCCACGGATGCCGCCGCTGCTTCAACCTGTGCGACAGCTTTCCGATCCTGTTCGATGCCATCGATGAAAGTCCGAACGAGGAAGTCGACGACCTGACGCCTGGCCAGCTCAAGGCCGTCGTCGATGCCTGCACGCTGTGCGACATGTGCTTCATGACGAAGTGCCCCTATGTCCCGCCGCACGCGTTCGACCTCGATTTTCCGCACCTCATGCTGCGCCACCGCGCGGTCGGGAACCGCAAGGGGGAAACCCCGCTCGTCGACCGCGAGCTTGCGAAGATGACCAGGAACGGGAAGGTTGGCGCGATTAGTGCTGGGATGGCCAACTGGGCCACCAAGGAAGGCAACGGGCTCACCCGTCCGGTCATGGAAGCGGCGCTGGGCATTGACCGGCGCGCACATGTGCCCCCGTTCATGGACACGCCGCTCGCCACCAAGGCGCCGGCGATCGTGCCGCCGCCCAATCCCGATGGCCCTGCGTTCGGCCGCAAAGTAGCGATCTATGCCGGCTGCCACGACAATTTCAACGACGGCACGCCTGGCGAGGCAGCCATGCGCGTCTTCGCGCACCAGGGGCTTCAGGTTCGAATCGAGTATCCAGACTGCTGCGGCATGCCCAAATTCGAGAACGGCGACCTTGCCGGCGTTTCGAGCGCGGCGGAGCGGATCTCGGCGCACTTCGTGCCGCTGATCGAGGATGGCTGGGACGTCGTGCCGCTGACCACCAGCTGCGCGCTGATGCTCAAGTTCGAATGGCCACTGCTCGAGCCGGAGAACGAGGCCGTTGCCATGCTTTCGAAGCATACCTTCGATGTGTCCGAATACGTCGTGCGGCTGTCGAAGGACACTGGTCTCGCGCCCATCGAGGCGATGCCGCAGTCGATCGCGGTGCATTTTGCCTGCCACGCCCGCGCCCAGAACATGGGGCCAAAGGCGGTGGAAATGCTGCGCCTGATCCCCGAGGCCAAACCACGCCTGACCGAGCGCTGTTCGGGCCACGGCGGCAAGTGGGGCCTTTTCACGCAGAACTTCGACCGCGCAATCAAGGTCGGCAGGCCCACTGGGCGGGCTCTGGTCAAGGACGAACCTGACATGATTGTGTCCGAATGCCCGCTGGCCGGGCCGCACCTTCGACAGGTGATCGAGGCCAACGGTGCCACTCCACCTGACCGAATTGGTCATCCCATCGAAGTCATGGCGAAAGCTTACGGATTTTAGGCCCACGGGCCTTTAGAGGAACCATCAGAATGCCACGCGACCAGCGAAACATCACTGCTGCCGATATCTTGCCGCCTGCGCAGTACGACATGATCCGCAGCGACAAGAAGCAGGACGCTATAGAGCGCAAAAAACTGACTCGGATCAGCGTAGGGCCAAATGCCACGGTGCTGTTCGAGACGTGGGACAGCATGTGGCTGCAAATTCAGGAAATGCTCCGCATCGAGAAGGGCGGAGACGCGCAGCTCGTCGACGAACTCGCGGCCTACGATCCGATGGTGCCCAAGGGCGGCGAGCTGACGGCAACGGTGCTGTTCGAAGTCGCAGATGAAGTGCGCCGGGCCGCCTTCCTTCGAACGATCGGCGGCATCGAGGACCACGTCTCGATCCACGTCGGCGGCCATGTCATCAAGGCAGAGCCCGAGGGGGATGTGGAGCGCACCCGCGAGCGGGACAACAAGGCGAGCGCCGTCCATTTCTTTCATTTCCGGTTCACGCCCGAGGCAGTTGCGGCGTGGCGCAGCGGTGAAGGCAGCGCGATGGTTGTGATGGATCATCCGGCCTACGGCCATGCCGCGCTGGTGCCGGAAGCCTCCCGCGCCTATCTTGGCCGCGAATGCTTCTGAGCGGTAAGTCCGCCTGACCCGCGTGTCCGGCGTCAGTCGGAAACGTCGCTGCTGCCTGCCCCCGAACGTGCTGCCGACATCTCGAGCATCGCGTCCATCTGCCGCTGATTGAGCTTCGGCGGCGCGTCCGCCTGCTTGCGCTTCTGCATGCTCATCTTGCGCCTTAATTCGGGCGACATGCCGGGCGTGCCGTAGTCAGACCCGAACGCTCCTGCACTGCCGGTGACCCCATCGGAGGGTGACATACCCTGAGGTCCGACGAAGGAAGGAGACACCGGCGCGGAAAAGTCGGCGTCAGGCGTGAACGAACCGTCGCCGGCGTCCAGACCGGCCTCGCCACCTGCCATGGCGCGCTTGCTCTTGCGTGCTGCGCGCTCATTGTGGGCACGCGCTGCGGCAAGGCGGGAGTCTTCCTGTTTGGCGGCCCCCCTTGCCGTTTGATGCTTTGCCACCTCACCTTTCAGCACTTCCTGCCGTTCGCCGTCTGCGAACAGCGCAAGCGCCGCCGTCAAGACGACCGTTATGATCGCAAAATGGCGATACATTTTCGGCGTGATGGGCAGGGTCTGGACAATGCGCGACATGGCTGAGAGCCGTAAACCACAAGGATTTACCCAATCACCGGCAATCGTGGTTACTAACAGGTTTCCGTTCAGTTCCCACTGTGAGGAAGATGCGAGAGTACCTTGCCCCGCCGACTGTCAGGCCAGCCGACAGCACTTGCGGAAAATCATGGTCTTTCCGGCATTGCGCTGCCGCAACGGCGCAAATGCCGCGTAAAGTTTACCGACATTTTACGCCTTGCCCCTATGCGGACTTGAGGGCCGCTTTTCTGGCCCGGAGTTGGCCCCGCAACCATGATCCGCCTGTTCAAGCATTACATTCCGCACGCGGTCCTCCTGCTTGGGCTGTTCGATGCGGCGTTGCTGATGGCTGCGGGCGAGCTTGCCTGGCAGCTGCGGACCAGCCAGATCGGCGTCGACATCGGCTCAACGGCAGATCGCCTGCACCTGCACTCCGCCTATTCCGGGCTGATGCTTGGCGCGATGATCTCGGTCGGCGTCTACGGCGCTGATTCGCTGCGCTCGATGCGGTTTGCCTGTGCCCGGCTGCTGGTGGCTATATCGCTGGGCATCATCATCCTGTCCTTTGTCGACTTCCTGATGGGCGGGCAGAACTTCTGGCGCTCGACTCTTGCCTATACGATGGCGCTGTCGATCATGTTGCTTGTCCTCAACCGGCTGATTGTGGGCGGCATTCTTGGCGCATCGGCCTTTCGCCGCCGCGTGCTGGTGCTGGGGGCAGGGCCGAGGGCGCAGCGCCTGCGCGACCTGGGCGAAAAGCTTGAGAGCGGCTTCGTCATTGTCGGCTACATCGGCATGAACGAGAACCAGCCCGTGGTCGAAGAGGCAATCTCGCGCCAAGCGATCCACAACCTCACCCGGTTTGTAGAGAACCTGGGGGTGAGCGAAGTGGTACTGGCGCTGGAGGAGCGGCGCAACTCGCTCCCCCTCAAGGACCTGCTGCGGATCAAGACTGCCGGCGTCCATGTGAACGATTTCTCCAGCTTTCTCGAGCGCGAGACGGGCCGCGTCGATCTCGACACCGTCAACCCGAGTTGGCTTATCTTTTCCGACGGTTTCTCGTCCGGCCGCGCCGTATCGAGCGCCGCCAAGCGCATTTTCGACGTGACGGCGAGCGCGCTCCTGCTCGTGCTGACTGCGCCGCTCATCGTGCTGTTCGCGCTGCTGGTGAAGCTCGACAGCAAGGGGCCGGCCTTTTTCCGCCAGACCCGCGTTGGCCTGTTCGGGCAGCCATTCGACGTCGTAAAGCTGCGCTCGATGCGCACCGATGCCGAAGCGGCAGGAGCACAGTGGGCCACCAAGGACGACCCGCGCGTCACTCGCATTGGCCGGTTCATCCGCAAGGTGCGCATCGATGAACTGCCCCAGGTCTGGAGTGTGCTGCGCGGGGAGATGAGCTTCGTGGGCCCGCGCCCGGAACGCCCCGAGTTCGTCGCCGAGTTGGAAGAACACCTGCCCTATTACGCCGAGCGTCACATGGTGAAGCCGGGCATTACCGGCTGGGCGCAGATCAACTATCCGTACGGCGCTTCGATCGCGGATTCGCGCAACAAACTCGAATACGATCTTTATTACGCGAAGAACTACACGCCGTTCCTCGATCTGCTGATCCTGCTCCAGACACTGCGCGTCGTCCTGTGGCACGAGGGCGCGCGCTGAGATGCAGCACACCGCTCCCGAAGCGATGACGCTGGTTGGCTGGCTGATCTATCTGGCCGGGGCGATCTCGGCCGCGACTGTTGCGGCCTGGCTTGCCGGCAAGCGCAAGCGGTTGGGCCCGGCGGCACCATCGACCATCGCCGCGCTGCTGCTGACCGCGCTGTGGATGCTGGCCGTCGTCGCGGCGGGGGACCGCAGCTTCGTGACCGCACTGATCGAGGCCGCGCGAAACATCGCCTGGCTGGTGGTGGCGTACCGCCTGTTTGCCACCGATGGCCGGCACGAAAGCATCGCTCCGATCAGGCCCGTCGTCGTGGTGCTTATCGGAGTCGAGGTCCTGCGCCTTGTCGCAGCCTACCTCCTGTCCCGCGTCGGGCTAGATTCGCAGCTGGGCAGGCTCTCGTTCGATCTTGTCGCCATGCTGCGGCTGCTCGTGGCGGTGGGCGGACTGGTGCTGGTCCATAACCTGTTCGTCGGGGTGACGCGCGAATCGCAGGGCGGGTTGCGCTGGGTCGCGGCGGGCATGGCGCTGGGCTGGGCGGTCGATCTCAACTTGCACACCGTTGCCTATCTGAGCGGATCGTGGCCCACGGAGCTTGCCGCGACGCGTGCGCTCGGCACAGTGCTCGTTTCCTTCCTCATCGCCGTTGGCGCGTCGCAGGCTCGGGCCGGGCTGCGTTTTCGCCCCTCGCGCGCGGTCACTTTCCAGACTTTTTCGCTGCTTGTCATCGGGCTTTATCTCGTTGCCATGGTCACCATCGCGCAGTGGCTGTCCCTCGCCGGCAACGATTTCGCCAGGCTGATCGAGCTTGCGTTCCTCACCGTGGCGAGTGTGCTTGCCATCATCCTCTTGCCCTCGCGCCGCATGCGCGGCTGGCTCAAAGTGACGCTGGCCAAGCACTTCTTCCAACATCGTTACGACTACCGCGAGGAATGGCTGCGCTTTACACGCACCATCGGCAACAACGGCGATGCCGCGCTGCCCTTGTCGGAACGCGTAGTGCAGGCTGTTGCCGACATTGCCGAAAGCCCCGCCGGCCTGCTGCTGACAGTGGGCGATAATGGGGACCTTACTCTTGCGGCACGTTGGCAGTGGGCCTCGGCCGAAGTGCCCGCCGTCGCAATGCCGCAGCGCGACGTTGCCTTTTTCGAGGCCGACAGCTTCATCGTCGATCTCGACGACGTGCGTGCCGGCCGGGAGGACCGGGGAGAGGCAGCGCATGTTCCTGCCTGGTTGCTCGAGGAGTCGCGCGCCTGGGCGGTGATCCCCCTTGTCCACTACGACCGGCTGGTCGGCGCGGTGGTGCTGGCGCGGCCCGCCGTGCCCCGCCGGTTCGACTGGGAGGACTTCGATCTCCTGCGCGTCGTCGGGCAGCAACTGGCGAGCTACCTTGCCGAAAATGCGATGCAGGAGGCGCTTGCCGAGGCGGGGCGGTTCGAGGACTTTAACCGGCGGATCGCCTTCGTGATGCACGACATCAAGAACCTCGCCAGCCAGCTTGGCCTGCTGGCCCGGAACGCAGAGATCCACGCCGACAAGCCCGCGTTCCGCGACGACATGCTGCTGACCCTGCGCAATTCGGCCGACAAGCTGAACGCGCTCCTCGCCCGGCTCTCGCGCTATGGCGGTAATGCAGTCGAGCAGATGGAGACAGTGCACGCCGGAGACGTTGCCCGCGCCGCAGTCGGCCGCTTCAAGGGCGGCCATCAGGTGATCCTTGCTTCATGCCAGGACTGCGAAGTGACCGCGCACCGTGAATCCCTGGAACAGGTGCTTGTACACATCGTGCAGAATGCGGCCGATGCCAGTGATCCGGATAGCCCGGTATTTCTCGCGCTGACCGTGGACGGCCTCATGGCCCGCTACGAGATCGTCGATTCCGGCTGCGGGATGAGCGCCGAGTTCGTGCGCAACCGCCTGTTCAAACCATTCGTTTCGTCCAAGCCCGGCGGCTTCGGCATTGGTGCGTTCGAGGCGCGGGAGCTGGTCCGGGCGATGCGCGGACGGCTCGAAGTCGAATCGCGCGAAGGGCTCGGCTCCCGCTTCAGCGTCCGCCTGCCGCTCGCGTCGGCATCGGGTCTGCTCGATACGTTCAACCAGACAAATCACGGCAATCAGTCGAACCAGAGGCTCGCATCATGACCGACGCCAAACCCAAGCTGCTTGTGGTCGAGGACGACGCCGGCCTTCAAGCCCAGCTCAAGTGGGCCTATGACGATTTCGAGGTGATCATCGCCGGCGACCGCGCGAGCGCCATGGCGGCACTGCGTTCGGAAATGCCCGACGTGGTGACGCTCGACCTTGGCCTGCCGCCCGATCCCGACGGGACCAGCGAAGGCTTCGCCGTCCTCGACGAAATCATGGCGATCAAGCCTGATACCAAGGTGATCGTCGCCAGCGGCCACGGCGCACGGGAAAGCGCGCTCCAGGCGATCTCGCGCGGCGCATACGATTTCTACCAGAAGCCGGTCGACATCGAGGCGATCGGCCTGATTGTGCGGCGCGCGCTGCAACTTCACCGCATCGAGGCTGAAAACCGCAAGCTCGCTGCCCGCGCCGGCCGCGACGAACGCGTGCTTGGCCAGCTGATCACGGCAGCGCCCGAGATGGTCCGCGTCGCGCGCACCATCGAGCGCGTTGCCAACACCAGCGTCTCGGTCATGCTGCTGGGCGCCAGCGGCACCGGCAAGGAACTGCTGGCGCGCGGTCTACACGAGGCGAGCGGTCGGGCGGGCGGCGCGTTCGTTGCGATCAACTGCGCAGCGATTCCGGAAAACCTCCTCGAAAGCGAGCTGTTCGGCCACGAGAAGGGCGCCTTCACTGGCGCCGTCAAGACCACCGAGGGCAAGATCGAGCAGGCCGAGGGCGGCACGCTGTTCCTCGACGAAGTGGGCGACATCCCGCTTCAACTGCAGGTCAAGCTGCTGCGATTCCTGCAGGAGCGCGTCATCGAGCGCATCGGCTCGCGCCGCTCGATCCAGGTCGATACCCGCGTTGTCTGCGCGACGCACCAGGACCTCGAAGCAATGATCGCCGACGGCCGCTTCCGCGAGGACCTGTTCTACCGGCTTGCCGAAATCGTGGTGAAGATCCCCAGCCTTGCCGAGCGTCCGGGCGATACCGTTCTTCTTGCCAAGGCCTTCCTTGCCCGTTTCGCCAGGGAGATGAACGTTCAGGTGCGAGGCTTTTCGGCTGACGCACTTGCTGCCATCGACGCATGGCATTGGCCGGGCAACGTCCGCGAACTGGAGAACCGGGTGAAGCGCGCGGTCATCATGGCCGACGCCAAGCTGGTCACGGCCGCCGATCTCGACCTTGCGGAGCCCGACGAGGAACTGGCCAACGCGCTCAACCTCAAGACCGCGCGCGAACAGGCGGACCGCAAGGTCATCCGCCATGCGCTTGCCCGCAGCGAAGGCAACATCTCAAGCACCGCCAAGCTGCTGGGGATAAGCCGGCCGACCCTTTATGACCTGCTTAAGCAGTACGATCTCCACGCCTGACAGAGCTGACCGCGCAGGATGGATCGCGATCCTCGCGGCCGTCCTGTGCCTTGTCGCGCTGCCAGTTGCAGCAGACGCGCAAGGTGGGGGGCAGCGGGCCGACCCGCTGATCGCCGCAGCGAAGACCGATCTAGCGCGCGGCGACGGCATAGCGGGGGAAGTCCGGCTGAGGCAGGCGATGACGGCCGGCGCACCGCACCGCGACGTCGCTGCCATGCTGGGCGCCGCCTACCTCCACCAGAATCAGCCTGAGAAGGCGGCGCTGTGGCTTGAGGGCGAGCAGTTCAGCCCCTCGACGGCAGCAGGGGGATACCGGGCCCTGGCCCTGCTCAAGCGGCAAAGGCGCGATCTGGAGGGAGCGGGCGCTGCCTATGACAAGGCGCTGGCGCTGACCCCGAACGACGCGGGACTTTGGGCGGACGTCGCGACGCTGCGATATGCTGGCGGCGATCACCTCTCGGCCATAGATGCGGCGGACCGTGCGCTCCGGCTCGATCCGGCCAATGCCCGTGCGCTCGCCTTCCGCGCCATGCTGGTGCGGGATGCGCATGGTCTTGCAGCCAGCCTGCCTTGGTTTGAGGCTGCCTTGCGTTCAGCGCCGCGCGATCTGGAAGTGCTGGGCGAATATGCCGCCACGCTTGGCGATCTCGGCCGGGCGAGCGCCATGCTGAAAACAACGCGCACCATGCTCGAGATTGATCCCCGCAGCCCGCGCGCCTTCTATCTCCAGGCGGTGATGGCGGCCCGTGCCGGACACGTCACGCTGGCGCGAAGGTTGCTGGCGAAGACGGGAAAACGGCTGGACCGGGTGCCCGGTGCCATCCTGCTGCGCGGAACGCTCGAACTCGCATCGGGCAACAGCGGCACCGCTGTCGACACGCTGGCAAGGCTGGCGTCGATGCAGCCTGCCAACGTCCGCGTGCGGCACCTGCTCGCCCGCGCGCTCTATCTTTCGGGCCAGCATACCGAACTGAACGCCCGCTTTGCCGGGCTCGCAAACCGGCGGGATACCACGCCCTATATGCTGACACTGCTCGCCCGGATGCACGAGAGCGCCGGTCGCCGCGATCTGGCCGCGCCCCTGCTTGACCGGGCCGCGAGCGACTATAGCCGTCCATTGTTTCCAGTCGCCGGATCGGTGCTGGGCGAAATGATCGCGGCGGGCGACATGGGCGGGGCACAGATATTGAGCGCACAGGCGCTCGCGGCCGGTCAGGGCAATGCCGCCGCGCGGATCGCGGTAGGTGACGTCGCCCTGGCGGGTGGGCGGCCGGTCGAGGCCCTGGTCGGCTACCGCGCCGCTGCAAAGGTCAAGCTCGACGAGGCGCTGCTGGTTCGCATGGCGGTTGCGCTTGAGGCTTCGGGCCCGCTCATCGACGCGGCCGATCTGGTCCATGCCTTTCACATTCAGAACCCCTCAAGCATTGTCGCGACCCGTCTCGCCGCGCGGCTGGCGGCGGACCGGGGAGACTGGGGCCGCGCCGCTGTCCTGCTTGACCATGTGCGGGCGAGCGGCGGGGAGCGCGACGCGCACTTGCTGGTCGATCTTAGCCGCGCGCAGGCGATGGCGGGGGCCGCAACGGATGCGCTTGCCACCGCGCGCGAGGCCTGGGGGCTTCAGCGCGGCAGCGGTTATCCCGCGCAGGCGCTCGGTCTGGCGCTCCGGGGCGCGAAGCAGGAGCCGGCGAATGCACGCGCGCTGCTGGCCAAGGCCCGGGGCATGGGCGCGGACCCGAACCGCCTTCCGGCGGTGCGCTATATCCACGATTAGGGGCGGTTGAGGCTCGACAAGCCGGCCTGCCGCCGTAAGGGCGGGGGCGTGCAGTGGCTTCGCAAAATCGACCCCATGGTGCGGCTGATCGTCGCGGCGATGGTGCTTGCCACGCTGCTGCCGGTCAGCGGCGAGGCAGCCGAGATTGCCAAGGCGATTTCCAATGGCGCCGTTTTCCTGCTGTTCTTTTTCTACGGGCTGCGGCTGCCGCGCGGCGAAGTTCTGGCCGGACTTGGCAACCTGCGCCTGCTCGTGCCGCTGATGCTGTGGGTATTCGGCGGGATGGCGCTCGCGGGGTGGGCGGCATGGAGGGCAACACTGCCGCTGCTGCCGGCAACGATGGCACTGGGCTTTCTTTATCAGGGCGTGCTGCCTTCCACCGTACAGTCGGCCACAGTCTATTGCTCGCTGGCACGCGGCAATGTCGCGAGTTCGGTCGTGGCGGCGGCGCTGCTCAACATTGCAGGGGTGTTCCTCAGCGTGCCATTGTTCTCGCTTCTAGCAGGGAGCGGATCGAGCGCGTTTCACGGCGACACGCTCGTCAAGGTGCTGACCATGCTGCTCCTGCCGTTTGTGGTGGGTCAGGTGCTGCAGGTGCCATTGCGCGGCTTCACCGCGCGCTATCGCCCGCAAATGGCGAAACTGGACCGGATGTCGATCGGCATTGCCGTCTATGTGGCGTTTTCCGGGGCCGTGGTCAGCGGTGTGTGGCGCGAGGTCGATGCGGTGAGCGGGGTGGTCGTGCTGGGTGCAACGGCAGTGCTGCTGGTCGTCGGCTATGGCGGCGCGTGGATGCTTGGTGCGGCGCTGTCCCTGCCGCGTGGGGACAGGATCTCGATGCTGTTCGCCGGGGCGCAGAAGAGCATCGCCATGGGCGCGCCGCTCGCCACCGTGCTGTTCCCCCCGGCCGTCGCGGGCACGATCCTGCTGCCCTTGCTGGCCTATCACCTCGCGCAGATGATCGTCGCGGCACCAATTGCCGCGCGGCTGGCGCGATCGGACGCGGCTGACTAGCCCTTTTTCGGCTGATAGGTCTGTTCCACGCCGGGGAAGGTGCGGGCGCGTACGTCCGCCGCATAGAAAGAAGCGGCATCGGCAATCTGGTCGCCCAGTTCTGCATAGCGTTTGACGAAGCGCGGCACGCGCTCGAACATGCCGACCATGTCGTCAGTGACAAGGATCTGCCCGTCGCACTGCGCCGACCCGCCGATGCCGATGGCGGGACACCGGATGGCGCGCGTCACTTCGATGGCGATGGGTTCGATCACGCCCTCGACCACCACGGCAAAGGCGCCGGCATCGTCCAGCGCCCTTGCATCAGACACGATCTTTGCCGCCTCCGCCTCTCCGCGTCCGCGCGCGTTGTAACCGCCGAGCACGTTGACTGCCTGCGGCGTCAGCCCGACATGACCCATCACCGGAATGCCGCGGTTGACGAGGAAACTCACCGTCTCCGCCATGGCCTCGCCGCCCTCGAGCTTGATTGCGGCACAGCCCGTTTCCTTGAGCAAACGTGAGGCATTGGCAAAGGCCTGCTGCGGCGATTGCTCGTAACTGCCGAACGGCATGTCGACCGCGACGACCGCATGGTAGCTGCCGCGCACCACCGCCGCGCCGTGCGCCGCCATCATGTCGAGCGTGACAGGGACGCTTGAAGGTAGCCCGTAGATCACCTGACCCAGCGAATCGCCCACGAGCAGCAGGTCGCAGTGCGGATCGAGAAGCTGCGCCTGCCGCGCGGTATAGGCGGTGAGCATGACGAGAGGCTCGGCCGTCGCGCCGTCCACCTTGCGAGCGCGCAAGGCTGGTACGGTGAGCCGCCGCATCGGCGCGGGCGTGGGATTGGCGCGGCTGGTCGCGGTGTCGAGCTGAAAGGTCGAGGACATGGCCGATATCTAGCCGCTTATCCCTTAAAGCACCACCATCGCGGCGCGGAACACCAGTACCATCAGGATGATGCTGGAGATCGCGAAGACGAGGAAGCGCAGCATCACTTTGTTCACTGTCGCCTGGATCACCGAATGGACCACGCGCAGGGCCACATAGGCCCAGCCGAGCTGTGCGTTGATCCCGTCGCCCGCGCCCACGATGGCCAGCGTGATGGCCACGGCATAGAATACGGTCGGCGCCTCGTGCAGGTGGTTGTAGTTGTGCGCCTTCCACATGACCTGCGGCGGGAGCACGCTGTCGAGCCCCTTGGTCGGATCGTGGACGAGATCGTCGGGATCGACTTTTGCCGCGCTCAGCGCCGGAATGCGCGTGCCATAGAGCCAGAACCACATGACCATGGTCCACGCAGCGAGCGCAACCACGGGTTGAAGAATTGCCATTCCGATCATGTCCGCTGCTCCCGTTGCGGAGCAAGACTGGTCCGCGCTGCGCGACAAGTCAATCGGCGCGGCTCGCTGCGCATGGTTGCGGTGTCATCCCCGCGCCTTATATGCGCCCCACGTTTGCGCCGCGTCGCGGCCCCGCAGGCTAAGCAAGGCAAGGAGACAGGCGTTGAGCAAGGTTCTGGTCATCGGCGCGGGCGGCGTCAGCTCGGTCGCGGTACACAAGATGGCGTTCAACCCCGGGATATTCAGCGAGATCCACCTCGCCAGCCGCACGCTCTCCAAATGCGAGGCCATAGCCAGATCGGTGAAGGAGCGCACCGGCATCGATATCGCGACATACGCCATCGATGCCGAGGACGTGCCTGCGCTCACCGCGCTGATCGAGCAGACGGGGACAAAGCTGGTCGTCAATCTGGCGCTGCCCTATCAGGATCTGACGATCATGGACGCCTGCCTTGCGGCGGGCGCCAACTATCTCGACACCGCGAACTACGAGCCCAAGGACGAGGCGCGCTTCGAATACAAGTGGCAGTGGGCCTATCACGACCGATTCCGCGAAAAGGGCTTGATGGCGCTGCTGGGATCAGGCTTCGATCCGGGCGTGACCAGCATTTTCGCGATGTGGCTCAAAAAGCATAAACTGAAGTCGATCCGCACGCTCGACATCCTCGATTGCAACGGCGGTGATCACGGGCAGGCGTTCGCCACCAACTTCAACCCCGAAATTAACATCCGCGAAGTGACGGCCCCCGCGCGCCACTGGCTGAAGGGCCAATGGGTGGAAACGCCCGCGCTGACCATTCGCGAGAACTTCGATTTCGAGGCGGTCGGCCCCAAGAACATGTACCTCATGTATCACGAGGAGCTGGAAAGCCTCGCCCGCTTCATCCCCGAGCTCGAGCGCGGCCGCTTCTGGATGACCTTCGGCGATGCCTATATCAACCACCTGACCGTGCTCAAGAACGTCGGCATGATCGGGATCGAGCCGATCGAGTTCCAAGGCCAGCAGATCGTGCCCTTGCAGTTCCTCGCCGCCGTGCTGCCCAAGCCCGAAACGCTGGGGCCGACGACCAAGGGCAAGACCAACATCGGCGATATCGCCACCGGGCAGGCGCTGGATGGCACGGGCGAAAAGACGTTCTACGTCTACCAGATCTGCGATCATGAGGACGCGTTCCACGAGACCGGCAACCAGGCGATCAGCTATACCACCGGCGTTCCCGCGATGATCGGTGCGGCGATGATGCTGACCGGGGCGTGGAGCGGAGAGGGCGTGTTCAACATGGAGGAGTTCGATCCCGATCCGTTCATGGACATGCTCAACCAGCATGGTCTGCCGTGGCAGGTCAGGGAACTGGCCGGGCCGCTGGGGTTCTGATGGAAACCAGAGCCGGCGATCCGGGCGCCTTCGCGCAATTCGATCTTTCCCGTGTCGACAGCCCCGCCTTCGTCGTGGATACGGCGAAGTTGCGCGCGAACTGCCGCGTACTGGCGGACGTGCGCGATGCGGCAGGGGTGAAGGTGCTCGCCGCGCTGAAAGCCTTTTCCATGTTCTCGGTCGCGCCGATCATCGGCGAGTATCTCGACGGGGTCTGCGCCTCGGGCCTATGGGAAGCGCGCCTCGCCAGCGAGTTCTACGACGGCGAGATTGCGACCTATTCGCCCGCCTACAAAGCCGACGACCTCGACGAGATCTGCCGCCTGTCCGATCATGTCATTTTCAATTCGCCGATGCAGATCGAACGCTTCATGCCCGTGATCGAAGCGGCCCGCGCGCGGGGTGACAGCTTCGAGATCGGCCTGCGCGTCAATCCGCTCCATGCGGAAGGCGAAGTCCCTCGCTACGACCCTTGTGCGACGCACTCGCGGCTGGGATTTCCGATCGACCAGCTGACGGACGATCACATCGCGCTGATCGACGGCATCCACATGCACACCCTGTGCGAGCAGGATTTCGAGCCGCTGGCCCGCACATGGGATGCAGCGTTCGATCATCTCGAGCCGTGGTTCGGCCAGTTCAAGTGGATCAACCTTGGCGGCGGACACCACATCACCCGCGCCGATTATCAGCGCGAGGAACTGGTCGAGTTCCTCAAGGACATGCGGGAGGATACCGGCGCCGAGGTGATCCTCGAACCCGGCGAGGCGGTCGCGCTGGATGCCGGAATCCTCGTGGGCACGGTGCTCGACATCGGCTGGAACGGGATGCCTGTCGCGGTGACGGACATTTCCGCCACCTGCCACATGCCCGACGTGATCGAGGCGCCCTATCGCCCGGCCATGCTCGGAGAACTGCCGATCGATCCCGAAATCGACGAAGGCTACAAGGGCGCGATCCGGCTGGGTGGCCCCTCATGCCTCGCCGGCGACGTCATTGGCGACTATCGGTTTGGGGAGCCGCCTCGGCCGGGCACGCGCTTCGCCTTCCTCGATCAGGCGCACTATTCGATGGTCAAAACGACGACTTTCAACGGCGTGCCTCTGCCCTCGATCTGGTTGTGGGACAGCGAGAGCGACGCACTGGAATGTGTGAAGCGGTTCGGCTGGGAAGAGTTCCGCGACCGGCTGAGTTGAGGCGCAGGGGCGTCACCGCGGCCGCTCGTTGAGCTTGACCGCAAGGTCGGCCAGCGTGCCGAACTGGTTGATGCTGCGTTCAAGCAGGCGGCGGTCGTCGGATGCATCGAGCGAGCCGCTTTCGAACAGGTTGCCGCTTTCCAGCACGATGAGCAGCGATCCGCCCGAAAACAGCGCGCGGATCTTCTCGCCGGCAAAGGCTTGCTCCACCGCGATCAGCCGCTCGATGTATTCGGGATGGACGAGGTAGCGCGCCTCCACCTGATCGTTCGACCAGACGGCAAATTCCTCCTCGAAACGCGGATCGACCATGGCGATGCGGGCCAGCTCGATGCCGCCAAGCTTCACGGTGTCGGCATCCCCCAGCAGGCCGAAAAGGCGCTTGCGGCGGCCCGCCCGCTCGATCAGCGTGATGCCGAGGAAGCGGCGCGTGAACTCCACGTCGATGATGGAGCCCCGAAAGACCGTCTCCCAGCGGTCCGACTTGCCCGAGGTTCGCCGGTCCTCAAGCTCAGCCTCGTAGAGCAGGAACGAGCGGTCCGCCACTTTGCCGCGCCAGCTATCCTCGAAGCTGGCGCGGTCATGCGATGGCAGCATGTCGAAGGACCGGATCGTCTCGAACTCGGCGCCGGGGGTCACGACATGGGTAAACTCCATGTCGAGCGCGCGGGCAATGGCGCCGTTGATTCCGCCCTTGATGGAATTGATGACGGGACGCT
The DNA here is from genome assembly GCA_040377095.1 of Novosphingobium sp. Taxonomy (GTDB): domain Bacteria; phylum Pseudomonadota; class Alphaproteobacteria; order Sphingomonadales; family Sphingomonadaceae; genus Novosphingobium. Next base: position 21,044 of record JBEIPK010000030.1, read on the forward strand.
TGATCAGCTCGGCGATGCCGAAGCCGGCAAGGCCCGTGAAGAAGCCGAACTGGAACGCGGTGCCAATGTCGCCGCCCAAAAGGATGATCGCGGCTGTAACCGCGACGGCAGCAATGATGCCCCGCTTCACCCACTTGGCGGCACGCGCCCTGGCGTCGGCGCGGGCGGTGTTCTGGGCGGCCAGCCAGTCACCCAGTCCGCCCGCCATCAGCGCATCGGGATCGGGCCGGACGATCAACGCGCTTGCGCTCGCGCAATGCTGTGATAGCCCTTGCCCGAACCACAGGGGAGCCCGGCCGCCATGACATTCATCATCGTTCTCGTCATTGTGGCGCTCACCTTCATTGTGCTCGTCGCCATCTATAACCGGCTGGTCGCGCTGCGCCAGACGGTGAACCAGGGCACGGCCGATATCGACGCGCAGTTGCGCCAGCGGCACGATCTCATTCCCAACCTCGTCTCCACCGTGAAGGGCTATGCCTCGCACGAGAAAGAGACGTTCGACGCGGTGATTGAGGCACGCAACCGGGCAGAGACCGCGCGCGGCGTGGATGCCGGGGCCGAGGCGGGGCTCTCCTCGGCGCTGGGCAAGCTCTTCGCGCTCGCCGAAGCCTATCCCGACCTCAAGGCCAGCGCGAACTTCCAGTCGCTCCAGGGCGAACTGGCCGATGTAGAGGACAAACTCGCCGCTGCCCGGCGTGCGCTCAACGCCGCTGCTGCCCGCTACAACGGCGCGCGCGAGAGTTTCCCGGCCGTGCTTTTCGCCTCCGCACTCGGATTCGCAGCCAGCGAATTCCAGCGAATCGGGGAAGGGGAGCGCGAAGTGGCGCTGGCACCCAAAGTCGAGTTCTGAGCGCGTTTTTCCGCCGCCGCATGACGGATTTAAAACAGTTATAAATCAGATGGTTATTTTGAATATTTCGCGAGAGCTTGCGATATGTCGGATTTGTGAACGCGGCTCGCGTTTTCACTTGCAGTTCATCCGCGACAGCCTATATCCGCCCCCGCTGCCCCAAGGGGACTTCCAATAACCGCAAGGCAGCCTCGTCTTCGTGTTACCTGGCCGAAAGGCCTATTGGGGGTCCCTTGAGTTGCACATCCAACCTGATGCACCGGCTGTAGTCCGCGCCTTTTCGCCGGACGAACCTGTTATCCTCAATCGCCCGCATGCAGCGGCGCGCGCGGCCCGATTCTTCGTCGAGAAGTTTCCGGGAACCTCGCTTTATGCGGTGAAGGCCAATCCCTCGGCCGAGTTGCTGTGCGTGCTGTGGGACGCTGGCATTACGCATTATGACGTCGCCTCGATTGCCGAGGTGCGCCTTGCGCGCGGCACGCTGCCGGACGCGACGCTGTGCTTCATGCACCCGGTCAAGACGGCGAGCGCGATCCGCGAAGCCTATTTCGCTCACGGCGTGCGCACGTTCAGCCTCGACAGCCACGAAGAGCTGCACAAGATCGTCACCGCGACCACGGCCGAGGATGGCACCGCTGCGGCTGACCTGCGGCTGTGCGTGCGGCTGCGCGTTTCCTCCGAATATTCCGAGCTGAGCCTTGCGTCGAAGTTCGGAATCGATCTGGCCGACGCCGCGCCGCTGCTCCAGGCCACGCGCCAGGTTGCGGACTGGCTGGGCATCTGCTTCCACGTCGGCAGCCAGGCCATGTCGCCTTTCGCCTATGTCCAGGCGCTGGAGCGCGTTCGCGCGGCGATTGTCGATGCGGCCGTGACCATCGACATTGTCGATGTTGGCGGCGGATTTCCGTCGATCTATCCCGGAATGGAGCCGCCGCCGCTGGAAGACTATTTCGCCTCGATCCACCGCGCGGCGGAATCGCTGCCAGTGTCCTATTCGTCCGAGCTGTGGTGCGAGCCGGGCCGGGCGCTCTGCGCGGAATACAACTCGCTGATCGTCAAGGTAGAGAAGCGGCGCGGCAACGAGCTTTACATCAACGACGGCGCCTATGGAGCGCTGTTCGACGCCGCACACCTTGGCTGGCGTTTCCCGGTGCGCTGCGTCAGCGAAGGGCGGGACGACGGCGATCGGCGCCCGGACGACGATTTCGCGTTTTATGGCCCGACTTGTGATGATGCCGACTACATGCAGGGGCCGTTCGCGCTCCCGGCCGACATCAAGGCGGGCGACTATGTCGAGATCGGCATGCTCGGCGCGTATGGTGCGGCGATGCGCACGGCCTTCAACGGATTCGGTCAGGGCGAAGCGATTGCTGTGTCCGATGAACCGATGGCCAGCCTCTATCGCGGCGACCGGGCGGACCCGCGCGTCTCGGACAATGTGGTGAGCCTGCGGTAAGACTGTCGTGGCGGGCCTCTGTGCCCGCCGCTCCTATTTGCGGGCCAGGTGATCGGCCAGCTTGAACGACAGCGCGATGATCGTCAGCGTGGGGTTGGCCCAGCCGCCCGTCGGGAACAGCGAGCTTCCCGCCACGTGCAGGTTGGCGATCCCGTGGACCTTGCCGTTGCCGTCACAAACGCTGCTCGCAGGATCGTCGCCCATCCGGGTCGTCCCCATGTGGTGATAGCCGCCGATCGGGTTCTTCGAGATCAGCGGATCGAATTCCCACGGCACGGACGGATCGTTGAGCCACGGCATCTTGCGCACGCTGCCAAGTTCGAGCCGCCGCATCTCGCCGTCGAGCGCGTCCGCCGTCACGGCAATCGTGCGTTTGTCGATGTCCGACAAGGCCCAGTTGAGCACGGCGCGCGGCATGCCGAGCGCGTCCTTTTCTGCGGGATCCAGCAAGATCCGGCTATCCGGATTGGGCGCCTGTTCCGAGCGGAAGATGGCGTAGACCCCCCGGTCGGTGAAACGCGTCAGCAGCGCCGGGCGCCAGGGATCGGCCCATTCCTGAAAGCGCGTGCCGGTGTGCTTGATGGCGTACCAGCTCTTGCGCCACAGTTTGTTGGGCACGGCCATGGAATGGCGCATGTAGTTGAAGCCGGAAATGAAAGCGCCGAGCTTCTTGCCCGGCCGCCGCCGCGCGTTGACCGTGAAGCTGCCGTTGAGAATATGAGCCTCGCGCTGGAGCGCCACGCCCGGCCGCAGGGCCGCAGCAAAGCGAGAGCGGCGGAAGCGGACGGACTTGCCGAAGCTGAGCACCTTTGCCGGGCTGTCGGTGAGGAACTCGGCGCCCCGGCAGTGGACATGCTCCATGAACGTGCGGCCGACCCAGTCGCGATCATTGCCGAGGCCATCCTTCATCACCGAGCGTGAGGCGAGCAGGATGCGCGCATTCTCGATCCCGCCGCACGCGAGCACATACTCGCGGGCGCGCACCGCGCCCTTGCGCCCTGTCAGGTTTGCAAGGTCCAGCCGCTCTATCGTGTTGCCGTCGGCCGCCGCGACGATCTCGGTGACCGTGGCGTTGGTCAGCACGCGGATGCGCGGATGCTCCAGGATGTCGTCGCGGTAGGCTGCCGTGAAGCGGTCGATGTGATGGTCGAACTGCCAGTAGGAGGCATCGATACGGTCATGATCGACGCGGGGCGTGCCGCGGATACGGTCCAGCGGGTGGACGTCGCGGTAGTCGGACCTGAGCCCGATGCGCGCCTCGGCTTGCTCGTAGAACGGCGTCAGAACCGCTTCATCGAAGGGCCAGCCCGAGAGCGGCACCCAGTCGCGCTTCTCGAAATCGATGGGGTCCAGCCGGCAGGTTCGCCCTCCCCAGATGGCGCTGGTGCCGCCGAAGAAGCGCAGCCGCGCGCGGAACAGGTCATAATAAGGAACGCCGGTCGATCCCGCGCGGTTGAGCTCCTGAATATCGGGATCGTAGTCTAGCCCGCCCGATTCGATCAGCAGCACCTCGCGCCCGGCATCGGCCAGCGCTTTTGCGACGGTCTGCCCCGAAACGCCGGCTCCGATGACGGCGATGTCGGCTTCGATCGCCGCAGGACCGGTATGCTCATTAAGTGAAAAGATCATGCGCCCCCCTTATGTGGCTCAGGGCCCTGTTTTTGCTGCGTCGATCAGGGCCTGCGCACCAGACCGGGCGCCCGTCATTGTGCGCAACTGGCAACCGGGATCGGACACCAGCGGATAGAGACGGTCGAGCTGGGCACAGGCATCGTGCGCCACGCGCTCGACCCGGGTCATCAACCGCGCGGCATCCTTCGGGTCGGCCAGATCGAGATCGCCATATTGCACCGGGATGCGCAGGCTGAACACCATGATGGGCGCGCCGGTGAACGGTGAGCGGCCGACTTCCTTGGGAGCGGGCAGCGACCGCGGCGCCTCGACGATGATTTCGCGTGACGAGGCGGCGCCAGTCGCGGCTGGGGAGGGCGCGGCCGGGGTGGTCGGCGCCGGAGCCTGTGCGGATGCGGTGCTCGCCAAAGCGGAGAGCACCGCGCCTATCAGCAATCTGCGCATCATTGGCTCTCCCGCCCCGTTTTCTGGTGCTCCGTCAGGCTGCGACGGCTTCGTTGGCCTGCATTTCCAGCCGGTCGAAAATCTCGACCAGCGCGTCTGTCAATTCGCGCATCATCGCCTCGGTGTGCGCGGGGCCGGGCGTGAAGCGCAGGCGCTCGGTTCCGCGCGGCACGGTGGGGAAATTGATCGGCTGCACATAGACGCCGTATTCCGCGAGCAGGATGTCGCTGACCCGCTTGGCCTTGACCGGGTCGCCGATCATCAAGGGAACGATGTGCGTGACTGACGGCATGACCGGCAAACCCGCTTCCGCAAGCATCGCCTTGAGCGTGGCGGCGGCGGCCTGCTGGCCATCGCGTTCCGCTGTCGACTCCTTCAGATGGCGCACGCTGGCGAGCACGCCTGCGACGAGCACGGGGCTGAGCGATGTCGTGAAGATGAACCCCGGCGCATATGATCGGATGACGTCGATGATGCGCGTGTCCGCTGCAATATAGCCGCCCATGACGCCGAAGGCCTTGCCCAGCGTGCCTTCGATGATCGTGATGCGGTGCGCTGCTTCGTCACGCTCGGAAATCCCGCCGCCGCGCGGACCATACATGCCGACGGCGTGGACTTCGTCGATGTAGGTGAGCGCGTTGTACTGGTCGGCCAGATCGCAGATCGCGTGGATCGGGGCGACATCGCCGTCCATCGAATAGACGCTTTCGAATGCGATCAGCTTGGGCAGGTCGGGATCGGTTTCCGAAAGCAGTTGTTCGAGGTGCTCGACGTCGTTGTGACGGAACACTTTCTTCTCGCAGCCCGAATTGCGGATGCCGGCAATCATGCTGGCGTGGTTCAGTTCGTCCGAAAAGATCACGCAGCCGGGCAGGACCTTGCCCAGCGTCGACAGCGTGGTGTCGTTAGATACATAGCCAGACGTGAAAAGGAGCGCACCATCCTTGCCGTGCAGATCGGCGAGTTCGGCCTCAAGCTGGACGTGGTAGTGCGTGTTGCCGCCAATGTTGCGGGTACCGCCCGATCCCGCGCCGACATTGTGCAGCGCTTCTTCCATCGCGCCGACGACCTTGGGATGCTGGCCCATCGCGAGGTAATCGTTCGAGCACCATACCGTGATCGGCTTGGGGCCGTTGTGTCCGGCAAAACAGCGGGCATTGGGGAACGCGCCCTTGTTGCGCATGATGTCGATGAAGACGCGGTAGCGCCCTTCCTCGTGCAGGCGGTCGATGGCTGAATCGAAAACCTTGTTGTAATCCACGCGAACACCCGTCCTGCTGTGCCTGCCGTTCTCAGGCCCCTTTGCGCCGGCGCATAGACCAATTGTCCTTTGTCTGCCAGCGCGTTCTGCGCCCTGACCCGGTTTTGCGGGGGTGCACCTTGACTTGGATCAAGGAGATTGGCGTCAAAGGATTTCGATCCGGTCCAGCCCATGTTCGCGCAGCGCAGGTGCGAGCGCGGCCAGCGCAGGGTCGTCTTGCGTGAAGACGGCAAGATCCGGCGCCGTCCGCTCGAAGGCCTGGCCCTGCGTCAGAAAGGCGATGCGCCGCGCGATCCCTGCGCCGCCGTCAATGAAGCGCACCCCCGGTCCGAACGCGGCGGCAAGCTCGTCCTCGACCAGCGGAAAATGCGTGCAGGCCAGGACGACCGTGTCGATTTTCTCGCCGCCGGGCTGGGCGCGCAAGGCCTCGGCGGCGCGGGCGAATGCCGCCGCATCGACTCTCTCACCGCGCAATTTGGCCTCAGCCGCCCAGACGAGATCGGGCGCGGCGGCGCGCAGCAGGGTCTTCCCCTTGGCGAACTCCGCCTCGAGCTCGTCGACATAGCGCTGGCGAATGGTGGCCTCGGTGCCAAGCAGGCCAATAACGCCGCTGACGGTCATCGCGGCGGCGGGCTTGATTGCGGGAACGGTGCCGACGATCGGCACGTGCAGCACCTCGCGCACCATGCCGAGCGCGATGGTCGAGGCGGTGTTGCAGGCGATGCAGGCGAGGCGCGGGCGGAAGCGTTCCGTCATCCGCCCCAGAAGCCCGGCAACGCGCGCCGCGATCTGCGCCTCGCTCTTGGTGCCATAGGGCAGGCCGGCGTTGTCGGCGGCGTAGATGACGGGCGCTTCGGGCCGGACCAGACGCAATTCGCGCATGACCGAAAGCCCGCCGACGCCCGAATCGAACAGCAGGATCGGCGCGTCAGACTTGACCATTTCGAACCATTCCCGTCCGTACCGCGCTTGTCGAAGCGCCGTCCACCCTCGTAGAGACAGCGACCAAAGTCGAAAAACAGGGCTTCGACAAGCTCGGGCTGAGTGGATAGTGGGGAAACCATGGGATTCTTGCTTTCGGGCCTTCTCGGCTACCTCCTGGGTTCGATCCCCTTCGGACTGATCCTCACCCGCCTTTTCGGCGCGGGAGACCTGCGCGCCATCGGCTCGGGCAATATCGGCGCGACCAACGTACTGCGCACCGGTCGCAAGGGGTTGGCCGCAGGGACGCTGCTGCTCGACATGGCCAAGGGACTGGCGGCGGTGCTCATCGCGCGCCACTGGCTGGCGGGATCGCTGGCCGAGGCGCCGCAGATCGCGGCGGCCGGTGCGATGATCGGGCACTGCTTTCCCGTCTGGCTGAAATTCAGGGGCGGCAAGGGTGTGGCGACGATGATGGGTGTCTCGCTCGGCCTTTCGGCCATGATCGGCGCGGTCTATGCCGTGGTCTGGATCGCGATGCTTGCCGTAACGCGGATTTCCTCGCTCGCCGGAATGACTGCCGCCGTTTCCGCGCCGATGGCTGCGCTCGCTTTCGGGCACCGCGAGCTTGCCCTTGTGCTGGCAGGCCTTGCACTGCTGGTGCTGTGGCTGCACCGCGCCAACATCGCGCGGCTGTGCGCCGGAACCGAGCCTTCGGTGGGCGGACCCAAATGACGCTGACGCAGGACGAGGCCTTTGCCCGCGTCCGCTTGCTCCGATCGCCGAACATCGGCCCGGTCAGCTATCGGCAACTGCTGCGCCGGTTTGGCGATGCAAGGGCGGCGCTGGCGGCGCTGCCCGATCTGGCGGCGCGCGGCGGCAGGCCGTACCGGGCCGCGGCTGAAACCGCGATCGAGCATGAGGTTGCGGAGCTTCGCCGTTGGGGCGGGCGTTACCTCTTTCACGACATGCCCGACTATCCGGCCTTGCTGGCGGAACTTGAGAGCGCGCCCCCGATCCTGACCGTGCGGGGTGACGCCGCGCTGCTTTCCCGGCCCGCCGTGGCGCTGGTCGGTGCGCGCAATGCCTCGGCCGCTGCGGTCAAGCTGGCGGGGCAATTCGCTGCGGAGCTGGCCGAAGCAGGCTACGTGGTGGTCTCCGGTCTTGCGCGCGGGATCGACGGCGCGGCGCACCGGGGAGCGATCGGCGCCGGCTCCTCTGGCGGCTCGACCATCGGCGTGATCGCCAGCGGCATCGACATCGCCTACCCGCCCGAGCACCGCGAACTCCAGGAGCAGGTCGCGCGGCAAGGCCTTCTGATTGCCGAACAGCCTCCGGGCACCGAGCCTCTGGCCCGCCATTTCCCGTCGCGCAACCGCATCATCGCCGGTCTGGCGGCGGGCACGGTCGTCGTCGAGGCGGCGCCGAAGTCCGGCTCGCTCATCACCGCGCGGCTGGCGGGCGAATACGGACGCGAGGTGATGGCCATCCCCGGCTCGCCGCTCGATGCCCGCTCGCAGGGCTGCAACCAGCTGATCCGCGACGGTGCGGTGCTGGTACAAAGCGCGGCCGAGGTGATCGAGCTTGTCTCCGGCTTCGACGGGCAGCCGCGCTCCTCTTTCCGCGAGGCGCAGCCGGCATGGATCGCCGCCGACGAGCCGCTTGATGCCGGGCCGCTGGATGGCGAGCCTGCCGACATCGCCGCGCTTCTCACCACCGCGCCGGTCGCGGTCGACGAACTCATCCGCCAGAGCGGCGAAAGCGCCGCTGCCGTGCAGCTTGCCTTGCTGGAGATGGAGATCGCCGGCGGCCTCGTCCGTCATGCCGGAGGGCGGGTCTCTCGCGCCACTTGACGCCGTCGTCAGCCACTCGCCACCATCGTGCGTGCGTATACACGCATACGTGCGGGGAAGAACCAGGATACCATGCAGCTCGTCATCGTTGAATCGCCGGCCAAGGCCAAGACCATCGAGAAGTACCTCGGCAAGGACTACAAGGTCCTCGCTTCCTACGGCCACGTCCGCGACCTGCCGCCCAAGGATGGCTCGGTGCGTCCGGACGAGGAATTCGCCATGGACTGGGAGCTTTATGGCGACAAGGCGAAGCAGGTTAAGGCCATCACAGATGCCGCCAGGGGTGCCGACCGCCTGATCCTCGCCACCGACCCGGACCGCGAGGGCGAGGCGATCAGCTGGCACGTGCGCGAGCTGCTGGCGAAGAAGAAGGCGCTCCCGAAGGACGTCCAGCGCGTCACGTTCAACGCCATCACCAAGGACACCGTCACCAAGGCAATGACCCAGCCGCGCGAGCTCGATCAGGATCTGATCGATGCCTATCTGGCGCGCCGCGCGCTCGACTATCTGTTCGGCTTCACGCTTTCCCCGGTGCTGTGGCGCAAGCTGCCCGGCGCCAAGAGCGCGGGCCGCGTGCAATCGGTGGCGCTGCGCCTGATCTGCGAGCGCGAGCGCGAGATCGAAGTGTTCCGCCCTCAGGAATACTGGCAGGTCATGGCCCGGCTTGAGCAGGGCGGCACTGAATTCGCAGCCCGGCTGGTACGCTTCGAGGGCGAGAAGCTGGAACGCCTGAGCCTCGGCGGCGAAGGCATCGCCATGCGGGCGAAGGAAGCGGTCGAAGGCGGCGCGTTCCGGGTCGAGGATGTCGAGACAAAGCCGCACCGGCGCAACCCGTACCCACCGTTCACCACATCGACGCTGCAACAGGAAGCCGCCCGCAAGCTTGGCTTCTCGGCCAGTCATACGATGCGCGTGGCGCAGAACCTCTATGAGGCGGGCGCCATCACCTACATGCGCACCGATGGCGTGCAGATGGATCCCTCGGCCATCTCGGCCGCGCGAAAGGCGATCAGTGATCGTTATTCAGGGCATTACCTGCCCGAAAAACCACGTCATTACGAGACGAAGGCGAAGAATGCTCAGGAAGCTCATGAAGCGATCCGCCCCGTCGAGTTCGGCGTTGACCGGTATGGCAGCGGTGACGAGGCGCGCCTTTATGATTTGATCTTCAAGCGTGCACTGGCAAGCCAGATGGCCTCGGCCAGCCTTGAGCGCACCACCATTACGCTACGTGACGGCACCGGCCAGCACGAACTTCGCGCCACCGGTCAGGTCGTCAAATTTCCCGGCTTCCTTGCCGTCTACGAGGAGAGCCGCGACCAGAAGGTTGACGGGGACGACGAGGAGAGCGGCTTGCTTCCCGCCATGACCAAGGGGGACATGCCGCTGAAGAAGGGCGTCGAGGCCAGCCAGCACTTCACCCAGCCGCCGCCGCGCTATTCGGAAGCCAGCCTCGTCAAGCGGCTGGAGGAACTCGGCATCGGACGGCCTTCGACCTACGCCTCGACTCTTCAGGTGCTGAAAGACCGCAATTATGTGCGGACCGAGAAAAACCGTTTCTTTGCAGAGGAATCTGGACGTCTTCTTACGGCGTTTCTGGAACGCTTCTTCCCGCGCTATGTCGCGTATGACTTCACCGCCGGCATGGAGGACGAGCTAGACGACGTCTCGGGCGGCCGCGCCGCATGGAAAGCCGTGCTCGAAGCATTCTGGAAGGATTTCAAGCCTAAGTCCGACGAGGTTATGGAGCGCAAGCCCTCCGAAGTGACCGAGGCGCTTGACGAGTTCCTGGCCGACTATCTGTTTCCGCCCACCGAGGACGGTTCCGATCCGCGCCGCTGCCCCAAGTGCGAGGCCGGGCGGCTTTCGCTGCGCGGCGGGCGTTATGGCGCTTTCGTGGCCTGCTCGAAC
>JBEIPK010000021.1:0-37919 GCA_040377095.1 Novosphingobium sp.
CGAGCGCCCGGAACTTTGTCAGGACCACGCCAAGGATATTTGCGTTTGCATCCCGCAAGCGGCGCAGAGCCGTCTTGGTCTGTCCGAAGTGCGCGCGGTTCGCCTCCACGACAAAGACGATCCCGTCCGCGAGGCGGGCAAGCAGCGGAGCGTCGGCAAGGCCCATCACGGGCGACGTATCGAACACGATCAGCGAATAATCGGCCGCATGTTTCGCGACGAATTCGCTCACCAGCGGGGAGGACAGCACTTCGACAGGATTGGGCGGGATCGACCCAACCGGCAGGACATCGAGGTTGGCCTGCGGCTGAGACAGAAGCGCGCTCTCGAACGTGCACTGGCCGAGGAGGACCTCGACAAAGCCATTCCGCGAGCGGCTGGCGCCAAAATAGGATGCAACGGACGGCTTGCGCAAGTCGGCATCGACCAGCAGCACCCTGCGGCCCAGCTGCGCGTATTTCCGGGCAACCGAGATTGACGTGGTCGTCTTGCCCTCGCCGCTCTGGCTGCTGGTCATGACGAGGACGTTGAGCCCTGAGTGCGGCAACGCGAAATCGATCGATGAACGGATTGTCGAATACGCCTCGGACAACTGCGGATTGTCCTCCTCCTGCGAGGCATCGTCGACCACCGGCGTCAGGCCGAGCAGCGGGAGGCCGAGCTTGGACTCGACATCGCTCGCCGAACGCAGACGGTCATCTAGCGCTTCGCGCAGAATGGCGATCGCCACGGCCAGTCCGGACCCGAGAACGAACGCTATCATCAGGTTCTTGAGGAGGTTCGGGGAAACCGGCGCGACGGGCACAACCGCGGGATCGAGGCGGGTTATGTTGCCGGACCGGACGTTGGCCGAGGCAGCGACCTGATTGTACCGATCCAGCATGGTGGCGAGCTGCTTGCGCAAGGCTTCGGCTTCGCGGTTCAGCAGGTTGAGGTGAACACGCTTGTCCTGTTCGTCGAGCGACATGTCCGAAACTTTCGACAGTTCGGCGGACAAACCCTGTTCTTGCCTCAGCGCGACCTGATAACTGTTGCGCAGACCTGACTTGATGTCGTTCGCCTGCTGACCGATCGACCGGTCAAGTGCTGCGAGCTGCGATTCTGCCTCGCGCAGTTCGGGGTAGTCCGCACCATAGCGCTGCCGCAATTCCGCAATCTGCGCGGCGAGTCTGGACTTTTCGCCCAGCAGCGACTGTATCGCAGCGCTTTGCTGTACCTCGGGTATCTGCTGCGCCGCCGTGCTCGCGGCGGCGAGCCATTTCTGCTCGGCTGCGATGCGATTGGCGCGCGCAGCGGTGTGCGCTTCATTGATGTTCGTCAGATTGGAAATCGCGACCGTTTCCGCGCCCCCGCCAGATTCGTCGTCTGCTGCCTTGCTGGTCAGCGACTGCGTGAGGATCCGGTTCGCGCGGGCGAACGCATTGACCCTGATCTCGGCATCCTGCAGCCGGATGCGGGTTTGATCGATCTGATCAGCCAGGTAGCGCTGGGCATAGGCATTGGCTTCCAGGCTGCGGCGGAGATCGTCGGTCAGGAAATTTTCGACATAGGCGTTGGCGATTGTCGCGGCGAGTTGCGGGTCTTCGCTGCGGAAACCGATTTCGATGATCCGCTCTTCAATAGGCGCTTCGGCAATGACGTTGCCCTGGAGATAGCCGGCGGCGATCTTGCGCTGCGCCGTGCGCCATGCGGCCGCGCTCATGCCGTCCGGTTTTTCGGGCGAGCCAATCACCTTGTCGAAATCCGGCCGGCTTGGGAGCCTGAGCGAATCCGCGACGAGATGGGCCATCGAGCGGCTCTGCAGCACTCTGGTGAGTGTCACTAGATAGCGCTGGAACTCCATTGCACTGATGCGCGACTGGTAGGTCGGATCGTCAAGCGGTGTGCTCGTGTCAGGTTCGACACGAACAGTTGCGGTCGCCTGGTAGACCGGCTTGATGAGCACGGTGGCAATGAACGCCAGCAGCACAACGGCCGCGATGATCCCCGCAAGCACGAAGCGCTGGCGCCAGAGCATGCCCTTGATCGCCGCCATGTCGATCATGCCGGCAGCCTCGCCCGCCGGCCCGGCACCTGCCGATTGCGCCGGTAGATACCGGTCCACCCAGGGGCCTGCTTGCATTTCATCTGACGCGGATCGTTGAGGACTGTCTTGCATTGGTGTCTCGATCTGTCGTCAGAGGCGCGTGAAAAGCCCGAAGGCAGGAAGCGCCTGGAGCAGATCCTGCCAGAACTGGGTCAGGCCGGACGTGCCGACGACGACCCTGTCGCCCGGACGAAGGACCGGATCGAGCATCGCACCGCGCTGCATCTCTCCATAATCGAACTTGGCAACCTCGATCCCGCCGACGGGAACCTGACGGAAGACCGCGATCTGGCTCTTGCGCGCAACGCGCTTGGGCCCGCTGGCGAGCGCGATTGCGCCGGACAGCCGCGAGCCTGGTGCGAACTTGTAGACGCCCGGCTTTTCGACTGCACCTTCGACCGTGACCTGATGCGAGGCATATTCAACGACGTTGATGCTGACCTGCGGGTTCCTGAGATATCCGCTGCCCAGCCGGCGCCTGATTTCCTCACCCAGCTGAGCCGGCGTGAGCCCTTCGGCACGAACGCTGCCGACCAGCGGCACCGAAAGTGCGCCATCCGCTGCGACCGCCACGTTGGCCAGCGAGAGCGCCGGTTCTCGGAATACGGTCAGGGAGATGACGTCAGCTGGACGAAGAGCGTAATCCGACAGTTCCTGGCTGTAGCCAGCTTGTCCCAAATGCGCCGCAGGCGCGGAAGCAGCGGCTCCGATCAAGGGCGGCTTCGTGGTGTTGCAACCGGCGACGAAGGCTGAAATTGCAATCACGGCCGGGACAAATCGAAGGTGCCGCCCGCCTGACGTCTCAGAACAGTAATGTGCCATTTCTGAAGAACCCCATAACCTCGGCCCCGAATCGAGGCAAGCGTTAACCATCCCGAATTTGCCGTCACTATGGTGCTTTGCGGCGAAGCGCACTTTCACCCCGACCGTCTTGCCCCGAAGTGTTCAGCAACGCTAAGGTCGTGCGCCGCAGCTGGTATCCATCCTGAATGCTCGGCAGCCGCCATTGCTCCCGTCGCAGGGTTCGGAACCGATGCTAAACCTCGCCGCCAGTTTCCTTTACCTGTGCGTCGCGCTGCTGTGCGCTCGCGCGTCCATCGCTGCGCGCCGGACCGGCGGACGGCATGCCTCCTTCTGGACTTTCGCCGCTGCACTGTTCCTCGCGCTCATCGTCTGGCGAGAACTCGCGGTGGAAGAGCACCTGCGCGCCATGATACGCGATCTCCTCAGGTCCGACGGCGTCTATGCCGACCGCCGCACCTTCCAGAGGCCCTTGGCGGCCGCGCTCCTGATCGGACTGATCGCCGTGACGGCACTGGCCTGGCGCTTTCGCCCGGCGATGAGCATGGCAAGGCCATCCGAGGCGGTCCGCTGGGCCATCACCGGCATCCTGCTCATGTCAGGCCTCATCCTGTTGCGGCTGACGTCTTTTCACCAGATGGACGCCTTCCTGTATGGCCCATTGCGGCTGAACTGGCTTGTCGACATCGGGTCGAGCACGCTGGTTGGGATTGCCTCATGGCGCTTCGTGCGCGCGCTTGACCGGCTCAAGATGCGGCATTCCCGCGACGAGCGCCGGCACCATAAGTCATGATCCTGCTTCTTCCGCCAGCATCCGGCGCAAGTTGACGCGCCAGTGCGGCGGACGGTCCCCCAGCAGCGCGCGCGTGGCCGAGCTGTCGAGCAGCGAGAACGCGGGACGGACCGCAGGGACCGGATAGTCGGCATTGGGAATCGGGATCACCGGGGCCGCGCGGTCGAGAAGGCCAAGCGCGAGCGCCTCTTCCTGGATGGCGACCGCGAAATCGTACCAGCTGGCCACCCCGGCGTCGCTATGGTGATAGATGCCGCGCGCAACCTTGCCCGCCAGCGCCCAGATCACATCCGCCAGTCCGGAAGCCCAGGTCGGCGCGCCGATCTGGTCAGCGACGACGCGAATCTCGTCACGCTCGCGCATCAGGCGCAGCATGGTCCGCACGAAATTGCCGCCGCCCGCCGCATAGAGCCATGAGGTGCGCACGATCAGCGCATCAGGACCGGCCGCGTCTTCTCCCGCGGCCTTGGTCCGGCCATAGACGCAGAGCGGCGACCGCGCATCGTCCGGCCGCCATGCGATTGGGCGACTGCCGTCGAACACGAAATCGGTGGAAACCTGAACCAACCGGCCGCCGGTTTCGGCGAGCGCGGTGGCCATAGCCGCGACGGCACCGGCATTGATGGCATGGGCCATTGCTTCCTCGCTCTCGGCCCGGTCAACCGCGACATGCGCAGCAGCATTGACCACGAGGTCCGGCTGCACCGAAAGGATAGCGCTGCGCACAGCCCCCGCATCGGCAAGGTCGAAGCTGTCCCGCGTCGCGCCGGTCGCGGTCCAACCTTCGGGTACGCTGGCCATGAGCGACCTGCCCAGCTGTCCGGCAGCACCGGTCACGAGGACTTTCATGGCATCGCCTCAAGCTCGGCGAAGGCCTTGCCTTCCTGGTCCTTTGCGGAAAGCTGCGGCACGATGCCGTCCAGCGGCCAGTCGATGCCGACGGCCGGATCGTCCCACGCAAGGCACTGTTCGTGTTGCGGCGCATAAGGTGTGGTGCATTTGTAGAGGAAATCAGTCCCTTCCTCGAGGACGAGAAAGCCGTGCGCGAAGCCCTCGGGCACCCAGAACATGCGCCGGTTCGATGCCGAAAGGGTCACGCCCGTCCACTTGCCGAAACCGGGCGAGGAGCGCCGCATGTCGACGGCAACGTCGAAAACGGAACCGCTGACGACGCGCACCAGCTTGCCCTGCGCGCCCGGATTCTGGAAATGCACGCCCCTCAGCACGCCTTTCTGCGAGCGGCTGTGATTGTCCTGCACGAACGTCAGGTCCAGCCCGGCCTGTGCGAACGCGGCCTGGTTCCAGCTTTCCATGAAGAAGCCCCGATCATCGCCGAAGACGCGCGGCTCGATGATCAGCGGCCCGGCAATGTCGCATTCGATGATGTTCACAGGGTTTCTTTCCCTTCGAGCAGCTGGATCAGGTAATCGCCGTAGCCCGATTTGCGCAGCGGCTCGGCAATCCGGGCAAGGGCAGCGTCATCGATGAATCCCTGCCGCCATGCGATTTCCTCTGGGCAGCAGATCTTGAGGCCCTGCCGCTCCTCGGTGATGCGCACGTAAGTGCCCGCATCGAGCAGCGAAGCGTGCGTGCCGGTGTCGAGCCAGGCGTAGCCCCGCCCCATGATCTCCACCGAAAGCGCGCCATCATCCATGTAGAGCCGGTTGAGATCGGTGATCTCAAGCTCGCCCCGCGGCGAGGGCGCAAGATCGCGCGCACGGTCAACCACGGTCTCGTCGTAGAAGTAGAGGCCCGTGACGGCATAGTTCGAGCGGGGCTGCACCGGCTTTTCCTCGATCGTCGCGGCAATGCCGTGCTCGTCAAAGGAAACCACGCCATAAGCCTCGGGATTGTTGACCCGGTAGGCGAAGACGCTGGCGCCGCTCGCCCGGCGTGTAGCATTGCCCAGCAATTCGGGCAGGCCGTGGCCGTAGAAGATATTGTCGCCCAGCACGAGCGCGCTCGGGGCGTCACCCACGAACCCGGCGCCGATATGGAACGCCTGCGCCAGCCCGTCAGGCGAAGGCTGGACAGCATAGGACAGCGAAAGTCCCCAGTCAGACCCGTCACCCAGAACGCGGTGAAACTGGTCCGCATCCTCGGGCGTGGTGATGATCAGGATGTCGCGGATACCTGCGAGCATCAGCGTGCTGAGCGGATAGAAAATCATCGGCTTGTCGAAGATCGGCATCAGCTGCTTCGATACGCCGCGCGTCAGTGGATAGAGCCGGGTACCGGAGCCGCCGGCAAGAATGATGCCCTTGCGGGTTTTTGTCATGGCAGGCGGGACTCCTGGATTGCCATCGGGTGTATCTACTGACATTTCTGCGCTTTTGTTGCATTGCGGCAAGTTCAACCCGGGTCAACTACCTGTAGCCGGGGCAGGTTGCACAGAATCAGGCGTGCGGCGATTGCGGCCCGCCTCCGCGTAGCCAGTCGAGCATCCGGCCCTGATCGCGCGACATATCGAGCGTCGCCCCCTCCCGCCGCGAGTGGAGGTACGTGCGGCCCCGGTCCGCCAGCCACCTGGGATAGCCGGCCCAGCGAAGTGGGCTGGTCGGCTGGGTGCCGGCAAACTTGGCAAGCAAGTAGGGGTCCGGACGGAGCAGCCGGCGCAGCGCCGCACGCCAGCTCGCCTTTCCGCCGCTCCGCTGATCCAGACGGCGCAGCATCGCCTGCTGCATGGCGGCATCCCGGCTCTGCAGCAGCGCGAGATCGGACAGGTCGAGCCACGGTGCGCAGGCCTGTGACTCGGCCCAAAGAACATCGGGCACCCAGACCGCGCCATGACGCACCGCCACGCCCGCGATCAGCACGAGTGACCGGCGCAGACCCATCGTCTCAGCCGTTTCCAGCAGGCCCGGCCAGTCGATTTCGGCGCCTGCGCACATGTAGTGAAGGTCCGCGAGCGTGAGCGGACCGTTCTCGAAGATGTGGTGCAGTGTCGCATGCTCCACGATGTGGAGCAGGTTGGCCTCCCGCGATGGAACCAGCACCGTGCGGCCGAGCACAGTGATCGTCTCGGCCTCGCTAGTGACCTTGCTAACCAGCTCCGCTTCGTGCTCCCAGCCGCGCGCGTTGAGCCGGTGGTGGATTTCGATGGTGACGCCCTGCTCGACGTCGCGCAGTTCGGGAAGCTGGTGGCCATACTCGATCCCGTAGCGTCCCGCCCAAGGTGCCAGTTCGTAGCAAGGCAGGTCCAGCAGCATTGCCTGCACCGCTTCGGCTTCTTCGGGCAGGACCAGCAGATCAAGATCGCGCATCGGGCGTAGTCCGGGATCGGGGTATTGTCCAAAGGCAAGACGCACGCCCTTGAGCGCGATCGGTGACAGGCCGGCTCCGCCCAAGATGTCCGATAGACGCGCCAGCGCAAATCCCTGCTTCAGGGCGTGGACGGAGCGCCAGCGCACGTCGGCGTTGAGCCGCTCGCCTATATCCTGCGGCATCGCAGAACGCCCGCCCGCTCGCGTCATGGCTCTCTTGACAAGGGGAGACACGCGCTTTTCGCAGGCGAGGGCCACGAGGTCGCTCCATGCCTGCGCCGTCAAGCCGGACAGGCTTGCCGCGTGGTCGCCATCCGGGTTCGCGCAGATCCGCAGAAGGGCAGCAGCGCAGTCCATCACGTGGCCGCCTCGGCCATTGCCCCCAGATCGACGAGATCGTCCGCGAGTTCAAGAAGCGCGGTGCGGTGACCGAGGATCAGGAAGGTGCATGTGCCGCGCATGCGCTCGATGGTGCCGGCGATGGCGTCCTCATTGCCGGTGTCGAGTGCCGATGTCACTTCATCGAGAACGATGAGCGACGGTTTCTTCATCAGGGCCCGGGCAAGCGAAATCCGCTGGCGTTCCCCGCCCGACAACTGGCGCCCCAATTCCCCCACAGGGGTATCGATGCCCTGCGGCAAGTCGAACACGAACTGCGCGGAGGCCGCTTCGAGCGCAGCGCGAACGGCCTGCGGGTCGGCGGCAGGCTGCCCCCAGGCGACATTGCGGGCAATGCTGGCATCGAACAGATAGGGCATCTGCTCGACATAGGCGACCTGCCGCCGCCAGCGGATGCGACCCTCCGCGTCAAGCGGTGCGCCGTCGATCAGGATTTGTCCCGCATCTGGCGCGATCAGCCCGCAGATCATGTCGGCGAGCGTGCTCTTGCCCGATCCCGAGGGACCGGCAACCGCGATCACCTGCCCGGCGTTGAACGTATGACTGAACCCCGAAAGCACAGGCCGTTCGCGCCCCGGGAAGGCAATCGTCACGTTCCTGAGCGTGATCTCCTCGCGCAGCGGCGGCATGGAGGCCTCGGCGGTCTGCGGTTCGGCCTCTGCGCGGGCCTCGGCAATGAACGCAAGCACGGTCACGAACGCCGGCCGGGAGAATTGCCACGCACGCAGACCTTCCTGCATCGAACCGAGGATGGGGACCGTCCGCGCGAAGATCGCCAGTGTCGGCACAAGCAGCGCCAATGGCACCATGAACACCCGCATCGCCGAATAGACCATCAACGCCAGCATGATCGCGGCGACGATCTGGAGCAACCGCCGTGCGTTGGAACTGCCGCGATGATAGCGCGCCTCGAACAGCTCAAGCTGGGCCGCAGTGGCCGTGAAATCAGCAAGCAGCGAGCCCTGTGCGCCGGCGATGCGGGCAGCGCGCAAATGCGCCAGACCGTTCGATACGTGCCGTTCAAGCTCCAGATATGCAGCTGAATAAGCCTCGGCATCCCGGCCGTGCCGCCCCCTGGCCACCGCCAGCAGGCCCGCCGCGATGAGGCCGAGCAGGAGCGAAGCCAGCGTCAGTTGCCACGACAGGTAAAAGGCCGAGGCCAGCAGCACCAGCAGCGTCACCGCGCCCACCACCAGATCCAGCGCCTGCTCGGTGCGGATGCCGACCCGCGCCGCCTCGCCCACGATCAACCCGGCATGGTCCCCGCTGCGCTGCGCGCTAAGCCACTGCCAGCGCGCCGCAAAGAGGGCCTCCTGCAACCGGACCCGAAGCTCCCGCGTCAACGACAGGCTGAGCGTGCGCCGCATGCCAAGCACCATGTGGACCAGCCCCGCCCTGAGCGTGATCAGAGCCACGAACCCGCAGAGCAGCACTTCGATCGGCAGCCCGGCCAGATCGGCAAGCCAGGTCCGCCCCGCGCCCGCGATCGGGCCGCCCGCGACTAGCTGCGTGATCGGCACCAGCATGAGCAGCCCAAGTCCCTCGGTCAGGCTGGAAACCAGCATCAACAGCCCAAGGATGGCCAGCTTGCGGGCGCCCGCGAGGCGTAGCAGGAAATGCACGCCGTTTACCGGATCTGCCGGTATTTCAGCCAATGTTACGGCCTTCGACATAACGCACGAACCGGGCATACGAGACGCCGCGGCCAAGGGCGAGGTAAATACGCGACAGAGTATCGCTCGCCGGATCGTCGCTCCCGTCCCAGGTCTCGAGATCGCGGATCATACGTTCGAGATCGAAAATTTCGTTCAGGCGGGGATCGCGCACCATCGACCGCATCTCCGCAAGAAGATCGTCGCGATCGCGCAGGAAACGGATCGGCCAGTCGGCCACGGCCATGCCGCGGCGTCGCTCCGTCCGGACTTCCTCCGGGACCCGGTCCTTCAGAAGCCGCCGGGCGAGCCAGCGCTTTTCCCCGCCGCGAAGGAACTGCTCCTCGGGCATGCCCGCGCAAAGTTCCACGAGCGGAAGAAAGGACGTGGGGTCGCGCGCTTCGATGCCGTAGAGCAACTGCTGCGCCAGCCAGAGTTCGGGCGCGGCGCTTGCCAGCGAACGCGTGACCCATTCACGCCACTGGCGGGACGACGGCCAACCGAGGAATGACGGGTCCGAATCGGCGCGGATCGCGCGCTCGATGGCTCCGTCCTTGCGCGCATAGTCCTCGCGCATCGGACAGGCGTCGCCAAACACGGTTGTTCGCCATTCGCTGCGCTCGTTGCGAGCCTTGCGCCAGGCAAGGGGGGCATGGGGCCAGATCGCCCTTGAGAACAGCTTGCGCCAGAAGGGCCGGACATCGTCCTGTGCCACACGGATCTCACGGGCGAGGCGCGCCCATTGCCCGGTCCGCAGCCATGTCGGGTAACCAGTCAGGCCGTCGTAGCTGAAACTGATGTTGCCGTAAGTACCGTGAAGGATCAGGTCGCACCCCAGCTCTGACGCTCGCTCGCCGAGCGCATGCATATTGTGCATCGTCATCTCGTTGTGGGTCGGCCACGATCCGGTCAGGAACATCCTGTCGATCTTCTCGCCGAAGCGCGCATCCCGCGAATCGAGGAAGTTGGTTTGGATTTGCGGGTACATCGCAGCCAAGGCGCGCACCTGCGGCGCCTCATCGCCGAAAAGCCTCGGACGATCCGCCGGCTTCCACTCCGGCATCGGTACGAAGGTGAACCCTTGCAGGCTGGCATCCGGACCCAGCTCACTGGCGGCAAAGGCAGCGACAGCCTGGGAATCGAGTCCGCCAGACAGCATGATGCCGGGCTTGCGCGAGCCTTCGAGATCGACGCGAAGCGCCCGGCGGAACTGCTCCTCGGCGGCTTCAAGATAGTCCCCGTCGCTGGCGAAGCGCACGCGGGGAACCTCGCCAATCGTCCAGAACCGCCTCGTCTCACTTCGCGCAGGATCGTGGGTGACGACAGTGCCGGGGGCGACCCGCGACAATCCGCGATACCAGCTGTCGGACGGGTCCACGAGGTTGAGAAGCAGCGAATCGGCTAGCTTGGTATCGTTGATCCGCGATTCGACACCGGCCGCGAAAATGGTGCGTGGCAGCGACGAGACGACAAGCCTTGCGCCGTCACGCCAGACGTGGAGCGGATAGCTGCTGATCGGAGAACGGGCCAGCCGCAGCCGCCGTTCGGCGGGAAACCAGCGAATGGCTGCATAGTCGCCCAGAATGCGGCGATCCACGTCATCGCCAAAGCGTCCGTGCGCCGCAGCATAAAGATCGGCATCGCTTGCGGTGGGCGCAAGGCCGCCGAGCAGTCGGCGCAGGTCATCACGCTCGAAGATGCGGCCGGCCAGCAGCGTGACCCCGCCGTCATCGGCGGGGATGACTGACCAGCTCTGGCTTCGCGGACGTAGGGCGGGCAAGATCGTTCTGGCGGCCAGCCAGGCGCCATCCACCTGTCCCTGCCGAACGTCGCCAGCCCGGCCCATCAGCAGACTGGATGCCATGCGATCCGCATGATCCGAAAACCAGCACGAATCCGCCATGTCCACGGCAATGGCAACGAGGAGATCGCGCACGGATCAGGTCGGTTTCGAACTTGCAGCCTGGCTGCCTGATGTGCCCTGCGAGAGGATCATGACCGGCTGGTACACTGATGGATCGCAGCGGCCAACAACCATGTGTCCGTTATGTTCGACCCAGGCGTGATAGCCATCGTCCGTCTCGCGGTCGGTCACATGGACGGCGATGACCAGCTGCGAGGGCATCGAACGCAAGCGAAGCATCCACTGGGCAGCGATGGCCCGGACAAGGCATTTCGTCTCGAACGGCAGGCGCCTCGCGGCGCGGTCGACGCAGCGTCCGATCCGATGGGCAAGCGCGTCATCGCCATTGAGCCCGGCGCGGCGCTGATCGGTCGTAGGGAAAACCGGACCCCCATCTCGCGCGGCACCAAGACTGCTGCGCCAACGGGAAAACCGCACGTGATGGACAAGCACGCGGGCCAGCGAAAGGGCGAAAGCGGCCTGCGCCACAAGCAGGCGGTTTGCCCAGACAGACGCTGACCCGGAAGCGGACATCGCCGTCACCAGCCCTCAGGCGTAACGGGCAAACCCCACATCGACCAGTTGGCTGGCAAACGTCTCGACGGCGGCGCTGCAGGCATCATGATCGATGTCATAAAGCGAGACGAGCCTGTCGCAAATGGCATCGAGATCGCTCTCGTCGTCAAGAGCGTTCCAGATGAAAAGCCCGACATCCTTGAGTGCGAAAAACTTGCCCGTCCCGCCATGGATCATGACGAGTTCACCGTCCAGCTCGGTGGCATGGAACGTGTCAGCTACTTTTTGCAGCCTCGCCATACAGCAGCCCGGGCTCAGCGCCCCGGCGATCAGCTCGTGTGGGCGCCCGGCGCAGAATCGGTTGTATCGGGCGTGCCCGTCGCGATCGAGGTCAGATCGATGTTCAGTTCTTCAAGGACAGGGGCGGCCCACGGCGCGGGGATAGTGGCGGAAACCTCATGCTTCGACATTCTGGAACTCCTGCTAAGCAAGATTGCATCGGTGCAATTACTTATAAATATAGGCTTTGTTGCAGAAGCGAGCAAGCTGGATTCACGGCTGCACCATCTTTTCGCGCACAAGTCTTTCAATTGTACCGAGATTCAGGGTAAATGCTGCCAGTTCGCGCGAACGTGACAGGCGCCAGAAGCGCACATTTGCGGCAATCCGCGTCATCATCAGCCCATGCGTCTCGTCGTCGCCCCGCAAGCCATGAACGAAGGCCCGGTACAGCGCTCCGGTCAGCAGCGTGAGCTTCGCGGCGCCCCTGACCTGCTCAAGCCGGACGCCTTCGCCTTCACTCAGGAACACAAGGTCGGTCAGCGTTGCAGGGCCGAGCGCCTGCTGCGAGGCGCTGGCATAGAATTTGCCGGGAACGGTGAGGATCGACGACTGGCGGTCGGCGCCAGTCAGCGCGAAGGCATCGTCCCAGAGCTTGAGCGGTTTGCCATCGGGCATGGCGAGAATGCCGCCCGGCTGCACGTCGAGGACAAGCGTATCGTCGCATAAGTGGGCAAAGCCCGGCCGGTTCGACAGAGCCGCCGCCAATGTCGATTTTCCCTCGCCCGAATTGGCGGTAAAGGCGATCGCCTGTCCGCCCACGACGACCGCGCTGGCATGGAGCGGGCAAAAGCCGTTGAGCCATGCAACGGCGCCGAACACGGTGCCACGCAAGTAGAGCTCGTACTCGTCATGAAACGCCTTGCCAGGAACTTCCGCGACGATACCGTCGCCGCGCCGATAATGGAAAGCTACGCCCCCCGGCGTCCGGAACAGAAACGAATCGGCCGTCATCTCGAAGGTGTCGTCGAAGACCGTCCCGCCGGGGAGGCGGGCGGGGACAGGCCCTAGGCTGACCCGCATTTCGGCGTTCATTTTCCTGAGCAAGGCCCCGCCAGCAGGCGCTGATGCATCCGGCATCGTGAGCGGTGCGCCATCGCCGGCAGTTTGCTTCATGCGTCAATCGCCTTCATAGCGAGGGATGCCATGCCGACCCCGTGAGTCGCGGAGAGTCAGAACTGGCCGGGGTGGCAACCTGCCTTCCCCCCTGCAGAAGCGCCCAGTTAGACGAACCCCTCCGGAATCGCGACAAAATGATTTTTGTTGGAAACATATTAGGCATTTGCTCGTAGTAACAATTGCAAAGCATGTTGCAACGCGGTACAGAACGCCTCAATCGTTTTCCTGATCGAGCCAATTCGGAAGGGCTAGTTATGAATTTCAACCGAGTCATGTTGGCAATCGCCGGCGCTGGACTTCTGGCCCTCCCCGTCGCGGCCGAGGCTGCCGGTACGACCTCCAGCAACTCGTCGGTCCGTTCGGTTCGCCTCGTGCTTGCAGCGCCCCGCGCGGCCACGCTGACGATCAACGGCGGAACCAACTAGAACCCCGTCAACTTCACGCCGCCCTCGCGTTTCGTCGATCCCCGGATCGTGCCGGGCAATGGCCTTATCCTTCGCATTCCGCGCCATGGTCCGCCCCGCTCGCGTGGCGGTGGGTGCTGCCGGCCCCGCTGATCGTTTGATGTCCGTCTCCTGGAATTCCAGGACACAATCGAAAGCCCGGTTGCCCTTGGTAGCCGGGTTTTTTGATTCGCGCCGTTTCGATCGTCCAGGGGGCGTTGCGTGGCCCGGCTGAGCCGCCCGGTCTTCCGCATCGGGGCGCTTCTGGCGCTAGCTGTCCTCGTTGGCGGCGGCGGCGTGGCGTATGGCCTGTCCAATCTCGCGGTGCAGCTTCTTGCACTGTTGCTCCTCGCGCTCGCGCCGGATGGCGTAGCCCGGTTCCTGCGCGAGGCTCCGCGCCTGCTGCTCGTTCTCGTCGCCGCATCCTGCGCCCTGCCGCTGATCCAGCTGATCCCGCTGCCGCCGGGCCTGTGGACGGGCCTTCCGGGACAGGGCCTGGTTCGCGACGCTTTTTTGCTTTCCGGCGATGAAGCGGCCTGGAAGAGATTGAGCGTCGCTGCCCTGCCCACCTTCGTCGCCTTTCTCGGGACGCTCGCCCCGCTCGCGATCGTCGCGCTCGGCTGGGGACTTGCTCCGCGCGAACTTGGCGCGCTGCACCGGGCGGCTGTTTTCATCGGGCTCGCCTGCGCGGGCTTCGGCATGGTCCTCGTCGCAGCGGGCAATTCGACCGGCATCTATCCCGAGCCGCCGCAGGCCGGAGTCCTGTTCTCCACGTTCGCCAACCGGAATTCCGCCGCGCTGTTCCTCGTCTGCGGCCTGATCCTGCTTGCAAGCCTGCCAGTGCGCCGTCCGCTGGCAGGGAGCGAACTGGCCCTGCGGATCGTCGGCGCCGTGATCCTGTTGCTGGGCGTGATCCTGACCCAGTCACGCTCGGGAATTGCGCTACTCTTGGTTCCGGGCCTGCTGGGTGGAGCGCGGCTGCTGACGACGAGCCGCGGCATGCGGGCGAAGCTCATCGCCGCGCTCGCGCTTGGCATCACCGTCATCGCGAGCGGAGCGGTCCTGACCCTGTCCAGCCGCGTCGAGACGAGCCTCGCGCGCTTCGACGACCTTGAGGACATGCGCCCCGCGATGTGGGAAGACGGCATCTCGGTCGCGCGGCAGTACTGGCCGGCAGGTGCCGGGATGGGGACATTCGACGACGTCTTCCAGACCGGCGAATCGCTCGAATATGTCAGCCCTCGCCGGGCCGGCCGTGCGCACAACGATTACATTGAGGTCGCGATCGAGGCCGGCTTGCCCGGACTGATCCTGATCGCCGGCTGGCTGATCTGGATCGGCAGGGCATCGTGGCTTGCCCTTCGCCACCGGGCGGGATGGCCGGCAGCAGGCGCGGGCGCCGTGCTCGCCGCGGTCGCGCTGCAATCGATCGTCGATTACCCTCTGCGCAACGAGGCCATGCTCTGCTTCGCCGCATTGGCCGTTCTGCTGCTCGCACGGGCAACTTCGCCCGCCAGTGCCCCGGAGGAAGCATGATCGGCCGCGCCGCCTGGATGCTGGGCATTGCGGGCCTTGCGGTGCTGGCCGCCGGCGCCCAGCTCGACCGGCAGAGCGAAGACGATCCCTCTCTGGCGCGGCATGTCCCGCCTCCGTTCAGAAGCTATGCCCAGCTTCACCTGGCCAGCGAAGCACTGTCAGAAGGCCCGCCGGAGCGCGCGCTGGCCGAGGCGCGACGACTCGTCCGCCGGCGTCCCATGCCGGCCGAGAGCCTCTACCTGCTTGCCGGCGCGGAGCAGGAAGCAGGCAGGATCGAACAGTCGCTCATCACGGTGCAGCATGCTGCCCGCCGCGGCTGGCGCCTGCCGCCCGCGCAGGACCTCATGTTCCGCATTGCCATGGCGTCGGGGGATCTGACCGAGGCGGCCAACAGGCTCGCGGCCCTGTGGGCGGCGGCACAGGGCGATCCCGCGCTGGGCGAACTGACGCCGGTCCTGCTCGCCGCGCCGGGAGGTCCGCAGGCCTTTGCGAAGCCTCTCGCCGGCACGCGCATCTGGCGTGACAGTTTCGCCGGCGCCGCGTTCGGCATGGCCCCGCCAGAGCAGGTCACCGCCACGCTTGCCGAGGCCGGGCGCCTTGGCGCGCGCTTCGATTGCGCGAAACTGTCGCAAGTGTCGGCCGGACTGGTCGGCAAGGGAGCGATCGAGGACGCGACGCGTCTGTGGTACGGAACTTGTGCGCGCGGCGCGAGGGTTTTGCCGCACGATGTTTCGTTCGCGCCGCCGGACCTCGCGCAGGGGCCGTTCGGATGGCTTTATCCCGATGTCCCGGGCCTCTCCGTGGATGCGAGGCAGCAGGGCGGCCGAACCGTGCTGGATTATACCAGCCAGGCAAGCGGAATGGGGATTTTTGCGCGCCGCCTTGTCGGCATGCAGCCGGGTGCGCGCCAGCTTTCCATCATGTCGGACAGTGCGGCTCCCGGGGACGCTACCGGATTGCTTCAGGTCTCGGTTGACTGCATCGCGTCCGGGGGAAGTCCGCGCCGGATCGCCAGCCGGATTGGCGAAGGGATCCTGCCGCTTGCCATCCCGCCCGCCGGCTGCCCAGTCGCGCGCATCGAATTGAGGGCCGGCAGGGGTTCGCGGCAGGGACTGCGACTGGAGCTGCGCTGAAACCTTCGCCGCCCGCGCAACCTAACATCATCTGGGTCAATAGGCGCGGTCGTGGATCAGGACGCGTACGGTCATCGCGATGATCTTCAGATCGCGCCAGATCGTCCAGCCTTCAAGGTATTCGAGGTCCGACTGGAGTCGGTTGACGAGATCGTCCTCGTGATCGGTCGCGCCGCGATAGCCCCGTACTTGCGCAAGACCGCTGAGCCCGGGCTTGAGGCAGTGGCGCTGCCAGTAGCGCAGGTCGACTTCCCAGAACATCTTCGCGCCGGCCTGCGATCCGATGGCGTGGGGTCTTGGCCCGACAAGGCTCATCTCGCCGCGAAGGACATTGAACAGCTGCGGCAGTTCATCGATGCTGGTGCGGCGAATGATGCGGCCCACGCGCGTGACCCGCGCATCCTCGCGCGAGGCGGAGACATGCCCGTCCTTATCGCTGCGGCAGACCGACATGCTCCTGAACTTCTGGATCTCGAAAAAGCGGTTGCCCCGCCCGAGCCGACGCTGCGAGAAGAAGACCGGTCCGCCATCTTCCAGCTTGATGGCAATCGCCACCAGCACGAGCAGCGGCATCAGCGCAACAAGCGCGCCCGCCGCCAGCGTGAAATCAAGCGTACGCTTGATCACGCGCGCGCGGAGGCCAAGCGGCCCCGCGGAAACCATCAGGAAGCCGTGTCCCGCAATGACCCGGGCACCATGTGCGCCCAGCTCGACCACGGTATCGTCGATCACTTCGCCGGCGATGTTGGCGCCTTTCAGCGTCAGTGCCCATGCGCTCCGCCGCTCGGGCGGGCAGCTGACGACCACCCGGTCGATATTGCGGAGCATGAGCCCCACCCGGTCGAGCGAGAACGGACAATCGAGTGCGGGCTTGAGCTGCAGGGCTTCCGCCGAAATGAGCAGCGCACCGGGAATGTTCACGTCCGGCCCGCCATCATCGATGACCAGTTCGTTGAACACCGTCGCGCCGCACCGCCAGCGCACGAACGCGCGCATCAGCAGCCTTGTGGCGATCAGGACGAGCGAACCCACGATCGGCGCCAGCGTCACGAAAGCGCGCGAAAACCCGGGACCCGACCTTGTGTAAAAGTCGAAGAATATGAGCGCCGTCCAGGAAATCAGTATTGCGACAAGCGCGCGCAGCATCCCGATCAGCGGCCTCCGCAGCGTCTGGATCGAATACGAGCTGTTGTAGATCGCGATCGTCAAGAACACCGGCAGCACCAACTGGGCATTGAAGACGGCGTGGGCCGCGCCTGCGCGCCCGAGGTAGGCAAACCCCGCCAGCCAGGCGCCGGCCAGTAGCGATGCTATGTCCGTGATGATGAGCGCCAGATAGCATTGCAGTCGGCGGCGCTCGAGGGACGGTGCCAGAGGCAGCATTTCACCCGGGTCGGCACCGATCGTCCTGTGGTCGAGCCGGGCATACACATTCACGACGCGAGCACTCCGCCTGGTCCACCGGTCGAGCGGGCGGACGGTCTGCCAGCAGGAACCAACTCGGGCGGGTCGCCAGTCTGTAATCCAAGCCTGCGAAGCCACCGCTCGATATTGCAATGCAGCATGCGAAACGTACTACGCGGTTACGGAATAACAAGTAAGTATTTAAACGACGAACCGTTTCGATACATAGCTGAGGCGCGGATGCGTGCTAAATCACGCGCTACGACGCGCGGCCCGTGCAATATCGGCAAGACCCTGCGACAGGAGGAGCTCGGCTGACTGACTGTTTTGCATGAGGTTTTGGTGCAGCGCGGTCAGCCGATCGACCAGCCGCCCGAGCCTCGCGCCCCGCCAGCGGGCAAGTTGTGCAGCAAGATCGGCCTTGTCCTTCCAGAACACCCGCCGCGCCGATGCTTCGCTTTCCAGCAGCGCCGCGATGTCGCGGCCGTTGCTCAGCTTTGCGGCGAGGCCGGCAAGTTGCACGGCGCGGCGCTCGAAGGCCAGCAGCAGCGCGACCGGATTGAGCCCCAGTTCTTGCACCCGGCGTAGCTCGGCCGGAACGCGGGCCGCATCGCCGCCCAGCACGGCGTTGACGAGCGGCATGATGCCGTCTTCCTCGGTCCGCGCGCCAATTGCGGCATAGTGGTCCGCATCCGCGCTGCGCGGGCTTTCCGGCGAGGCATCGAGATAGAGCGCGAGCTTCGTCACCTCGGACTGGGCGAGCCGGGTATCGAGCCCTGCGCCGCGTGCGATCCGCTCGGCAAGGTCGTCGCCCATCCTGAGGCCCGCCGCATCAGCCATGCTGCGCACGGCCCCTGCGACCGAACGCAGGTCCGGCTGATAGAACATCGCAACCAGCGAATCGGGCCGATTTGCCAGCAGCTTGGCGGTGCGGGACTTGTCAGTTGCGCCCGACGCGACGATCAGCACCGGGCACGGCGCGGCACCTGCCTCCATCGGGCCTGAAAGCAGCGTTTCGACCGCATCGTGCGCGTCATCGCCCTGCGCGCGCACCACGATGTGCCGTGTGCCGCCGAACAGTGAGGCCGACCGCGCCTCATCGCCGAGCCGCACCGGATCGGACCGCAGGTCGGCACCGGAAAACTCGATCCGCTCGCCCGGATCGGGCAGCAGCGAGACGATTCGCGCCGCCGCGTCGTGGCAGCCTGCCTCGTCCGGCCCGCAGAAGTAGAAGACAAGGGCATCGCGCGCCGCGCGCGCGGCCTGGGCAGCGAAATCCCGCTGGCTGGCCTTCACTTCGCGTCGGCGTCGCGCATGGCAAGCGCGAGGCTGGTGACAATCTTGCCGGCAACGTCGCGCGACAGGTTTTCCAGCGCCGTGTTCTCGGCCGCAATAGTCGCATACTCCGAGCTCACCACATCGATGCCGGCATCGGAGCCGGCCGTCGCATCGAGCACGATGTCACCGCTCGCCTGGTCGATCAGCTGATAGCGCGCTCGCAAGGTGCGTCTCTCGCGTCCGATCGTGACGTCGGACAGGAGTGCGAGGCCCTCCAGCCGGTCATCGAGCCGCACGTCGAGCCGGTAGCGCGCCTGCGTGGCGTTGCCATTGGTGCTGCCGAGCCGGTCGATCAGGGCATTGCGAACCAGCCAGCCGGCCTTGCCCTCGATGGCGGAGACATCGACCGAGGCAAGCCCCTGCGCCACCGCACCGCTGCCGCCGCCCGCGTATAACGGTTTGAGCCCGCAGGCGGAGAGGAGGAGCGCGGCTGCCAGCGCGGCCGGGCGCTTCATGCCCAGCCTCTCATGCGACGAGATTGACCAGCCGGTCGGGCACGACGATCACTTTCTTCACTTGCACCCCCTCGAGTGCACGCTGCACCTTGTCGGATGCGAGCGCAAGCGCCTCAAGCTCCTCGCGCGCGGTGCCCTTGGCGACGGTGAGCGTATCGCGCAGCTTGCCCTTCACCTGCACCGCGATGGTGACTTCGTCCTCGACCAGCAGCGCGGGATCGACCTCGGGCCACGTGGCTTCGGCGACGAGGCCGCTTTCGCCCATCTCCGCCCAGGCTTCCTCGGTAAGGTGCGGCATCATTGGCGCAGCGAGCAGGAGGAGAGCGCGGATTGCAGCGCTGCGGCTGGCGGAGGGCGGCGCTTTCTCGATGGCCGAAGCCAGTTCGTAGATGCGCGCCACGGCCTTGTTGAACGACAGCGCCTCGATATCCTCGGCGACGGCGGCGACGGTCTGGTCCCGCTTGCGGTCAAGCGGCCTGTCCTCTCCGCCGCCAGCGCCGTCGAACTGCCCGAACAGCCGCCACAAGCGCTGGACGAAGCGGGCGCAGCCCTCGATCCCGGCCTCGGACCACGGCAGGTCGCGCTCGGGCGGACTGTCGGACAGCATGAACCAGCGCACGGCGTCGGCACCGTAATGGTCAACGATGTCGTCGGGGTCGACCACGTTCTTCTTCGACTTCGACATCTTGATGACGCGGCCGATCTCGACCAGTGCGCCGTCCGCCTTCAATGTCGCGTTATCGCCGCCGCGCGAGACTTCCGCCGGGCTGAAATAGACCGGCTGGCCGTTCGCCGGATCGATGCGGCTATAGGTCTCGTGCGTCACCATGCCCTGCGTGAACAGGCTGGCGAAAGGCTCCTTCACGTCGATCAGCCCGATGTGGGCCAGCGCGCGGGTCCAGAAGCGGGCATAGAGCAAGTGCAGGATCGCGTGCTCGATGCCGCCGATGTACTGCTCGACCGGCAGCCATTTGGCGATCGCCTCCGGATAGAAGGGACGGTCGCCCGGTTGACTGGCGAAGCGCAGAAAATACCACGAACTGTCCACGAAGGTGTCGAGCGTGTCCGTCTCGCGCACTGCCGCCTGGCCGCAGCGCGGGCAGTCGACATGCTTCCATGTCGGATGGCGCACCAGCGGATTGCCCGGCACCTGGAAATCCACGTCCTCGGGCAGGACCACCGGAAGCTGGCTCTTGGGCACCGGCACCACGCCGCAGCTCTCGCAGTGAATAAACGGGATCGGCGTGCCCCAGTACCGCTGGCGCGAGACGCCCCAGTCGCGCAGCCGGTACTGCGTCTCGCCCTTGCCCCAGCCTTCGTGCTCCGCGCGCGCAATGACGGCGGCCTTGGCCTCGTCCACGCTCATGCCGTCCATCCAGCGCGAATTCACGATGCGGCCGGGTCCGGTATAGGCCTCGTCGCCGTGGAACGTTTCGCTGGTTTCGTCGCCCTCGCTGACGACGCGGCGCACCGGCAGATCGTACTTGCGTGCGAAATCGAGGTCGCGCTGGTCGTGCGCCGGACACCCGAAGACGGCGCCGGTGCCGTATTCCATCAGCACGAAATTGGCGACATAGACGGGTAGGTGCCAGTCGGGATCGAGCGGATGCTCGACCGTGATGCCGGTGTCGAAGCCCTGTTTCTCGGCGGTTTCCAGCTCTGCCGCCGTGGTGCCGCCGCGCTTGCATTCCGCTATGAAGGCGGCAAGTTCAGGCGCATTGGCGGCCATCCGGGCGGCGAACGGATGATCGGCCGCGACCGCGACGAAGCTTGCGCCGTAAAGCGTATCGGGCCGAGTGGTGAACACCTCGATCCCATCCTGCCTTGCAACATGGCGGAAGGTGCAGCGCAGGCCCTGCGACTTGCCGATCCAGTTTTCCTGCATCAGCCGGACTTTCTCGGGCCAGCCCGCCAGCCCGTCCAGACCAGCGAGCAGGTCGTTGGCGAACTGGGTGATTTTAAGGAACCACTGCGAAAGCTTGCGCTTTTCGACCAGCGCACCCGAACGCCAGCCGCGCCCGTCGATGACCTGCTCGTTGGCAAGCACCGTCTGGTCGACCGGGTCCCAGTTGACGGCGCTTTCCTTGCGGTAGACCAGGCCCGCCTCATAGAGATCGAGGAACAACGCCTGCTCGTGTCCGTAGTACTCAGGCTCGCAGGTCGCCAGTTCGCGGCTCCAGTCGAGCGCGAAGCCGAGGCGCTTGAGCTGCGCCTTCATGTTGGCGATGTTATCGCGGGTCCAGCCGCCAGGATGCACGCCCTTTTCCATGGCGGCGTTTTCGGCCGGCATGCCGAACGCGTCCCAGCCCATCGGGTGGAGCACTTCGTGACCGCGCATCCGCTTGTAGCGGGCCAGCACGTCGCCCATCGTATAGTTGCGCACGTGGCCGATGTGGATGCGCCCGGAGGGATAGGGGAACATTTCCAGCACATAGCTGCGCGGCTTTTCCGAGGCATCGTCGGCGCGGAAGCATTGCCGCCCGTCCCAGACACGCTGCCAGCGCCCGTCGGCGGCGGACGGATCGAAACGTTCGGTCATGATGAAGTCCTAGAGCGCGTTACGACGCAGGTCGCGGGCCTTGGTGAGGATGATGTCCTCAAGCTTCTGCACCGTGGCCGCCTGAACGGGTGCATCGACCCAGCCGCCACCCTGTGCCACTTGCCGGCTCGCGGCGACGCGAAGCGCATCGGCGCGCAGGTCCTGGTCGAGGATGGTGACCGTGACCTTGACTCGCTCGCCCGGATTGGAAGGATTGGCGTACCAGTCGGTCACGATGACGCCGCCGTTGCTGTCGGTCTGCAAGAGCGGCATGAACGACAGCGCATCGAGGCTGGCGCGCCAAAGATAGCTGTTGACGCCGATTGTGGTGACGCGGCTGGCGGCAAGATCTGCCTTTGGGCGCTCTTTTTTGCCGCAGCTGACGAGCGCCAGCGCCATGCAGGCGAGAATCCCCACCCTGCCGACGAGGCGATAGGAGGGTGCCCGGAAAGAGCAGTGGTTTGCCGTGGTGCCAGCCTTTGCCGTGTTTCCAGTCATCGTCTTCCTTCGAACCCCAATCATGCTGCCGCAAGCCCGCGGGGGGATGCGAATCGCGCTCCCCCGCGTGGTCGCGGACGGCATGCGCCTTCCGGCATGCCTCTAAGCCAGCGCGCGGCGGCGAGCAAGTGGCGCGCGACAGGTGGCTCCCACCGGCGGAAGTCGCGCCGCACCTTGCAGCAGGCCTCGCCCAGCTGGTCAGCCTGTGTTAAAGCGTGACGTGCAAGACAGGCCGACCGGTATGGCCGAATTGGAAGAGGGCGGGCAGTTCGATGAAGCGGAGTGCGGTGCAAGGTGCGGGCGGGGGTATGACCACAGGCGTCATGCTGGCAGGCGCCGTCGCGCTGCTCGCCCTGCCCAGCGCAGTCCTCGCCTTTTCCACTCGCTTTGATAGCGACGCCGCGCAGCGGCTTGCGGGCAGCGGGGCGAAGGACCCGGCGCCCGCACGTGCCCGGTCGCCTCAGGCCATCTCGCTGCGCTCGCTCGCGCGCGGCCCCCTGTTTCCCTTTACGCCCGCCGGAACCGCCAACCGGCCAAGCCGCTCCGTCACTGTCGCGGTGCGTGTCGATC
The DNA here is from genome assembly GCA_040377095.1 of Novosphingobium sp. Taxonomy (GTDB): domain Bacteria; phylum Pseudomonadota; class Alphaproteobacteria; order Sphingomonadales; family Sphingomonadaceae; genus Novosphingobium. Next base: position 22,788 of record JBEIPK010000021.1, read on the forward strand.
CGGCAACCGCGCGCGACATCCTGGTCCATGCGCCCCGCCTTGCCCGGGCTGAAGGTCCGGCCGACGTGCCGGTGCGTATTGCGCCAACCGCATTCACACCCACCGCCTTCACACTGGGCGTCTCTCGCGGGTTCGGCAACTTCTCTCAGGACCTTGCTGCCGCGGAGCGCCAGCGCGGCGACAGCGGGGATGCGTCGTCGTTCCAGATTCCCGGTCCTTCCTCCACCGTGCCCCGGCTCAGCCCGCGCGTCGTGCTTGACAGCAACCGCCCGGCCGGGCGCGCGCCGCGTACCTTCGCCGACACTGAAAAGAAAGTCGACCTGGGCGGCAGCTACCGCCTGACGCGCAATCTCAATGTCACGGCGGGCGTGCGCTATGAACAGGAACGCGAACGCCTGCGGCCGATCACCGACGGCAATCCCGACAATCAGGCCGTCTATGTCGGGACGCAGTTCCGCTTCTGATGCAGTCCTGACCGCACACCGAAAAATGTTGCTCCGGCGCTTGCTCGACGGACCCGGCTGACCTAACCTTGCGCCAACAATATCGGTGCGGGTGAGGAAGTTTGCATGGCGCGTCTGGCAATCGTAACCGGCGGAACACGTGGCATTGGCGAGGCGATCTCGATGCGCCTTCAATCCGATGGCTTCACCGTTGTGGCGAACTACGCGGGCAACATCGATGCAGCGCGCGCCTTTTCGGAACGGACCGGCATACCGGCCTATCGCTGGGACGTGGGCGATCACGAAGCCTGCATCCACAACTGCGTCGAGATCGCCGCCGTCCATGGTCCGATCGATGTCGTGGTGAACAATGCCGGCGTGACGCGGGACGGCGTGCTCCACAAGATGAGCTTCGAGGACTGGAACGATGTCATGCGCATCAATCTCGGCGGCTGCTTCAACATGGCAAAGGCCACGTTCCCAAGCATGCGCGAGCGCGGCTGGGGCCGGATCGTCAACATCGGCTCAATCAACGGACAGGCGGGCCAGTACGGGCAAGTCAACTATGCTGCGGCAAAATCGGGCATCCACGGCTTCACCAAGGCGCTGGCGCAGGAAGGCGCCAAGTTCGGGGTGACGGTCAACGCTATTGCGCCAGGCTATGTCGATACCGACATGGTCGCGGCCGTCCCGCCGGCGGTGCTCGAAAAGATCATCGCCAAGATCCCTGTCGGCCGGCTCGGTCACGCCGGAGAAATCGCGCGCGGCGTCGCGTTCCTGTGTTCGGAAGATGCCGGATTCGTGACTGGCTCGACCATGTCCATCAACGGCGGCCAGCACATGTATTGAGCGGGTGGCCGGACACCGGGCGATGGGAAAAGGCATCTATCATCCTCCGGTCAAGCGCTCGGTCGAGATTGCGGGACACAAGACGTCGGTGAGCCTCGAGCCGTTGTTCTGGGAGGCGCTGAAGTCGGCGGCCGCCGCCGAGGGCTTGCCGATCAACGCGCTTGTGGCGCGGATCGATACCGAACGCCTTTCGGCCGAGGAGCCGCCCGGCCTCGCCAGCGCGATCAGGCTTTGGCTCGCCTCGCGCTGGGCCGGAGATGCCGCTTAAGTCCCGCCCCTGACGCCCGGTTGAACAAGCGAGCGCCAACTGGTCGGATCGCGGCTCGCAGCCTCGGCGACGTCGCCTCGCCAAATCCGATTGTCACGCATCGGGATGGATGTTAGCGTCCGCACAGGATTGCAGAGGAGATTGCTCGATGAATGGGATGCTCAACCTCTACGGCTCCACGCAGACTGCCAAGTTGCTCGCCAAGGGGGGTGTCTGCACCAAGGGCGATTTCCTTGACCGGCGCGTCGGGGACAAATCGGTCATCGCGATCAGGCGGCGCAAGGCCGGATAGGGCCAAATTCGTCAGTTGATGCGCGGCGGGGCCAGATCGGGTTGAACTCCGTGGCCGTTTCGCTTTTCGAACCTTCGACCTGTCGCGCCGCGGAACACCGGCAAGCGATGGAGACCGCGTTGTGGGAGAGTGTTGCCGCGCTGTTGGCCAATCAGCTGCCCGGCGACTGCGGCTCCCCTCCGACAAGCAACCTTGCGACCGGCGCACTCGATTTTGGCGCCTATTTCGACATCAACATGGCGCACCCGGCCGTTGGCGCGCTTTCGGACCCCGTCAAGGCCAGCGCGGCCGATTATCTTCTCGGTCGGCTGAACCCTGCCTCTGGCCTGCGGGCACAACCCGCTCCAATCAATTTCCCCCGCATATCGACATTAGCGCCCGACACCTATTCGGCCGATCAGATCGAAACCCTCAGACGGTGGTTCGACATCGAGCCAGCGAATTTGCTTCGTCTGATGCCAGTTTCCTCGGAAAGACTCGAGGCCGCAGAGCGAGAAATCACGGTTGCCTTTAAGCGGCTGCACCAGTGCGCGCCGGAATTACACGACGAAACACAAGTCACGATCCGCGACATCATTGTCGCTCTTCCCGGCGCCGAAACCGGGTTGGAACTGGGCGGGGTCTCTTCCTTCGCGCTTTGGGGGGCCCTGGCCATCAACCCCGACACACAGGATGTCGACGGTTGGGTCCATTACTTCAAGACGATCGTCCACGAAGCGGGCCACAATGTCCTGTTCGCCTTCGCCCGGACCGAGCCTTTCGTCCTGAACGACATAAACAGTCGTTACAGTTCCCCCCTGCGGTCAGATCCCCGGCCGATGGATGGGATTTTCCATGCCGCCTTTGTCTCAGCCCGCGAAAGCCACGCCTTCTCGCGCCTGCTGGGGTGGCATGAGGACGGCGGCGGTCTGACTGACGCGGAAATCGTGCTGAGCGAGGATTTTCTTGAAGCCGGCGTGATCGCTTTCTGGCAATGCTCTGAAATCCTGCGAAGCGAGGCTTTGCTATCTCCGCTTGGCGACGCCATACTTTCAGATTGCGAAAAGTTCATGCGCGATGAGTTTGACCTCATAACGGGCTGAACGCGCCGCGTTCAGCCCTTTGAAACCGATCAAGGCCAGCCCGCCGTGCGGGCGGCAGTATGAGAGGCGCAATATGAGCAGTTCAATAATTCCCCGGGGGATCGCTGGCCGGAAAACTTTCGTCGCTTGCCTCGTCGGCCTTGTCCCAGTCCTTGAGGTCGGAGCGCATCGATTCCGGGCCTGCATTGCGAACCTGACTGGCGCCCCCGTTATGCGTCGTCTCGCCGCTCGCAAAGGCAACGCGGCCCTCGTGATGTTCGCGCTGCAGGTACTTGTAAAGGCCGTAGCCCGCCCCGCCAATGACCGCCATCTTCAGAAGGCCCATGGTGTAATCTCCTCGAAACGTGCGTGATTGCTTGGCCCTTCAACGCAGCCGCGCCGCGCCGGTTCCGCAATCAGCCTCTGGGGAGGATCATCACCCGTCTAATCGCCGCCGACCCGTTCGATCTCCGCGCCGAGCAGGGCGAGCTTTTCCTCCAGCCGCTCATACCCCCGATCAAGGTGGTAAAGGCGGTGCACCTGCGTTTCGCCCTCTGCCGCAAGGCCGGCGATGACGAGGCTCATCGAGGCACGAAGATCGGTAGCCATGACCTGTGCGCCCGAAAGCCCCGAAACGCCGTGGACGATTGCGGTCCGGCCCGAAGTCTCGATATGCGCGCCCATGCGGTTGAGTTCGGGGACATGCATGTAGCGGTTCTCGAAGATGGTCTCGGTCAGCACGCTTGACCCTTCGGCGCAGGCGAGCATCGCCATGAGCTGCGCCTGCATGTCGGTAGCGAGGCCCGGATATGGCGCGGTGGACAGGGTCACGGCACGCAATTTGCCATCCGCCGCGACGTGGATGCCGCCAGTCCTCGGCTCGACCGATACGCCCGCATCGCGCAGCGCCTGGACGGTCGCTTCCATTTCCTCGATGACCGCGCCCTTCAGTGTCACTTCGCCGCCGGTGATCGCCGCCGCGCAGGCATAGCTGCCCGCCTCGATCCGGTCCGCCATGACCGCGTAAGTCGCGCCGTGTAGCCGCTCGACCCCGTGGACCACGATGTCCGACGTGCCGATGCCCTCGATCTCCGCGCCCATCGCCACGAGCAGACGGCACAAATCGACGATTTCCGGCTCGCGCGCCGCGTTGTGCAGCGTCGATTTGCCGCGCGCCGTCACCGCCGCCATCAGCGCGTTTTCGGTGGCCCCCACCGAGACCACGGGGAAACTGTAGCGTCCGCCCGGCAGTCCGCCGTCGGGGGCGACCGCACGGACATAGCCCGCGGCCAGCTCGATATGCGCGCCGAGCGCCTCCAATGCTTTGAGGTGCAGGTCGATCGGGCGGTTGCCGATGGCGCAGCCGCCGGGCAGCGAAACGGTCGCCTCACCCATCCGGGCCAGCATCGGCCCAAGCACGAGGATCGAGGCGCGCATTTTCCGCACCAGTTCATAAGGCGCGACGCTGGTCGTCATTCGCGTGGCCTGAAGCGTCATCACCCGGCCGAAATCCTCCGGCCTGGATCCGGCAATCGCGGTGGAGACCCCGAACTGGTTCATCAGGTGCTGGAAACCGTCGATATCGGCAAGGCGCGGTAGGTTGCGCAAGGTCACCGGCTCGTCGGTCAGCAGCGCGCAGGGGAGAAGCGTGAGCGCCGCATTCTTCGCGCCGGAGATGGGAACCGTGCCGGAAAGCCGCCGGCCGCCGCGGATGATGATCTTGTCCATGTCCGCGCCTTAGAACGAAGTGTGCGCAATGGGAACCATCGAGCCGCCCTGCACTTGTCAGTTGGGTACATGCCGCTTTAAGTGCGCTGCAACAATCTGGGGCTACCATAGACCGATGACAGCCACTGTAAGCCGCCGCCCGATCCGTAAGGCCGTATTCCCGGTTGCCGGCCTCGGCACCCGGTTCCTGCCCGCCACCAAGGCGATCCCCAAGGAAATGCTACCGATTATTGACCGGCCGCTGATCCAGTACGCGGTCGACGAAGCGCGCGAGGCGGGCATCGAGCAGCTGATCTTCGTGACGGGGCGCGGCAAGACCGCGATCGTTGAGCATTTCGACCATGCCTTCGAGCTTGAGGCGACCATGCGCGAGCGCGACAAGACGCTCGAAATCCTAGAGCCGACGCGCATCCAGCCGGGCAATCTCGTCGCGGTGCGCCAGCAGGTGCCGATGGGGCTGGGCCACGCAATCTGGTGCGCCCGCGCCATCGTCGGCGATGAACCGTTCGCCATTTTCCTCCCCGATGAGTTGATGATTGGCGAGACCGGTTGCATGAAGCAGATGGTCGAGGCCTATGACCGGGTGGGCGGCAATCTCATCAGCGTGCTCGAAGTCCCGCGCGAGGAAGTCTCGAGCTACGGCGTGATTGCGCCCGGCGCACAGGTTCCCGGCTCGGGCGGCGCTCTGACCGAAGTCACCGGACTGGTCGAGAAGCCGCGGATCGAGGATGCGCCGTCGAACCTGATCATTTCCGGGCGCTACATCCTCCAGCCCGAAGTCATGCGCGTGCTCGAACGCCAGGGTACGGGCGCGGGCGGCGAGATCCAGCTGACGGACGCCATGGCGACCATGATCGGGACCCAGCCGTTCCACGCGGTGACCTTCGCCGGCAAGCGCTATGACTGCGGATCGAAAGCCGGATTCGTCGAGGCGACACTGGCTGTCGCGCTGTCACGCCCCGACATGGCGGACGAGGTGCGCGCGCTGATCAGGCGAATGGCCGGGGACTGACGACTGCTATCCGTCCCGACCCCAACTCGCGGTGTGGGGATCGCTGCCCGTGACCATGCGCCGCATCGAGGCGCGGGCCAGCCGCTCAACTTCCACGCGCCGCCGCGCCGCCGCCATCGGCACGGACGCAGCCGGGCGCACGATCTCGGCATCATAGCCGTCCGCGACGATCAGACCGCTCCGTTCTGGAAGGAACGCTTCGTGCGCGACCAGCGCCGGATCGAGCGCGGAAGCAAGCCCCCAGTAGAACCGGTCGCAATAATCGAGATAGTCGGTCCATTTGGCGTCGCCCAGCAAGTCCGCCTTGCTGACCTTGACTTCCACGATGACAACCTGCCCCCTCGCATCGATCCCCATCAGATCGGCGCGACGCCCGCAGCGCAGCGGCATTTCCGCAAGGCACCAGATATCGTTGCGCGCGAAAAGCCGGCAGATCCCACGCATGACCGTGGCGGCAAGGTGGCCTTCGCCCTGCACGGCTTGCGGGAAAAGGGGCGATGCGGGCAGCGAATCGGGACGGGCCATGCACTGTCGTAGGAACATAGAGGGAACTTGCCAAGCGGAAGTGATCGGATCAGGCGCTGCGGCGCGAGGCTCCGTCCACTGGCGCAAGGCTCATCATCTGATCGCGCGCAATGACGAATTCACGCCACAAGGCCGACGCCGCCGCCGTGCAATCGGCGCCGCGCGCGCGGACGGCGAGCAGTGCGGCGAGGCCCGGCTCCATGATCGCCGCAAGATCCTCGACCCCCTGTTCAGCAAGATTGCGCCGCCAGCCACCGGTATCGCGCATGATAACGGGAAAGCTCCGCTGCGCCGTGGTCATCGCCTCGACTCCATGCCCCGCGAGCAATGCGACAGCGCCAGCCGCATCGTGCAGCGCGGACCAGCGCATGCTCATCACGCTGACCGAGGCCTGCCCGAAGCTCGCGCGCCCCGCACCGGCCAGCGTGCCGCCGCCAGCGCCGGATGTCCCGAATGGCGTAGTGGTCATGTCCATTGATGCTGCTTAGACCGGGCGTGCTTGCTAAATCGCTAACCGGCGCTTCGCTTCGCCGCCCGCGCTGATTGCTCTGGCAAGAAGCGCTCGCCTCTGCTAACCGCTCGCCCGTCCCGAGACAATCAGGGCACCCGTAGCTCAGCTGGATAGAGCGCTGCCCTCCGAAGGCAGAGGCCACAGGTTCGAATCCTGTCGGGTGCGCCATATTTTTCAAAGACTTAGCAAGAATCCAGTCTTGCCGAAAAAGCAGCAAGTCAGCACCAAGTCAGCACTGCTCCGCAAGTTCGTCCGCTTGTGCTCAGTCATCAGCTGCGCAGCTGCGGCAATTCGACTGCGGGTGCCTCGTAAAGTACTGGAACAGCAGGAATATGGGAACTGCGAGCGGACAGCCCGGCTCAATGCTTCACCTCCACCTACTCAGCGATCTACAATATCTTCAACACCCAGCGTCAGCTCGCCTCCCGAGACACCGTGCGCAAGTTCCGATCCGCCGCGATGGCGGAGTGGAACGCCGCGTCCGCCGCTGCGCGATGAAATACCAACTTCGGGCCTCCGCTCGGCCGGAACCAGTTATCCTGACAAGGCCGACCTGCCTGCTAGCGGATCAGCGACGAAATGAAGCTTGACCCGACATTCGTGCAGTCGAATGCATGCAGTCCGAAATGCTCGGCCAGCACCTTGAACGCGCCGACGCCGCGCGAAGAGTTGCCCTTGGCATCGAGCCGGGGCGAGAAGCTGGCTATGCCCAGCTGGCGATTGACCACGCCGACGATACCGCCGCCCACGCCGCTCTTCGCCGGGATGCCGACGTCGTAAGCCCAGTGGCCGGCATAGTCGTACATGCCGCATGTGAACATGACCGCCAGCGTGCTGCGCACCGCAGCAAGATCGAAGGCATGCTTGCCCGTCAGCGGGCAGGTCCCCATGTTGGCGAACGTCGCGCCCATCCGCGCCAGATCGACAGCGGTTACGTTGATCGAGCACTGGCGGAAGTAGAGGTCGAGCGCATCGTCGGGGCGAACCGCAAGCGCATCGTTGGCCAGCAGGAGATGGGCAATCGCCCGGTTGCGATGGCCAGTATCCGCTTCAGAGCGGTAGACCGGCTCGTTCAGCGAAAGCGGCCGCCCGGCCGCGGTGGCAAACCGTTCGATCATGAGATCGTAGGCCCCGTCGCCCAGATGCTCGTGCAGGATGCCTGCAACCGCAATCGCACCGGCATTGACCATCGGATTGAACGGGCGGTTGGTGCCGGGATCGAAGACGATGGCGTTGAACGGATCGCCGCTTGGCTCGACGCCCACCCGGCTGGCCACCACTTCCGGTCCCGCAATCTCGAGTGCGAGGCAGAAGGCAAACGCCTTGGAGACGGATTGGATCGTGAATGGCACCTCGCAGTCGCCAATGGTGTGGATGCGTCCTTTCGCGGTTGCGATCGCCATGCCGAAGTGTTCGGGATCGGCGAGGCTCAGCTCAGGAATATAGTCCGCGACATGGCCTGAAGCGTTTGCGGTCTGCGTCGACCAGGCGCGCATCAGGGCGCTGTCGAATTCGCTCGGTTCGGCTGATTCGTGGGTCTGCTCCACTTGCGTCAATGGCCTCCCATGCGTTGCGGGTATCGGTCGCGTCGATTTTGCAGTGCAACATCAAATGCTGCGGCGCGCAACGAAAAAATGCGGCGATCAGGCGATGCGCACGATAATCAGCGAGACGTTGTCGGGGGCCCCGGCTTCGAGTGCCTGTTCCAGCAGGCGGTCAGCCGCCGCATCGACGCCGTTGGCAGAAAGCACGGCGAGCAGCTGATCCTGCTTCACCAGCCGGGTCAGGCCGTCGCTGGCGAGCAGGAAAACATCACCCGGCCGGCAATCGCCGACAACCGTATCGACATGCAATGCCTCGTCCGCGCCGACAGCGCGCGTGACGACATTGGCATTGGGGTGGCTCTCGGCATCCTTTTCTTCGAGCATGCCGGCATCGATCAGCGACTGCACCAGGCTGTGGTCCGTGGTCACTTGCTCGATCCCGCCGCCGCGAACCAGATAGGCGCGGCTGTCACCTGCCCAGAAACAGGCATACCGGTTTTCCGCAAGCAACAGGCCGACGACCGTACTGCCGATGACGCGCTGCTTGTAGGCCGTTCCGGCCAGGCTCACGAGTTCGGCGTTCACCGCTAGAAGCGAGCCGATCACCGCGTCCAGCAGGCTTTGAAGGCCTTGCACGCCGCTGATCCCTCCCAGCCGTTCGACCACCATCGCGCTCGCCAGTTCGCCGGCATCGTGGCCGCCCATGCCGTCGGCAACAGCCCAAAGATCGGCGCCGGGAGCATGCAGGACAGCATCCTCGTTCAGCTTGCGCTTGTGGCCAACATGCGTTCGCACTGCGCTTTCGAATGCAGGCATGGGCGATCCTTGTTCTGATGTGCCGTTAGGGCTGGAAATCCAGACCGGACCGTGCAACGTAGCGCCGCAATTTGTTGCATTGCAATATCTGCATTGCAGGGGGGCGGCAATGAGTAAGTCCTACAGCAACAAGGCGCTCCCGGCAGGAACTGTGCTGCGCGAGTGGCGCCTTGAGGAAGTGCTGGGAGTTGGCGGATTTGGCATCGTCTACAAGGGGCGTGGCATATATTTCGACGAACTCGTTGCAATCAAGGAATATTTTCCAAGCGCTATCAGCGAACGCAGGGATGGCGACACGGTCGTTCCGATCGATTCGAATGCCGAGGAAGTTCATGCGCTTGGCCTCAAGAAGTTCGTCGAGGAAGCCAAGCTCCTGTGGAATCTGTCGACCCCGACTCGGCATCCCAACATCGTCAGCGTCCGCAGCCTGTTCGAGATACATGGCACTGCGTACATCGTCATGGATTTCGAGGACGGCGTTTCACTGTCCAAACTGCTGAAGGACGGCAGGCGCTTCAACGAGGCAAGCCTGACCAACTGGGTCGTGCCGATCGCTGAAGGGCTTGAGCGCGCGCACCGCGTCGGCGTGCTGCACCGGGACATCAAGCCGCCGAACATCCTGATCAACGTCGATGGCCGGCCCGTCCTGATCGACTTTGGATCGGCCCGCTTCGAATCGGCGGATGCGACAAGCACGACCGTTACATTCCACACCCCGCCCTATGCCGCCATCGAGCAGTATGTGAAGACATACGACCAGGGGCCGTGGACCGATATCTATGCCTTGGGCGTGGTGCTGTACGAATGCGTGACGGGCGAGAAGCCGCCCGAAGTGCTCGAGCGGCTTCACGGCGGCCTTGGCACACCGCTGGTGGGGGGCAACTGGCCGGGATACAGCAGCAGGTTCCTCGAGGCGGTCGATGCGGCGATGACGATCCGCCCCGGCGATCGCCCGCAGTCCATCGCAAAATGGCTGGCCATGTTCGATGAAACCAAGGCCGCGCCGCCCGCAGCGCCCGCTTCCGTTGAGCTGGACGAGGATGCAACGCGCATCTACATCGCCCCCACCACACCGGACGTGATCGTTCCAGTGGCCCCTGTGCCCGAAGGCTTTGCCGAACCCGGCAAGATCGAAACTGCCGTCCCCGAAGATACCAGCGAAGTGAAGTTCAAGCTCGCCGGACGCGAGACCGGCCACTCGGTCAAGCAGGCCCCAGCCGCGCTGAACCTCGCTCCGAAGGCTCCGGACAAAGCCGACACCGCCGTCGGCAAGCCCGCCGGGAAGACCGGGAAAGGATCGAATCGTCCGGCCCTGATTGCTGCGACCGGCCTAGGCGTCCTGCTGGTTGCCGGCGGCGGCTGGTATCTGACGAACACGTCTGCTGCGCCCGATGCCGGCGTGGCCGATACGCAGACTGCCGAAGCCGTTCCCGTGGCTTCCGGATCGGTTGCTCCGGTCCAGGTCGCGAACGCCGACGAGCTCGCCTTGACGATCCAGGCGCTGGCAGCGGACGCGCGCCGTGCTGGGGTTTCCGCGAAAGCTGTGACTGGCATCGCAGGCACCGCCCAGCAGATTGCCGCTCTTCGCGATGGGCTGGCCGGTGTCGGCAGCGATGCGGAAAGAGCGGCAAGAACACAGGACATGTCGCGGCTCGCCGTGACCGGCGTTTCAGCTTTCGCCGCCGCGCTGGCCGGCGATGCAGCTGCCCGCAACTATCGCCTCGGCCGCGAAGCGCTGTGGACCGATCCGCGCAATGCAGGCGCGGCGCAGGCGGCAAGACCCGATCAGCGGCGCGCCGTCCGCGACCTTCGCGCTGCCCTTGCCGGGCTGAACGCGGCCGCCGGGCAGGCGCAGCAGGCGGCAGATGCCGGCACGGCCATCGCCGCTGCCCGCCAGGCCCTGTCCGCCTCGAACAGCTTTTCTCAAGCCTATGCGCGGGCCGCCCGGCTCAATTCGGCCAAGGCGCCGCAATTGGCGCAGTCTGGCGGCGCCGCAACAATCGAGGCTGAACAGGTCGCAGCGCAGGAACCGGCGGGCAAAACTGCCGACTCCCGTTCCGGCGTATCACCGGGCAAGCAGCAGCAGTTCAACGCCTCCGTTGGGGCAGCACGTTCCATTGCCGAGAACGTCATCCGGCAAAGCCGCTCGACCAGAACGACGGACACGGAAAAGAAGCGGGCGCTGGAGGCAAACGTCAAGGCCGCGCGGACCTATCTCAGCTATCTCGACAACCTCGCCAATTCGATGCGAGGTGCCAAGAGCGACAGCGAAGCGGAGCGGATGATCGGACAGGCCGAACAGACCCGCCGTTACCTCATGGTCCTGCTCTCGCGGTCAACCTGACGATCGTGATTCGGGATGCCGGCGTTTCGGCGCGGCGTGTCAATCGAGCGGAAACACCGCCGTCACGCAGTTGCTTTGCCCCTTGCGATCATAGCGCACCTGCTGGGTAAGGCGCTTTATAAGGGGGATGCCCTGCCCCCCCAGCTGTGCATTTTCCAGTGTTGTGAACGGAGCTGGATCGGGCTTGTCGAGAGGATTGAACGCCTCTCCGTCATCGGCAACCGACAGGATCACGCCCTGATCGCCGATGTTCGCTTCGACAGTGATCGATGTTGCGCGCTTCGCATGGCGGGCAACATTGCTGACCAGTTCCTCAAGCACCACTTCGATGCGGTTGATCGGACCCGCGCCAACATCGAAACCGCGCAGATAGTCGATCACCGCAAGCCGCGCCTGCTCAAGCGAGGCCATACGGTTGGGAAGCCGCAAGGCAATGCCTGGCCGGTTCAGATTCGAGTTCGTCCCTGTCACCGGGCCGGCACTCAGGCAGTTACAGCGGCAAGCGCCTCTTCCTCCGAGCGGAAAATCGGGATAATATCCGACAGCGCGGTCGTCTCGAGAATTTCCGCGACAGCTGGCGTCGCCCCGAACATTACAAGCCTGGCCCCGCGGTTGCCCAGCGTGCGCGCCGTGGTGAGCAGCAGCCGGATACCCAGCGATGCAATGAAAGTCACGTTCGACAGGTCAAGGATCGTGGGCCGCCCCTGCGGCAGGATGCTTGCCGAGAAAGTCGTCTCGATCTTGTCGACATTCGCGGTATCCAGCCTTCCGGTCAAGGCCGCCTTGGTCGCTCCGCCCACTTCGGTGATGACAAATTCCATGCTGGCTTCCAATCGTATCAGTCGAACGATGCAATGATGAACGAGAAATCGTCGTCCAGCGTATGCGGCTGGGCACGTTCAGCGATGGTCTTGTAGATGGCCTCGGGGGCGTCCAGATATCCACCCGCCGGATCTTTCAGCAAGTCGACCAGATGGTCCAGCGTCCACTGCACGCCCTGCCTGTCGATGATTTCGTAAACGCCGTCGCTGAACAGGCAGATCGACGAGCCCGGCTCCACGCGGACCGAGGCCTGCGCGTAAGTCAGCCCCGGCATCGCACCGATGACAAGATTGCGGGTCTGGAGCGGTGTGAAGCTTTGACCATCGGGCGAAACGAGGAAGGCAGGATGCTGTCCGCCGCTCGCGAAATCGAGCTGGCGGGTCTCCTGATCATAGACCCCGTACCAGATGGTGAAGTAGAGACCGGCGTGTTCTTCCATCCCGAACAGGTCGTTAAGAGTGGCTAACACCTGACCGGGCTGAGACATGTCGGTATCGGGGAGGCTTCTTTGCCGCAGCTGGTTCATGACAGCGACAGCATGCATCGCCGCGCCGGCGCCGTGGCCCGCAACGTCCACCAGATAGCAGACATGCTTGTCCTTGCCGAGCCTGCCATAGCCAAAGGCATCGCCGCCAAGCTTCGCGGAGGGCTGATGGAACCATTTGGTCCGGATCGGTCCCTCGCTGACCGGCGGTGGCAGCAGCGCCAGAACATAGGCGGCTGCCTTGCCCAATTCGCGATCGATCTCGTTCGATTGCTCGATTTCGGCGCGGGACCGCCATTCGTGCTTGAAGGCGCGGTTGCCGACCTGGAGGATCGATCCGACCGCAAGCGGCTGGACGCCGGTTATCCGCTGGCCGTCGATAAACGTGCCGTTGGTGGAATTGAGGTCCGACACCAGCAATTCGTCATTCAACAATGCAATCATGCAATGCGACCGCGAAATCTCGAAATCGGGGATGACGATATCGGCAGGGGCGGTCCGGCCGATCTTCAGGCCCAGCGGCCCCACCACATGGCGGCTTGCGATTTCCGACCCGTGCGAAAGTTCCAGGTAATGAAGCCTGTCACCCTTGATCAGGTCGAGCGCGCCCGCGCGCGTGACAATCTGGGTCTGCTCCTGCTCCAAGAATTGCTGGCTCCCCTGAAATCGGCCGTCACGCGCAAATGGAATCGCCGTGAGCCGATCGGCTGACGTTATCTCAACCCGACCTTTTCGCAAGTGCAATATATGTGTAATAGTGACCGCCCGGCCCCGGCGCCTTTCCGAAATCGGGACATGCCGGCCTGGCGCCCTCGCCAGCGGGGCAGACATCTTCTATCAGGATGTCCCACTGGTCCTGCAGCCGTGGGCTGATCGGAAAGAGATCGGAAAACATGCAGGCGATCATACCCATTCTGCTGTCGGCCTTGGCCCTGTCCACGGCGCTCAACGTGCTGCTTCGCCGTTCCAACATTCCAACTGCCGTCGGCTATATCCTGGCCGGGATAGTGCTGGCGGGCCTGTTCAGGATCGAGATCGAAAACGGCGGCCCGCTGGAGCACATTGCCGAGTTCGGCATCGTCTTCCTGATGTTCACCATCGGGCTGGAATTCTCGCTGTCCCATCTCAAGCGGATGAAGCGGGAGGTATTCCTGTTCGGGTCGCTGCAGGTGTTCCTGACAGCCGGCGTTTTCGCAGCACTCGCCACCACCGCCTTTGGCATCCCGTTGCTGACCGCAATCATACTTGGTTCGGCGCTGGCGCTGTCCTCGACGGCCATAGTTCTGAAATTTCTCAACGAAACTGGCAAGATAAAGTCAGAAGAAGGACGAAACTCGGTCGGCATCCTGATTTTCCAGGACATCGCCGTCATCCCGATCCTGCTGATGATCAGCCTTGTCACAGGCAGCGGCAAGGATCTCGGCTCGGTGCTGGCGGAGCTGGCCCTCAATGCCGTCATCCTGATCGCACTCATCTACATCGCGGGTCACTTTCTCCTCAACCGGATCTTCAAGATCGTCTCCGAGACCAATTCCAAGGAGATATACATTGGATCGGTGCTGCTGACCGCAGTGGGTGCATCATGGCTCGCCCACCACTTCGGGTTTTCCTATTCGCTCGGCGGCTTCATGGCGGGCATGATGATCGCAGACACGATCTACAAATACCAGGTGGAGGCCGATCTCATCCCATTCAGGGACCTGCTGCTGGGCGTGTTCTTCATATCTGTCGGCTTGCAGATCGACATCGACGTGGTCATCGCGAACCTGCCCGCGATCACGATCCTGTGCCTGGCCCTGATGGCGATCAAGGCCCTGGTCCTCTACCTGACCCTGATCGCTTTCAGTTCCAGGGTCGTGGCGCTCAAGACAGCAGTCAACGTGGCGCAAGTGGGCGAGTTTGCGCTGGTGGTGCTGTCGCTGATGCTTGGCAACCGGATGATGCCGCCCGATCAGGTCCAGATCCTGATGGTGACCGTGGTGCTCTCGATGATCGCGACGCCCTTTGTCATCAACAATGCCGATGCGGCGATGCGGATCTTCTTGCGGTATGGCGCGAAGTCCGATCCCTCGGCGGCGATCAGCCTTGTCAGCGGGCACGTCGTCCTGCTTGGCTTCGGCCATCTGGGCCAGATCATTTCAAGGCTGCTCGAACAGGGCGAAATCGGGCACGTCGTAGTGACCGATGCAACTGACGAATACGTCAAGGCCCGCGAACTGGGCAAGATGGTGGTCTTCGGCGACCCGAGCGACCAGATCCTGCTTCGCAATGTCGGTGTTAGCGAGGCCATGAGCGCGATCATCGCGCTTGAGGACATCGAAGCGGTCAAGCGCGCGAGCGCGGCGATGAACCGGATCCCCCCCACGATCAGCGTGATACCCCCGGTTTGGACCCAAGCGGAAAAAACCGAGATAGAAACCATAAATCACGAGC
>JBEIPK010000016.1:0-43535 GCA_040377095.1 Novosphingobium sp.
AGCCATTTCCGACCAAATGCAGCGTGTTCATTGCGGATGAGTGCGGAACCGGGCCATTTAACTCCCGCAACAAGCCTGAAATCCGAAGAAACGTCGAATTGGCGTTGACGAACGTTCGTCGGCAAAGCAGCTTTGGCGCAAACGCATTGGATTGGCATTGAGCAAGGGATGCGCTGGTTAGGGTGGCAACTGGACCCGTTCCGGTATTTGTGCTTTTGCTGGTGGCACAAAGTGGGGCCACTAGGGGCCGCGGGAAAAAAGCGAAGTTCCAGCGCGGTTGGCGCATGAATTGCAGGAGAGCCGGTAAATGGCATTGAAGACACGCGTGACCGAAATGCTCGAAATCGAGCATCCCATCGTCCAGGGCGGAATGCAGAATGTCGGCTACGCCGAAATGGCCTCAGCGGTTTCGAACGCGGGCGGGCTTGGCCTGATCACGGCGCTGACCCAGCCGAACGCTGCTGCGCTGCGCGACGAGATCGAGCGGACCAAGGCGATGACATCAAAGCCCTTCGGCGTGAACATCACGGTCCTGCCGACGCTCAATGCTCCGGATTACGGTGCGATCTGCAAGGCAGTGATCGACGGCGGCATTCGCATCGTCGAGACAGCCGGAACGCCGGCTGTGCGCGAGGTGTGGGAGATGCTCAAGCCGCACGGCGTCATCATCATCCACAAGTGCACGGCAGTTCGTCATGCTGTCTCGTCGGAAAAGGCGGGATGCGACATCATCTCGATCGACGGATTCGAGTGCGCCGGTCACCCCGGCGAGGACGATGTGCCCGGCCTGATCCTCATCCCCGCCGCTGTCGACAAGCTGACCGTTCCTACGCTTGCGAGCGGCGGCATTGGCGATGCACGGGGCCTAGTCGCCGCGCTGGCGCTGGGCGCGGACGGGATCAACATGGGCACGCGGTTCTGCGCCACGGTCGAGGCGCCGATCCATGACAACGTCAAGCAGGCCTATCTTGCCAATGACGAGCGCGGCACCAACGTCATTTTCCGCAGTCTCAAGAACACGGCGCGCGTCGCCAAGAGCGCCGTTTCGGACGAAGTCGTCCGCCGCCTCGAAAAGCCGGGCGCCGTGTTCGAGGACGTGCGCGAACTGGTCGCGGGCGCGAAGGGCAAGGAAGTCCTCGAAACGGGCGATCTGTCGAAAGGCGTGTTCTGGGCAAGCATGGTCCAGGGCCTCGTCCACGACATTCCCACTTGCGAGGAGCTGATCACCCGGATGGTCCGCGAGGCGGAGGAGATCATCAACGGGCGCCTGCGCTCGATGGTCGTCTGACCAGCCCCGTTCAGGCGCCCTTGAACGAAGGCTTGCGCTTTTCGAGGAACGCGGAAATCCCTTCGTTCTTGTCCTCTGTCGCGAAGAGCAGCTCGAACGCCTTGGCTTCCAGCTTGATCGCCGCATCAAGCGAGGCATCCTGCCCTTGGATCAGCACGTCCTTGATCGAGGCGACCGCGATCGGCGCGTGGCGCGCGATCTTGGCCGCGATCTTAAGCGCGTGCGGCAGCACCTCTGCGTCGGGCACGGCTTCGGAAGCGAGACCCATGGCTGCTGCCTGCGTGCCGCTGACGGCATCGCCGGTCAGGATATAGCGCATCGCCCGCGACTTGCCGATCAGGCGAAGCGCGCGCTGCGTTCCGCCGGCGCCGGGCATGATGCCAAGCTTGACCTCGGGAAAGCCGAGGCTCGCCGTCTCGCCCGCGATGAGGATGTCGCAGTGCAGGGCAAGCTCACACCCGCCGCCAAGCGCAAAACCGTTGACGGCGGCGATCAGCGGGATGCGACAGGCCTCCATGGCTTCCCATGCCACGCGCGCATCCCGGAAGGCCCTGTCGTGCGGCTTGCGGACCAGCAGTTCCTGCACGTCCGCGCCGGCCGCAAAGGCCTTGTCGTCGCCGGTGATGACGATGGCGCGGGTCTCGTCGTCGGCATCGAGCCTGAAGATCGCCTCGGCCAGCGCGCGCCGAACGTCCAGGCTGAGCGCATTGCGCGCCTCGGGCCGGTTGATGCGGAGCAGGGCAACGCCGTCTGTCGGGCGTTCCTCGATCAAGACTGCCATGTTCGGATCCTCTCTTTCGCGCCGCTCCCGGGCGGCGTCTTGTGTCAAGCAGGGGGTCAAGCTTCCTGGTGCGCGGAAAGGCCAAGCTGCGCCCGGCGGCGAAGCCACAGGCTGGGGCGATAGCGGTCCGATCCGGTGATTGCCTGTAACTGGCTCATGATCTCGAAGGTGCGTTCTACGCCGAGCCAGTTGGCCCACTCGAGCGGCCCCTTGGGATAGTTCTGCGCCAGCTTCATGGCGAGATCGACATCATGCGGCGTCGCGACGCCGATCTGGGCGAGTTCGCAGCCGAGATTGGCGATCATGCCAAGCATGCGCTGGAGCACGAAGCCGGGCGAATCCTGGATGACTTCGACCGTGAAGCCCAGTCCGCGCAGCCAGTCCGCCACACGCGCGGAAGCCTCACCGCCGCCGATCGCGCTCATCACGGTGAGGTGGCGGAATTCTGCCGCTGTCAGGTCAACCGCGACAGTCGCTGTCGGATCGAGGCCGAGGCGAACGCAGGCCGTGGCGCAATCCTCCCCGATGGGGGCGATCAGCGTGACCTCATCTCCTGGCGCAAAGCCTTGCGCGCCGGTCAAGGCGTCCCAGCGCGTCCCCGGATCCGCAATGCGCGGCTTGACAGTGACAGGGGTTTCGGGCGCCGACGGGGACGACGCAAACGGCATGCCGCCCGAATAATCGAAATAGCCCGTGCCCGTCTTGCGGCCCAGCAGTCCCGCGTTGAACATCAACTGATGCAGCGTCGTGGTCCTGAGACGCGGGTCGTTCTGATAACCCTCGAAAATATAGGTCGTGGCGGGATAGTTGATGTCCATGCCGGTGAGGTCCATCAGCTCGAACGGACCCATGCGGAAGCCCGCGCCGTCGCGCATGATGCGATCGACCGTCGCGGGGTCCGCGACATGCTCTTGCACGATAGCGAGGCCTTCGGTGACGTAGGCGCGGCCTTGCAGATTGACGAGGAAGCCCGGCGCGTCCTTCACGGTGACCGGCGTCTTGCCGAGCTGGCGCGAAACCTCGCTGCCCCATGCCGCGATTTCCGGCGATGTCGCGGGCGCGACGATGACTTCCACCAGCTTCATCAGCGGGACGGGATTGAAGAAGTGTAGCCCGCAGACGCGCGCCTTGTGCTGGCAGCGCGAGGCGATGGCCGCCACCGACAGCGACGAGGTGTTGGTGGCCAGCATTGCGCCGGGGGCAACCACGGCCTCGAGATCGGCAAACACCTTCTGCTTGATGTCGAGCCGTTCGACGATGGCCTCGATCACGACTTCGCACGGCGCAAAAGCCGAGATGTCGCTGGCAAGCACGAGGCGCCCGCGCGCGGCATCGGTGAACCCGGCGACAACCTGGCCTTTTTCCTCCAGGCGCGCGATGCGGCTGAAGATGTCCGCCGCCGCCTTGTCGAGCGCCTCGCTGCTGACGTCGTAAAGCACGACGGCAAATCCCGAAGTCAGCCCGATCTGCGCGATGCCCGCACCCATCGGACCTGCGCCGACGACGCCAAGTGTGTTCAATTGCATGGTCATTGTCTCCACGGTCACGCTGTCCCCTGCCTCAATTTTCAGAGCCGCGCGAGACGGGGATCAGCGCGCCGCTGATAGAGCGTGCGGCGTGCGAGGCAAGGAAGACGATCACGTCGGCGATGGCTTCGGGGCGAACCCAACCGCTGGTGTCGGCATTCGGCATGTCAGCCCGGTTGGCCGGCGTATCGATGATTGTCGGCAGCACGGCGTTGACCGTGACCGGGCTGGCAGCAAGCTCTGCCGCCAGCGCTTCGGTCAGCCTGTGGACGCCTGCCTTCGAGGCCGCATAGGCGCCCATCCCCGCCGCCGCGCTGATGGCCGCGCCGGCTCCGATGTTGACGATGCGGCCCGCCGGGCTCTTCCGGAGAACCGGCAGCGCCGCCCGGGTGATAGTCGCATTGGAGAGGATGTTCATGGCGAACATCCGCTCCCAGCTAGCGAGCGCGCCGTCCTCGAGCGTTCCCCAAGTAAAGCCACCGGCGATGTTGACCAGCACGTCGAAACCGCCGAATTTTTCCGTTACCACGCCGAGCGCGGCTTCAACTGCGGCCGCATCGGTAAGATCGATGCCAGGCAGGTCCAGCCCGCCTTCGTTCGCGTCGGGAGCGGCAGGGGCGAAATCGATCCGCACAACTCTGTCACCCAGCGCCGCAAAGGTTCGCGAGACGCAGCGGCCCAACGCTCCGAAGCCGCCGGTGATGATGATGGTGCGAGCAGTCATGGCTTGTCACTCCGCGGAACCCTGATCGAACGATCCGCGGGCTAGCCGAAGGTCGCTGGGCGCGCAATGCGCTCTCACCGTGCCCTGCAGGTCCGCGCCGAGGATTGTAACCGCGCGCATCAGCATCTATCCGCCAATGGCGGCAGGCGACCAGGGAGTTCTTCGTGATAGGGCAAGAATTGAAACCCGGCAGTCTGCTATTGAATGCCGGTTTCGCGCGATCTTCCCCGCAGTCCGGCCGCTCGATTGGCCGACATGGAACCTGATCGCGCGGCGCAAGGGACGCCCCGGCTGAAAGCGCTGGCACCGCTCGCCGACCCCACGTTTCGCCGTATCTGGCTGGCCAGCCTGCTCTCCAATTTCGGTCATCTGCTTCTGGGCGTCACGGCCGCGTGGCAGATGACTCACCTCACCGATTCGCCCAGTATGGTGGCCATGGTCCAGACCGCGCTCATGTTGCCGGTCATGTTGATCGCTGTGCCGGCGGGGGCCATGGCGGACATGTTCGACCGGCGCAGGATCGCGCTGGCCGGACTGGGGTTCGCGATCGTGTCCGCAGCCGGGCTTGCACTTCTTTCACAGGCCGGCATGGCCGGTCCGAACGTCCTGCTCCTTTTCTGTTTCCTGATCGGCAGCGGCCTCGCGCTCCACGGTCCTTCGTGGCAGGCATCGATCCAGGAGCAGGTTCCGCCCGAACAACTGGCAGCGGCCGTGTCGCTTGGCTCGGTCAGCTACAATCTTGCGCGCAGCGTCGGGCCTGCAATCGGCGGGATCGTGGTCATGACTCTGGGCGCGACGGCGGCCTTCATCACCAACACCTTGCTTTATATCCCGCTGTTCGTTGCGTTTTTCTTGTGGAGGCGCACGGCAATTCCGCCCCGGCTGCCTCCCGAAGAATTCGGCCGTGCCATCATTTCAGGTGCCCGCTATGCGCTGCACGCGGCGCCGGTCCGCACCGCAATGATCCGGACGTTCCTGTTCGCTTGCGGGATCAGCGCGATCTTGGCGCTGACTCCGATCATCGCGCGCGACCAGCTCGGCGGCGATGCCAGCGTATACGGGCTGTTGCTCGGTGCGTCCGGGATCGGTGCGGTGCTGGGCGCGCTGGTCATTGGCGAGATCCGGGACCGGCTCTCGCCCGAACAGACGCTGACGGTTACGCTCCTTGCATCGAGTGCATCGGTGCTGGTCGTCGCGTCGAGTCGCAGTGTGCCGCTCACCATGCTGGCGATGATGATCGGCAGCATGGGCAACATGGTCGCTCTTTCGGCAATCAATGTCACTTTGCAGCTTTCGGTGCCGCGCTGGGTGACCGCCCGGGCGCTGTCGTGGTTCCTGTCTTCGATGACCGGCGGTCTCGCTGGCGGCGCTGTCGTCTGGGGTAGCCTGGCAAGCAACTACGGCACCCAGGTTGCCCTTGCCAGCGCGGCGGGGCTGATCGTCGTGCTTCCCCTGCTGCGCTTCGTCATGCCGATCAGGCCCGAGGAGCCCGACCGGTTGCACATCGTCGAATTCGAAAACGAGCTGGAAGTCGATGTCGCCATCACGCCGCGCAGCGGACCGGTGGTGATCGAGATCGAGTTCGACGTCGATCCCGATGAAGCGCGCAACTTCTACAACCTGATGATCGAGCTTCAGCGCGTCCGCAAGCGCAACGGGGCCTTTGGCTGGTCGCTGCGGCGCGATATCGGCAACGCTGCCTTGTGGACCGAACGCTTCGAATTCCCCACCTGGATCGATTACTTGCGCCACCGTGCTCGCTTCACCCAGGCGGACCGCGATCTCCTCGCACAGACGGCGGCCTTCAACCGGATGCCTTCCGGAGGACAGGTCAGGCGCTGGCTTGAGCGGCCTTTCGGATCGGTCCGCTGGCGGTCCGACACACCCGATCTCAATTCCGGCAACGCGAATTTTCCGACCTGATGCATTGCCGGAAATCGCTGCGTCCCCATGTCAGTCGTCCGCCGGGATGCGCTCCAGAAACGAGAAGACGATGGCGTTGAACCTGTCGTTCGCGTCGCCGGCGACCATGTGATCGGCATCGGCAACGTCGGCGAGCTCGGCATGAGGCGCAAGCTCGCGAAAGGCTTCCGCGCCCTCCTTGCTCACCACGCGGCTGCGCCCGCCGCGCACCAGCAGCGTCGGAACGCGCAGGGCCCGAGCCGCGTTTTCGAGCAGCTCGGGCGGAAAATCGCGCGTTTCCCGATCTTTGGGCTCCTTCATGAAGGCCGGGTCCCAGTGCCAGTAAAGGCGACCGTCCTCATGCTTGCGCAAGTTGCGCATCAGGCCTGAGGTGTCGCGCGGCCGGGGCCGGTGCGGCAGATAGGCGGCAACGACGTCGGCGGCTTCGTCGAGCGTGGCAAACCCTTTCGGCGCGCTCTTCATGAAGTCGGTGATTTCCTGGATGCCGCTCTCCTCGACTTGCGCGGCAATATCGACGAGCACAAGACCTGCGACTTCGGGCGGCGGAAAGCCCGCGACGATCAGCGCCGTGATGCCGCCCATCGATGCGCCGACCAGCACCGGCCTTCGATCAAGTGTGCGGATTACGGCGCGCAGATCGCCGGCAAAGGCATCCACCCCGTAGCGCCCCTGCGGCGACCAGCCGCTTTCCCCGTGGCCGCGCGCATCGATGGCATAGGCCCGGAAGCCGCGACTGGCAGCCTCGATTGTCGCCCGGCCCCAGCTCTGACGCGTTTGTCCCCCGCCGTGCAGGAATAGCACGGGCCGTCCAGCGGGATCGCCCGCCGCGTCGGCGACGAGCGTAACGTCCGTTCCGGCAAATTCGACGCGCTCCATAATAGATCCCTTCGTGCAGCCCGACTTGCGACTAGAGAGTCTGATGCTCCCTGTCATCGCCGAACCGGTCGACCGCTGCGGGCGATGCACCCGCGAGGGTTGACGGGGCTTGTCGGGGCGGTCCATGAACACGGCTCAGACGATCGACAGGACAGTCCTTGCCCGGAAATCCCCATGGATAGAATCACATTCCTGGGGGTCCCGGTCGATCTGCTCACGCTGGAGGAGACGGTCGCTCGGGCTGAGGCCGCGATGGCGGGCGGCCGCCCCATGCGCCATGTCGCGCTCAATGTGGCAAAGCTCGTCAACTTGCGCAGCGATGCCGATCTGGCGCGCGATGTGGGGAACAGCGATATCGTCGGGATCGACGGGATGGGCATCGTCTGGGCCTTGAAGCTGTTCGGGGTTTCGTCGGCAAGGCGCGTCGCGGGGATCGACCTGATGTTCGCGCTCATGGCGCATTGCGCGCGGACCGGGCGCCGGCCCTATGTGCTTGGCGCAAGGCAGGAGGTGCTCGACAAGGCGCTCGATGAAGCGCGTGCGCGGTATCCGGGACTTGAGTTCGCGGGATCGCGCAACGGATACTATACGGCCGCTGATGAGGATGGGATTGTCGCCGCCATCCGCGAATCGCGGGCCGATTGCCTGTTCGTCGCCATGCCCACCCCGCATAAGGAGCGCTTCCTTGCCCGGCACGGTCATGCCCTCGGCGTGCCTTTCGTGATGGGCGTGGGCGGATCGATCGACGTGCTGGCAGGCCACATCAGCCGCGCGCCCGCATGGATGCAGGCAGCGGGCCTCGAATGGTTCCACCGGCTGGCCAAGGAGCCGCGCCGGATGGCAGGGCGCTATTTGCGGACCAACAGCCTGTTTTTCATGATTCTGTTATCCGAATGGGTTAGGGGCCGCAAACCGGTCCGTACTCCCTGACCGCCGCGACACGCCATCCGGACTAAGCCGACCATGACGAATACCGACCAGACTTCCCGCAACCCCGGCCGCGCCGACGCGCTGGTCGTCGGTCTTGGCTACATCGGCCTGCCGACGGCCGTTGTCATCGCCCGCTCCGGCCTGACGGTGCGCGGTCTCGATGTCTCGCCGCACGTGGTCGAGACGGTGAACGCTGGCCGGATCCACATCGAGGAAGCCAATCTCGACGAACTGGTGCGCGAGATGGTCGGCATCGGCCGCCTCAGCGCTTCTGGCGAACCGTGCCCTGCCGACACGTTCTTGATCGCCGTTCCGACGCCGTTCGGGCCACGCCGCAAGCCCGATGTCAGCTATGTGCTGTCGGCGGTGCGCGCGATCGCGCCGGTACTTGAGCGGGGCAACTGTGTTCTCCTTGAATCGACCTCGCCGATCGGCACCACGCACCGCATCGCGAGCGAGATTGCCCGCCTGCGTCCCGACCTCGCGGTGCCGGGCCACTGCGGAGAGGGCGCACCGGATATCGCCATCGCCTATTGCCCCGAGCGCGTGCTGCCGGGCCGCACGCTGATCGAACTGGTCGAAAACGACCGCGTCGTCGGCGGGATAACAACCGGCTGCGCCGAGCGGGCGACCGGTTTCTACAAGCGCTTCGTCGAGGGCGATTGCATTGCCACCACGGCGCGCGCGGCGGAAATGGTCAAGCTGGTCGAAAACAGCTTCCGCGACGTCAACATCGCCTTTGCCAACGAGCTTTCGGTCATCGCCGAAGGACTCGACATCGATGTCTGGGAGGTGATCCGCCTTGCCAACCGGCACCCGCGCGTCAACATCCTCCAGCCCGGCCCCGGCGTCGGCGGGCACTGCATTGCTGTCGATCCATGGTTCCTCGTTGCCAGCGATCCGGTCAACAGCCGGCTCATCAAGACGGCGCGCGAAGTCAACGATGGCAAGGCGGACCATGTGCTCGACCGCGCGCTGACCCTGATTTCCGCGATGCCCGAGGCCAAGGTCGCCTGTCTCGGTCTCGCCTTCAAGCCGAACATCGATGATTTCCGTGAAAGCCCGGCGCTCGAAATCGTGCGCGAGCTGGCATCGGGCCACGGGCCGAGGCTTCGCATCGTCGAGCCGTTCGCCCAGAAATTGCCAGACGACCTCGAACGCGACGGCGCTTTGCTGCGCACTTTCGAGGAGGCGATGGCTGAATGCGACATCGTGTTGGTGCTGGTGGACCATGATGCTTTCAAGGAGGCGCCAGCCGCGCTGCGCGACGGCAAAGTGATCTACGATACGCGCGGCATGTGGCCCGCGGCGCGCGCCAACTGATCGATATGGCCAAGCCGCGCATTCTCACGGTTTTCGGCACCCGGCCCGAGGCGATCAAGATGTTCCCGGTGGTCCACGCGCTTAAGGCGCGCGGCGAACTGGACTCGCTTGTTGCCGTCACGGCGCAGCACCGCCAGATGCTCGATCAGGTGCTCGACATCGCGGGCATCGTGCCCGATGCCGATCTCGACCTGATGACGCCGGGTCAGTCGCTCGACGAACTTTCGGCCCGCATCCTGACGCTTTTTGGCGGGCTTCTCGACGATTTGAAGCCTGACCGTGTGCTGGTGCATGGCGATACGCTGACGACGATGATGGTCACGCTCTCGGCCTATTTCCGCAAGATTCCGGTCGGGCATGTCGAGGCGGGCCTGCGCAGCGGCAACATCTATTCGCCCTGGCCCGAGGAAGTGAACCGCAAGGTGACGGGCGCGGTCGCCGATCTCCACTTTGCGCCGACCGAAGGCGCGGCGGCTGCGCTGCGGGCCGAGAACGTGCCGGATTCCAACGTCCACGTCACAGGCAACACCGTGATCGACGCGCTGCTTTCAACCCGCCAGCGCATTGCCGAGCGCCCCGCGCTCGCCGCCGGGCTCGACGATCTGGCCGCGCGGCTGGCCGGCAAGCGGATCATCGCCGTCACCAGCCACCGGCGCGAGAACTTCGGCGAGGGCATGCGCAACATTGCGGATGCCATCGCCGACCTTGCGGACCGCCCGGACGTCGCGGTGATCTTTCCGGTCCATCCCAATCCGCAGGTCCGCCCGCTGATGGAACAGCGGCTGGGGAACCATCCCTCCGTCGCGCTGATCGATCCGCTCGACTATCCGCATTTTGTAAGGCTGATGGACATGTCGGAACTGATCCTGACGGACAGCGGCGGCATCCAGGAAGAGGCGCCCAGCCTTGGAAAGCCCGTTCTGGTGATGCGCGATACGACCGAGCGGCCCGAAGGGGTCGAGGCAGGCACCGCGATCCTCGTCGCGACAGACCGCACGCGGATTGTTGGCGAGGCTGCGCGCCTGCTGGACGACGGCGCCGCCTATCAGGCGATGGCGCAGGCCCATAATCCCTATGGCGACGGACAGGCGGCGGCGCGGATCGCTGCGCTCGTCGCCGCCGTGCACAAGGCGACCTGAGGTCCGTCAGTTATTGACCCTCAGTTATCGCGGGGCGCGCTGAACGTTCCCGAGACGCGCCCGCCCGAACCCGCGCGTCCGCTCGCGCCCTCGACGCTCGACACGCCCGAGGCGAGATCGATCACCAGCCGGCCGCCATTGAGGGTATCGGTCCCCCGCCGCAGCGCGACATTGCCGACCAGCGCGATGATCCGGCGATTGAAATCATAGACGCCGGCATTGCCGCGCGCGCTTTCGTCGCCCCGCGTCACCGTGACCCCGCCGGTGGCATCCATGCGCTGGATCTTGAGCGAACCTTCATTGGTGAACGAGACCGTGGCCCGCGCGGTGCGCAGCCGCAGGTTGCCTTGCGTGACATCGACATTGCCGGAAAGCAACACCCGGTCCTGCCGGTCCTGCAATTCGATCCGGTCGGCCGAATAGCTGACTGGCGCGTTGCTGTTGTGTCCGCCAAGTCCCTGCGCCGACAACTCGTGCACGGCGCCCAGCGCCGCTCCGGTGACAAGGAATGCGGCGGCAGCACGGCGCAGCGATGACGAGGCAGGAAAGAGGCGCATCATTGAGGAATCCTGAGCTTGCCGGGGACCATGCGAAGCCGTGCATTGCCTTGCAACGTGACGGTCCGCGCTTCAAGATCGGCGACGATGCTGTCGGCTGAAAACGTGCCGGTCGGCACCGAACCGGTAACTCCGCCGGAACCTGTGACGCGCTTGGCGTCAAGGTCGATGGCGACGCCCTGCGTGGTCATCCGGTAGCCGTCCGACGCCGTGAAATCGACCGGTCCTTCGACCGCGATCTGCTCGGTGCTGAAATTGTAGTCGCCGTGAGGCGCGGTCAGCCGCGCCGGTCCGTCGGAAAGGGCGAGTTCGGCGGAAAGCTGGTCCATCCGCACCACGGGGACGCTGGAGAGCGCCTGAGCTGCGCTGCCCGCAGAGACAGTGAAGCGCCGGCCGTCCTTATCCTCGCCGCGATAGGTCGCGCTATCGACGCTCACCCGCTCATTGGTGACGGCGACCTTGTTGCGGTCGAGCAGGAAGCTGATCTCGCCGCGCTGGAAGAGCGGTGCGAATATCATCACGGCGGCAATCACGCCGATGGCGACCGGCAGTGCTTTCAGCAGGAACTGGATCAGGTGATCGTGAAATCCGCCGGGCGCTGCAAGCGCGCGCCTTCTGCTGCGGACGATGTCGGCCTGGAGCGTCATTCGTGGCTGAAGATGTCCTTGTCCGGCCAGCCCGCCAGGTCGAGCCGGGCGCGGGCCGGAAGGAAATCGAAGCAGGCCTGTGCCAGTTTGGTGCGGCCCTCGCGCTCCAGCCGCTCAACCAGAATGGCGTGCATGGCATGGAGGTAGCGAACGTCCGACGCGGCGTATTCGCGCTGCGCTTCCGACAGGTCGGGGCTGCCCCAGTCGCTCGATTGCTGCTGCTTTGAAATCTCCTTGCCGAGCAGTTCGCGCACCAGATCCTTGAGCCCGTGCCGGTCGGTATAGGTGCGGATCAACTTGCTGGCGATCTTGGTGCAGAACACCGGCGCGGCCGTGACCCCAAGGTAATGCTCCACGGCGGCAAGATCGAACCGCGCGAAGTGATAGAGCTTGAGCCGCGCCGGATCGGCCAGCACCGCCTTGAGGTTGCGCGCGGCAAAGTCGCTCCCGGCAGCAAACCGCACCAGATGCTCGTCGCCGCCCCCGTCGGAAATCTGGACGAGGCAGAGCCGGTCGCGCGGGGTTATGAGTCCCATCGTCTCGGTATCGACGGCGACGGGGCCCGGCGCCAGGACGCCCGCGGGGAGATCTTCTTCGTGGAGGTGGACAGCCATATGCGGCAAGTGCTTAAGCCCATCGCGTGCCTAGGGAAAGGGGGAACGGGTGTCCGATCAGTCCTTGCCGGAAAGTTGGCGCGCGGTTCTGGAACCCGTCCTTGCTACTGATGCCGCCCGCCGGCTTGGCGGATTCCTCGGCGCCGAGGAGCAGGCGGGCAAGCAGATCTTTCCCCCGCGCGGCTGCCGGCTGGCCGCGCTCGAACTGACGCCGCTGGAGGCGGTGAAAGTCGTGATCCTCGGGCAGGACCCGTATCACGGGCCGGGACAGGCGCACGGCCTGTGCTTTTCGGTGCCCGACGGGGTCCGGCCGCCACCCTCGCTGGTCAATGTCTTTAAGGAGCTGGAAAGCGACTTGGGTCTGCCCCGCCCTGCTTCGGGCAATCTGGAAAAATGGGCGAGGCAGGGCGTGCTGCTGCTCAACAACGCGCTGACCGTGGAGGAAGGGCGCGCCGGATCGCACCGCAATCTGGGCTGGGAGGCAATCACCGATGCTGTCGTCGCGGCAGTTGCACGGTCGGCGGTGCCCTGCGTCTTCATGCTCTGGGGCAATCACGCCCGCGAAAAGGCGTTGCGCGTGCAAGGCCTGACGGACGGACCCCATCTGGTGCTGACCGCGCCGCATCCCAGCCCACTTTCGGCGTACACGGGCTTTTTCGGCTGCCGGCATTTCAGCCGGGCAAACGCCTTCCTTGAGGCGCAGGGTCGCGGCGCGATCGACTGGCGGCTCTGACGCGCCGCGATCCGGTTACTTGCAGCGGTTGATCTTGCGCGGCTCGCCCGTGCCGTCGAGCCGTGATTCCATGTTGTCGGAATCGATCACCTTGAGGTGCATCTTCTGCGGCATGCCGACCATGGTGAGGACGCCCTTGTCGTCGAGCTCCCACTTGTCGACCGGACCGATCATGCTGCCGTCTGCCTTGAACTCGATGGCGAGTGCGCAATCGCCGTTGTCGCCCCACTTGCCGACCATGAAGTCCCTGGTTGGAACGCTCCCGGCAGCGGCAGAGGCGGGCGAAGCATCAGCAGCGGCCGGAACTGGCGCTGCGGCATCGGGCGTGGCTGCTTCGGAGGCGTCCGCCGCCGGTGCTTCGGATTTGTTGCAGGCCGACAGCATGAGCGCGCCGGCGGTCGCGGCGATAATGGCAATCTTCATCATGGTCCCCCTCGTTGCGAGAGGGGCATGATACGCATAGGTTCGCTCCGCGCGAATCCTTTCTCGGGTAGCGAGGCTGTCCCCTGGAGGCTGCCTCAGCGCGGCAGTTCGCTCGACCCCATCAGCATCTCGTCGACCGAGCGCGCGCACTGGCGCCCCTCGCGTATCGCCCAGACGACCAGGCTCTGCCCGCGCCGCATGTCGCCACACGAGAAAATCTGCGGATCGCTGGTGCGGTAATCGGTCACATTGGCCGCGACGTTGCCGCGCGGATCGAGCGCAACGCCCGCCTGATCGAGCAGGCCCTGCTTGCGCGGGCCAACAAAGCCCATCGCGAGCAGGATGAGATCAGCCTGAAGCGTGAATTCGCTGCCGGGCACTTCCTGCATGCGGCCATCGACCCATTCGACGCGGACGCATTCGAGTGCTTTTACATCGTTTTCGCCGACGACGCGCTTGGTCAGCACCGACCAGTCGCGTGCGGCGCCTTCTTCGTGGCTCGAGGAGGTGCGCAGCTTGAGCGGCCAGTTGGGCCAGCTCAGCGCCTTGTCTTCCTTTTCGGGCGGCCGGGGCATTATTTCGAGCTGGGTGACCGATGCCGCGCCCTGGCGGTTCGAGGTGCCGACGCAGTCCGACCCGGTATCGCCGCCGCCGATGACGATGACGTGCTTGCCGGTTGCGGTCAGCGAGCCGCGCGGGGCGGCGCGCAGTTCATCGTCGCCGGCATTGCGCTTGTTCTGCTGGGTCAGGAATTCCATGGCGAGGCGAACGCCGGGCAGTTCCGCGCCCGGAATTTCCATCCTGCGCGGGTCTTCGGCGCCACCGGACAGGACAACGGCGTCGAAGTTTTCCTTGAGCGAATCGACCGAGATCTGGACGCCGACTTCGACGCCTGTGCGGAACTCGACGCCTTCAGCCTCCATCTGCACCGCACGGCGGTTGATGAGGTGCTTTTCCATCTTGAAATCGGGGATGCCATAACGCAGCAGCCCGCCCACGCGGTCGTTCTTCTCGAACAGGGTGACCGAATGCCCGGCGCGTGCCAGTTGCTGCGCGCAGGCCATCCCGGCCGGACCCGAGCCAACCACGGCAACCGACTTTCCCGTGCGTCGCGCCGGTACCTGCGGCACGATCCAGCCTTCCTTCCAGCCTTTGTCGACGATGGCGCACTCGATCGACTTGATGGTAACCGGCTGGTCCATGATGTTGAGCGTGCAGCTCGCCTCGCACGGGGCGGGGCAGATGCGGCCGGTAAACTCCGGGAAGTTGTTGGTGGAGTGCAGGTTTTCCAGAGCGGTGCGCCAGTCGTCCTCGTAGACAAGGTGGTTCCAGTCCGGGATCTGGTTGTTCACCGGACAGCCGTTGTGGCAATAGGGAATGCCGCAGTTCATGCAGCGCGAGGCCTGCGCCCGAAGATCGCCTTCGGGCAGCGGCACGATGAATTCCTTGTAGTGCTTCAGCCGTTCGGCCGGATCGTTGTAGGTGCGATCCTTGCGGTCAAGCTCGAGAAAGCCGGTTTCCTTGCCCATGTTCCTGTAATTCCCGATTATTCCGCTGCGACCGATGCGGCTTCTAGCCGCTCCGCCTCAAGCTGCCTGAGGGCGCGCGCATAGTCGCGCGGCATGACCTTGACGAAGTGGCCCAGCGCGTTGTCCCAAT
This sequence comes from Novosphingobium sp., assembly GCA_040377095.1. Taxonomy (GTDB): domain Bacteria; phylum Pseudomonadota; class Alphaproteobacteria; order Sphingomonadales; family Sphingomonadaceae; genus Novosphingobium. The sequence goes on from JBEIPK010000016.1 coordinate 15,144, forward strand.
CGTCGAGCAGGGCGCGCGCGCGCTTGCTACCGGTGTGGAGGTGGTGCCGCTCGAGCAGGATGCGAAGACGGTCGGCGTCGTGGCGCAGCATGTCGCCCATGCCGGCATCGTGGACCCCCAGCGTGCGTTGCTGCGGGCGGCCTGCGCCGTCGTCCTCGTCGCGTCCCGCCGAAATCGGGAGGATGTCCACCATCGCGGGATTGCAGAGTTTCGTGAACTCGCCGCGCTCGTCATAGACATAGGCGATGCCGCCAGACATACCGGCCGCGAAGTTCCGCCCCGTTCGGCCGAGCACGGCAACGACGCCGCCAGTCATGTATTCGCAGCCATGATCGCCGCAGCCTTCGACCACGGCGACCGCGCCCGAATTGCGGACCGCGAAACGCTCGCCAGCGACGCCGCTGAAGAACGCCTCGCCGGCGATCGCGCCGTAGAGCACGGTGTTCCCGACGATGATGTTGTGCGCGGGATCGCGGTCGACATAGTCGGGCTGGCGGACGATGACGCGGCCGCCTGAAAGGCCCTTGCCGACATAGTCGTTGGCGTCGCCAGTCAGGTCAAGCGTGACGCCGTGGGCCAACCAGGCGCCGAAGCTCTGCCCGGCAACGCCCGTCAGGCGCACATTGATGGTGTTGTCGGGGAGCCCGGCATGACCGTACTTGCGCGCCACCTCGCCCGAGAGCATGGCGCCGACGGTGCGGTTGACGTTGATGACCGGACGCTCAATCCGCACTGCCTGCCGGTTTTCCAGCGCGTCGGCGGACGCCGCAATCAGATCATTGTCGAGCGCGGCGCCAAGGCCGTGATCCTGCGTGCCAGACCAGTTCAGCGAGGCGCTGTCGCCCTGCGGCACCCGGTGAAGAATGCGGCTGAGATCGACGCCGGCCGCCTTCCAGTGGTCGATGGCCTTGCGAGCATCGAGCCGGTCGACGCGGCCGACCATCTCGCCGATGGTGCGGAAGCCCATCTCGGCCATGATGGCGCGAAGTTCTTCGGCCACGAAGAAGAAGTAGTTGATGACGTGCTCGGGCTGGCCGGTGAAACGGGCGCGCAGCACCGGGTCCTGCGTCGCCACACCGACCGGGCAGGTGTTGAGGTGGCACTTCCTCATCATGATGCAGCCGGCCGCGATCAGCGGTGCGGTGGCAAAGCCGTATTCGTCGGCGCCGAGCAGCGCGGCGATGGCAACATCGCGGCCCGTGCGCAGGCCGCCGTCGGTCTGCACGCAGATGCGGCTGCGCAGGTTGTTGAGCAGAAGCGTCTGCTGGGTCTCGGCAAGACCGATTTCCCACGGGCTGCCTGCGTGCGTCAGGCTGGTCAGCGGCGAAGCGCCTGTCCCGCCTTCATAGCCCGAGATGGTGACATGGTCCGCCCGCGCCTTCGAGACGCCCGCCGCGACCGTGCCGACGCCCACTTCCGAGACCAGCTTGACCGAGATGCGCGCCGCCGGGTTGACGTTCTTGAGATCGTGGATCAGCTGAGCCAGATCTTCGATCGAGTAGATGTCGTGGTGCGGCGGCGGGCTGATAAGGCCCACGCCCGGCGTGGAATGCCGGGTCTTGCCGATGATCTTGTCGACCTTGTCGCCGGGCAGCTGGCCGCCTTCGCCGGGCTTCGCGCCCTGTGCCATCTTGATCTGGATATCGTCGGCGTTGACGAGGTATTCGGTGGTCACGCCAAAGCGGCCGGAGGCAACCTGTTTGATCGCCGAGCGCATCGTGTCGCCGTTGTCCAGGGCCGTGAAGCGCGCGGGGTCCTCGCCGCCTTCGCCGGTGTTCGACTTGCCGCCGATCCGGTTCATGGCGAGCGCCAGCGTGGTGTGGGCTTCCCAGCTGATCGAGCCATAGCTCATCGCGCCAGTAACGAAGCGCTTGACGATCTCGCTTGCCGGCTCGACCTCGGAAATGTCGATCGGCTTGTCCGCCAGCTTGAGGTCCATGAGGCCGCGGATTGTCAGCATCCGCTCAGACTGGTCGTTGATGCTTTGCGCGAACTCGCGGTACTTTTCAGGCATGTTGCCGCGCACCGCGTGCTGGAGGCTGGCGATGCTCGACGCCGTCCAGGCGTGTTCCTCGCCGCGCAGGCGCAGCTGGTAGATGCCGCCCACGTCCAGCATGGTGCGGTAGATCGGGTTGTCGCCATAGGCGGCCGCGTGCCGGCGCACGGTTTCTTCTGCGATCTCTGCGATGCCGACGCCTTCGATGGTTGTCGCCGTTCCGGTGAAATAATCCTCGATGAACGGCGAGGACAGGCCGACCGCGTCAAAGATCTGTGCGCCGCAATAGGACTGATAGGTCGAGATGCCCATCTTGGACATGACCTTGAGGATGCCCTTGCCCACCGCCTTGATGTAGTTCTTCTGGACGGCCTTGCTGTCGAGCGGCAGGTCCTTGCGGACGCGGATGTCCTCAAGCGTCTCGAACGCGACATAGGGGTTGATCGCTTCCGCGCCGTAACCCGCCAGCACGCAGAAGTGATGCACTTCGCGCGCTTCGCCGGTTTCGACGACAAGCCCGGTCTGCATCCTCAGGCCCTGGCGGACGAGGTGGTGGTGCACTGCCGCCGTCGCCAGCAGCGCCGGCATGGCGATGCGGGCCGGACCCTGCGCGCGGTCCGACAGGATCAGGATGTTCTTGTCCGCCAGCACGGCTTCGGTTGCCGCCCAGCACATGTCCTTGATGGCGCCGGCAAGGCCTTCCGCCCCGGTCGCGGCATCCCAGGTGATGTCGATGGTCTGGGTACGAAACGCGCCGTCGAGCGCCGCTTCGACAGAGCGGATCTTGGCAATGTCCGCGTTGGTCAGGATCGGCTGCTCGACTTCAAGGCGCTTGTGCGTCCCGGCGTCGTGTCCGAGCAGATTGGGCCTCGGCCCGATCATCGAGACGAGGCTCATCACCAGCTCCTCGCGGATCGGATCGATCGGCGGGTTGGTGACCTGCGCAAAGTTCTGCTTGAAATAATCGTAAAGCAGGCGGCTGCGGTTCGAAAGGACCGCGATGGGCGTGTCGGTGCCCATTGAGCCAATCGGATCATCGCCGCTCCGCGCCATCGATTCGAGGAAGCGGCTGACGTCTTCCTGCGTATAGCCGAAGGCCTGCTGGCGATCGATCAGCGACGTCGTCTCCACCGGCAGCTGGGCGAGTTCCGGTTCGACGACTTCCAGATCGTGCAGCTTGTACTGCGCCTGTTCGAGCCATGCCTCATACGGCTCGGCATCGGCGAGCTGGGCCTTGATTTCCTCGTCCTCGATAATCCGCCCTTCGGCGAAATCGATCAGCAGCATGCGGCCCGGCTGGAGCCGCCACTTGCGCACGATGTTGCTTTCCTTGATCGGCAGCACGCCGCTTTCTGAAGCCATTATTACAAGGTCATCGTCGGTCACGCAGAAGCGCGCCGGACGCAGGCCGTTGCGATCCAGCGTCGCGCCGATCTGGCGGCCATCGGTGAAAGCGACGGCGGCGGGGCCGTCCCATGGCTCCATCAACGCGGCATGGTATTCGTAGAAGGCGCGGCGCTTGGCGTCCATCAGGGGGTTGCCGGCCCAGGCCTCGGGGATCAGCATCATCACGGCGTGGGCGAGGCTGTAGCCGCCGGCGACCAGCAGCTCGAGCGCATTGTCGAGGCAGGCGGTGTCCGACTGGCCGTGCGGGATCAGCGGCCACATCTTGTCGAGATCGGCGCCGAGCAACTCCGATTCCATGGTGCGGCGGCGCGCGTTCATCCAGTTGACGTTGCCGCGCACGGTGTTGATCTCGCCGTTGTGGGCGATGAACCGGTAGGGGTGGGCAAGCTTCCAGCTGGGGAAGGTATTGGTCGAGAACCGCTGGTGAACGAGGCCGAGCGCGGAGACGCAATCCGGATCGCGAAGGTCGTCGTAGAAGCTGCCGACCTGCGTCGCCAGCAGCAGCCCCTTGTAGACCACGGTGCGGCTGGAGAAGCTGGGCATGTAAAGCTCGGTCAGGCCGGGTAGGCCGTGCTTCACGGCCATTTCGGCCAGCGGGTTCTGCGTCTGCTTGCGGATCGCGAGGATTTTGCGCTCGAACGCATCCTGATCGGCGCAGTTTTCGCCGCGCGCAACGAAGCACTGGCGCACAACCGGCATCGATTCGACAACGGCTTTGCCGAGGCCGTCGAGCGTGGTCGGCACATCGCGCCAGCCGATCAGGCGCTGGCCTTCCTTGGCAATGAACTTCTCGAACTTGGCGACGACGAAATCGCGCGAGGCTTGGTCCTGCGGCAGGAAGCACATCGCGACTGCATAATCGCCCTCGGCCGGCAGGTCCTTGCCTTCGCAGGCCGCCCACTTGCGGAACAGAGTGTCGGGCATCTGAATGAGAATGCCCGCGCCATCCCCCAGCAGCGGATCGGCGCCGACGGCGCCGCGGTGATCGAGGTTTTTGAGGATTTCCAGGGCCTGGCTGACGATGGCATGGCTTTTCGCGCCCTTGATGTGGGCGACAAAGCCCACGCCGCACGAATCATGCTCATTTCTCGCATCGTAAAGGCCTTGGGGCTTCGGAAATCCCATCGATAGATCCATCCTGTCGCATGCCGCGCGTCCGCCGCGCACTCGTTCCGCGACTCGCCCGCCGCGTAAAACGGCTAGCGAGCGCGAGATTTCCCCATGACGACAGGAAGCGGTTTTTGCAACCGCGAAGAGGCTCCGCAAAGCCTCCGCGAGAGCGCCGCTGGCCGGCGCCCCACCAATGCGGCCGGTCAGGCCGCGCCGCTCATCCTCTGAAGCGTGGCAAGTGCGGCGCGCAGCGCGCGGTCCGCCTCTTCCTGATCAACCGACCGGGCGGGTATCGCGGACGAATCCGAGGGCCGGTCAAACAGGCGCGCGGCGGCGGAAGCAACTGAACCAGGCGCGGGTGCGGCCGGAGCCTGCGATGCGGCAGGCGAGCCGCCAACCGGCGTTGCCAGCGGTGTACGCTGGCCGGGGAAGACCACGACCGGTTCGACCATGCCGTCGTCGTCATCGCTGTCTTCGATCCGGATGAAGCTGGCGCGCTGTGCGCCCGGACGGCTGAGATCGAGCAGCGAGCTGTAGCTCTCCTCCAGATCGACCGCCTCCGCCGGGTCAGACAGGTGTTCGGGTTCCTCGTCGATCATTGCCTCTGTGGCCTGTTTGCCGAACAAAGGCTCCGCGGCGGGCTGGGCCTGCCACGAGAACTGGCGCGGCGGCAGGAAATCGAGCGCGGTTTCGTCCAGGTCTTCGTCCTCGTCTGCGTGTGCCTCGAAATCGAGCGGCCGAAGCGCGGCTGGCATCGCGAGGGGCACAAGGGGAGCGGCAGCAGCCAGGGCGGGCGGCTGCACCGGGGCGCCAAGTGCTGGCTGCACCAGTCTTTGAAGCGGTGCGATTGCGGGCTGGGGGAGGGCGGGCTGGGCGATGTCGGTGCTGGGCGCCGGGTTCAGGGCAGCCGGCACCGCGCCTGCGGCCACTGCCTGGCGCCGACGCTGAAGAGAGATGGCGAGCCGCTCGACCAGCTGGACTGGTGACAGTTCGTCGAAGTCGGACGCGACGAGCCGTTCAGCCGCTGCCCCGACGGGCGGGGTCAGGACAGGCTTGGCACGTGCTTCGATTACGGACGGGTCCGCAATGGTCGCCTCTGCGACCGGCTCGGCAACTTGCGCCTGCACCGGATCATTTGAGGAAAACTCCGGTGTCGCATCTTCCGGCAACTGGGCTGCCTCGAGTTCGTCCGCTTCGGCCTCGGGGGCTTCGGTATTGAACCAGATCGCGTCGGATGGAACGGCGAACGGCCGAGGCTCACTCTCACGTTCGGGCGCAGCGAAAGAGGAGGGCGTGAACGCTGGCGGCGCGAAAGACGGGGGCGTGAAGGAAGAGGGCGCGAAGGTCGGCGGCGCGAAAGGACGATGTCCGGTTTCGGGCAAATCCGCGAGGTCGAGCGGTTCGGCGGGGATGGCGGCCTGAACGAACATCGTGTCGTCGATGTCGTCGTCAAGCTCATCGCCAATCTCGGTGTTTGCCGTCTGGCCGAAGCGGGCAGGCTGGTCTTGACGGGGAGACGCGGCCGGAACGTCCCATGCCGCGAGGTCGAGCGGTTCGACGGGCGCTCCGCCGTGCGAACTTCCAGGCACCGGAGCCGTTTCGTGAATTTCCAGCGGGCCGACATCGTCAGACAGAGCAAGTGATCTCCGCTTGTTGCCCTGAAGCGAAAGATCGTCGCCGTCACGGGCCGCCTCGAGGCCTGCGCCAGCACCGAAATAGTCGTCGCGGGATAGTGCCCGGGGGGCAATCGTCTCGCTCGCGGCCGAAGTGGCGCCGCGGCGCCGCTGGCGCACTTCGGGGGCGGGCCTGGCGATCCGGCGCGCAAGGCTTCCGCCAAGAAGGGCGCCAAGCCCGGTCATCGCGAGGGCAATCAGGATGCGCGTCGTGGTGCCAAGCGGCGGCGCCGTGGCCGGGATCAGCGTATCAATGCCGGCCGCAATGACGAACTGCTCCACCAGCGCGGGGCGCAGCGCCAGGCTGCCGAGGCCGAAGAGCGCCCCGAACCACAGCGCGACAATGGCCGGGAACAGCGGATGGCGGCTCAGCGGAGCCCCCTTGCGCGGTTTCTTGCGTGGCGTGTCGACCAAGACCATTACCTCCAGAACGTGCGACCCGTTCCTTGTTGGCGTTACGCGGCTGCGCGTTTCGCCGAACCCGTCCCGTTTCCTGACACGGCTTGGTAAACATCCCGATAACGCTCTACATTCCGTGCCCAGTCATGCCGCGTTTCCACGTGGGCGCGCCCCGCCTCGCGATAAGCGTTCCAGCTTTCGGGCGAAGCGAGAAGGCGCGCCAGTGCATCGGCGCAGGCGGCGGGCGAATCGGGCACGAAGAGGACGCCGGTCACGCCGTCCACGATGAGTTCGCGGTGTCCGCCGACATCGGATGCGGCGACCAGCTTGCCCTGCGCCATGGCTTCGAGCGGTTTCAAGGGCGTGACCAGATCGGTCAGCCGGCTTTTCTTGCGCGGATAGGCCATGACATCGACCAACGCGTAATAGCGCTCGACTTCCTCGTGCGGCACGCGGCCGGCGAAGTGGATGGCGTGCGCGGCGCTGGACGAGCCTGCACTGGCCCGCAGCGCACGCTCCATCGGACCGCCGCCCACGAGCAGCAGCCTGGCGTCGGGCTCGCGCTCGATGAGCATCGGCATGGCGGCGATCAGGTCGTCGATGCCTTCATAGTCATAGAAGCTGCCGATGAAGCCGATCACCGGACCGCTCCCCAGCCCCAGCTTGGCGGCGAGCGCAGCACTGCGGGGTGCAGGCGTTCCGAACATGTCGAGATCGACGCCGTTGGGCATCACCGTGATCCGCGCCGGTTCGGTGCCGCGCGCAATGAGATCGCGGCGAAGGCCCTCGCAGATTGTCACGATCGCGTCCGCCTGCGCCACGACATGGCTCTCGAGGCCGCGCGTCAGCCGGTACTTGATCGAACCGGCAGTGCCGGTGCCATTGCCGACAGCGGCGTCTTCCCAGAAGGCACGGATTTCGTAGACCACCGGAATGCCGAGCTTCCGACCGGCGAGCACGGCAGCCTGGCCGCACAGCGCCGGAGAGTGGGCATGCAGCACGTCGGGCCGCCAGTGTCGCGCCACTGCCTCGATTTGCGCGGCGAAGCGAGAAATCTCGCGCCATTCGCGCAGGCCGGCGGGGCCCGTCGCTAGCCCACGCGTGCGGTGAAAGGTCAGACCGTCGACCGTCTCGATATCGGGTCCATCGGCTGAATGCCGCAGGCTGGTCACGCCGCGAACGTCAAGCCCCATGGCGCGCTGCGCCTTGAGGATGGCGCGGGTGCGGAACGTATAGCCGCTGTGCAGCGGCAACGAATGATCGAGGACGTGAAGGACGCGGGTCATGGCCGGTTTCCTAGCCCCGCAAGCCTTAACGCCGCGTCAACCGGCCGCTGCTAGGACCGGGCGATGGTCGATCTGTTCTCCCTCGCCCTGTCGCACGGGCTGCTGGCGCTTGCCGCCTGGCGCCTTATCCTGCGCGAGGACCTTGACGCCGATCCGGGCGAAGGCAAGGTTCGGCCCGATCCCCGGTCAAGACCGGGTCGCGACCATGCTTGATCTCGGCCTTGCAGGCTTCGTCGGCGGGCTGCTGGCGCTCGGCATGCGGCGGCCCTTCCTGTGGGTGCTGGCCTATCTCTACATCGACATCGTCGCGCCGCAGAAGATTTCCTACTTCATCCTCGCCTCGATTCCGATCTCGCTGATCGTCTTCGTGCTGGCGTTCGGCGGCTGGCTGGCGCTCGATGACAAACGCGAATCGAGGCTGACGATGCGGCAAGGCATCCTCTTCGTGTTCCTCTGCTACTGCGGCTATACCACGCTCGTCGCCGAATTCCCCGAGCCGGCCGCGCTGAAGTGGGCCTGGGTGTGGAAGGGCATGGTGTTCGCCCTGTTCCTGCCCTTCACGCTGCGCACGCGGCTGAGGATCGAGGCCGCCGTGCTGTTCCTCGTGCTGTCGGTCTCGGCCATAGTCATCAACGGTGGGATCAAGACGGTGGGCGGCGGCGGTGGCTATGCCCAGCTGCGCCTGCTGGTGGACGACAATACGGGCCTCTACGAAGGTTCGACCATATCGATGGTCGCGATCTCGACCATTCCGCTCATCATCTGGCTGGTCAACCACGGCACGGTCTTTCCCAAGGACTGGCGGGTCAAGCTCTTCGCGCTTGGCCTCGTCTTCGCCTCGGCGCTGATACCGATCGGAACGCAGACGCGCACCGGCCTCCTGTGCCTCGGCGTGCTGGTGGTGCTGTCGCTGCGCTCGGTCAGGCGGCGGTTCCTCTATGTCAGCCTGATCGGGGCCATCGCCCTCGCCGCCACTCCGCTGCTGCCCAAAAGCTATACGGACCGGATGAGCACGATCGAGAACCACAAGTCCGATCAGTCGGCCTCGACACGCCTCGCGGTCTGGGCCTGGACGCTCGATTACGTAAAGAGCCACCCTTTCGGCGGCGGCTTTGACAGCTATCTGGCGAACAGTGTCAAGATCGAGACGACGCAGGCGGAAGGCTCGGGCGCGACGACGGCCGTCGAATCAACCGTGATCTACGACAAGAGCCGGGCCTTCCATTCCGCCTATTTCGAGGTTCTGGGCGAGCAGGGCTGGCCCGGACTGGTCCTGTGGCTGTGGCTGCATCTGTCGGGCCTGTGGCAGATGGAGCGCATCCGGCGACGTTGGAAGAACCGCGAAGGGCCGGACGAGCAGTGGCAGGCGCCGCTCGCGAACGCACTCCAGCAGGCCCAGATCGTCTTCCTGGTCGGCGGTGCGTTCGTCGGCATCGGTTATCAGCCGCTGATCCTCGTGATGGTCGCCATCCAGTGCGGGCTTTGGACTTATCTCAGGCGGATCGAGGCGGACCGGGCAGGGCCGCAGTTCGCGCGCCGCCCGGCGCGGCAGGTGGCCGGCGCATGAGCGCGGCGCGCCCCCCGGCGCCGACAGGGCACCTCGACGCGCTGACCGGCATCCGGGGCATCGCCGCCTGGCTGGTGGTGTTCTATCATCTCCGGCTATCGCTGACCGGGCTGCTGCCCGCGCCCGTCATCGGGGTACTCGCCAAGGGCTACCTCGCGGTCGACATGTTCTTCATGCTGTCGGGCTTCGTGATCTGGTACAACTACGCGGGCCGCATCCGCGACGGGGGCGGGCATGCCTCGGCCGATTTCCTGTGGCGCCGTTTCGCCCGGGTCTGGCCGCTGCACGGCGCGATCCTCGCCGCGTTCATGGTCTTTGCCCTGCTGCTGGCGATGACCGGGCGCGACACCGCCGACTATCCCTGGCAAGAGCTGCCGCTGCATGTCCTGCTGCTCCAGAACTGGGGCTTCACCCCGGCTCTCGCCTGGAACCATCCCGCCTGGTCAATCAGCACAGAGATGGCGGCATACCTGGCCTTCCCGGCGTTGGTGCCTTTGCTGGCGCGCGCCGAAACCTCGCGCCTCTCGCTGCTCCTGCTTGCCGGCGGACTGATCGCGGCCCAGACGGCGCTCTATGCCGCGAACGGGCATTCGACGCTGGGCGCGGATATTTCCGGCCTTGGCCTGTGGCGCTGCCTTGCCGAATTCACGCTTGGCTGCGTCATGTGCATGCTGTGGCGACTGACCCGCGAGGTGCGCGCCGCCGGACTGATCTGCGCCGCATGCTTGCTGCTGGTGGGAATGCTTGCGCTCTGGTTCCCCTTGCCCGAGACGGCAGTCGTCCCCGCCTCGCTCTTTGCCGGCCTCCTTGCGCTGGCGCATGACCGGGGGCCGCTCGCGAGGCTGCTGGGGAGGAAGTTGCCGCGCTATCTGGGCGAGATCAGCTATTCGACTTACCTCGCCCATTTCGGGCTGTTCATCGTCTTCAAGCTCGCATTCGTCGATGACACGCTGCAACTGGGCTGGGCGTCGCTCGCGGGCTTTGTGGCGCTGCTGCTGGCGGTATCGGCGGCGCTTTACCACGCGCTTGAAAAGCCGGCGCAGCGCTGGCTTGGCTGCCGTCCGCCGCGCCTGATACACCGGAGGCGCGCTGCCGCCGATTGATGCCGCGCGCGATGCGTTGCGCAGCGCGTCCGATGGGTCCATCTATTCGTTCGCATTTCAACAGGTCTGCGGAAGGACGTGCGCATGGACATTCTGGAACTGGAGCGAAAAGTCGGCGAGGTCATCGGGATTTCGGACTGGACCGAAGTCGCGCAGGAGCGGATCAATCAATTCGCCGAGGCGACAGGGGACTTTCAGTTCATCCACGTCAATCCGGACATGGCGAAAATGACGCCGTTCGGCCAGACCATCGCGCACGGCTTCCTGACGCTGTCGATGCTGTCCGGCATGGCAGAAGACCTGCCGAAGCTGAACGTGCGGATGGCGATGAACTATGGGCTGAACAAGGTCCGGTTCCTGAAGCCCGTGCTTTCGGGCAGGCGGGTGCGCGCCCACTTCAAACTTGCCGAGCTGACCGAAAAGAACCCGGGCCAGTGGCAGCAGACGATGGAGTGCACCGTCGAGATCGAGGGCGAGGACAAGCCTGCGCTGATCGCTGAATGGATCATCATGCAGTTCGTCTGAACGCGTTTCAGGCGGCGGAAAGGGGAGGGCGCGAATGACGCAGGAGCTTGGCCTGATGGAAGTGCTCGGCCTCGCGGCGAGCCTGAGCCTGCTCTCCGGCTGGCGGCTTTACCTGTGCGTCTTTGCGACCGGCCTTGCCATGCGCTACGGCGTGGTGCCGCTGCCCGAACATCTCGCGAGCCTTCAGGCGCTTGCCAATCCCTGGGTCATCGGGGTGGCGGGAGCGGCGACGCTGGCCGAGTTCCTGGCCGACAAGGTGGCATGGTTCGACAGCCTGTGGGACGCGGTGCACACGTTCGTGCGGCCGCTGGGCGGGGCGCTGCTGACGCTGGCCATCGTCGATCCGTCCGACCCCGCGACGCAGGCCGTGGCCTTCATCCTCGGCGGCGGGGCGGCGCTTGCCGCACATGGCAGCAAGGCCGGCGCGCGCGCCGTGGTCAACACCAGCCCGGAGCCCTTCAGCAACATCGCGGTCTCGACTGTCGAGGACGTTGCGACAGGCGGGCTCGTTTACCTTGCCTACCAGTATCCAGCCGCAGCGGCGGGGATCGCCGCCGTCCTGCTGGCCGCAACCCTGGCACTGCTCGCCCTGTTCTGGCGCATCCTGTCGCGGCTGCGAGGCCGCCCGTCGACCCCGCCGGAAAGCTGAATCGAGGCAGTGAATCGCATAAGAATCCATCGTTTACGCGAAATTAACCTTTTTTCTTCATTCATCGTATGGTTAATGGTCGGCAATATCCCTTGAGAAGGGGTTATCGTCACCGCTTCGGGGCTCAAAACTTGGGGGATTACCATGCGCGTGCTTCTGATTGAGGACGAGCCGACTACGGCCCGGGCTATCGAGTTGATGCTGACTGCCGAAGGCTTCAACGTCTATTCGACTGACCTGGGCGAAGAAGGTCTCGATCTCGGCAAACTCTATGATTACGACATTATCCTGCTCGACCTGAACCTGCCTGACATGCACGGCTATGACGTGCTGAAAAAGCTGCGCGTTTCAAAGGTCCAGACTCCGGTGCTCATCCTGTCGGGCATTTCGGAAATGGATTCGAAGGTTCGCAGCTTTGGTTTCGGCGCCGACGATTATGTGACCAAGCCGTTCCACCGCGAGGAACTGGTTGCGCGCATCCATGCCGTTGTCCGCCGCTCGAAAGGTCATTCGCAGTCGGTCATCCGAACCGGCAAGCTGACGGTCAATCTCGATGCCAAAACGGTGGAAGTCGATGGCGCGCGGGTTCACCTGACGGGTAAGGAATACGCGATGCTCGAGCTGCTTTCGCTGCGCAAAGGCACGACGCTGACAAAGGAAATGTTCCTCAACCACCTTTATGGCGGAATGGACGAGCCGGAACTCAAGATCATCGACGTGTTCATCTGCAAGCTGCGCAAGAAGCTGAGCCACGCCTGCGACGGCGCCAACTACATCGAGACGGTGTGGGGACGCGGCTATGTCCTGCGTGATGCCGACGAGGCCGCCGAAGCCGCCTGAATTCACTGATTCTCCCGGCTGTTGCGGGGGCAACGAGACGGCCTGCTTGCGAATTGCAAGCGGGCCGTTTTCGTTTTTGGCGAGTTAGTCACGGCGATCCGATTTTCGGTCTCGCCGTCCGGCAATACGCGGCGGCCTATTTCAGCAGGGTGACGTGGCCGGATTTGATATGGCGCATCTGGCCGGTCAGGATCAGCGTCACGGGGCTATCGCCGGCACAGGCGCCCGATGGGCAGGCGCCTGCGGAAGTTGCCCTGGCGCTCCCAGGCTTGGCGGTCTTGATATCCCAATTGTACTCACGGGCAGCCGCAGCTGGCGTTTCGGACGGCATGGTGCAGCCCGTTACGGCGGCATTCTCAAGGACGAACGTTTCGCCGCGCCCGCGCAATTGCACCGAGGCGAAGTGCTTGCCCTGGCAAACCTTGGCGAGCACCGGCGATGCCTTGTCGAAGGTCAGCGAGAAAGCCTGGACCTCGTCGAGCGCGCCAAGGGTCGACATATCGGCGCTTCGGGTCATGCTGAGGTCGCTCACCGTGGCCCGCCCGCGCAGGGACTGGGTGTTCTGGCTGGCGGTGACGCTCGGCTTGTGCTGGCGCCTGCCGGTCGCCTGGCCGCTGGCGGCGTCTTGCGGGGAGGATACGCTGGCGGCACTGGTGGTACCCCACGACCACGACGAGACTTCGATGGAAGCCGCAGCCTCGCCCTCGCCGCCATCGAGTTCAAGCAGGTAGTCGGACGCAGCCTTGGCGGCGGGTGCGAACGAAAGTGCGGCGGCAGCGGCCAGCAGGCCGATCGGAAAGCGCTTCATAGTATCCCCCTTCTTCTGATTATCGCAATCGTCTGACAGGCCCAGTCTGAACCGATGCTGTCCGGAGGCGCCGCGTCGCAGCGCTGACCACGCCGCGCCAGCCTCGCTCCATCAGAACTTCAGCCGGGCTGACAGTCTCGCGTTGATGGGCGCGCCGGGCGTAATGTTGTTGTTATTGTGCGCGTCCGCGAAATAGCGCTTGTCGAGCAGGTTCTCAACGTTGAGCTGGAGCCGCAGGTTCTCGCCGGCCCTGACGAAGATCGCAGCGTCGACACGCGTGAAGCCGGGCAGGCGCGTGGTGTTCACGGATGTGCGGTTGGCGGCGAACTGGCTCGACTGGTGGATGATGCCCAGCCCGGCGCCGAACATTTCACTGAAATCATAGCGGTTCCACAGGGCGAACTGGTGACGCGGCACCTGGCCAGCCCGCACGAAATCGTTGCCGCGCAGCTTGGCGTCCTGATGCGAATAGCCGCCGCTGACCTGCCAGCGCTTTGTTACTTGCCCGGTCAGCGAAAATTCGGCGCCCCGCGTCCGCAGTTCACCGACGTTGATGGAATTGGCGGGGTTCGCGGGATCGGGCGTCGTCGCGTTGGTCCGGTCCAACTGGAACAGCGCGATCGTTGCGGACAGATGAGGCTTGATGTCCCACTTACCGCCCACTTCCCAGTTGGTGAAGCGCTCGGGTGAGAGATTCTCCTGCGTCGGCGTGAGCGAGACGAACTGGTCGCCCGAACGCGGCAGGAATGAGCGGCTGTAGCTGGCGTAGAACGACAGTTCGGGCCGGGGCTTGAGGATCAGGCCGAAGCGCGGGCTGATTTTCTCGTCGGTCCGGGCGAAGCGTCGGTCAGGCTCGGGCATGCGGTCCACGCCCTTGATCTCGAACCGGTCGTAGCGAAGCCCGGCGACGAGATCGAGCATCGGCAGAATGGAGATCTGGTTCTGCGCAAAGACCGAGACGAACTTGACGTCGGACCGGGTGCTTCGGGCCAGACTGCCGGGGATCGCGGCCGGATCGGCAAAGGCGGACAGGTTGATCGTGCCTGGCGCGACCGTGATGTTGTTACGGCTGTTGCGCGTTTCCTGATCGCCGTATTCGGCGCCGAACAGCAGCTTGTTCTCCATCCCGGCGACGGCGAAGTCCCAGATCAGGCTGGTCTGGGCAATGAAGTTCTGCCGCCGCGTCGGGTCGGTATAGCCCGCCATCGCCACGGTTCCGGTGGGCGAGGTCGCCGGGCCGTTGGCGTAGACGTTGGTGTAAAACTTGTCGTAGTCGCCGTAGAGCAGAACAGTCGACCAATTGACCTGATCGCCAAGCTGGGCATCGACCCGTGCCTTGACGATGTGGGCGGTCAGTCCCGAATCGTTCACGCCCGGCGTGCCGAAGAAGGTGTCGCGGTGCCCGCGCAGCGGCCCCGGCGTGCAGGGTTGCGTGCAGGCGAGCGACGGGACGCCGCGATCGGTCACCCGGCTGTCATCGACATACTCGTACGAAAGTCCGGCCTTTACGTCGCCAAACGTGAAGGCGAGATAGGGATTGATCGCCGAGCGGCGACCCTTGAAGGCATCGCGGTGGTTGTCGAGCTCCTCGTGGAAGGCATTGACCCGCAGCGCGCCGGTTTCCGAGACGGGCACGTTGACGTCGGCAGCGACTTCCCATGCGCCGAAGGTGTTGAAGCTGCCTGAGAGCGTACCGGTCAGCGCATCGGCGACGGGCGCCTTCTGCACGCGGTTGACAATGCCGCCCCCGCCGCCTCGCCCGAAGATCAGGGCATAGGGGCCCTTGAGGATCTCGACGCGCTCGATGTTGTAGAGATTGCGGAAATACTGGACGTCGTCGCGCACGCCATCGACGAAGAAATCGGCGCTGGTGTTCTGCCCGCGCAAGGTGATCTGATCGCGGTTGCCTTCGCCCTGGCCCACCGTTGTGCCGGGCACATACCGCAGCACATCCGCGAGGCTGCGAACGGCCTGGTCCTCGATCTGTTCGCGCGTCACGACGTTGATCGTCTGCGGAATGTCGAGCAGCGGGGTGTCGGTCTTGATCGCTGTGACCGAACCGAACGCATCGTAACCCTGGTACTTGCCGGTGACGAGGATCGGCTGATCCTCTTCAGCCGCCGCTTCTTCCGCCGCTGCCGCGACCGGCACCAGCGCCATTGCCGCGCTGCACATCCATACGAATTTCATGATCGCCCCTCTGTCCGAATGCGCCGGCCTTTAATGCTAATGCGACTGGTTTGCAATAGCTGCGGGGACACATTCCAGCAAACCGGGTTCCCGACATTGATCCTGATCAAACGGATAGGCCGCGACGCGGCGGCCCGTGCGGTGCCTCGATTGACCAGGCGGGCCAAGCCTGCCATCGCGCCGCCCGTCATGACAGCGAACAAACTTGGCGATCCGACCACGCTCAACCGGCTCTATGGCCGCGCCAAGGGCAAGCCGCTGCGCGCCGGGCAGCAGGGGCTGGTCGAAACGCTTTTGCCGCGCATTGCCGTGCCGGCGGAGGGGCCGATCACAGCCGAACGCCTGTTCGGACGGGACTGCCCGCTGCACTTCGAGATCGGCTTCGGCGGCGGCGAACACATGGCGGCACGAGCCGACATGCTCCCCGATCACGGCTTCATCGGCGCGGAGCCGTTCCTAAACGGGGTGGCGCAGGCTCTGGTCCACATCGATGGTGATGGCGGCGCGCGTGTCCCTCTCGGCAATGTCCGCCTGCATCATGGCGATGCGCTCGAGGTGCTGTCTCGCGTGCCTGACGGCGCGCTCTCCTTCGTCTACCTGCTTCATCCCGATCCATGGCCCAAGGCGCGGCACGCCAAGCGGAGGATGATGAACGACGGCCCGGTCAAGCTGATCGCATCGAAGCTCAGGCCAGGCGGTGAGTTCCGCTTCGGCACCGATCATCCGGTGTACCTGCGCCATGCGCTGATGATCATGCGCCGTCACCGGGACCTGTTCGACTGGCTCTGCGAAAAGCCGGAGGAATTCACGCGTCGTCCGGGCGGATGGCCTGAAACCCGCTATGAGGCGAAGGCCCGGCGGCTTAGCCACGAGGTCTGGTATTTCCGTTTCCGCCGCCGCTGAGGTCTCAACCAGCGGTCGGGATCGGTCTGACGAAATCGTTTGAAGAAACGCGGGGCTTGGCTATCGTTATTCCGGCGGAGGGGCTACGCGCGCACAAAGCGTCGGGCCTGCCGGCCTGCTGTTTGAATGAGGTCAGGGAAGAGGCATGAGACCCATCACCGACGAATCGCTGACCAGCTACCTCGCCGCGCGCATGCCCGAGTGGCGCAATGTGGCGGTAACCAACCTGCACCGGCTGCCAATGGGCGCCTCGCGCGAGACGTTTCGGCTCGACTTGGCATACGAGGACGCG
Source organism: Novosphingobium sp. (assembly GCA_040377095.1). Taxonomy (GTDB): domain Bacteria; phylum Pseudomonadota; class Alphaproteobacteria; order Sphingomonadales; family Sphingomonadaceae; genus Novosphingobium. The sequence goes on from JBEIPK010000016.1 coordinate 31,892, forward strand.
GCTGGCCCCCACGCCGAGAAGCTGATCCTGCGGCGTGACCCTCCCGAAAGCAATGTCGACAGCGATCGCCGGCACGAATTCAACGCCTACAAGGCGGTTTACGGCCATGGCATCCCGGTGCCGCGCATGGTGCTGCTGGAAGAGGACGCCTCGCATTTCGACGGTGCGATCTCGCTCGCAGAGGATCTGCGCGGCTTCCACAACAGCGAGTACCAGGTCCAGCTGCCCGAATGGAAAGACCGCCTGCCGCGCCTGGCCGAGGGTATGTGGACCGCGATGGGCCATCTTGCCGCGCTGCCTGTCGAAAATCTCGACGTCGCCTTCATGGTCCCCTCGACCCCCGAGACCACGGCGATGCAGGAGCTTGATTACTGGGAGGCGACTCTCGACAAGGCGGACGTGGGAGCAGAGCCGATCGTGCGCGCCGCGATCCGCTGGATGCGCCGCAATCCGCCGCCGCCCGCAACGAAGCTGGCCGTGGTCCACGGCGATTTCCGGGCAGGCAACTTCCTATATGATGACGCCGGTGACCTTGTCGCGGTACTTGACTGGGAAATGGCGCACCTCGGCGATCCGCTCGAGGATCTGGCGTGGAGCATGTCGCGCGTGTTCTCCTTCGGCAAGGACGAGCGGCGCAGCGGCCTTGCCCCGCGGGAGGATGCACTGCGCATCTGGCAGGGGGCGAGCGGCATGGACATCGATGCGCACGCGCTGAAATGGTGGGAACTCCTCGTGTGCATCAAGGGGCAGGCGATCTGGAACGCCGGCGTCGCTGCATGGAACGCGAGCGACGATCCGCAGGTCATCCACGCCTATGCCGCCTGGTGGCTGCGCAATGCGCAGGACCGCGCGATTCTCGAACTGATGGGGAAGCTATGAAACCCGGCGTTGCACGATCGGTCGCCAATTTCGCGGGCCTGCTGCGAAACGACATCGCGCCTGAGCTGACCGGCTTTCGCGCTGGCAATGCGGGCATGATGGCCAACATGTTCGATATGGTGGCGCAGGAATGGGACCGGGCGGCCGCCCGGCTCGTCGCCGAGAACGCGGCCTTGAGGGCGCTTCTGGCGCGGGGCAAGGTGGCAGACGTCCCTGCGGACGACGGCGACCTCAGGGTGAGCGCGCTCGAGGCGGCGAACGAGGCGCTGCGCTTCAAGCTCATCGACCTGCACATCGCGCTCGAAAAGCGCGCGGATGATGAGGCGAAATCACTGGAGAATGCGATCTGGGCGTTGCTGCGCGATTCGGTCGAGAACCGCCGCATCGCGTCCGCCAATTTCTGAAGGCCTTGCAGCCTCAGGGACTGACCGCGAAGATCCGCACCCCGTCCGAAGGAGACGCCTCGGCCGAACCATTGTGGCCGCGCCGTTCAAGCTCGGCCAGGATCTCGTCATCGGCGGAGAAATCGTAGGTATAGCGATCCCGCCCCTCTTCGTCGAACCAGCGCCACGAATCGGCAAGACCGCTGCGCAGGTTGAAGCGCGGTTCCCAGCCCAGATCGCGGCGGACTGCCTCAGTCGAGAAGATCATGCTGCCGTGCCGTGCCTCCAGCCAGTGGCCAACCGGTGAGCGCATATGCCCCGGCAGGCCGGGCGGCATCTGGATGATCCGTGCCTCGCGGCCCGCCGCCTCGGCCAGCAGCCGCATGTAGCCGGCAATGCTGCAGTAGTCGGAGCCCGCGACATTGTAAGCCTGTCCGGCCGCATGATCCTTGCCCAGCACCGCGACAAGCGCAGAGGCGGCATCGCGGACATGGATGAAGTGGACGATGGCATCGCTGCGCCCGGCCAAGAGCAGCGGCCGCCCCAGCTCGATGCGGCGGAAGGTGCCGGGTTCACGCGTCACCAGCGGGCTTTGCGGGCCGAGGCTGTGACTGACGCGCATGATCGTGAAGGGAAGCCCGTTTTGGGCGCGCTCGGCGGCAAGCAGGGCTTCGCACCGGACCTTGTCGTGGCCGTAGGGGCCGTAACCGTCGGGGTCCGGAGCTTGCGACACCGGATCGCTCTCGCTGACCGGCAGGACATCCGACCATGGGTAGACCGCAATCGATGCGGTAAAGACGAAGTGCCGCACCCGGCCGCGAAACAGATCGACCACCGGAACGAGGTGGTCTGGATTGTACGAGGTGTTGTCGAACACCGCGTCGAAACTGTCGCGGTGCGGGCCAAGGACGGCTTCCAGCACGCCGGGTTCGTGCCGGTTGCCATGCAGGCGGCGCACGCCCTCGGGAAGTTCGGTCTCGTGGCTGTTAAAGACCGTGACATCGTGACCCGCCTCGGCCAGTTCTGCCACGAGGTTGCGCCCGATGTAACGGTTGCCGCCGAAGACGAGAACTCTCACCGGCTATTTGCCCACCTTGAAGACCCAGAGCATCGTGCCGCCACGTACCGGTTCGATCTCGGGTGTCAGCAGGCTGACGGTGAATTCGTGCGGATTGCCGCCGCCGGTCGTCACCGCGACATATTGCTCGCCGTCAGCCAGGTAGGTGACCGGCGCCGCGCTGGGCGAATTGCTCAGCGTGGTCTGCCACAGCACTTCGCCGCTCGCACTGTCTGACGCGCGGAAGGCAAAGTCGCGGCCGCCCTCGAACAGCAGGCCGCCGGCTGTCGTCAGGGCGGCGCTGGTGCTTGAGGCCCGATGCTCACGCACCCAGCGGGTCTTGCCGGTCGCGACGTCGAGCGCAACCACCTGCCCGAAGTTGCCGTTCGGGTTCTTGGGTAGCTGCATCCCCCAGTTGACGTCGAACTCCAGCCCCGGCGTCCAGAGATGAGACATGCAGCCCTTGAACAGCCCGATGTAGAGCAGGCCCGATGACGCATCGTACGAGGTTGCCGGCCGGTTGCGCGCGCCGACCGCATGGGGGCAGACGAGCACCGGCTTCCCGGGTTCGGGTTCGAAAGCGGGATTGATGGTCTTGGCCCCCGTGCGCGGATCGATGGCCGTGACGAGATCCTGAAGGCCCATGTCGCGGGTAGCGAGGTACTGGCCGGTGCGGGCGTCGAGCACATCCAGCAGGCCCGTCTTGCCCATGGTCATGACCACGCGCCGCGTCTTGCCGCCAAGGTTCATGGTCGCCAGCGTCCGCTCGAACGCGAAGTCGAGGTCCCAGATGTCACGTGGCAGGTGCTGGTAGAACCATACAACGCGGCCGTTCGCCGGATCGATCGCCAGCGTGCTGTTGGTATAGAGCGCTGAAGCCGCGGCCTTGGACTTCGGCTTCGGTTGAAGAAGGGGCGTGACGTGATAGGTCTGGCTCGCGCCGAAATAGACGAGGCCTGTCTCGCGGTCATAACTGCCGGTCGCCCAGACCGATCCGCCGAAGCGCTTCTCAAGCGGGGCGTTGTTCCAGCTGTCCGCTTTCGTTCCCGGGCGTTGCAGCGTGTTGACGCGCCACAGCTCGCGCCCCGTTGCCGCGTCGAGAGCGACGATGAAGCAGCCGCCCGGCTCGCCGCCGCCGGCACAGCCGGACACGCCCTGAATCACCTTGCCGCCCACGATCAGCGGCGCGGCTGACATCTTCATCGTCTTGTGAAAGCCTGGGACCTGCTTGTCCCACAGGAGCTTTCCGCTCCGCATGTCCAGCGCCAGCATGTGCAGGTCATTGGTCGGCACGAACAGGGTCTCGCCCGAAAGCGCCATTCCGGCTGGCTGGCTGACCGGCGGCCCCACCATCACGGTTTCGACCGGCCGCGAGAACGTCCACAGCGGTTCGCCAGTCGCGGCGTTGCTGGCGGTGACCGTACCGCTCGAATTGACGAAGATCACGCCGTCATGGACCAGCGGGGTGATGCCGTTGGTTCCGGGCGCGAGCGCGCTGGCCCAGGCGAGAGTCAGCTTGTGCGCATTGGTCCGGTCGATTCGGGCAAGCGGGCTTGATCCTTGCGAATCCTCGGTGCGGCGATAGGTCAGCCAGTCCCCGGGAGGCGGATCGCGCAGCATCGTGTCGGTTACGGGCGAGAGCGCGGCAAGGCGCGCGGCGCGGCGCGCGATGGCGGCATGATAGGGCGCATCGCGGTTGTCGACCGATTCGAGCACCTGCGGCATGGGGCCGGGGATTTCGCTGACCGTGCGCGTCGGGGTCGCTGCCGCCGGCGCAGCGCCACTCATGCCGTTCGCGGCAAGCAGATAGTGCGTGATGGCGTCATAGGTCTGCGCGGGCAGGCCGCCCGGATCCGATGGCGGCATCGAGCGGGCGATATAGGCGCGCAGTTCTGCGTGCTTGCCGGACCATTTCTGCGTGAAGGCCGGCCCTGTCAGCGGCGCTCCGAACTGACCGGTCAGGGCCTCGCCATGACAGCCCGCGCAGTTGGCGATATAATCGGTGCGGCCCGCAGGAGCAGCATCCTCGCCCCTCGCCATGCTGGCGAGCGATCCTGAAGCGAGCGCGGCCAGCCCAAGCGCAGCCAATCTCGACAAATGCGGCTTAGCGGACAAATTGATCGACATAATCGGCTCCCAGCCCGACCGACGCGAAATGTGCGCGGCATTGTTCTATGCGCGTGAAGACGTCGTCGACGCTCGTCACGGCGTTGTTCTCGTCGAGGTAGACCATCGCTCCGTGGATCTGGAACATAGTCAGCATCTCGCCGTGCCCTTCCTCGACCACCAGCGTATGGACATCGCCTGGCGGCTCGAAGATGTAGCTGCCCGGCTGGGATACCCAGTCGTGCTCAAGATAGCGCCAGCGGCCTTTGAGCGTCAGGCCGTGGACCAGCCCGGGATGGCGGTGCCGCGAAATGACTCCGTGACCGCGCACGCGGGTCAGTGCGATCCAGTAGCCTTGCGAGACCGACAGGAACAGCGGCCGGAACGCCGTGATCGGGCTGACCGGGATCCACAGGCGCTCGTCCTCGCTCTCGGACTGGGCGATGAACAGCTCGCTTATGGCGAGCGGATCGCGGACCATGCTGTGAGCTGGCATCAAGTCTTGATCGGACGTCATTACTTGGTCTCCGGAAGCGCGAAGGCGACGAATGTGTCGCTGAGCGGCGTCGATTGAAGGTTGATGTGCCCGCCCGCCGCAACGACCACGAACTGCCGTCCGGCAACGGCAAGGCCCCCGGCAAGGTAATATCGCGCGCCCCCGAGTGTGAGCAGCTTGATGCCGCCCAGGGCAATCACGATGCCGATCAGCAGCAGCAAAGCCGCCAGAATTCGGGCTACGACTGGTGTTCTTGCTGGCATCCAACCCTCCTCTGCCAGCTACCGCCAAACCGGCCCGGATGTCCAACCGGTTACTCCTTAGGGGAAGGCGGTGTCATGGAATCCGATCTTTTTTCAGATTTGATAATGACTATGCTAATGCGTGTCCGTCAAGGCTCACATCATGGGGAACGGCGGACGATGCAAATGATCGGAGAACGGCGTGTGGTGCAGTCGGGCGATGTCCGACTTTCCGTGCAGGTTGCGGGAAGCGGGCCGCTGGTCATCATGATGCACGGCTGGCCCGAACTTTCATGGTCCTACCGTCACCAGATCGGCCCCGTGGTCGAAGCGGGATACACGGTCGCCGTGCCGGACATGCGCGGCTATGGAGGGTCGTCCAAGCCCGAGGACCCGTCGCTTTATTCGACCGACCACCACGTCGACGACATGGCGGCGATTGCCCGCGCGCTGGGGCACGAAACATGGGTTGCCGTCGGGCATGACTGGGGATCGCCGGTCGCATGGCGATGCGCGCTGCGCCTGCCCGAGCAGGTCCGGGCCATATTTTCGCTGAGCGTGCCGCACTACCTTGGCGACAATGCGCCTTCTCTTGAAGCGATCGATGGGGCCTTCCCCGACAGCTTCTATTACATGCGCTATTTTCAGGACATCGGCGTCGGAGAGGCTGAACTGGGCCGCGACCCGCGCGCTGCGCTCAAGAAAATCTTCTATTCGCTGTCGGGCGATGCTCCCCTTTTCGACTGGATGAAGCCGCGCCCCCGCTCGTCGACCCTGCTCGACGGTCTGGCCGAACCGCCGCCAGGCCCGCTCTCGTTCATGAGCGACGAGGAACTTGAGATTTACGCTGCCGCGTTTGCCGAGAACGGCTTTTTCGGTCCACTATGCTGGTACCGCACGCTTGCCGCCAATGCAGCGCAGGCGACTGCCTTGCCCAGCCAGATCGTGCAGCAGCCGGCGGGCGTTCTTTTAGGCGACCGCGAGATCGTGCTCGCCATGTTCAATGACGTCGTGGAGGAGAGCCGCAAGCTCTGCGCAGACCTGCGCATGGAGGTCCTGCTGGCGGGCGCCGGGCACTGGATCCAGCAGGAGCGCCCGGCGGAAGTCAACGACGCGCTGATCCGGTTCCTGAACGAGGTGCACTGAGGCCACGCGCGTCCCTGGCCGTCAAGCGGACTCACCGCCCAGCCGCTTCCGCACGAAGGCGCCGATTTCTGCCATGCTTGCCTCGGCCTCGGGCAGGAACGGGAAGATCGTCCAAATGTGGACCATTTCGTCCGGATAGCTTGTCACGGCCGATCCCCCCGCCGCCTTCACGCTGGCCGCAAGGCGCACGACATCGTCGCGCAGCACTTCCGAGTTGCTTGCGGTAAGGAACATCGGCGGCAGGCCATGGTGGTTGCCCCACAGGGGCGAGGCGCGCGGATGCTCATGCGGATCGATCTCGCCGACGTAGACCTTGCCCATGCCGACGATCATCTCGCGGTGGATCAGCGGATCGGTGGCAGCATTGGTGTCGCAGGATTCTCCCTCGCCGGCAAGGTCGAGGAGCGGGGATATGGCAACGCCGCCAGCCGGCATTGGCATGCCCTCATCGCGAATTCCCATCAGGGTCACGATGCAAAGCCCGCCACCGGCGGAATCCCCGCTCACGACGATGCTGGAGGGCGACCAGATTCGCGCTGCCCATTTATAGACCGTGAGGCCATCGTCCGCAGCGGCGGGGTAGGGATAATCGGGTGCCAGTCGGTAATCGGGCAGAAGCACGCTCGCCCCGCACGCTGCCGAGAGCCGGCATCCGAACTCGCGGTAGCCCTGCGCCGAACCCATGACATAGCCGCCGCTGTGGTAGTGAATGACGAGCTTTTCGGGGTCCGCACCCGGCATTGTGATCTTGAGGCAAGGCACCCCATCCGCATCGACTGGCTCGATCGCGGCTTCGGCTGGGAGTGGAAATCCGCCGAGCATCTTGTCGAACAACCTGCGCCATTCGGAAATCGGATCGTCAACGCCGGGAATGGTTTCCTTGAACAATGCAATGGCGCGATCGTGTTCCATGCTGGCCATCATGCGGCTCCTGCTGACTGGGAAATGAACGTTCGTCTTATGCCCCCGCGGACTTCGCCGGGCGCCGTGACCGTTTCACCCGAATCGGGCGTGATACGCAGCGGCGCCTTCGGCCTCGACGGCCTCGTGGTTGCGCAGGTTGTGCAGCCAGTCGGTTTCGCTGGCCGTCGTGGTTCCGTCCGCGATGTCGCGGATGCGGTTGTAGTTGTAACACACGCCGCTCTGGATTTGGGCAACGACATGCGTGGCATCGTCGGCCTCCGGCATCGCCTCGCGCGGGATGCGCGGTGCGCGGTCGGGAAAGGGGGCTTCGGGAATCGAGCCGTCAAGCAGCCCCTTCGCCAGCAGCGGATCGGCACAGAACGGCCGGGCGATGCCGACGACGTCGAGCGCCCCCGATGCGAGCGCAGCGTCCATCGCGCTCCGCTTGCGGAAGCCGCCCGTCACCATCAGCGGCAGGCGCGTGTGCGGCCTGATGCGGTCGGCGAAGGTCATGAAATAAGCCTCGCGTTCGATCGTGCTTGCGCGGCGTTCGGGTTGGGGCGAGCCGGCGTTGCTCGCGCCGACCATCTCCATCGATTCGTAATTGCCGCCTGAAATCTCCAGCAGGTCGATCCCGGCCTGCTCAAGCCAGCCGATCACCGTGAGCGATTCATCCTCGGAAAAGCCACCTTTCTGGAAGTCTGCGGAGTTGAGCTTGACTGAAACCGGGAAGTCGGGACCGACCGCCTTGCGCACGGCATCCACTGTCGACAGCAGCAACCGCGCCCTGTTTTCGAGCGGCCCGCCCCATTCGTCGTCGCGCAGATTGGTCAGCGGCGAGAGGAACTGGGAATTGAGATAGCCGTGCGCGGCATGGACCTGCACGCCGTTGAAGCCGCACTCGCGCAGGGTTTCGGCCACGAAGGCGAAGCGATCGACGATGTCGAGGATTTCTGCGCCGCTGAGCGCGCGGGTCATCTCCGTACTGCCGGTATGGACCGGAACCGCCGATGGGCCCACCTTCTGTTCACACGCAAGCCCGGCCTGGCGGCCGGGATGGTTGACCTGCACCCAGCACTGCGACCCGTGCGCCGTGGCGGCCGAGGCAACCTCGCGCAAAAGGCCGAGATCGCAGCCGCGCTCTACAATGACGTTGCGGGGCCGCTCGAGAAACCGGTGGTCGATCAGGACATTGCCGGTCAGCAGCATCCCCGCGCCGCTGCAGCTCCATTGTTCATAAAGCCGCACGTTGCGGTCAGTCGTGACGCCTTCGATCGTGGCAAGCCCCTCGGTCATCGCGGCCTTGGCGATGCGATTCGCAAGGGAAACCCCGCACGGCAGGGTCAGGGGATCGGACAGGCTGACAGTCACATAGTTCTCCAGGGTGGCCTTCGATTGGCGCGGATGATTGCCGAGCGGCTTGCCCAAGTCGAATCTTTTTCGGTAAAGTCGCCCCGCTTTTTTCGAGCGCCCGCGTCAGGGGGAGTGGTGCAGCAAAGCCACAACCCTTGGAAAATGCGTCTAAGAAAAACGCAAAGGTCAATTTGCACTTTCCAAAAACGTCGTTTGCAAACATGTACATAGATGTTTGTTCCGCGATGATTTGGTGAGGGCAGCGTGTGTTGCACAAGGATTTCACCTGTTTCAGGTTGACTTCCACGCCCGTCCTTTTACCAAGAATTCATCGGGAAAAATGCTCGCGGAACGTCGAACGATCCGCATATACAGGGAGGGTAATCTATGAAGACCGGATCCAGGATGCTTGCGTGCAGTTCGCTGCTGGCGATTCTCGCCGCAGCGCAACCGGCGTACGCGCAGTCGTCCGATGAAGCCGAGGTGTCGAACGACATCATCGTGACCGCGAACAAGCGCGAGGAAAACCTCAACGACGTCGGTCTGACCATCACGGCCATCGGCTCGGAAGCGCTGCAGAACCGCCGCGTTGCCTCGCTGGAGGACGTCGCCTCGATCGCGCCGGGCCTGATCTACACGCCTTCCACCAACAACACGCCGATCTTCACGCTGCGCGGCATCGGCTTCAACGAGAGCTCGATCGGCGTCTATCCAGCGGTCAGCGTCTATGTGGACCAGGTCCCGCTGCCGTTCCCTGTGATGGCATCGCACTCCGCCTACGATCTTGAGCGCATTGAAGTCCTGAAGGGTCCGCAGGGTACACTGTTCGGCCAGAACTCGACCGGCGGCGCGATCAACTACATTGCTGCCGGGCCGACGGACACGCTCCAGGCCGGCGGCGACATCACCTATGGCCGGTTCAATACGATCGAAGGCAACCTTTTCATCAGTGGTCCCCTTTCCGACGTGGCGGGCTTCCGCTTGGCCGTCACCGGCAAGGAGTCGGACGACTGGCAGAAGTCGGCCACGCAGGACCTGACCAACGGCAAGGAATCCTACCTGGCCGGCCGCCTGACCGTTGACGTAAAGCCCAGCGATGCAGTCAGCCTGCGTTTCACTGCCAACGGCTGGAGGGACAAGTCCGACCCGCAAGCCCAGCAGCTTATCGCCGTTCATGAACAGCAGGGTGTGGGCGGTAATCGCGCAAACGATGCCCCGCCTCTCGTCGATGCCCTGCGCAACGCCTATTCGCCCCCCTACGTCGCCGGCGGTGCCTCGGGTCAGATGACCGTGCCCTTCCCGACCCTGAATGCACGCACCGCGGACTGGAGCAACTGCGAGCTCGATCCGAACACCTCCTTGGCAAATGCGGGTGGTATTTCTGATCCTGCCTTGGCGTCTTGCACGGACTTCAGTCCAAAAAACAATCGCGATTTTTGGCAGGTGGCCGGCCGGGCCGATATCGAAATCGGATCTCTCACTCTCACTTCGCTCACGTCCTATGCCAAGTTCACGCAGGACAGCCGCTTCGACGGTGACGGCATGAAGCTCGTGGGCTTCGACATCCAGCAGGCTATCGGATCGATTAAGACGTTCAACCAGGAGCTCCGCCTGGCCAACGACCCGACTAATGCAATCCGCTGGGTGATCGGCGCCAACTATGAGAAGAGCAAGACGCTGGAGGACCAGGTCCTTCGCTACTTCGCCAACTCGAACTATTATGCGCCGAACGTCTACATCAATCATTCCGGCGACCTGCTGAAGCAGAACATCGAGAATAAGGCCGTGTTCGGAAACCTTGAGTTCGATGTCACCGATCGACTTACTGTGAGGGCTGCCGGCCGCTACACCGACTCTAAGAACAAGGTCTTCAACTGCGGCTACACGGACACAAACGGTAACGTCGACAAGCTGTTCAACATCCTTGGCGGGGCGCTGGGCGGAAACGTCTTCGATCCGATCGGGCCGGGGGACTGCTACACGCTGAACAACTTCGGGACCGGACCTGCCGCGCTCGACGCCATTCCCGGCGACATCACGGTCATCTCGCCGACGCAGTGGGGCAATCTGGGGCTTGGCGCGCCGGGCATCCCGTTCCGGGCGAAGCTCGCGCAGGAGAACGTGTCCTGGCGCTTCGGTGTCGACTACAAGGCGACCGACGACATTCTGCTCTATGCCAACGTCTCGCGCGGCTTCAAGGCAGGCAGCTTCCCGGCGCTCGCCGCTGCGGCATATACCTCGCTGCTGCCGGTGACCCAAGAAAAGGTGACGGCCTACGAGGCTGGTTTCAAGGCCGGTCTCGCGGATGGGGCGGTGCAGCTCAACGCTGCGGGCTTCTATATGGATTATCGGGACAAGCAGGTTAAGGGCAAGCTGTTCGACCTGATCTTTGGTACGCTCGACACGCTGGTCAACGTGCCCAAGTCGCGGATCTACGGCTTCGAGGCGGATGTCACCGTACGTCCGACCCGCGGTTTGACGATCAGCGGTGCGGTCACCTACCTGAACACGAAGATCCAGCGCTTCACCGGCTATGACATCTTCGGCGGCGTCGACAACGACTTCGACTCCCGCCCCGGCAACTTCGACTCTTCCGGTCTGACCGCCAACGTCGAGAACATGGCCGGCGTGCGCCTGCCCTACACGCCGAAGTGGGCCGGTTCGGTCAACGTCGACTACCGGCACGAGATGGCAGATGGCAGCGCGCCGTTCTTTGGCTTCACTGTCAGCGCGCGCACCAATCAGAGCGCGGCGATCGCCGGTGATGACACGACTCTGCCGCTTGGTCCCGGCCGTCGCTATCGCATCGCTGACGGCGTCGGCCCCAATCCTTACACGATCAAGGGTTACGCCACGGTCGATGCTCGTCTCGGATACGAAGGTCCTGACGGCGCATGGCGCGTGATGCTCTGGGGCAAGAACGTCTTCAACAAGTACTACTGGACGGCCGTTATCCCCTCGTCGGATTCCTCCGCGCGCCTCACCGGTCGTCCGGCGACCTACGGCGTGACGGTGGGCTTCAAGTTCGCGGGCGATCGTTCGGATCCGCTGCCGCCGCCGCCCCCGCCGCCGCCGCCGC
>JBEIPK010000033.1:0-28783 GCA_040377095.1 Novosphingobium sp.
CCGACGCGCTCAAGAAGCACTGGGAGACCTATTCCGAGGCAAACATCGCGGCCGGCTTCACGCCTGATCGCCGCCGCCACTCGGTTTCGCATACGGTCTTCGCGGCGGATACCGATGCCGAAGCCAAGCGTCTCGTGATGGAAGGTCCCATCGGTTATGCCTTCAATCGTTACCTGATCCCGATCTGGAAGCGCTTTGGCATGATGGACGGCTTTGCCCGGGATTACGGCGTCAGCGTCGAGGACGCCGATCTGGAGTTCCTCGTCGACAAGGTGTTCATCGTCGGATCCCCCGATACGGTTGTCGAGAAGATGGAGGCGCTGTTCGACGTTTCTGGGGGCGGCTTCGGCACGATCCAGGTCGAATCGCACGATTACTACGACGATCCCGCACCATGGTTCCACTCGCTGAACCTGATCGCCAAGGAAGTCGCGCCGCGGCTCAGCCCGCGCGCGGGCTGATCTGCCGATCGGGCGGCGCGAGCGCACTTAAGAAACTGGCTGGCCGTGGGCATTCCGCTCCGCGCCAGTCAGGCTCGTTACGCATGTAATGTAAAGCAGGGTAAACGGGGCTAACCCGGCTGAGGCACAAAATCGGGAGATCAGGGTAATGGCGGGCACGTGGGACTACAACACCATTCGCGTCGAACATAAGTCGTTCATCAGCTGGATTGTGCTCAATCGCCCCGATGCGGCCAATGCCCTGTCGTCGGAACTGATCGCCGAATTCTCGCAGATCCTCGAACGCCTTCGCGACGAAGGAGCGCCGGTCATCGGTATCCGCGGCGAAGGCAAGGGCTTTGGCGCCGGCTATGACGTCGGCCAGGTCGGCAAGCTCAACATCGATGTGGTCGATCCGGTTGCCGACCGCGCCCGGCTTGCCCGCAATCTCGCCGCATGGATGGCGATATGGGATCACCCCAAGCCTGTCATCGCTGCGGTGCATGGCTATTGCATGGCCGGTTCCACGCAAATCTGCGTCTATGCCGACATCACGGTCGTTACCGAGGATGCCCGGATCGGCGAGCCGACGATTCCGATGGGCGGCGGCTATATCGCGCCGCTCTGGTCGCCATTGGTCGGGCCCAAGCGCGCGAAGGAAATGTCGTTCGTGCCGGGCAACACAATTGACGGCAAGACGGCTGTCGAATGGGGCTGGGCCAACCACGCGGTCCCCGCCGAAGACCTCATCGCCAGTGTCGAGGGGCTGGCGGCGCGGATCGCCAAGACGCCGCCCGACGTGCTGACAATGAAGAAGATGTCGATCAATAAGGCGAGCGAGGCACAGGGTTTCCGCGCTGCATCGGCCTGCGTCGCAGAGATTGACGCGCTGCTCCACCTCTCGCCCAATGTCATCGCGGTCAAGCGCCGCGCCAACGAGATCGGGCTCAAGGCAGCCATCGCCGAATATCGCAGCCCGCCGACAACGCCGCTGCGTCCGCTCGCGCCCGAGGACATGCCGGAATAGTCTTCGCGAGCACAAACGACAAAAGGGCGCAGGCGATGGAATACAGGGCACTGGGGGCATCGGGCCTTATCGTCTCGCGGCTCGCGTTCGGGGTCATGACATTCGGCAAGGGCAGCGACAGTCCGCTCAGCATCATCGCCACGGTTGAGCAGTCTCAGGCCAATTCGCTCGTCGCGCAGGCGTTCGACGCGGGCATCAACTACTTCAACACCGCTGATGTCTATGCCGGCGGCGCTTCGGAAGAAATGCTGGGAGCGGCCCTTGGCAAGCGGCGCGGCGATGCGGTGATCGGCACCAAGGTTGGCCTCAGGATGGACCGCAGCCTGATGAACGCCGGCCTCTCGCGGCGGCACGTCATCGCCTCGTGTGAGGCCAGCCTGAGGCGGCTGGGTACGGACTGGATCGATCTCTATCTCGCGCATGTCGACGACGCGCTCACGCCGCAGGACGAAGTCCTTGAAGCGTTCGAGCAGCTCGTCCGCGACGGGAAGATCCGCTACTCCGGCTTCTCGAACTGGCCCGCATGGCGCGCCGCCACGGCGATGGAACGGCAGCGCGCGCGCGGCTACCGGCCGCTCGTGGCTGCCGAGCTTTATTACAGCCTGCTCGGCCGCGACGTGGAAGCCGAGCTCCTGCCTTGCGCCGCCGAACACGGCATCGGCGTCACGGTCTGGAGTCCGCTTGCCGCGGGCCTGCTGACCGGGCGCTATCGCGATGGCGACGATCCGAGCGGGCGGCTGTCGCGCTATGACGCGATGGGCATCGACCGCGCGAGGGCAGAGCCCGTCATCGATGCGGTGCTCCGGATCGCGAAGGATATCGGTTCGACGCCGGCCCGCGTGGCGATTTCCTGGTTGCTGTCAAAGCAGGGTGTCGCCTCGGTCCTGCTTGGGGCAAGCAAGCCCGAGCAGTTTGCCGATACGCTTGGCGCATCCGCGCAGTTGCTCGATGCGGCCCAACTTGCCGAGCTCGATGCCCTGACCGCCCTGCCGATGACTTATCCGCACTGGGCGAACCGTGATTTTGCCGATCACAAGCGGGAAAAGGCAATCGGGCGAAAGGCCTGATAACGCGCTGATTGGAGGATGGTGTGAGGGCACGGATCTAGGCCGAGCTATGAGTTGGACATCGTTGCCGCGGTGCACAAAGTCCCGCTGGTCTGGGTCGTCTCGAAAATGCCGGTCCTTACCGCCTGTGGCCTCGACTGGGACCCAGACTTATCCGGCGTAAGGCAGGGTCGGCAAGCCCGGCGCAGGCAGGTCGAGGACTTCGAACAGGCCTCCGGCAAGCGGCTCCTGCGCGAAGCGTTCCGCACTGTACGCCTGCGAGCCCGTGATCAGGAACAGGCGGGAGAAGTCGGTTCCGCCGAATGCAGGACGCAGCCCGCGCATGACTGGCAGCTGGCGTTCGTCCGAGAGAGTGCCGTCCGGGGCGAAGCGGCGGATCGTCCAGCTTTCGTAGAAGGCCATCCAGATGTGGCCTTCCTTGTCGACGGCCATGCCATCGGGATAACCGTCCTCCGGCTTGAATCGGAGAAATTCGCGGCGATTCGACAAGTTGCCCGCCGCGTCGAGATCGTAGGCCCAAGTCACCTGCGGCAACGAATCGTTCATGTACGCGGTTTTGCCGTCAGGGCTGAAGGCGGGACCGTTTTCAGTCACGATGTCACGCTCCTGGGTGGTGAAGCTGCCATCCGCATCGATCCGGTAAAGCTCGCCGGTGCTGCGCGAATCCATCTGGCCGAGCGTGGCTTCCTTGTCGTCGGCCGTCGTGGTGTCGTCCCACTGGGCCGAATCGCACGAACCCGTCCAGTAACGGCCATTGCGATCGACCGCGCCGTCATTGAGCCGCGCCTTGGCCGGATCGGGAACCGGCTGGAAGAGGGGCTGGAACGTGCCGCGGCGCGGATCGATTGCGGCAATTCCGCCGAACCACGAGGCAATGAACCCGCCTGATGCCTTGGGTGCAAGCGCGCTGATCCACTTGTCCGTTTTCCAGCACCCGGTCTGACCAGTCGCCAGTTCGTACCAGCGGACGCCCGGGTCCTCGATGTCGACCCAGTAGATGCAACCGTCCCGCTCGTCCCAGACGGTGCCTTCGCCGAGAATCGCCCTGGCTTCCCACAGGCATCGCCAACCCTGGCCTTCGATCATCGCGTCTCACTCCCGTCTGGTCCGCGGCGGCTCTCCCAACGCGGCGCAGACCTCCAGCCTAATGGTTCTTAGGGCGATCTGACAAGGACATTTGTCCGCACCGCCTTGGCACCAGGCGCACCCCTTGACCGTCCGGCCCGGCGGTCCCTAAGACAATTGGCGTAAGGCGCGCGTCCCAGAGCTGTTTCGCAAGGACGGCCGCCGCACGCCCCGGCCAGCAAGGACTGCCACGATGCCCGATCAGACGATCTCACCGATCGAAGACATTATCCAGGACGCTGTCGAGGGCAGGCCCTATATCCTTGTCGACGCGGACGACCGCGAGAACGAGGGCGACGTCATCATTCCAGCCCAGTTCGCGACGCCCGCGCAGATCAACTTCATGGCAACGCACGCTCGCGGCCTGATCTGCCTTGCCATCACCCAGGAGCGGGCGACCCAGCTGAAACTCGCGCCAATGACGCGCCAGAACCAGTCGGGCCACGGAACGGCCTTCACCGTTTCGATCGAGGCGCGCGAGGGGGTCACCACTGGCATTTCCGCGAAGGATCGGGCGCACACGATTGCCGTGGCCGTCGACCAGACAAAGGGGGCCGGTGATCTGGTGACGCCGGGCCACGTTTTCCCGCTGACCGCGCGCGACGGCGGCGTGCTGATCCGCGCCGGTCACACCGAGGCGGCGGTGGATGTCTCCCGGCTGGCGGGTCTTACGCCGGCCGGCGTGATCTGCGAGGTCATGAACGACGACGGGACGATGGCGAGGCTACCCGAGCTTCTGCTCTTCGCCGCGCGCCACGGGCTCAAGGTGGGCACCATAGCCGATCTGATCGCCTATCGCCGCAAGTCCGAGCGCCTTATCGAGCGGGTCACTCAGGCGCCGTTCGAGAGCCATTACTGCAAATCGCCGCTCACCGCGCACGTCTATCGCAACCTGATTGACGGGGGCGAGCATATCGCCATCGTCAAGGGCAATGTAAAGCCGGGCGAGGAAACGCTGGTCCGTGTCCACCAGATCGATCTCACGGCCGATCTGCTGGGCTGGAGCAAGGCTTATCGCGACTATGTGCCGCTCGCGCTGCGGGCGATGTCCGATTACGACGGCGCCGCAGTGACGGTCTTCGTGAGCGATCCCGATCCCCACACCCTGTCTCGGCGCATCGATGGAGGCCGAAAGGCCTATCACGAGAGCTTCGCGACGCGAGATTATGGCGTGGGTGCGCAGATCCTGCTCGATCTTGGCGTTGGCAAGATGATCCTGCTGTCCTCCAGCAAGACAAAGCTCGCCGCGCTCGAGGGGTTCGGGCTCGAGGTCAAGGGAAGACTCTCATTCCGGGACGTCGCATCGACCAGCGCGCTGCGCGTCGCAAGCTACGAAGGCTAGGCATGGACGAGCAGCCGGGGATGTCAATCGCGCCGCGATCGGTTAAGGCGGCCGGCATGCACACGCCTGTCAGCTCCCGCGAACGCATTCTCGATTCAGCGGCCTACCTGCTGCGCCATCGCGGTCTCGCGGGTGCCAAGCTTGGCGATATCGCCGAGCGGACCGGGATGCTCGCGCCCAGCCTTTACCACCACTTCACCTCGAAGGAGGAACTGGTCGAGGCAGTACTTGTTGAGGGCATATACCGCAACACACGGCACATCGTCACTCAGGTCGAAGTTCTCGGCCCCGATGCCGATCCGCTGGAACGGCTCAGGGCGGCAGTGCGGGCGCATGTTCGCTTTCTGGTCGTCGGGGATGATTATTCCTCGGCCGTGACGCGTGTTTTCAATGATTTGCCGGACGAGATCAGGCGCCGCGTGCTGGCCGCCTATACCGGCTTCGACAACTACTGGCGCGACCTGCTCCTCGCCGCTCAGCGATCTGGTCAAGCGCGAAGCGCGCTCGATGCAACTGTCGTGCGCAAGTTCCTGCTGGCCATGCTCGATTCAAGCTCAAGCTGGTATCGTCCTGGTAAGCTGGGGCCGGACGAGATCGCAGACCAGGCTTGCGAGCTGTTCCTGGGCGGCTTCGCAAGTCCGACCCGATCATGAAAGAGACCCCGGGCATTCGCCCTGCCACGCAAGCAGGGCAGAAAAAGCGGCGCGGCGCCAGTGCTGCCGGGAATGACAGCAAGGTCCGGATCATCCTCGCGGCCGAGGCCTTGTTCGCTGCCGGCGGCATCGACGGCGTTTCGATGCGGGAAATCGCGGTCAAGGCAGGCCAGGGCAACCATTTCGCCGTGCAATATCATTTCGGTACGCGCGAGGCGCTGGTGCAGGCAATCTTCATGCACCGCATGCAGCAAATGGAGGAAACCCGCGCTCGCATGCTCGCCGAGGCAGAGGCGAGGGGGGCGCTGGACGACTTGCGGACCCTGCTTGAGATCATCTACTTGCCGCAGCTCGAACTGAAGGATCAGGGCGGGCCACATTCCTATGCCAACTTCCTGTTCCAGTACCTCCAGCGGATCAGGTGGAGCGCGTTTGGTGATTTCGGCGGCGAGCTACCGCCACATATCGCGAGGACGCTCGCACTGCTGCGCGAGCAGATTGCCTTCCTGCCCACGGCGGCGGCGCAGCGGCGCCACATGACCGCCAACTTCATGTTCCTCAACATCCTCGTCACGCACGATCTTCCTGCGGCGGACGACAACGGTGGCGAGTCCCTCGCGGTCGCGATCGACGACACGCTGGAGCAGATCGTAGCGGCGCTCTCCATACCGGCGCGCCCAGCAGGGCTGAACAAGCCAGTTTGAGGCTTAAGTCTCTGATTCGAAGAAGAAAAAACTGGCTCCCCGAGTAGGATTCGAACCTACGGCCATTCGATTAACAGTCGAATGCTCTACCGCTGAGCTATCGGGGAGCGACCCGGCCAAAGTCGGTGATCGCCGGGCAGGGCTGCGCCTATACCAATGCCAGCCACCAATGCAAGCGCTACGCTGCCGGAATCGCGTTCAACCGCAACCGAGTCCGCTCAGACTTGGAACTGCTCGGCAAAAATGCGCTCGTCGAGGCTGGAATTGCGATCGAACAGAAGCATCAGCTCGAGTTCCCGGGCCACCGAGATGCGGACCTCGCGCACATCGCGAACTTCCTTTTGGTCGGCGACGACCGCCACGGGGCGTTTTTCCGATTCGAGCACGCGGAAACCGACCACCGAACGGTCCGGCAGGATCGCGCCGCGCCAGCGCCGGGGGCGGAATGGGCTGATCGGGGTGAGCGCCAGCATGTCCGAGCCAAGCGGCAGGATCGGGCCGTTGGCCGAAAGATTGTAGGCCGTGGAACCGGCTGGCGTGGCCACCAGCACGCCGTCGCACGATAGTTCCGCCATGCGGCGCTTGCCGTTGACGAAGACTTCGAGCTTGGCTGTCTGCCGCGTCTCGCGCAGCAGCGAGACTTCGTTGATGGCATAGAAGGTCTGCTCGTCGCCGGCATTGGTGGTCGCCGTCATCCGCAGCGGTGCCACGCCGATCCGCTTGGCGCGCGAAACGCGCTCGCCGATGCTGCGGCTGCTCTTCGTCTTGTTCATCAGGAAGCCGACCGAGCCATAATTGAGCCCGTAGACCGGCAGGATGCGCCCATGATCGAGCATCTGGTGCAGGACGTGCAGCATGAAGCCATCGCCCCCCAGGACGACCAGCGCCTCGGCCTCCTCGGGACTGACCCAATCGTACTGGCCCTGTATATGCGTCAGAGCATCCTGCGCCGCCGGCACATCGGAGGCGAGGACGGCCAGCCGCTTGTTGCGCGTGGCCTCGTTCGTTTCGGGGTCCTTGACGTCCTGTACCATGGCCCGCGACTGATAGGCGTTGTTGACGCTTTGGCAAAGGCTTTGGCGTAAAGCGACCGGGATGGTGGAAACCGAAAGGGATGATGGCGCGGCGGCGCGCGACCGGCTGACTGGCCTGCCCGAGCTCGGCGCGGTGCGCGCACGGCTGGGCGAATGGCTGGCACAGGCGAGCGCGGCGGGGCAATCGCCCTCGGTTCACGTCCTCCAGCTTGGTCTGCGGCGCTTCGATGCCGTCAACACGGCGTTCGGCCCGGCGGCAGGCGACGCGGCTCTGGTCGAAGTCGCGCTGCGCCTTTCGCACTTCGCTGGAAGCGAGCTTGACGGGGCATGGATGGCGGCGCGTATCAGCGGCGGGCATTTCCTGCTGGCGGCCTGCGGCGCATTTAGCCGCGAGCGCTGGCAGCTTTTCGCGGGCCAGCTTGCCGACCGGATCGCGGTGCCGATCCCGACGCCGTCGGGCATGGCGCGGCTCTCGCCCCGCATCGGCCTGCTGCGCGCGCTGGCCGGCGAGGAACCCGATTCGGTGATCGACCGGCTGGGCCAGACGCTGGCCCGGCTCACGCGCCAGCAAGGCCGCCGCATTGCGTGGGCCGACGGCGAGATCGTGCCGCCGGGGACGACTTCGGCGCAGATGGAGACCGACCTTCTCGAAGCAATCGACCGCGACGAGATCGAAGTCGTGTTCCAGCCCCAGTTCGCGCTACCCGGCGACCGGCTGAGCGGGGCCGAGGCGCTGGCCCGCTGGCGCCACCCACGGCTTGGCCGGATCGGCGCGGGCGCGCTGTTCTCCATTGCCGAGCGGAGCGATCATCTGGTGCCGCTCTCGCGCCATATTGCGCGCCGTTCGTTTGAGCTTTCCCGCGACTGGCCGGCGCAGCTGCGGCTTTCGCTCAATGTCACACCGTCCGACCTCTCGGCAGGCTCCTACGGCGATCAGCTGCTTGCCATGCTGGACGAAACCCGCTTCCCGGCAGGCCGCCTGACGCTTGAAGTGACCGAGCAGACGCTGCTCCACGATGTCGCCGCCGCCGCGCCGATGCTGGGCGAACTGACAACGGCCGGCGTGCGCATCGCACTCGATGATTTCGGGGCGGGGTTCTGCAATTTCCGCTATCTCAAGCTGCTGCCACTGCACTACCTCAAGCTCGACCGCTCGATGGTCGACGGCATTGCCGACGATCCGCGCGATCTGGCCGTGTTCCGCGCCATCATGGCGATGGCGCACGCGCTTGACCTGGAAGTCATTGCCGAGGGGATCGAGAGCGAGGCCCAGCGCGACATGATCGCGGCCGAGGGCTGCACGTTCTATCAGGGCTTCCTGAAGGCCCAGCCGATGAGCGCGGCCGAATTCGCAGGATTAGCTGCCAAGGCCTGATACCGTGCGGCGATAGATGATGACGTCGCCGAACGTCCTGGCCACGGAGTAGTTCGCGGCGAGCCAGACATCGACCGGCTTGCCTGAAGCACGCACCCAGTCGAGCCCGACGCCCTTGGCATCCGTGACGACATAGTCCGGTCTGCTCGCCATGACCCGGCCAAGTTCGTCAGGGCCGACATAGCCTTCGGCGGTAAGCGTGCGCAGGATCGGGCCGGGGGCGAGATTGTTGGGATGGACCCCAGCGCGCGAGACCTGATCGGCGTCAAGATACCAGAGCACCAGATGTTTGTGCAGCGCCCAGACGCGGGGCTTTGCGGGTCCGGTCTGGCGGATCCAGTCGGCCGCCTGTTTCATCGCGAAGCCGCGCTCGGCCCCCGCCCCATTGACCATGACCGAGGCCGCCTCCGGCCCGCGCAGCGCAATGGCTGCGCCGCAGGGTGCCAGCACGCTCGCCGCGACCAGCCACGCAGGCGCGCTCCTCCCGGCGATGAAAAGCGCATGGGCTGCCAGGACGCCCAAGAACGGCAGCACTTGCAGCCAGTAATGCGGATAGGCGACGCCTCCCGCCAGCAGCGAGACAAGCACCGCGCCGGTCAGCGTCAGGATCGCCGCGGGATACCAACGGTCTTCACTGGCTGCGCGAAGCTGCAATGCCAGCAGGGCCGTTCCTGCACCGATCAGCAAGGTCGCCGGAACGAAGATCAGCGGCGCGCTGGCGGCAGTGTGATAGAACTGGCTGGCATGATCGGCAAGCACGGTCCCGATCGCCTTTTGCCCCGAATAGGCAAGCGGCACGTCGATCATGGCAAGGCGGAGGGTTTTCAGCTCTCCGGCGGCGGCATAGACCACGACCATCACGGCTGGCGGGACCAGCCCGCCCGCTCCGTAGGCGAGGAAAGCCATCGGCTCGACGCGCGGCGAGCGGAGCAACGCACCGCCCAGCAGTAGAAGCCCCCCCGCCAGCGCCACGACGCCCAGGTTGGTGCGGCACAGCACGGCGAGCGCCATGCAGAAGCCCGCGCCGGCTGCGGAAGCAAGCGTCACCCGTCCGCGCACCAACAGCCATGCCGCGCCCATCAGCGCGGCGGCGGCCGGAAGTTCTGAATAAGTGGGCTGACCGAAATCAAGACTGACCATCGCCAGAAACAGCGCCGCGCCGCCCAGTGCGGGCCATTTGCCCGTGCGCGGCGCGGCAATCCGGTATGCCAGAAACGCTGACAAGAGCAGGCAGGCGTCGCCAAGCAGACGGATCGCGGCAAGGCTCTTGCCCACGGTGGCGGTCAGCACGCCGATCAGCAGAAAGATGCCTGGCGGCTTGAGGTCGAACTGCCGGGCGAAGGGCAAATGGCCCTTGGCGACATCCGCGCCCATGAGGATGAAGGTCGTCTCGTCCCAGTCGATCATTTCGCGTGCCAGCCCGCCGAGCTGGGTGACGAGCACCAGCAGCGCCAGCAGCACAAAGGCACGAAGCGGCGTCAGCCGGTGGAGGCTGGCGGGGAGGGCAGGGCTGGCCATGGCGCGCTTATGCGCCGGATCGCCTTACGATTGGGTAACCGGCTCGCGGGGTGCGGCCGATTTGCGAGCGATGGCGCTCAGCCCCCTGGTCAGCTGCATCAGCCCGTTGAGGCGCGACTTCGCATCCTTCCACACGCGGGAGACTACCAACTTGTTGTCGGGGCGCAGCTTGATCGTTCCCTCCAACCGCTGGGCATAGGCGATCAGCCCTTCGGGATCGGGGAAATGATCGTTGTGGAAGGTGACCAGCGTGCCCTTCGCGCCGACGTCGATCTTGGCGATGTGCGCCTCGATCGCCTGGTGCTTGATGCCGATCAGCGTGATGAGGTTGGCAGTCGCCGTGGGTAGCGGCCCGAAGCGGTCGATCATTTCGGCCGACAGCGATTCGATCTCTGCGGTGTCGTCCGCGTCGTTGAGGCGGCGATAGAGAGCCATGCGCACGGCAAGATCGGGCACGTACTCTTCAGGAATCATGATCGGCGCGTCGACCGTGATCTGCGGGCTTGGCCCGGCCGTATCGCGCTCCAGCCCGATTTCGCCCGCCTTGGCGGCAAGGATCGCGTCCTCCAGCATAGACTGGTAAAGTTCGAAGCCCACCTCACGGATATGGCCCGATTGTTCGTCGCCCAGGAGGTTGCCCGCACCGCGAATGTCGAGATCGTGGCTGGCAAGCTGAAAGCCGGCCCCCAGCGAATCGAGGTCGCCCAGCACCTTCAGCCGCTTCTGCGCTACTTCGGATAGCGCCGTTTCGGCGGGCGTCGTCAGATAGGCATAGGCACGCAGCTTGGACCGACCCACCCGCCCGCGTAGCTGATAGAGCTGGGCAAGTCCGAAGCGGTCCGCGCGGTGGATGATGATGGTGTTCGCGCTCGGGATATCGAGCCCGCTTTCGACGATGGTCGTCGAGAGCAGCACCTCGTACTTGCCCTCGTAGAACGCGCTCATCCGTTCCTCGACTTCGCTCGGGCTCATCTGGCCATGCGCGGTCACGGCCTTGATCTCGGGCACGGTACGGTGAAGCCAGTCCTCCAGTTCCGGCATGTCGGCGATGCGGGGCACGACGATGAAGCTCTGCCCGCCGCGATGATGCTCGCGCAGCAGGGCTTCCCGCATCACCATGTCGTCCCATTCCATGACGTAGGTGCGCACCGCCAGTCGGTCGACCGGCGGGGTCTGTATGGTGGAAAGTTCGCGCAGGCCCGACATCGCCATCTGCAAGGTACGCGGGATCGGCGTGGCGGTCAGCGTCAGCACGTGGACGTCGGCGCGCAGCCGCTTCAGTTTCTCCTTGTGGCCCACGCCAAAGCGCTGTTCCTCGTCGACGATGACGAGGCCGAGGCGCTTGAAGCTGACGGACTTGGACAGGATGGCATGGGTGCCGATCACCACGTCCATCCGCCCATCGGCCATCGCGGCGCGGGTTTCGCGGGCTTCCTTGTCGGTGACAAGTCGAGACAGGCGCCCAACTTCGAGCGGGAAGCCGGCAAAGCGCGACTTGAAGCCTGAGTAATGCTGCCGGGCAAGCAAGGTGGTCGGCGCGACGACCGCGACCTGATGCCCGGCCATCGCAGCAACGAACGCCGCGCGCAGAGCGACTTCCGTCTTGCCGAAGCCGACATCGCCGCAAACCAGCCGGTCCATCGGCTTGCCTTCGGCCAGATCAGACAACACGTCCTCAATCGCGCGGTCCTGATCGTCGGTTTCCTCCCAGGGAAAACGATCGACGAACTGGTTGTAGGCGGAGGCATCGGGCAGCAGTAGCGGTGCGTGGCGCAGTGCACGCTGGGCGGCGGTTTTGAGCAGCTCGTGCGCGATCTCGCGGATGCGCTCCTTGAGCTGCGCTTTCCGCTTCTGCCATGCCTCGCCGCCCAGACGGTCGAGCGCGACGCTCTCTTCGGCGCTGCCGTAGCGCGAGAGGACCTCAAGGTTCTCGACCGGGATGTAGAGCTTGTCGCCGCCCGCGTACTCCAGCATCACGCAGTCGTGCGGGCTTTCGCCGACGGGGATCGATTGCAGGCCTGCGTAGCGGCCGATGCCGTGATCCATGTGGACGACGAGATCGCCTGGCGTCAGCGCGGAGAGTTCGGCCAGAAAGGCGTCGGCGTCCTTGCGGCGCTTCTTGCGGCGCACCAGCCGGTCGCCAAGGATATCTTGCTCGGTGATGAGCTCCATCCCGGCGTTGGAAAATCCTGATTCGAGCGGCAGGATCAGCGCGGCGGGAACGCCCTTGGCGGCCGTACCCAGGGCCTCTTGCCATGTTTCGGCGAGACGCGGTTCGGGCGCGGCTGCTTCGCCGAGAATCGAGACGATGCGCGCCCGGCTGCCCCGCGAATAGGCGGCGATGATCGCCTTGCGGCCCGATTTCGCGACCGCCTGCAAGTGGCGCGCCGCCGCCTCGTAGGCGCTTTCGCCCGAGCCGCCGGAGCTGCGCGCGCGTTCGGCCGAAAAGTCGCGGCTGCCGGTAAAGCCGAAGTCGATGACCCGCTCGCTTTCCGGCTGCGCGAAGATGTCGGCGCGGTGGACGGGCCAGCCGGTCAGCTGCTCGTCCAGTTCCTCGCGGCCGAGATAGAGCGCGTTAGTCGGCAGCGGGCGGTAGCTGCCGGGCGCCTTCCCGGATGTGTCGCGGCGCGCCGTGAAATAGTCGGCGATGTCCTTTGCCCGTTCGTCCGCTGCGCCGAGTGCACCCGTGTCAATCACCGCGACGTCATCCTTGTCGAGGTGGTCGAACAGCGAGACGAGCTTGTCTTCGAACAGCGGCAGCCAGTGCTCCATTCCCGCGAGGCGCCGCCCGTCGGTGATCGCCTGATAAAGCGGGTCGCCAGTGGCATTTGCGCCGAACAGTTCGCGGTATCGGTTGCGGAAGCGCTTGACGCTCGCGTCGCCGATCAGTGCTTCGCTGGCGGGGAGCAGCAGGTGCTCGTCGATCGTGCCGGTGGATCTCTGGGTATTGGGATCGAACAGGCGGAGCGTTTCCAGCTCGTCGCCGAAGAAATCGAGCCTGAGGCCCTGCTCGAGGCCCGAGGGAAAAATGTCGAAGATCGATCCCCGCACGGCATATTCGCCGGCATCCGCTACGGTGTCGGTCCGCGAATATCCCTGCCGCTGGAGCAAGCCGATCAGGCTCTCGCGGCCGATCTCCATGCCGGGCCTGAGCAGACGCACCGATTCGCGGATGCGGAACGGGGTGAGCACGCGCTGGAGCACGGCGTTAATGGTGGTGACGAGGAGTTGCGGGCTTTTGAAAGGTGTCTGGAGCCGGTGCAGCGCCGAAAGCCGCCGGGCGCTGATCGAAAGCGCCGGGCTGGCACGGTCATAGGGCAGACAGTCCCACGCGGGAAACTCGATGACGTCAAGCTCGGGGGCGAAGACGGCGGCGGCCTCCGCAATGGCCCGCGTTGCGGCCCCGTCGGACGCAATGAACACCGCGCGCGAACCGGCCTTCGCCGCCATGACTGCGCGGGCGAGGTCAGCCAGCACCAGCGGCTGCGCCCCGCGCGCGATGGACGCAAGCGTCAGCGGCGCCCGGGCGGCAAGGATGCGCTGGAAATCAGCCATGCGGGCGGCGGACGGACGGGAGCATGGTCAGCGGGGAATCTCGACGTAATCCAGCTTCTGCATCAGGCGCATCTGCGCACCCTGATATCGCGCGGGGACGGCAAGCGTTCCCAGCGCCCAGGCCATGACGTCGACGTCGTCTTCCTCGATCAGCGCTTCGAACCAGTCGACCTCGTCGGCGCTCCAACCGGCGTGATAGCGATCGAAGAAGCCGCCGATCATGTAGTCGGCCTCGCGCGTGCCGCGATGCCAAGCGCGGAACCTTATCCGCTTGAGACGGTCGTGATCGGGAGTTGCGGCGATTTCCATGGCGCCGCCGCTAGGCTGCGGCAGCGCCGATGGCAAGTCAGTGCGGCTCGCGCAGCGCCGCAATGATCTCGGAAGGCTGCCGGCCTATCAGATCCTTGGCATATTCCTTGAGCACCGCGTGCTCGGTCTGCTTGTGATAGTGGCGGCGCAGTTCGCCCAGTGTGCGTGGCGGCGCGAAGACGACCAGCTTTTCGATCTTGTGGCTCAGGACTTGGCTGTTGAGCCAGTCGACGGCAGAAATGGCATGGGCATCTTCCTCGACTTGCCGGTCGGCGTGATTGCCGGGGCTCGAATGGTGGCCGGTCGCCGAATGGTTGTGACTGTCCAGCTTCGGGCTCTCGATCGCGGTGAGTTCAGGCCCCGCCTCATCGCCCGAATTGCGGTAAAGTTCGAAACTCTTGCCGTCGATGAGAGCAATGACGGTTCCATGGGGCAGCAACATTCAATTCTCCTTGGCGATCTGCCCCGGCGATGCAGGGGCCTTGGTTTCACCGTTCCTTCAAACGCACGATCCGTCCATGCGCTGCGTCAAATCGCCTGTCTTTCGTTTTCGGCACCGCATCACGAAATCTGGTGCAAGGCGCGTCTGCCGTGCTTAACAGCGCGCATGCGACCCGAACGCCTCAATCCGCTTTTTGCCGAGACGGCCGGGCTCAAGGGCGTGGGGCCGGGCCTCGCCAGACCGCTCGACAAGCTTGGTCTTACGCGGATTCGCGATCTCGCCTATCACTTGCCCGACCGCTTCGTGGAGCGGCGCGCTGTTGCGAGCCTTGACGAGGCCAGCGTCGGTGAAAACGTCATCGTCGCGCTCACTGCGGCGGAATACCGCAGTTCGGCGGGGCGCGGGCCATTTCGCGTGCTGGCCAGCGATTCCGTCGGCAACATCTGCGCGGTGACCTATTTTGGCCGCAACTCTGGCTGGGGCCGCAAGCAGTTGCCGCTGGGCGAGAAGCGCTGGGTGGCGGGACGGCTCGACCAGTACGGGCAGATGCTTCAGATCGTCCACCCCGATCATGTGTCGGAGGACGGCGCGGCCTCGCTCGGCCAGTTGTGCGAGCCGGTCTATCCGCTTTCCGAAGGCCTGACGCAGGGCAGGCTGGCGGCGCTGGTGCAGCAGGCGCTGGGTCATCTGGACGACATGCCCGAATGGATCGAGCCCGGCCTGCTTGATCGCATGGGCTGGCCCGCCTGGCGCGATGCGCTGACGCTGGCCCACCGCAGCCCCCACGCCGAGGCGCGTGACCGGCTGGCCTATGATGAACTGCTCGCCAACAGCCTTGCCCTGATGCTTGTGCGCAGCGCCAACCGCGCGCGCACAGGGACACCGCTGGCGGGTGACGGCGCGCTGCGCGGCAGACTTGAGCTGCCCTTCGTGCTGACGGGAGCGCAGAAGCGGGCGATTTCCGAAATCGAGGGCGATCTGGCGCAGGGCGCGCCGATGCTGCGGCTGCTACAGGGCGATGTCGGCTCGGGCAAGACGGTGGTGGCGCTTGAGGCGATGCTGATTGCGGTCGAGGCAGGCGCGCAGGCGGCCATGCTGGCACCGACCGAGATTCTTGCCCGCCAGCATTTCGAAACGCTTTCCCGGATGCTGCGGCCGACGGGCGTGGAAATCGCGCTTCTGACCGGGCGGGACAAAGGCCGCCCGCGCGAGGCCATCCTGATGGGGCTGCTCGACGGCTCGATCCACATCGTCGTCGGCACACATGCCATCTTTCAGGACACCGTCGCCTATCGCAATCTGGCAATGGTGGTGATCGACGAGCAGCACCGCTTTGGCGTCGGCCAGCGGCTGATGCTGACCCAGAAGGGGAAGCGCTCCCCGCACTGCCTCGCCATGACTGCCACCCCGATCCCGCGCACGCTGACGCTGGCGCAGTACGGCGAAATGGATGTATCGCGCCTCGACGAACTGCCGCCCGGCCGACAGCCGATCGACACGCGCGTGGTGGCGGTGGAGCGCATCGACGATGTTAGCTCCGCACTGGCACGGCACATCGAAGGCGGTGGTCAGGCATATTGGGTGTGCCCGATGGTGCGTGAAAGCGAGAGTGACGACATTGCCGCGGCCGAGGCGCGCTTTGCGGCAATGAAGGCGCGGTTCGGGGACGATGTCGTCCTCGTCCACGGCCAATTGCGGCCCGAAGTGAAGGACGCCGCGATGGAGCGTTTCGCCAGCGGCGAGGCGAAACTGCTGGTGGCAACGACCGTGATCGAAGTCGGCGTGGACGTTCCCAATGCCACGCTCATGGTGATCGAGCAGGCGGAGCGGTTCGGGCTTGCGCAGCTGCATCAGTTGCGCGGCCGGGTCGGGCGGGGCGAGGGACGCTCCGTCTGCCTGCTGCTCCGCGGAGAGGCGCTGTCCGAAACCGCACGTGAGCGCCTGGCGCTGATGCGCGAGACACAGGACGGCTTCCGCCTTGCCGAGGAAGACCTGCGCCTTCGCGGGGGCGGCGAGCTGCTGGGCACGCGTCAGTCGGGCGACACGCCGTTCCGCGTCGCCAGCCTCGAGCAGATCCAGCGGTTGCTGCCAATCGCGCACGACGACGCCCGGCTGCTGATGGACCGGGCCGAAACCGAAGCCGGGGGCGGCCTTTTCGGCGAGCGCGGAGAGGCGGCGCGGCTTCTGCTCTACCTGTTCGAGCGGGATTGGGGGGTGCAGCTGCTGCGCGGCGGGTGAACCGCGCAGCAGGTCTAACGTTACTGTGCGGACGCCTGCGGGGCGCTGGCGCCGGATTTGGCGGCGACCACGGCGGCATCGAGCTGGGCCTTGGTCATCGCAATGAACGGACCCTTGGCGCCGCTGCCAAGCGACGCGGCGGCCAGCGTCGCGGTATTCGTGCCGGTGTCGATGACAAAGGTGTCGCCCTCGACCGAAGTGATCTTGCCAACTTCACCGCCGGCCGGGTCGTAGACTGTCTGACCGGGCTCGGCCTTGATCGCTGACTGGGCGGTGGCGGAGGAGGTTGGTGCCGGCCCGTCCTGTGCCGAGGCAAGCGACGGAACGGAAACCAGGGACAGCGCCAAAAGCGCGGATGCAGTTTTTCTCACGGGTTTTTTCTCCACGAAACCCGGCAGGCTCAACGCCTGCCAAAATTCCCCCTGTCGATACGCGCAATGTGCCGCCCAGCCTGAACAGTCAATGAAACCGGCCGATCAAAAGCCCCGGCTTCCCGAAAATCCTGCTTTATTCGCGGTCACTTGAGCTATGAGGCGAGGCTCCGGGGCCGCCCTTGATCGCAGCCCTCACTCATGCCGCAGCGCGTCGATGGGATTGAGCGAGGCCGCGCGGCGGGCGGGGAAATAGCCGAAGACCACGCCGATCACGGCCGATATCGCGAAGGCGACCAAATTGATGACCGGATCGAAGATGAAAGGCACCTGCATCAGCGGCGCGGCGACGATAATCACGAGCTGCGCCACCACCAGCCCAATCAGGCCTCCGAGGCATGAAAGGACCACCGCCTCGACGAGGAACTGGAGCAGCACTTCGCCCGCAACCGCGCCGATGGCGAGCCGGATGCCGATCTCGCGCGTGCGTTCGGTGACCGAAACCAGCATGATGTTCATGATGCCGATGCCGCCGACGACGAGGCTGATCGCGGCGACTGCAGCGACGATCCGCGTGAGCAGCGTGGTCGTGCCGGTGAGCGTGTCGGAAATCTGGCGCGTGTCGAAGATGTTGAAGTTGTCCTCCTCGCCCGGATCGATGTGCCGCCGCTCGCGCAGGAGATCGGTGATCGAGGATTGTACCTGCCGGGTCGACCACGCCTGATCGACGCCGACGAGGATCATTCGAACATCCGTCGTGCCGGTGAAGCGGCGCTGCACCGTCTTGACCGGCATGATGACCACATCGTCCTGATCGCCGCCGAAACCCGCCTGTCCGCGCGTCGAGAGCGTCCCGATGACGTCGCAGCTGACATTGCCGATGCGGAAGCGTTGGCCCACCGCGCGGGTGCCGCGAAACAGGTTGGACTGCACGGTCGAGCCGATGATGCACACCGCCTTGCCAGATGCTTCCTCGGCGGTCGTGAAGATGCGCCCGCGCGTCAGCGGCCAGGGTTGCGCCTCGAAATAGGCGGACGTGGTGCCGTTGATGGTGGTCGACCAGTTGGCGCCCTCGAAGATGGCGGTCGCGCTGGCCTGAGCCTGCGGGGCGACGGCCTTGACGCCGGCGATCTGCTCGCGGATCGCGGTGACGTCCTCGGGCGAAAAGTCGGGCGGGCGCGGTCCTCCGCCGCCCCGGCCAAAGCCCTGTCCCGGCCGGATCTGGAGCACGTTGGTGCCAAGTGCCGAGATCTGCTGTTGCACTGCGGCCGTCGTCGCCTTGCCGAGCGTGACCATAGCCACCACCGCGCCCACGCCGATGACGATGCCCAGCGTTGTCAGGAACGAGCGCAGCTTGTGCCGGCTGATCGAGCGCAGGGCGAGGAGGAAAGTCGTGCCGAGCATCAGGTATTTGCCGGTAGCGCTGTGCGCGCGCCGCGTTCGATGCGGTCAACCAGGCCATCCTTGAAGTGGACGACGGTGCGGGCAAACGCGGCCATGTCGGGCTCGTGCGTCACCATCAGCACCGTAATGCCGGCATCGCGGTTGAGGCCGGACAGTAGCTCCATGATCTCGACCGAACGCTCCGAATCGAGATTGCCGGTCGGTTCGTCGGCGAGCAGAACCTTCGGGCTGGTGACGATGGCGCGGGCGATGGCAACGCGCTGCTGCTGCCCGCCGGACAGTTCGGCAGGGGTATGATCCCACCAGTCGGCAAGGCCAACTTTTTCGAGTGCCGCCATCGCCACCTCGCGCCGCTCCGCCTTGCCGTCGCCGCGATAGACGAGAGGAAGCTCGACATTTTCCAGCGCGGAGGTGCGAGCGAGCAGGTTGAAGCCTTGAAACACAAAGCCGAAGTACTTGCGGCGCAGAAGCGCACGCTGGTCGCGGTCCAGTGCCTCGACCGGATGCCCCCGAAAGCGGAACGAGCCGGCGCTGGGCACATCGAGGCAGCCGAGAATGTTCATGGTCGTGGACTTTCCCGAACCCGACGGGCCCATGACCGCGACGAAGTCGCCCTCCATGATATCGAGATCGACGCCTTTGAGCGCGGCGAAGGCGGTCGGGCCCG
Organism: Novosphingobium sp.; assembly: GCA_040377095.1. Lineage (GTDB taxonomy): Bacteria > Pseudomonadota > Alphaproteobacteria > Sphingomonadales > Sphingomonadaceae > Novosphingobium. The sequence goes on from JBEIPK010000033.1 coordinate 19,272, forward strand.
AGCCATAGACCTTGGTCACGCCTCTCAGTTTGATGAGAGGGTCAGCCACCGCCAGCGCCGCCCCCGCGCCGCTGGCCGCCCGAACGCGATCCGCCGCCGCGCGCTCCCGACGCGTCATCCGCGCTGGCAAGCTGGCCGGTCACGACGCGCATGCCGGGACGAAGTCCGCCCGAAAGCACTTCGGTGCGCGATCCGTCGCTGTCACCGGTCGTTATGGTCACTGGCTCCAGCTTGTCCTCGGCAGTCAGCACATAGACCGTCTGCTGCGCGCCGCGCGAGGTCGTCACGCTGCGCTCCGCCCGGTTGCGGCGTCCGGGGCGCGCAGTCAGCGTGCCGGCAATGCCGCCGGGCTGCTGTGCGCCCTCACGCTGCGGGCGGAAGCGAAGCGCGGCATTGGGCACGAGCAGCGCCCCCGACTTCTGTGATGTGACGATATCGGCCGTCGCCGTCATCCCCGGGCGGAGCGTCAGGTCAGGGTTGGCGACAGCAAGGTCCGCCGCGTAGGACACGACCTGACCTGCCGAACCGGTGGTCGCCGTGCCCGACGATGTCGCCGCCTGTGCCGACAGGTTGGAGCCTATATCGACGCGGGTGATCGTGGCAGGGAAGGTCTTGCCGGCAAACGCATCGACCGTGAACGTCGCGCGTTGTCCCTGCTTCACCGCCCCCACATCCGCCTCGTCGATCGAGACTTCGAGCTTCATCTGCGACAGGTCCTCGGCAATCACGAACAGCGTCGGCGTGTTGAACGAGGCCGCCACGGTCTGCCCCGGATCGACCTGCCGGGCGAGCACCACGCCCGAGACCGGGGAGCGGATCACGGCGCGCGCCCGCTGGGTCTGGCTCTGCGACAGGGTTGCCTGGCTGGCGACGACGTTGGCCTGCGCGGCGCGGAGCCCGGCCTCGGCGCGGCGATAGTCGGCGCGGCCGGTCTCAAGCTCGGTTCGCGAGGGGACGCGGCCGTTTGACAGGCGGAACACCTCTTCCAGTCGTGCAAGCTGTGCGCGGGCCTGAGCCAGCGTCGCCTGCGCCTGCCCGACCTGCGCCTGATTGGCGGCGAGTTGCGCCTGACCTTGGCGGATCTGGGCATCGAGCTGCTCGGGATCGATCTCGGCAAGTGGCTGCCCAGCCGCGACGCGGTCGTTGACGTCGACCAGCACGCGCACGATCAGGCCGGAAAGCTGCGAGCCGACCGTAACCTGATTGGTCGGCGCCAGCTTGCCGGTAGCCGAGACCGTCGTTACCAGCCGCCCGCGCTCGACAGGGGCGGTGGCGTATTCGGGTTCGTCAGATCCCCCGAAGACCGTGATCAGCAGAATGATCAAAAGCACTGCACCAAGGCCTGCAAGAATCCACTTGAGATGCCGCCGCCACAGCGGCTGCGGCTTCACGCCGAGGAACTCGTCGAGCGTTTCGTCAGTCATCTTTGCGTGGTTCCCGGATTGATCTCGGCCGGACGGGTGGGCGGGGCATCGGCATCCCAGCCGCCGCCCAGCGCCACATAGAGCGCGATCAGTGCCTGCGCCTTGTCCGATCTGGCTTGCACCAGCCCATTGCGAGCCGAGACCAGCGCAGCTTCTTGCGCTGAGAGCGTGGTGAAATCGGTGAGGCCGGAGCGGTACGAACTGCGCGCCAGCAGCGCGGAGGCATTGGCGGCATCGAGCGCGACGGCAAACTCGCGCTCGCGCCGCTGCGCCGTATCATGCGCGACGAGCGCGTTTTCGACGTCTTCCAGAGCGGTCAGAACACTCTGCCGATAGGCGGCCAGCGCGCCCTCGGCGGCCGCCTCGCTGGAACGGACCTGCGCGCGCAGCCGCCCGCCGCCGAAGATTGTCTGCGAGAGGCCCGCGAAGAGATTGCCGGTGATCGTGTCGATCAGCGAGGTAAACCCGCCAGCCGCGCTCGACAGGCTGCCGCTGATGTTGAGCGCGGGGTAAAGCTGGGCCTGCGCCACGCCGATCCGCGCCGTCGCCGCCGCCAGCGCACGTTCGGCGGCGCGGACATCGGGCCGGGCGCGCAGAACGTTGGCCGGCAGGTCCGCGCCGACGCTGAGGGGCCCTTGGGGGATGGGGCGTGCTGCGGCCAGCAGCGGCTTGTAAGCGCCCGGAGGCTGCCCGGTCAGGATGGCGATCCGAGAGACAGCGGCATTGTATTGCTGTTCGATGGCCGGAATGGCGGCCGCCGTCTGGGCGCGGCTGGCGCGGGCCTGTTCGGAGTCGATTGACGAGACAAGCCCTGCCTGCACCCTGAAGCCCGCGATCTCCAGATTGTCGTCCTGGATGGCGAGGCTGGCGCGGGCGTTGGCGAGCTGCGCCTGATATTCGCGCGCCAGCACATAGTTTCGTGCGGCCTCGCTCTCGACCAGCAGCAGCGTCGTCGCGTAGTCATAGCCCGCAGCCTGATAATCGGCCCGGCTGGCCTCGACCCCGCGCCGGTTGCCGCCAAACAGGTCGGCCTGATAGCTGGCGTCGAGCCCGAGCGAAAAGTTGCTGCGCCCGCCGCCGCCGGTCGTAGTCACACTGCCATCGGGCAGGCTGACAGTGCGGTCGCCGCCGCGCAGGGTTTCGGTCCGGCTATAGCCTCCAGATGCGCCAAGCGTGGGCAGAAGCTCTGAGCGGCTGATGACCAGCGCCTCGCGCGCCTGCCGCAGGCGTGCCAGCGACTGCGCCAGATCGAGATTGGCAGACTGCGCACGGGCGATGATCTCGTCGAGCACGGGATCGTCGAAGCGGTTCCACCAGCGCGTCAGATCTTCCGGAGTGGGCGCGGCGTTGACCGACCACGCGTCCGGCACGCCAAGCTCGGCGGCTGAACGCGGCCGATAGTCCGGGCCGGCGGCGCAGGCAGAGAGCAGCAGACTTGCGGCAAAGACAGACAAGGGACGCAGCATCACGCACGGAGTGGCGGAACAGGGGGCGCGGCGTCCAGTAACTTTGTGTCGCAAGCAGTAAGGGATATGCAACGCCTCTAGCCTAGCGGCCCCGCTGCTAAACGCTTGCCGCCGCCTGCGGTTGCTTCTCCCTTGCGAGCACGCGGAAAGCAAGGAAGACCATCATGACCAGCGCAGGCGCGATGAGCGATGGCATGGTCAATCTTGCCGCCTGCACGCCTGCATCGGTGCCAGGCGCGAACATGGCCGTCACGGCAAGGCCGTAGCCCGTCGCCCACCACGACAGGCTGAACAGGGCGAGAAGCTCGCCGCCGCTGGCCAGCCGCATTAGGTCGCGCAGGACGAACCCCGCAGAGATCCCGGCAATCGCGACGTCGTAATCATAGCCATAAGGGCTGAAGAACAGCGAGGCCATGCAGGCCGAGGCGGCGAGATGGCGCGGTGCGACGCGCTTTTGCCAAGCCCTCGTCAACAGTGCCACCGCCGCAAGCGCACCCCCTGCCTGCACGGCCAGTGCCAGCCCGGCCGGTGCGCCAAGGCTCCGTGCGAAGGCATAGAGCGAACTCATCCGGTGGAGCGGATACTGGCCCTGCGACAGGAAGGCGCCCGCATCGCGCACGCTGCCCATGAACGCGGGCCAGATTTCCGCCCCGTAAGCAAGAGTCGAGGCGATCAGCAGACAACCGGACACAGCAGCCGCGAGCGCCAGCGCCAGCCAGCGCCGGTCCAGTAGCGTGAGCAGGCCGGCTCCGGCTGCAAGATGGGGCTTGATGATCAGCAGGCCGAGCGGAAGCCCGGCGCGCGGCACCGAGCGCACGTGGAGCAGCAGGCACATGCCAATCAGCCCGGCAACAAGCAGTCCGTTCTGCCCTGTGCGCAGATTGATGAACACCGCCGGTAACGCCGCGATCAGAGCGCCGGGCAGGCAATCCGCCGCAATGCGGCGCAGCACGAGCAGGAAGGCCGCGGCGCTTGCCGCAGCAAAGATCGCAAAGGCAAGGCCGACCGGCACATGCGCGAACAGCTCCATCAATCCCAGAAATGGGGGCGGATAGGTCCACGGCATGAGCGTATCGGTGCCCGTTGCGGCGCGCTGCGCCGCGAACAGCGCGGAAGGGTCGTAGCTTGCGGCAGGCATGCCTTGCGCCGCCATCGTGCCGGCAATGTAGAACGTGTCGAAGTCGGTCAGTTCCTTTGCCTGCCCGATGAGGTGCGGCGCCTGGAACCGCACCGCCGAGAACGCCATGAGCAGCAGCCCCGCAATGCATATCCCTCGTAGCAGCCTCGGGCTGGTCAGCAATTGTTCGCGCATGAGGGTCGGATCAGTCAGGCAGGCCTCCATAGCCAAGTCCCGCTGGCTCTGGCGGTTGCGCGCCGCCATGACAAAATTCGTGGCCGAACTAGCTGTGGACAGAGCGCCGCCCCGGTCCGCAAAGGGGTCCCCTTAGCCGTATCTTAACCATGGCTGCCTAGTCCGGGTGCAAGTGCGGGAGACCGAACAAGGGGAGTCACGGCTTGTCGACGACATCGGGCCCAGTGCCCATCGCCGTGAGGCGGCCGATCAGCGAAGTCGTCAGGCAAGTCGCCGGCGACAGTGGCTGGGCCTACCGCTTCGTCTTTGCGTATTTTCTTTTCGTGACTGCCGCCGCGGTGGCCATCGGCCGCCCCGGAAACGCGCCAGCCTCGGTCTATCTGGGGCAATGGATCGGCTTTCCGCTTGCGACGGGCGGCGCCTACCTTGTCTTCGCATTCCTCGGCAGCCTGACGACGCCGCAGCCGATGGTGCGCTTCAGAAAGCGGCTGGCCGTGCTGTCGAGCCCGCAGACGCTGTCCCGGGTCGCACTGTTCGTGATGCTGTGGATGTTCCACGGCGTGTTCACGTCGATGAAGGGCATGCTGTCCATCATCGCCCCCTTCCGCTGGGACGAGGATCTTGCGGAATGGGACCGGGTTCTCCACGGCGCCGATCCCTGGACGCTGATACCGCATGGCGAGACTTTCACTCGCGTCCTCCAGTTCGTCTATCTGCCCGGCTGGCTGATGATGCTCATGGCGGTGAACATCTGGGTCTGCTTCTTCGCCGTACCGGCTCTGCGCCAGCGGTTCCTCAAGACATACCTGTTTTCCTGGGTCTTCCTTGGCAATGCGGCGGCGCTGGCATTCATGTCGGCGGGGCCGGTCTATTACGAACATGTCACCGGCTCGGCCCGTTTCGCGCCGATCCTGCACTATCTCGAGTTCTCGCGCGGGTTGCCCTATTCGAACCTCATGGCGGTCGATTATTTATGGGCCAACTATGCCAGTGGCGGCGCGCAGATGGGTAGCGGCATTTCCGCCTTTCCCAGCCTGCATCTTGCCATGGCGACGCTCTGGGCCTGCACGTTCTGGCATGTCGCGCCAAGGCTTCGCGCGGTGCTGGTGGGCTTCGTCGTGCTGATCCAGATCGGTTCGGTTCACCTTGGCTGGCATTATGCCATCGACGGCTATGCCTCGATCCTTGTCACGCTGGCGGCCTGGTGGCTGTTCGGACGCACGAGCCTAGGCAGCCAGCGGAGCCCCGTGGCTCCGCTGTGAACCGCGCCGCGCTGCGGCTGATGCAAGGTAAGGCTCATCCGCCCATCGAGTGCTTCAGTGCGCTCATTTCATCGTGGCCAGCGCGGACGGATTGCCAGGCTGTTTCGACGGCGGCGCGGGCGGCCTGCGAGAGATCGGTTTCTGCCAAGGCTGTCTCGAACTTGTTCTTCAAATAGTCCTCGCCCCGTTCGATTTCAGCAACGATCGCCTTGTCATCGCGGCCCATGACCGCTTCCTTGAGATTGAGGAAGGCCCGGTGAGCGCTGCCGGCAAGCGTTCCGTCGTCTTCGGGATTGCCGCCCGCTGCCGCCACCGCCGCCTGCAGCTTGGTCACTGCGGACTGACGTTCGCGCGCGCGCGCATTGAATTTTTCGGCCAGGGACTGGTTTTCGATATCACCTGCGGATTTCTGATAGCCGTCGATACTATCGAGCAGCGTCGCAATCAGGGTGTTCAGCACTGTTGTGTCTTTTGTCACGGCGTTCATCGGTGTTTCCTGTCGAAAGGGAATGGGGGGCCGTTGATGCAACGCGCGGCTTGCTACGATGTTTCGTCCGAGCTGGATGTTGCAGGAAGCTGGAACAGATGCAGCCGGACAAGCTGCGAAAACCGAGCTTGGAACGCGACGGCTCGCGGCGGGTTTTGATGTCTAAAGGAACCGCGCATGACACTTACCCGGCTCGATCGACTGGCGCGTGCGGGCTATTCTGCCCGGGCGGTGATCTATGGCCTGCTCGGTTACCTTGCTCTCACAACCAGCCATCTTGCGACCAAGGGTCCGCAGGGAGAATTCGAACTGTTGAGGACCATTCCCGGGGGCCGCGGAATTTTGCTGGTGCTGGCCGCCGGCTTGGTGGCTTACGGGTTCTACAAGCTTGCGAGCGCGTTGATGGACGCGGACCATCACGGCAGAGGCATCAAGGGTGGCGCCGAACGGGGCGGGGCAGCAATCGGCGGATTTGCCTACCTCGCGCTGGGCTGGACAGCCATTCGTTTGGCACGGGATATCGGAACCGAACCCGGCACGAATGGCAGCAAGGAAGCCGCCGCGGCGACCTTGCAGATGCCGATGGGAAATCTCGCCCTCGCACTCGCCGGAGCAGGCTTTCTGCTGGCGGCGGCCGTGCAACTGCGCAGTGCCATCAAGAAGCGTTTCATGAAATACATCGAGCCCGGCGCCCCGCGCTACACCTGCACGATGGGACGCATCGGACTGGCTGCAAGAGCGATTGTTTTTGCAGTCATCGGCGGGTCATTGATCCGGGCGGCATGGCATGGAGACGAGCAGCACGTGCGCGATCTTGGCGGGGCGCTTGGCGCGCTCCGGGAAAGCCAGCTGCTGTATCTGGCCGTGGCACTCGGATTGATCGTGTTCGCGGTCTACAGTGCCATCGAGGCCCGCTATCGCATCGTGCCCCGACTTGACGCGGTTGACGCTGGCAAGCATCTCCCATCCTGAAGTCACATCCGATGTTGTTGCCACCAATGCCTGCGCGGAGCGCCATGGCGCCAAACGATTCCGATCCCGAGCCTGTCATTCGGCCGCCCTCAAGAAGCTGGAGGATCAGCACGCGCCATGCCTTTGCTGCGGCAGGCGTTTGCTGGGCGCTGTTTGCGCTCATAGTCTTTCTGACTCACGCCGGCCGGACCGTGACCTTTGATGCCATCGGACTGCAGATTTGGCGCACCGGGCCGGATCTCGCACCGCGTGGCCCGGGATGGCTGCTGGAAGCGGTGCGCGACCTGACGGGGATGGGCGGGGTATTCCTGCGACATATCTGGGCGATCTGCGCGTTCATCGCTCTGTTGCTCTTGCGGCTGCGGCGCGAAGCGCTGGTGCTTGCGGGAACCGTGCTCGGCGGATGGCTGGTGAACAGCGCGATCAAATACCTGGTCGGGAGGGAACGTCCCACGATTGTTCCCTATCTGACGGAAGCCGGCGGAAACAGCTTTCCCAGCGGCCACAGCTTCAATTCCGCGGTGGTCTTCCTCGCAATTGCCTTGGCATTTGCGGCCATGAGCCGTCGCCGCCACGTGCGATGGTCGATCATAGGAGGGGCTGTCGCGCTCACGTGGGCCATAGCGTTCAGCCGCGTGTGGCTGGGCGTTCATTTTCCAAGCGATGTCGTGGCAGGTTGGCTGGGCGGTGCCGGCTGGGCCTTTCTGGCGGCAGCCATGCTGGACAGGCCCGCGCGCAAGGCGTTGGAGGAAGGTTGAGCCGGAGCCGATCCATGAAGATCAACCGGCACTTGCTTTCGCCTTGCTGGCCCGCGGCACTTTGCCGCCTCGTTTCGCCTTCGAACCCTCATCTCCACGCGATCAAAGTTGAAAAATGGCCCCGAGCGACTGCCCGGGGCCAAGGATCGTATCTTTCGAAGGTGCCGACCGAGACCGACGTGGCCGGCAGCAGTTGTCCTACGCAGCGATCAGCCGCGCTCGGATGGGCGGACGGGCGGCGGGGGCGGCGGAGGCGGCGCCGGCTCGTAAACGGGCGGCGGCGGGGGGGGTGGCGGGGGCGGCGGCGGCGGCGGCGGCGCTACGTCCTGAACAGGCTCGGCTCCGCCGAAGTTGAAGATGAAGGATCCCATGAAGCTATGGGACCTCCAGCGGGTTCCGAGGTCACGACCACTTGAATCGCTGAAATCCAGACCGCTCACGTTGAAGAAGCGATACTTGAGACCGACGTCAATGTTCCGGGTAAGCGGTGCACGAACGCCGGCAATGGCCTGCCAGGCAAAGCGCGTGTCTGAATCGTCCACGATCGCGAACTCGGCATTCTTGCTGACTGCGACGTTCGCGGAAACCTTGGCCAATCCCACGCCGCCGCCGATGTATCCTTGCAGACCGTTATCCGGTCCAAAGTCCGCGAGAGCATTGATCATGCCGCTGAGGACGTGGACGTTGCCGTCCAGATTCCGATAATTTCCGGCCGGCAAGCCGCCGCTCAAACCGTCGGCAGAGACCGCAGTCGACCCCGGGATTCGCACGCCCGAGGAGATCCTCCCGGCATCGGCCTCGCGGTAGGAGCCTTCCGCCTCGACTCTGAACATGCCGAAGTCGTGGCCCAGGGCGATGCCGAAATCGAAGCCGTCAACCTTGACGCCAAGATCGCGCTTGCGTGATCGAATTGTTGCGGCGTTGCCGACATCCCCGATATCGAAGTCCATATCGTCGAGCAGCATGACGCCGCCGTCGAGCTGGACGTATGTCGCTCCGTCTCGCGCCAGTGCCGGTGTGGCAATGGCCGCCGACGCGAGCGCCACCGCAACTATTGATTTCCTCATGAGATGACCTTTCGATGCAGATGAGTTTCAGCCAAGGGGTAATGGCTCATCGGAGACGACGTTCCTCCGCCCGGCCGAATATTAAGGGGTGTGGCAAATTTGCATCAACCGCGCCCAACCTGCGGCGCGCGCGGAATCATCAGGAGTGAGGTGTCACCCCTAGCTGGGCCGCCAGCGCAGGGCTTACGGGGCGGTCCAGTCCGTAAGGGTCGGCCTCCAGAGCGATCTGGCCCTGCTCTGCCCGCGCTGTCAGGTAAGTCAGGTAAATCGGTACGGGGCGGGGAAGATCCACGCGTGTCTCAGGCTCATTGGCGACTGGGAGGGACTGTCCGTCCATCAGCCAGCGGCCCAGGCGTGCTGCATCTTCAAGCCGGATGCAACCAGCGCTGAATTGCCGCGCATCCCTCGTCAGCAGGTCCTTTTCGGGCGTATCGTGAAGATAGATCGCATAATCGTTTGGAAATTCGAATTTCACCCGGCCCATGGCGTTTCCAGGCCGGGGAAGCTGGCGCACCCGCAAGTCAATGTCGCCGCGCGCGGCCGCAGCCCAATCCACCTTACGTCCGTCAAGCAATGAGGGGTCGCTCCCCCAATCGGAGAGTACCTGATACCCACGCCGGGAGAGGTAGGACGGTCCCAGACGAAGAACGTTGGAGGCAATGGTCTTGCGCACCAGATCTTCCGGTACGTTCCAGTATGGATTGACGATCGCATACCGGATGTAGCCTGCCAGCATGGGCGTTCGCGTGCTTGCCTTGCCCACG
>JBEIPK010000053.1:0-12873 GCA_040377095.1 Novosphingobium sp.
CGGCCCGCGCCAAGGCGCAGGCTGTAGCGATCGCCAATCGCGCGGTCAGCCGTCAACGCCAGCGTATCGAACGAGGCTTTCGGCTTGAGCCGATATTCCGCCACGGCACGCAGCTGCCATTTGTAGGCAATGAAGCGCGAAGCCGAGAGATCGCCGACCAGTTGCTGTTGGCGTCCGCCCCGCCCCGTCCGCCGCCAATAATCGAAGCCCATGCCTACCAGCGTCCCGCCGAGGCTCGCCGTGGTACGCGCCCGCGCGGAAAAGCTGGTGCCGCCGTCGGCATACTCGGCGCGCTCGATCCGGCTCGCCACAGGCAGGCGGGCCTTGCCTGGCAGCGGCAGCATGAAGTCCAAGGTCACTTCGTCATAGCGGCGCATCGGGCGGGCGCTGTCCCAGGCAGAATTGGCCTCGTCATTGAACCGGCCGCTGTATTCGACATGGCGGGCAAGGAACGACACCCCGCCAATGCTGCCAGCGGTGCCCAGCGACAGTGCGCTGCCGCCCCCCAGCTCCTTGCCGAGATCGGCCTGAACCGCCATCCCGAGCAGCGAGGTGCGCAAGCCACCAGTCAGCACGCTATGCCGGTTTCCCGAATAATCTTCGTAGCTTGCAAAGCCGGCGCTGGCCGTCAGTCCGGGCGTTATGCCGTGTGCGGCGCCGATCACCGCGCGCAGCGATCCCCTGGCCCGGTTGCCGAGCAGCTGGTCGTCGTTGGAGAGCGGGACGACGGCGCGGTCCTGAAAGATCATGCCGGCATCGAACGTGGTCTGCCCCGGAGCGAGCTGGCCGCCGCCAAGGTTGACGATCCGGGTCTGTTCGCTGCGTTCGCCGCGCGGCCCGTAGAGCACGATGCGGATAACGTTGCGGCCCCTGACGAGGGGGACGTCGTTGAATTCATAGCGGCCCTGCACCGTCGCGCCTTGCCGGGCCGAGCGCAGGATGTCGTTGACGTAGAGCTCGACATCATAGCCGATTGGAAGCTCGCCGCGCAGGTTGATGCGCTGGAAGACGCTGGTGTCCTCCATCCGCGCCGAGGACAGCGCCACGCCGGCCCCGCCGCTGCTGCGGGCGCCAACGGGCAGTGCCGGCGAATAGACGTCGCCCGCAGCCACAAATGTGGCCCGCAAGGGGCCGAGCAGGTTGCCTTCGGCGCTGCGCCGCGCCGCCGTGATCCGCGCGGAAGAGGGTTTGCCCGATTCGTCAGTGGTCAGCCAGCCCGTGAAGCCGGTGCGGGCGATGTCGGCCGCAATCCGCGCCTCAGCGCGCGTGACGGCGCGGCCGCGTTCCGAATCGGCGCCAAGTTCAAGCCCGACGTCGAAGGCGGGCCGCGTCAGCCAGCCATAGGGCGTCGCCACCTTGAGGACGTCGTCGTGCACTTCGGGCGCGTCCATCAGCCCGCGCAGACGCGCCGCCCGGTCGCGCCGGGCCTGGAGCGGCAGCCGCTCGGTGGCGGTCAGCACCAGGAGCATCTCGTCGGCATGAGCCGCGATGTGCAGCGGCAGCAGTTTTTCAACGAGCGAGGCGCGCAAATAGATGTCGGCGCCCGTCACCTTGCGATCGGGCGGGATTAGCGCAATGATCCTGCCGCCGAGGATGGCCTTGCCCGCCTTGAGATCGATGGTCAGCGCGCGCTGGTTCTCGCCCAGACGGCCGGTGACCAGCCCTTCGCCGGGCCGGACGTCAAGCGGAAGGTCGAGCAGGCGGCCAAGCTCGCCCAGCGGGATCAGAGGATCGTCGGGATCACCGTAGGCGGTGAGCGATTCGGTCAGGTTTTCGCTGTCGAGCTGGACGGCGAGCAACAGCAGCTGGTCGGCGCCGGAAACCGCCTCCTCGGGCTGCGCGGGCGCAGCTCCGCCTTCTGCCGACACGCACATAAGCGCGGCCGTCAGGGCTATCGCGATGAATTTCCTGATCATTTCTAGGGAGCAGTAAAGCTCCCGCTGGCGAGAGCGCCGCCCTCGGGCCTGGTATCCTCGGCCTGGAAGGTGACCGTGACGGTCTCACCCTTGCGCAGCGGCCGCAGCAGCGGCACTTTCGCAAGGCGTTCGGAAATCTCGGGATAGACGGCCAGCCCGCGGACCATGCCTACGATCTCCGACTTGCCGGAACGAGCCTCGATATTGCCGTAGACCGATCCGGTTCCGCTGCGCTGCACGGGCACTTCGAGCACGGGCTTGCCGGCATAGGTTCCGGGGCGGATCGGACCGAACCGGGTCTGGCCCGAGGTGCCCGGCCCGCGCACGATAAGCGGAATCGAAAGGCCGAAGATTGACTGGATGCGAAGCACCAACTCGCCGCGGTCGGCCGCCGCTGCCTGCTCAGCAGTCAGGCCAGTATCAGCGGGCGGGACCGTAGTCACCGTAAGGTGCGAGCGGTATTCGGCGCCCGGTGCGGCATCGCCGACGCCGGCGCGCACCCGGATGGTACGGCCCTGCCCGGGCGGGAGAGTCAGCCGGCTTGGCGCGGCGAGCAACATGGGTTTGGCCGATTTCAGCGCGGCAGCGGCGGCCTGCGCGGCATCGCCCTTGTCAGCAAGGCGGGTGAGCGGCACGATTTCGCCGCTTTCCAGCATGACATTGTCGACCAGAGCGACATCGACCGTCACGGCAGCATTTCCCTGGTTGAACACGTAGACGGCCTCGGCCCGCTTGTTGCCATCGAAAATGACGCGGCGCGGCGTGATGTTGATGTTGGCGGCACCGGTCCATGCGGCCGGAGCGGGCTCTCCGCCTTGCGCCTGCACGGCGGCGGGCGCCATTGCGCAGGCCAGCAGTGCGGTGAAAGTCTTTGTGACGGTCCGGCTCATGTTGTCGGTTTCCTTCGGCCGCTGGTCAGTTGAATTGGGCGAGGAAGAGAAGCTCACCCGGAGCCGCCGCTTCCGGGAGTTGCGCCATCGGCCCTTCTCCTGGTTGGTGAGGCAGATCGAGCTGGTACGAGCCTGTGGACAGGACCATTACGTCCTGGGGAATGAGATTGGCGATCGTCCCGCGCTTGCCGCGCTTTCCTGCCAGCAGCAGCGAAATCGGTTCGCCCTGTTCGCCGGCGAGGAAGACGCCCGAAAGCGTATCCGTCAGCACATCGTAGGCAATGCCGCTGCCGCCGGGCGTAAGGATCACCACGCTGCCGCCCGCCCGCGCGCCGACGCCTTGCGCCAGTACGGGGGGCGCCAGCGCGGTGCCTGCGACCGCAAGTGCAAGGACCGCCGAAAGGCCCGATGCCATGTTCTGGCGGGTCATGCGACGATCCCTGCTCATGTGCGGTTGCTCCCGTGCTCCCGGAGGGACTTACTGGTAGGCAACCGTGACGTCAAAAGTGCCGGTGTAGGCACCGCTCGCCTGCGTTGAAGGCAGGTTGAAGCCGCCGCCGACATTGATCGTCGAGCTGCCAGCTGCTGCCAACGCGTTCGACAACGTGACCGTCGAGCCCACGTCGGGATCAAGGTTGACCGTGATCGAATCGCTGCCCTTGGTGAGGTTGAAGGTCGACGGAATCGTGACCGTGACAACCTGGCCGCCCTCGCCATCGACCGTGAATGCGGCCCGGCTGGTGGTGATGCCCGCAAGCGCGACGGCGCCAGCGGCGGCCGTGACCGTATCGCTGCTGTTGGCGATGGCCACCGTTCCGGTGCCCGTGCGCGGCTGAACGACGCGGCCGAAGACGAGATCGGTGTCTTTGGTGATGGTCAGCGGGCGGATAATGGTCACCGAGCCGTTGGCCGTGTCGCTGTCAGTGTTCGCTGCCTGTGCGAACGCCGGAACGCCGGACAGCAGTCCGACACCCGCCGCAAGGCAGATGATGATCTTCTTCATGAGTTACTCACCCCAAAAAATCGGGCCCTTGCGGGCCGTGCCACGAATGAGGGCGACACCCCTGTCGCCCTGTCTCACAAGCCCGGACCGCAGTCAGCGCGCCGAACCCGGGTGAATGACTAGGTGTTCTGCCCTACGATCTGGTTAATGGGGTATCAAAGGGGGTATGATACCCCCGAGACTGGCCGCTGGATACGATCCTGGCCGTCGCATCCTGACTTCCTTCATCGAGCCCACGGGCCGGTTACGGCGAGAGTTTTAGCCGGGCTGTAGGCGTTGACGAACAGCGTCTTGCCATCGGGCGAAAAGCATGCGCCCGCGAGTTCGGTCTGCGCGCGCAGGCGGGCGAGTGGATAGGGGATGCCAGTGGGAGTCACTCCGCGCAGATGATTGTCGACGATGTCGTTGTACTGGTCCTCGCAGACGATCAGATGTCCGTTCGGCGCAACGACGAGGTTGTCGCCAAAGTTCATCTGATCGGGAGAGTTGCTCTCGAAGAACAGCTGCAATCGCGCGGTTCCAGCTGCTGGAAGGGCAAGCCGGAATATCTGCCCAAGCCTGGCGGAACCACCCGAGGTCGAGCAGAAATAGAGCTCGCCTGCACCCATGTGGATGCCCTCACCCCGCGCGAAGACAGCCGCGCCGGCGGCCGCGCCGCGCCGGCGAAGATCATCGTCCGGAGCATCGACGCCATCGAGGTCGATCCAGCGCACGTCGTGCCAGTGGCTGTCCCGCATTGTGCGCGCCGACCAGTTGCGGCTGTCCGCAAGGCCGGGAATGACGAGCGCCTGCAACTGTCCGCCCTTTGCCAGCTGGCCGGGAACCGAGGGCACGAAGCGGTAGAGCAGGCCCTCGTCGCGGTCCTCGGTCAGGTAGACGTTCCCGGACACCGGATCGACTGCGGCGGCCTCGTGATTGAAGCGGCCCATCGCGGTGAGGGGAACCGCGTCGACCAGGCCGCCCGCGCCCGCCGGGACTTCAAAGACCCAGCCATGATCGCGCGCCACGCCCCGCCCGGCGCGGGTCGTGTCTTCCTCGCAGGTCAGCCACGATCCCCAGGGCGTGACGCCGCCGGCACAATTGCGGATCGTGCCGGCAAGCGAGCGGTACTGCTGCACTACTGCCACGGTGGCGGCATCAAGCACCACAGTCGTCGTGCCGCCGGGCAGGACCGCGCCGTCACTGGTGCGCTGGTCGAACCCGCGGGCAATCGCGCCGCCGCCGTCCTGCCGCGCCTTGAGCTCGTGATTTCGCACCAGCGCGATGCGCCCGCCCGGCAGCGCGAAGCACCCCATGCCGTCGGCCGCGTCCGGCACCGTGCCGCCGTCGTCCATCGCATCGCCCAGCCGCGAGATCACGCGGTAGGAAAAGCCCTCGGGCAAATCCAGGAACCCCAGTGGATCTGCTCGGAGCGGTCCGTAAGGCAGGGTTGCAGGTGCAGGTGCGCGCACGCCCGCGCAGCCGCCCAGCACGAGGGCAAGGAACGCGCCTCCCGTTGCCGAGAGCATGTCGCGGCGGTCAAGGTCTTGCATCGCGGGCATGTCGATCACGGCCTGGACACTCTTTGAAATTGCACCTGCACTCACTTGTCGGGCGATCGCGTGACACTCCGGAGACACGATCACACGAAATTCGCGGTCCACGCGATCAGCATCGCTGCAGGCACGAACACCAGCTGCGCCAGCAGCGTTCCGGCAAGCCGGCTGAAGGATATCCACACGATGGTGCGCCGGAACGTCGCTTCCTCCGTCCGCCCGTCGATGACGTCGTCGGTCATGACGGACAGCTGCGGATCGATCAGCGCGAAGAGCAGGATCGTCGCAAACCCGTTGATGACAGCGGACAGCTGCGAGGCGGTGACCCGGTACTCGGGATTGAGATAACCCGCATAGAGCGAGGCGAGCACACCCACAGTAATCAGAGCCTGAGCCAGGCAATTCGCGAGCAGCACGCCCCAGCCGACGCCCTTGTCCCTCGTCAGCTCGAGCAGCTGGGCGGGGCTTGGCAGTGCGATGGAATCGCGGATCGTGCGCAGTCCGCCGGGCGAGACGCTGTGGAGCAACATGCGCGATGTCGACCGGTGTTCCTGGAAATAGCCGATGGCCTGCGAAAACAGGCGTTGTCCGGTGGGGACAAGCAGAATGCCGACGAAGACCGAGATCGTCGCTGAAGCCAACACCATCCGAAAATCGCCGAGCAGCGCTTCGCCCCCGCCGTCGGTCAGCCGCGTCTCGATCCGCTTGGCAAGGAAAGGGCCAAGGAAACTGTTCGAGGTGCGCGAGACCAGCACGAGGATGTTGAACAACGCAAAGCTCATCGCAATGCGGCGCGTCCTCACGCCGGCGATCCGGGCGGCATAGGCGAGCGTGCCAATGAGATTGATCGCCGCCGTGAGCAGGCAGATCGTGAGGAGCTGGGCGTCCATCCGCCCATATTGACGCGTTGGTGCGGCCTGGCAATCGTCTGTGCCCCCCTGCGGCTGCTCCGGGCAGCCCGGGGGTCTGATGCGGCAAACATTCGCGCGGGCGGCTGCCCCCTGGGGCGTTGCCACGAACCCGTCCACTGGGCGATCCTTCCGGACTCGCCAGCCAGTCCCGCTTAGCCGGGACTGGAATTGGAGCGGGTAAGGGGAATCGAACCCCTCTAGCTAGCTTGGAAGGCTAGTGCATTACCACTATGCTATACCCGCGCCTTTACCGGCCCGTCATAACCTCCGGCCCTTGCTTTGGGAACGGCGGCATTGGGACGCGCAGGCCGCTTGCCATGAGCGGGCAGGCCGCGTCAATGCCTGAGTCCGGGCGCCGGCCTGGAAGCCCGCACTTCGACGTCTCTGGTCAGACCGACCGGCTTTGTCTCGGCATCGCGCGCTAGCCGCCACGAAAAAGTCCGCCAGATCGATCCGGCGGGCTCCTTCGCGTGCGGATCACCGCAGCAATTTGCGCAAACGTCAGTGCTTCTTGCCGGCCCAGATGTTGCGGTAGGCAAGATAGGCCAGCACCGAAGCGAAGAGCAGGAAGCCGAGCACCGGCCAGCCGGTCTGCTTGCGCTTGTCCAGCTTGGGCTCCGCCGTCCACACCAGGAACGCCGAGACGTCCTTCGACATCTGGTCGACTGTCGCCTTGGTCCCGTCGGAGTAGGTCACTTGGCCTTCGCTGGTGATCGGCGCCGGCATGGCTAGGTTGAGATTGGCGAAATAGGGGTTGTAGTGCAGGCCCTCGGGCGTCTTCGCATCCGGGAACTGCTTGAGCAGTTCCGCGGGCTGGTTCTGATACCCGGTCAGCAGCGAGTAGGTATAGGCTGCGCCGTCGTGGCGCGCCTTGGCCATCAGCGAGAGGTCGGGCGGCACACCCAGACCGGCATAAGCCACGGGCGGGAAGCGGTCCGTCGGCAGGCCAGGACGCGTGGCCACTTCGCCGGTTGCGGCGTTATAGACCGGAGTCTGCGCCTTCGCAGCAATCGCCTTCACTTCGTCTTCGTTGTAGCCCAGCTGCTCGAGATCGCGGAAGGCGACATGCTTGAGCGCATGGCAGGCGGCGCAGACCTCCTGATAGACCTGAAAGCCGCGTTGAAGCTGCTGACGATCGAAGCGACCGAAGGCCCCGTCGCTCGCCAGCGAAAGGTGCTTTGGATGCTTGTGGAACTCGGTCTCGGCGGTGGCCGGCCTGAGCTGGCCCTCGCTCATCGCGGTCACGGCGCCATTGCCGAAGGACCACAACAGCGTGACCGAGAAGAACAGCCCGACGAGGATTGAGAGAAAGCGGATCATGGTTCGTGTCTTTCCGTCTCGCTGGGGTCTCAATGCGCCGGACGCATGGCGTCGGACTTCTCGGCAGGAACCGCCGATGGAGCGAGCACCGAATTGTCGTCCGATCCCAGAACCGCTTCGGTGATCGAGAAGGGCAGCGGCTCGGGGCGCTCGATCGAGGAGACGATCGGGATGATGATCAGGAAGTGCGCGAAGTAATAGAGCGACGCGATCTGGCTCAGCATCACGTAGGGTTCCTCGGCCGGGGCACCGCCGCAATAGAACAGCACCGCCATGGCCGGGATCAGGCCGAACCAGAAGAACTTGCGGAACAGCGGCCGGAAATGGCCCGAGCGGACCGGCGAACGGTCAAGCCAGGGGAGGAAAAACCAGACCAGGATGGCCGAGAACATAGCCAGCACGCCAAGCAGCTTCGCCGGGAAGAACAGGAAGTTCTGCGTGAAGGCGCGCAGGATCGCGTAGAACGGCCAGAAGTACCATTCGGGCACGATGTGCGCCGGGGTCTGCATCGGATTGGCCGGAATGTAATTGTCCGGGTGGCCGAGCATGTTGGGCGCGAAGAACAGCACCGCGCAGTAGATCAGCAGCACGACCGCAAGCCCGAAGCCGTCCTTCGCCGTGTAGTACGGATGGAAGGGCACGGTATCGCTCTCGCTCTTCACTTCGACGCCGGTCGGGTTCGACGAACCCGGGATGTGCAGCGCCCAGATGTGGAGGATGACGACTGCCGCGATCACGAAGGGCAGCAGGTAGTGAAGCGAAAAGAAGCGGTTGAGCGCGGCGTTGCCGGGCGCGAAGCCGCCCAGCAGCCACTGTTGCAGAGGCTCACCCACCAGCGGGATGGCGCCGAACAGGCCGGTGATGACCTGCGCGCCCCAGTAGCTCATCTGGCCCCAGGGCAGGACATAGCCCATGAACGCGGTGGCCATCATTAGCAGGAAGATGACTACGCCGAGCAGCCAGATCATCTCCCGGGGGGCCTTGTACGATCCGTAGAAGAAGCCGCGGAAGATGTGGATGTAGACCACCACGAAGAACGCCGACGCGCCGTTGGCGTGGGCATAGCGCATCAGCCAGCCCCAGTTAACGTCGCGCATGATGTGCTCGACCGAATCAAACGCCACGCCGGCATTCGCCGCATAGTGCATGGCGAGCACGATGCCGGTGACGATCTGGAGGACGAGGAAGAAGCCGGCAAGCACGCCGAAATTCCACATGTAGCTCAGATTGCGCGGCACCGGATAGCCAGCGCCCACGGCATTGTAGACGAGGCGCGGCAGCGGCAGCCGGCTGTCCATCCACTGTGTGAACGGATTGCCCGGCTTGTATTCATTGGCCCAGGGAAAGCTCATTGTCCGTTTCCTCAGCCTACCTTGATGGCAGTGTCAGTGGTGAAGGCATAGTCCGGCACATCGAGGTTGCGCGGCGCGGGGCCCTTGCGGATGCGGGCGGCGGTATCATAGTGCGAGCCGTGGCAGGGGCAGAAATAGCCGCCATATTCGCCGCGGTTCTGGTCGCCCGTGATCCCCATCGGGACGCAGCCGAGATGGGTGCAGACGCCCATCGTGACGAGCCACTGCTTTTTGCCTTCCTTGGTCCGCTCGGACAGCGTCTGCGGATCACGAAGCGACGAGACGGAGACGGCATCGGCCTCGGCGATCTCCTTGGCCGTCAGGTGGCGGACAAACAGCGGCTGCGAGCGGAAAACGACCGTGATGCCCTGCCCTTCCTCGACCTGCGAGAGATCGACGTCGGTAGTGCTGGCGGCCAGCACGTCGGCCGATGCCGACATCTGGCTTACCAGCGGAATGAGAGTTGCGACGGCGCCGACGCCGGCGGCGCTTACTGCGGCGATGTTGATGAAATCACGCCGCCGCACACCGTCTCCGGCGACCAGTTCCGGAGCTTCGGTGCCTGCATCATGTGCCATGGTTGACCTTGCCTTGCCCTTGACCGCCCGCTGCCGGAGCGCCGGCAGTGGCCTGAAATCCGTACGTTAAGCTGCCAGGTATCCCCCCCGGCCCATCCGCCCGCACAGCCCGGACGCAATGACGCAGCCGTGGCGGACGCTGACTTGGGCGGCCTGATAGACGCGAAACTCATGCCTGCCAACCGCCTTTTTCAGGCTTTTTTCAGGCTCTGGGCGCAAGACCCCGATCAAGACCGACTAGTGCTATCTGACGGCCATAGGCAGGCTCGCCGCGGTGAGTCGCGCGGCGATAGGAATAGAAGCGCCGGGGCTCGGCATAAGTGTCGTGTCCGAGCCGCTCGATCCGCGCCAGCCCTGCGTTGGCAAGCCGCGCAGCGACGTACCCCTCAAGGTCGAATTGGCAGTGACCGGTACGTCCGTCCGCGAAATGGCGTGCATTTGCCGGGTCGGCGCCCAGGAACCGCGCGCGGAACGTCTCGTCCACCTCGTAGCTGGTCTGCGCGATGCACGGGCCGATGGCCGCCGCGATCGCCTCGCGCCGCGCGCCCAGCGAGACCATGGCGGCGACGGTGTTCTCGATGACTCCTTGGAACGCGCCTTTCCACCCGGCATGCGCCGCGCCGACCACGCCGGCCTCACGGTCGGCAAGAAGGATCGGCGCGCAATCGGCGGTGACGATGCCGAGGACGATCCCCGGCAAGCATGTCACCAGTGCGTCGGCATGGGGCCGCGATTCGTCGTCCCACGGCGCGTCGACAATGGCGCAGTGGGGCGAGTGGACCTGATGGACGCTGACGAGCGGTGCGCCTTTCAGTACGGCATCCGCCGCGAGCCGCCGGTTGACCGCGACATCGGCAGGTTCGTCCCCCGCGCCGAGCCCGGCGTTGAGTCCCGCCACCACACCCCGCGAGACGCCGCCGCGCCGGCCAAGAAAGCCGTGCGGCACGCCCGCCAGCACCTCGGCCCGGATGACGTCAATCGGTTCAGCCAAGGCTCTTTGTCACCTGCTCGAACGTATCGCGTGACAGGTTGGGGGCCGCGGCAATCCGCTCCAGCGCCGCTTTCATCAGCGCGGCGCGACCCGGTTCGATGCGCCGCCAGCGCCCGAGCGGAGGGATAAAACGCGCCGCCGTCTGCGGGTTGAGCGGGTCGAGCGCGAGGACGAGGTCCGCGATCATGGAGTAGCCTTCGCCGCTCTCCGCGTGGAAGGCCCCCGGGTTGACCGCCATCGCCATATAGAGCGCGCGCACCCGGTTGGGGTTCGACAGGGTAAAGTCCGGGTGCCGGGCCAGCTCGGCCACATGGTCCAGCACGCGGGGATTGAGTGAGCCTGCCTGAAGCGAGAACCATTTGTCGATGACCAGCGCGTTGCCGGCATAGCGGGCATGGAAATCGGCCAGCTTTTCGGCGCGGGCCGGGGCATCCAGCCCGCACAGCACCATCAGTGCGCCCTGCCTGTCGGTCATGTTGTCCGCGCCGTCGTATTGTGCCGCCGCGCGCCCCGCCGCTTCGCCGGGCACGCCTGCCGCGAGGTAGACCAGTGCCTGCGTCTTCACTTTGCGTGCACCCCGCGCCGCTGCATCGCGGCCATAGGGCACGGCGCTGGCGCGGTCGTGCAGAGCGGCAAGCTCGGCTGCTAGCTTGCGGCCGAGCCAGGCCTTGAGCGCCTCGCGCTCGGCCTGGATCGCACCCGGATCGGCGGGTACCAGCTGCTCGGCAAGATAGCTTTCGGCCGGAAGGATCATCAGTTCGCCGCGCATGAGATCGTCGAGCGCGGAATCGGCAATGACCGAGGCGAACACTTGTCCGATGGCCTCGCGCCCGGCCTGACGCTCGGCATCGCACAGCATGCCGCCGGAAATCGCCGCGACAAGATGCTGGACGACGAGGCTCTGCATCGCCTCGTAGCGAGCGAAGGGGTCGTCGTCGTGGCGGGCGAGAAACACAAGGTCCGTGACCGCAGTGTCCGCCTCGATGGCAACGGGCGCGGAGAAGCCGCGATTGATCGACAGCACGGGACGCGAGGGATATCCACTGAAGCTGAAGCTTGCCTCAGCTTGGTCGAGAACGACCAGTTCCTCGCCCCGGTGGGACTTCCCGGCACGGTCGAACAGCGCGACGCGCAGCGGAATGACCATCGGCTGCTTGACCGACTGGCCGGGCGTTGCCGGAACCTCCTGTTCGAGATGAAGCGTGGCGGTGTCGCCTTCATGCGACAGGCAGGCGCGGACACGCGGCGTGCCGGCCTGCGAATACCAAAGCCGGAACTGCGCCAGATCGAAGTGCGCGCCCTCCTCGATGGCGCGCACGAAATCCTCGCAGGTCGCTGCCTCGCCGTCATGGCGCGAAAAGTAGAGGTCCGTCCCCGCCCGGAACCGCTCCGGCCCAACGAGCGTGCGCATCATGCTGATCACTTCGGCACCCTTGTTATAGACTGTCGAGGTGTAGAAGTTCGATATCTCCTGATAGCTGTCGGGCCGGATCGGATGCGCGAGCGGGCCCGAATCCTCTGGGAACTGCGCCGAGCGCAGCACGCGCACGTCCTCGATTCGCTTGACCGCCTCGCTGCCCATGTCCTGGCTGAACAGCTGGTCGCGCAGCACGGTGAAGCCTTCCTTGAGCGAAAGCTGGAACCAGTCGCGGCAGGTCACCCGGTTGCCCGACCAGTTGTGGAAGTATTCGTGGCCGATCACCCCTTCGATGGCGTCATAGTCTCCATCGGTCGCGGTTTCGGGATCGGCCAGCACATAACGCGTGTTAAAGACGTTGAGGCCCTTGTTCTCCATCGCGCCCATGTTGAAATCGGACACCGCGACGATGTTGAACAGATCGAGGTCGTACTCGCGCCCGAAGGCTTCCTCGTCCCACTTCATCGAAGAAATGAGCGAGTCCATCGCATGGTTGGTGCGGCCTTCATCGCCCGGGCGGACCCATATGCCCAGATCGACCTTGCGCCCGCTGCGCGTGATGAACGTGGCGTGATTGGCCACCAGTTGCCCGGCGACCAGCGCGAAGAGGTAGCTCGGCTTGGGCCAGGGGTCATGCCACTGCGCCCAGTGCCTACCATCGCTGCCTTCGCCCGATCCGGTGCAATTGCCGTTGGAGAGCAGCACCGGGAACGCCGCCTTGTCGCCGCTCATCCGCACAGAATAGACCGAAAGCACGTCCGGGCGGTCCGGGAAGAAGGTAATGCGGCGAAAGCCTTCCGCCTCGCACTGGGTGCACAGCATTCCGTTCGAGGCATAGAGACCCATGAGCTGGCTGTTGGCCGATGGATCGACCGCCGTGTCGACCTCGACTTCATGCGCGCTGCCCGGAAGCTCGACCAGCAGGTCCGGCCCGTCCATGCGCCATGAATTGCACGCCGC
>JBEIPK010000050.1:0-16547 GCA_040377095.1 Novosphingobium sp.
AGCAGGCCGTCGATGCCGCCGAGATCAACGAACGCACCGTAATCGGTGATGTTCTTGACCACGCCGTCGATGACCTGACCCTCTTCGAGGTTCTGCACCAATTCCTGACGCTGTTCGGCGCGGGTCTCTTCGAGAACCGTGCGGCGCGACACGACGATGTTGCCGCGGCGGCGGTCCATCTTGAGGATCTGGAACGGCTGCGAATTGTTCATCAGCGGCGCGACATCGCGGATCGGGCGGATATCGACCTGCGAACGCGGCAGGAAGGCCACCGCACCGTCCAGATCGTGCGCATCAACCAGGATACGCAGCGCATCTCGCTCGTCATGAAGCAGCTGGAAAGCGATCCGTGGGAAGGCGTCGCCGCCAAGTACCCGATGGGCGCCAAGCTGCGCGGCGTGGTCACGAACATTACCGAATACGGTGCGTTCGTCGAGCTGGAAGCCGGCATCGAGGGCCTCGTCCACGTCTCCGAAATGAGCTGGACCAAGAAGAACGTCCACCCCGGCAAGATCGTCTCGACCAGCCAGGAAGTCGACGTGCTGGTGCTCGAAGTCGACAGCGACAAGCGCCGCATTTCGCTCGGCCTCAAGCAGGCCCAGCAGAACCCGTGGGAAGCCTTCGCCGAGAAGCACCCGGTGGGCAGCCAGGTCGAGGGCGAAGTCAAGAACGCGACCGAGTTCGGCCTGTTCATCGGCCTCGATGGCGACGTCGACGGCATGGTCCACATGTCGGACATCGCCTGGGGCATCTCGGGCGAAGACGCGCTAGCGCTTCACCGCAAGGGCGAGCCGGTCAAGGCCGTGGTGCTTGACGTCGATGTCGACAAGGAGCGCATCAGCCTCGGCATGAAGCAGCTTGAAAAGGGTGCGCCTGCCGCCGGCGGCGCCGCTGCATCGGGCGGTTCGCTCAAGCGCGGCGATGTCGTGACCGTGACGGTGCTCGAAGTGCGCGACGGCGGTCTGGAAGTCCAGGCCGGCGACGACGGCGCGACCGGTTTCATCAAGCGTTCGGACCTCGGCCGCGACCGCGACGAGCAGCGTCCTGACCGTTTCCAGGTTGGCCAGAAGCTCGACGCCATGATCACCGGATTCGACCGTTCGAAGAAGCCGAATTTCTCGGTCAAGGCACGCCAGCTGGCCGAGGAAAAGGAAGCCGTGGAGCAGTACGGTTCGTCGGATGCCGGCGCCTCGCTCGGCGACATCCTCGGCGCCGCACTCAAGGCCAAGAAGGACTGATCCTTCAAGGGTCTCATGTTCGCCCGCATGCGGGAGGAACATCAGGCACCGCGAGGCAAGCCAGATGCAAGGCCCGTCCGGAGAAATCCGGGCGGGCTTTTGCTTTGTACGCCCAGCCCCTAGATAGAGCGCCGAGGAGATGTTCCATGCCACTCGAAATCCACCAGTTCCCATGTCTTTCGGACAACTACGGTTATCTGCTGCACGACCCGGAGAGCGCGGAAACGGCGTGCATCGATACGCCCGATGCCGACGCCTACCTGCGCGCGGCGGCGCAGAAAGGCTGGCAGATCACGCAGATCTGGAACACGCACTGGCATCCCGATCATGCCGGCGGCAACGAGGCGATCAAGGCGGCGACCGGCTGCTGCGTGGTCGCGTCCGAGGCGGAAAGTGACAAGACCTTCGGCATCGACAAGGCCGTGAAGGGCGGAGATACAGTCCGCCTTGGCGACTGGACGGCCAACGTCATCGACGTAGGCGGACACACCAGCGGGCACATTGCCTATCACCTGCCCGAAGCGGGCATGGCTTTCGTCGGCGATTCGCTCTTCGCCCTTGGCTGCGGCCGGATGTTCGAAGGAAGCCCGCCGCAGTTCTGGGCCAGCCTCTTGCGACTGAAGGCTCTGCCTCCCGAAACCATGATATACTGCGCACACGAGTACACGACCTCCAATGCGGCCTTCGCGCTCCATGCCGATCCGGACAATGCCGCTCTGGGTGCTTATGTCGAGGATATCCGCGCCCGGCGGGCCAAGGACATGCCGACCGTGCCCGCCAAGCTCGAACGCGAACTGGCGACCAACCCCTTCTTGCGCGCCGACGATCCGGCGCTTCAGGCACGGTGGGCGGCGAACGGCGGGGCCGTCGGCGATCCGGTGGCAACCTTCGCTGCGCTCAGGGCCGCGAAGGACAATTTCTAGACCGTGTCCTCGCAATCGACCGCGCCCCTCAAGATCCTGCTCATGACCGGCGCCTGGCAAAGCTCACTGGCCTGCATGCAGTCGCTCGGCCGCAGAGGCCATCATATCCATGTGTTGTCCGTCCCGACCAATTCGATCAACCTGCACTCGTCGCGGATCAGGGAACGGGTGCGCATCAGGGACGAGCGGGATGCGGGCCAACTCGTGAGAACCTTACTCTCCTATGTTGAGCAGGCCGGTATCGATGTCGTGATCCCGATATCGGATGCGGATGCTTTCCTTGCGGCCCATGCCAGACGCAACAGCCGGCTGGGCTCGCGCTTCGTCGTGCCGGACTTGGACGCGGTGCGCACTGCGATGAGCCGCAAGGCAACGGTGCTGCTCTGCCGGAAACTCGGAATTGCAACGCCCGAAACCGAGTTTGTCACCCATGACAGCGCCGCTGCAGCATGCGGGAGAATGGGTTTTCCTTGCTGGCTCAAGATTTCGGGGTCCGTCGCCTCGCAAGGCGTTTTCCGATTGCAGAGCATGGACGATTTGCGCCGCGCGCTCCACAAGAACCCGCACTCTGCCGAATTGCAGGTGCAGGCCGACATCTCCGGAACATTTGCCGATATAAGCGGCGTGGCAAGGGACGGAAAGGTTCTCGCAGCCTTTGCATTCGAGGCGAGCTACGACATGTCGCACGGCGGCACACCGCCGCATACGACGGTCGTAAGCGACCCGGCTCTCGATGCCATCCTGCAATCCATCGCCCGCGAGCTGAACTGGACGGGGGGAATCGACCTAGACCTGCTCAGAACACCGGAAGGCCGCTATTTGCTTCTCGAAATAAACCCTCGGCTGTCAGGGACTTCAGTGTTCGCCCTCAAGCTCGGAATAGACCTTCCTGCGGCCTATTTGCCGCCCGGCCGCGATCCGGCAGACTATTCCTGCACGCCCGAGGTTCGTGACGCGACTGGCTTCGTAAGCCTGTACGAAGAAGCGATGTTCATCAAGTCAGGCGGTCCGCAGGCCATGGAGCGCGCTCGGGCGTTCCGGCAGCAGCACGTTTGTACCGACAGCGCGTTCTGGGACGATGCTGGCTATTCCAGATCGCTGTTTTCCGCGATCCAGACAATCCAGCTCGAGGACTGAACGACGCGGGTCCAGTACGGACCGGCCAGGGCTCAGAGCCCGGAAATGGTATGATCCACCAACGCCCTGTCCGCGTCCGCGCCGTGATTGCGGGCGATCAGGCCCCGCGCGGCCACCGCGGCGGCGTCCGAGGCGCGGGCGCGCAGCTCGTTGACGGCGGCGAGTTCGGCGGCCGCGATCTTGGCTTCGGCCATCTTTTCACGGCGCGCGATCATGTCGGTGGTGTCAGCTTCGGCCTTTGCGACGATCGCGTCGGCCTCGTGCTTGGCGTGCGCGAGCATGGCCTGCGCGTCCTTCTCAGCGCCGGCAATCTTGTCCGCATATTCCTTGCGCAGCGCCTCCGCCTCGGCACGCAGCGCCTTTGCCTCGTCAAGCTGTTTGCGGATTTCAGCGATGCTCGAATCGAGGCCCGAGGTGATCAGGCCTGGCACTTTCTTCCAGACCATGATGCCAAGCAGCACGACCATGGCGAGCGCGACCCACATGCCCGGCGTGATAACGCCGAACGCTGCAGGTTCTACATGACCGCCGGCTTCGCCGTGGGCTTCTGCCACCGCATGGCCAGCAGCCGCGAGCAGATCAAGGACCTCAAGCATGGAGTGCGTCCTTCACGGCGGCACGCGCCGCATCTTCGGAAACGGTGATCCCGGCCAGCCTGGAAACGATGGCAGAGGCAGCCTCGGTCGCCACGGTCTCGAACTCGCCAAGCGCAGCGTCGCGCGCAGACGCGATACGTTGGTCGGCTTCGGCCATCCGGGCGTCGATTACCGCGCCTGCAGCCGCCAGCCTGACCTCGCCAGCCTTGGCGGCTTCCAGCTTGGCCTTGGAGATGATGTCCTGCGCCTCGGCGCGCTGCTTCAACGATTGCTGGCGCCATGCCTCTTCCTCGGCATCGGCGGCCTTGCGCGCGGCATCGGCCGCGGCAAGATCGCCGGCGATCTGGCTGTCGCGCGTCTCGATCGTTGCCATGACCTTGGGCACCATGCCGCGTCCGACGACGAAGAAGACCAGGCCGAAGAACACCAGCATCCAGAAGATCTGGCTGGCAAATGTTTCGGACAGCTGCGCGATTTGAGGCATCGGAAATTCCGTACAGTTCCAGCCGCCCCCGTCCGCACGGCGGATCGGGAGCAGGCGGGCAGTTCAGTCAAACAGTCGTCAGGCGACGAAGATCAGGATCATCGCCACAACGAACGACAGCAGGCCGAGAAGTTCGGCAGCCGCGAAGCCGATGAACAGACGGCCCTGCTGGCCATCGGCCGCGCCGGGATTGCGCAGCGCGCTCTCGAGGAACGAACCGAAGACGTTGCCCACGCCGATGGCAGCCATGCCGGCGCCGATGGCAGCGAGACCAGCACCGATCAGCTTTGCGCTTGCAGGTTCCATTTCAAAACTCCTTCATTTCCCTGAATTCAGGTGGTTGATTGTCAAACTTAGTGAAGATTCTCGGCGTCGTTCAGATAGAGCGACGTCAGGAGAGCGAAAACATAGGCCTGGATGCCGGCGACCAGCAGTTCGAGCGCCTGGATCGCGACCATCAGCACGAAGCTGGGAATGCCGACGATGCCGCCCCAGAGCGGGCCGGAATTGGCGCTGTCGATCACGAAGCTGGACAGCACCTCAAGCAGGACGTGCCCGGCCATCATCGCCACGAACAGTCGCAGCGCGAGGCTGAACGGACGCACCAGGAACGAGACCAGTTCGATCACCGGGATCAGCCAGATCAGCCACAGCGGCGTGCCGTGCGGCACGAACAGCGAGAAAAAGTGGAGGCCATGCCGCCAGAAGCCAACGATCAGCACGATGCTGAACGACAGGATCGCGAGCACGCCCGTCGCGCTGAAGTGCGCGGTGAAAGTGAAGGGATGCAATCCGACCAGTGCAAGCGGCAGCAAGCCGAGGATGTTCGCAAACAGGATGAACATGAACAGCGAGAAGATGTAGGGCACATATTTTTTGCCGGCGGCCCCAATATTAGCCGCGAGCATCGAATCGATAAAGCCGGTGAAGCTTTCCACTGCCATTTGCCAGCGGCCGGGAACCAGCTCGCGCTTCATGCCGCCTGCGACGAACACCGTCAGCGCCAGCGTGGCGATCGCCATCCACAGCGCGGAATTGGTGAATGCGACGGAATGCCCGGCGATTTCCCAGTGACCGGTCCCGAACATGGGCTCGATCGTGAACTGGTGCATCGGATCGACTTTGCCTTGCTCGGCTGCCACGTTGCCCTCGTCTGTCCCGGAACGCTGCAACGGGCAGCGATCCCCTGTTCATGCGCGACAGCGCCCCTCGTTGGCCCGGAATGGGCTCAATCAGGGCGCCGGCTCGAAATCCGGATGATGTTCCTGAAGGCAACGATGATCCCGAGGGCCATCACCACCAGCAGACCCCAGGGGGACGTTCCGGCGAAATGGTCGATGACCCAGCCGAGGAACGCACCGCCGCCGATTCCCCCGATCAGTTCGGCAAGGACCCGGTTGCCCATGCGATAGTTCGCATCGGTTTCCGCGCCCGTGGCTGGCTTGGTCCGCTCGTCCTCCCGCTCGCGCGCGGCTTGCAGCCGCTTGTCGAGCGCGTCGATCCGCGCGTCTTCACCAACAGGGTCTCGTGCAGGCGGTTCGCTGGTCATGTCAGGCTCCTGTAAAGGGAACGAATGACAAGCTCAACGGCTGCCTGCCGAGGGCGCCGCCCCCTTAGGCGGGGGGTATCACGGTGTCAACCGGCTGCGATGCTGCAATGCGGAAAGCCGGTGGGTTTGCGCCGTCAGGGGCAGCGACTGTCGCGCAAGGCTGGACCAGCGCCGCGCGTTAGCCAGCTGCCGTCGGGGCCTTGGTATTTTTCGCCCGCCACGGTCTGCGAGATCAGCAGGCAGCCCGAGGTGAAGGCATATTCCTCCACAGTCGCATGCTGCGCCTGTGCCTTTTGCGCGTAGACGGCCTTGCGCTTGATGTTGAGGTCATCGACCATTGCGCGAAGCGCCGGGGTTCCCGCAGTCACGATGCCGAGATAACCGTCCATCTTCTCGCCCACCTGGCCCGAGGAGCGCGCGGCGGCATACGCCGGATCGCGCTGCGCCAGTGCCGGCGACGCGGCCGCAACCAGCGAGAGCGCGATGGCTGCCGCGGCAAGGGCGCTGCGGGTCGGGACGATGCGAAGAGTCTTGGTTTTCATCAGAAGATTTCCGGGTTGGTTTCAATGGTGTTCCCGGCATCGGCCGAGAGACGATAAATCACTTCCTGCTTGATGTTGATGTTGAGCTCGATGACGATGGGTTTGTCCGGTGCTTCCACCGAAATGCAGCCCGAAACCGCCAGCGTGCCTGCCATCAGCGCAACCAGTCCTGCGCGGCGCAGACGGCCGGTTGCTGCCCGCCTCGCCCTTGCCGTAACGTTACGACCCTGCCCTGCGGCCTGCGCGCCTTGCTCCATGAACGGCGTTGTCGCAGCATGCGCGGGACGGGTCAATCTTGACGAGTTCATCGCACGGCTCCGCTTTCGGAAGGCTGAATGGATGGCGCCGGTGTTGGCGGCGGCGAGAGCGGCCGGCCCGCTTCGTCGATCAGCCCCAGCGAGCGCGGATCGCGGACATAGGCTGGATCGTACATCGAGCGCACCGACGTCACGAGCTGGAAGAACGGCGCCGTGATGTTCACCTTGAAGCGGATCGGCAACGCGGCGATGCGGCGCGTCAGGAAATTCTGCCGCGCGCCCGTGCCCTGGCGGATGCCGTCGAAATTGATCCGGGTGATGATCTCGCCTTCCAGCGGCCCTTCCATCTCGACGCGCATCTGCCGGTAATCGAGCGAGCGTAGCGTCTGGAAGGCAAAGTTCGCCATGGGCGACAGGTCCTTGTAGGTCAGTTCCCCGATATAGGAGACATTGCCGCCGGGCGGGCGCGATTGCAGCAGCCCACCTGCGATGCGGCCGCCGTTCTCGTCGAACACCAGCGGCGGGAAGCCGTCAAAGGTGCCGCTGACGTTGACGTTGCCAAGCTCCATCTGCTGCACCAGTTTTGCCCCGTCGAGGCCCGCGATCGAGAGCGTGTAGCGCCGGGTTTCGGCCACGCCGAAGTTCATTGCGGTAGGCGCAAGGCTCAGCGTGCCACCAAGGAATGGCCATGTCCCGCCATTGACGGCGAGCTGCGAGCCGGGACGCAGTTCGAAATCGATGGTGCCGTCGGTTACTTCGATGCCGGGATTGATCGAGGCGACGCGCAATGTCTGGTGCGGCGCGGTGACGAGGCCGAGGAGATCGGTGAACGCGACAGTGCCCGACAGTCCCCTCACCGGACCGAAAGCGGCCGCGAAATCGAGCGAATCGGTGGTGAACGCGCCGCTGCTGGTCACGGCTCGCGCGTCCCAGTCGATTCGCCCACTGCCGCGCACCACGCCTTCGGCATTCGCGATGACGCCCAGCGCCAACGGCGTGAGTGTATCTGGTTGAAGCTCCTTGTCGAAGACGACGCCCCCGACCTCGATGTCTGCGCGGCCCGCACCGCTTGCCAGATCATGCGTGATTGTCGTGCGCAGCACTTCGCGCAGCGACTTCGGTTCGAACAGAGCGGCGTCGGAAATGATGCGATTATCGGCCAGAACGAGCGTTGCTCCCCGCGCCGCGAGCGGGGCGAAACGCCGCTCAGCCTGACGATCCTCGACCATGAAGTCCGCGCCTGACAGGCTGAGCCGGCCATTGGCGAACTGCCAAGCCCCCGCCGCTGCCCTGACGTCGAGCGGAACCGCCGCAAGGCTCACGTCCGCCCCATCGAAGCGGCCCGCAACCGCTGTGCCGATCCGGGCGGAGAGATTGGCAATGCGGAAAGTCGATGCTGTCGCTGGCGGACCGAGCGTGATCGCCAGCGCGCGGGCTGAAAGCTGGCCGGGTACGGCAAAGCCGATGGGACCGCTGGAAATGCGGGCGGGCGTGCCTCCCACCCTGCCCGTCAGGTCGAGCGAGGGCAGGCCTGCCGCCATCCGCAGCCCGCGCGCGTCCTGCCTCAGAATAGCGCCGCCGGTGGGTGGGCAGAGCATGACCGCGCGCCGGTCGAAGCTGAAACTGCCGATCGAGAGCCGATCGAAACTCACGGGTGTGCAGCGCCGCCCGACCGCAAGGCCGCCCCGCGCCGACCAGTTGCCGGCCAGCGGCACGTGCAGGCCCTGCGCTCGTCCACCCGGAAGGTTTCCAGAAAGAACGGCCGATCCGGAAAAGCCAAGCGCGCCATTCGCCGCCTGGGTGACCATCATCGCCGGCACGGCAAGGCGCGCGCTCCCGGCGGTATAGTCGTCCATGGCGAGGCGCATCGTCAGGGCGCCGCCTTTTCGCTCCATGCGGCCGGCAATGCGCGGCAGGCCTTCGCCGCCCGTCGACACGTTCCCGACGACGATCGGCATTCCGCCGGCCGGGCCGGACACCTGCAGGCGGGACACCGAGACGAGGGATGCACCGCCCGCGCTGACAAGGCTTGCCCTCGGCACCGTCAGGCTGAAGCTCCCGGAATCTCGGCCCGATTCCCGGCGAAACCGGAATTCGCCGTTGAGACGCGCGTTTGCGCCTTGTGCCGCGAGCGCGGCATGAGCCTTGCCGAGCAATGGCGCGGCGAACGTACCTTGCGTGGCGGTCACCGCGCGCCGCAAGGCCCGATCAATGCCCTCGCCCGGCATGAAGCCCCTGCCCGTCACTTCGCCTTCCATGTCGATCCGCGAGAGGTCGTCCGCGCCGCGCAGGGTGCCGACGACGCCAAACCGGGCCATGTGCGCCTGCTCGCTCAGCACCGTCTCGGCGGCGAGATCGTAGCGCGCCGTCAAAAGCCCCTTGCGCAGGGCGAGCGCACCAGTGCCCCGCAGCGCGGCGGCCGTGACCTCTCCAAGCCTGGCCTGCCCGCCCCTCAGTCCCAGCCGCGCATCCAGCCCGTCGAGCGACTTGTCGGCCGTCAGGTCGAGCGACACCGCTGCTCGCGTGAGACGCAGGCCAGCGGAAGCGCAGACCAACTCGCCCACGCGCAGCGGCCCCATGAAGCGCGGCTGCTCGCCCAGGATCCGCAGCGTGCCATAAAGCGTCGCGCCGCTTGCCTTGCATCCAGCAAGTTCGATGCGTGGGCCAACCGCAGCCAGTTCTCCCACGAAGCCGCTGCGCAAGTGCCCCTTGCCCGCCAGCTTAAGCCCCACGTTGCCCTGTGCGCTCTCGATCAGGCCGCGCCCGTCGACGATGTCCGCGGCCATGTCGGGCAGGCGGAACGGCGCACCCGGCTTTCCGCCGTAGATCAGTTTGTCCAGACTGCCGAAACTGGCCTTGCCGTCCCTGAAGGCACCGTAGAGCCGGGGACGGACTAGTCTGACCGAGCTGATCGACGGGCCGCCGAAGCGCGCTGCCAGCGTGACTTCGACCCGCTCTATCGTCAGGTCCGGCCGGGCCGGGTTGCCGACGACCACGTTGCCGAGCACTTGCCGTCCGGGACCGATTGATTCGATCCGGTAAGTCGCGGGAAGGCCCAGCGTTTCGAGTTGGGCCGTGATGACATCGTCGGCGATCCGCTCGCGGCTCAGCCAGGCGAAAGCCGCCAGAAGGGCAAGCACGAGGGCCGCGATCTTCAGAGCCAGCCGCCAACGTCGCCGCCCGCCCGGTTCGGGCAAGGCAAGTGCGCTGTCAGCCGCATCGATGCTGTCGCCGTTGTCCTGCGCCATCTGCCTCACACTTGCGCCGCCGCCTCCTGAAAGGCAATGCTCGCATCATTGCCATGGCCAACGAACCTGAACTCTTTGCTGAACGAGCGCAGCAACCTGCGCAAAAGGAGGCGGGTCACGACGCGTCCGGCCACCGCTCCCGGCTGCGCACGCGGCTGCTCGAGGGCGGAGCAGAGGCGCTGGCCGATCACGAAGTCATCGAATACCTGTTGATGACCGCGATCCCGCGGCGCGACGTCAAGCCGCTGGCGCGCACGCTGCTGGCCCGCTTCGGATCGCTGGCGGGGGTGTTCAATGCCGATCCGCGCGCATTGGCGCTCCATCCCGGCATGGGCGAGACGAGCGCGGCGGCGCTGAAGATCGTGTCGCTCGCGGCGCGCCGCCTCGCCCGCAGTACAGTGCGCGAGCAACCGGTGCTGGGCAGCTGGCAGGCGCTGATCGACTATCTCCACATCGACATGGCGCATCTGACGGTCGAGCGCGTGCGGGTGCTTTATCTCAATCACCAGAACATGCTGATCCTCGACGAGCACGTCGGCGACGGCTCGATCGACGAGGCCGCGATCCATCCGCGAGAAGTGATCCGCCGCGCGCTCGATCTTGGCGCGACGGCACTGATCCTCGTCCACAACCACCCTTCCGGCTCGCCCCAGCCCAGCCGCGCCGACATCCAAATCACGAACCGCATTGCTGAGGCGGGACGACTGCTCGGCATCGTCGTGCACGATCATATCGTGATCGGGCGGGAGGGCCATGTCTCGCTGAAGGCCCAGGGACTCATCTGATGCGGCCTGAGCTGACGCGCACCCCGCCGTGAGACGGGTAGCCCTGTCCTATCGTCCGGAAATTGACGGCCTGCGTGCAATCGCAATCCTGCCAGTCGTTCTCTATCATGCCGGGGCGCCCGGATTTGGCGGCGGCTTCATCGGCGTCGACGTGTTCTTCGCGATCAGCGGTTACCTGATCACCCGGATAATCGTGGCCGCCCTCACCGAGGATCGCTACCGATTTTCGGCATTCTACGAGCGGCGGGCGCGGCGCATCCTGCCTGCGCTGTTTCCAGTGCTGCTCTTTTCGGCGCTTTCAGGCTGGCTGCTGCTCACGCCGGACGACTTCCGCCAGTTCTCGCAGAGCCTCGCCGCAACGGCGCTGTTCGGTTCAAATTTCCTGTTCGCGCACAAGACGGACTATTTCTACACCGGCGAAGGCCTGCGCTTCCTGATCCACGGCTGGAGCCTTTCGGTGGAGGAGCAGTTCTACCTGCTGTTTCCCGCCGGTCTCGTCGCCCTCTGGAAATGTCGCAAAAGCGCGGTCCTGCCGGTGGTGCTCGCCATGCTCGCGGGCAGCCTCGTTCTTGCGGTGCTGGCGGCGACGCATTCGCCGCCTCTCGCCTTCTTCATGCTGCCGACCCGGATGTGGGAGCTGATGGCGGGCGCGGCCTGCGCGCTCCTGCCTCGTCCGGCAGGGGGCCGTCCTCTCGCCGCACTGGCCGGGATAGCCATGATCGCGGCGGGCGTAGCCCTGATCGACAGCGAAACGCCCGTGCCGGGCCTGTGGTTTCTCCTGCCGGTTGGCGGGACGGCGCTGGTGCTGCTGTTCGCCGCCCCGGAGAACCTTGCAGGAAAGGCGCTTGGCTTCCGCCCGTTGGTTCTGCTTGGCCTGGTGTCCTACGGCCTTTACCTGTGGCACCAGCCGATACTTGCGGTGCTACGCTACGTCTGGCTCGGCGCGCTGCCCCTTGATCTCACGGTCGGCGCGCTTTTCCTTTCGCTCATGCTGGCTAGCCTGTCATGGCGCTACCTCGAACAACCTGTCCGCGGAAGGACCCTGCTTTCATCAAGGCGCAGTTTGGCGGCCCTGTGCACCGGCTGCCTGGCGCTCGCGGCAATGGTCGGAGCGGCTGGCCATTTCCGGGTGCTTGGCGCGCGCAGCACTCCGGCGACCGAGCGCCTCGGTGCGGTCTATGGCGGAATGGACACGCCCGATGTCCTCGTTCCCAACGGGAAAGCGCTTCCCTTCATCCTCTATGGCGACAGCCATGCCCGGCAGTATTTCCCGACGCTTGCCGAGCGTTTCGGACACGGCGCGATTGTCAGCCGCGACGGATGCCTTTCCCTTCCCGGCCTCACCAACTGGCCGCCGGGTAGCGAGGGCCGAGCCGGCTGCACCGCGCATTTCGACGCGCTTGCCCGTGTCATTCGCAAACACAAGTTCCTGCGCGTGATCGTGGCGCAGCGCTGGGACCGCGAGATGTGGAGTGCCAGCAGCGGCGTCGCTCTCGGCGACACGTCGGGACGCGGCGGGCCGGCGCTGGTTTCGGGGCTGGAGGCGCTGCGACGCCGGCTCCCGCCCGATGTCGAGCTCGTGCTGATCGGCACCGCGCCGACCGCCTGGGCCGCCGGGGAGCATATGACCGGCGGATTTCCGCGCTGCCAAGCCTATATCAACACCGCGTGCCCCGCGTCTTATCCGGCAAACCTTGCCGAGGGCCGCAAGGTCAACGCGGCTCTCCGGCAATTCGCCAATGACGGCGCGAACACCGCTTATATCGACGCCGCCGCGCCGCTCTGCCCGGATGGCCGGTGCCGGATCGTCGCTGGCGGACGCCTGTACTATAGCGATGGCAGCCACCTGACGCCCCTTGCCGCCCGCATGGTCATCGCGCAGCTGACGGCGCCCGCCTTGCCGCCCCTGCTCCCCGCCCCCTTGCCATGAGCGCCCGCGCGGCCTAGCGGCCCGGCCAGCGAAAAGGAGTTGCCCGATGGTCCCCCGTTATGCCCGCCCCGCGATGACTGCGATCTGGGAGCCTGAAGCCCGCTTCCGGATCTGGTTCGAGATCGAGGCGCACGCGACCGACAAACTGGGTGAGCTTGGCGTTGTTCCGCCGAGTGCGGGCAAGGCACTGTGGGACTGGTGGGCAACGAACCCCGTAGTCGACGTGGCCGCCATCGACGCGATCGAGGCTGTCACAAAGCACGATGTCATCGCCTTCCTTGACTGGGCGGCCCAGCAGGTCGGGCCCGAGGCGCGCTTCATGCACCAGGGCATGACTAGCTCCGACGTGCTCGACACGACGCTCGCGGTCCAGCTGGCGCGGGCGAGCGACCTTCTCCTCGCCGATCTCGACGCCCTGCTCGCCGCGATCAAGCGCCGGGCAGAGGAGCACAAGTACACTCCCACCATCGGGCGCAGCCATGGCATCCATGCCGAGCCGACCACGTTCGGGCTCAAGCTGGCGCAGGCTTATGCCGAATTCGACCGCTGCCGGGCGCGGCTGGTTGCGGCGCGGGCCGAGATCGCGACTTGCGCCGTTTCCGGCGCCGTCGGCACGTTTGCCAACATCGATCCCTCGGTCGAGGACTATGTTGCCGAAAAGCTCGGCCTGACGAGCGAGCCGGTATCGACGCAGGTCATCCCGCGCGACCGCCACGCGATGTTCTTCGCGGTGCTCGGCGTGATCGCCAGCAGCATCGAGCGGCTGTCGATCGAGATCCGGCACCTACAGCGCACTGAAGTGCTGGAAGCGGAAGAATACTTCTCGCCCGGCCAGAAGGGTTCGTCGGCTATGCCGCACAAGCGCAATCCGGTGCTGACAGAGAACCTCACCGGCCTGGCCCGCGTGGTGCGCTCCACCGTCACGCCTGCGATGGAGAACGTGGCGCTTTGGCACGAGCGCGGCATCTCGCACTCCTCGGTTGAGCGGTTTATCGGCCCAGATGCCTGCATCACACTCGACTTCGCGCTGGCGCGGCTGACGGGCGTAGTTGACAAGCTGCTCGTCTATCCCGCGCGGATGCAGAAGAACCTCGACCGGATGGGCGGCCTTGTCCACTCGCAGCGAGTACTGCTGGCCCTGACGCAGGCCGGCCTGTCGCGCGACGACGCTTACCGCCTGGTGCAGCGCAATGCGATGAAGGTGTGGGAATCAGACGGGAGCCTCAGCCTGCTCGACCTGCTGAAGGCGGATCCGGAGGTCTCGGCGGCGATGACGACGGCGGAACTGGAGGACAAGTTCAACCTCGACTATCACTTCCGTCACGTCGATCACATCTTCGCACGGGTGTTCGGCGCCTAGGCCCCTTTCCTTCGCCCTTGATTGCCCCTAGCATCGCGGAAAGCCGATGGGGGGCGATCAGGAGGCAATTCCCATGCAGATCATCCGGACCATCATCTGGATCGCCATAACCGCGCTGCTGGTGATGTTCATCGCCATGAACTGGGAACGCGCGCCGGTGAACTTCTGGCCACTGGAGACCGGATACCTGCATTTCGAATGGCCGGTCGGGGTGATCGCGCTGGTGTTCTTCCTGCTAGGGCTTCTGCCGATGTGGCTGCTGCACCGTGCGGGGAAATGGCGCCTCAATCGCCGAATCTCTATGCTGGAAAGCAACGTCCGCACCGCCGCCGCCCCACCGCCGCTGGCGACCACCACCCAGCTTGACGCCGAGCAGGCGGAACTCTCTCCCGCATTCCCAAAGGACCCTGCTGCCTGACATGTCGCACAACCCGATCTATCTTGCCCTCGACCTTCCCCGTCTCGATGCCGCAGAGTCGCTGGCCCGCAAGGTCGCCTCGCATGTTGGCGGGCTGAAGCTGGGCCTCGAATTCTTCTGCGCGCACGGGCACCACGGCGTCCATGAAATCGCAAAGATCGGACTGCCGATCTTCCTCGACCTCAAGCTGCATGACATTCCCAACACCGTCGCCGCCGCGATGCAGGCGATCCATGTGCTGGAACCGGCCATCGTCACGGTCCATGCCTCCGGCGGGCGGGCGATGATGGAAGACGCCAAGGCTGCGGCGGGTGAACACTGCAAGGTGATCGGCGTCACGGTACTGACAAGCCTCGACCAGAACGACATGGACCGCACCGGCATCAAGGGTTCTCCGCACGACCAGGCGCTGCGGCTGGCAGAACTGGCCCATGCCGCCGGGCTCGACGGCATCGTCTGTTCGGGCCACGAGGTCGGAGACATCCACCGCCAGTGGAAGAACGGCTTTTTTGTCGTGCCCGGCCTCAGGCCTGCTGAGAAGAACCACAGCGGCCAACATGTTTCAGGTCACCACGGGGACCAGAAGCGCACCGTCACCCCGCGCGAGGCGCGCGACGCGGGCGCGAGCGTGCTGGTCATCGGGCGGCCCATCGCCCGCGCGGAAGACCCGCTGGCAGCCGCCCGCGCCATAGAGGCGACGCTCTGATCATTCAGCTTGGCGCAAGGCTTTCTGAACGATGTCTGCGTTCCGTTCGCAAAACAGGAGTTCGCCGCCGATGAAAGCCTTTGCCCTCCCCCTGCTCGCTGCCGCAACGGCGATGACTGCCTTGCCGGCTCGGGCGCAGCAGCAGATCGGCCCGGTCCCCGTGATCGAGGCCGGGCATACCCTTCTGACGGTCAGCGCCGAGGGCCGCTCGACCCGCACGCCCGATCTCGCCGTATTCAGCGCCGGCGTCACTACGCAGGGAGTCACTGCGCGCGAAGCACTTTCCGCCAACTCGCAGGCGATGAGCCAAGTCATCGCGGCGCTGCGCAAGGCCGGCATTGCCGAGCGCGACATCCAGACCAGCAATCTCAACCTCAACCCGGTCTACGCCCAACCGCGCCGCCTGCAAGATGGCAACTACGAGGAGGGCCCGCAGCGAATCACCGGCTATCAGGTCAGCAACACGGTCAATGTACGGCAGCGCAAGCTCGATCAGTACGGCACCGTGATCGACACACTGGTTTCGGCCGGAGCCAACCAGGTTAATGGCCCGAGCTTCCAGGTGGAGAATTCCGACGCCGCGCTTGATGAGGCGCGTGTCGCTGCGATGAAAGCGGCCCGAGCGCGCGGCAACCTCTATGCGCAGGCCGCCGGACTGAAGGTCCTGCGGGTCATTTCGATCAGCGAGAGCGGCGGCTATTATCAGCCGCAGCCGATGGTGATGATGGCCCGCATGTCGGCCGATTCGGCCCCGCCCGCCCCGCCAGTCGCCGCCGGAGAGATGCAGATGACGGCGAACGTCACCGTACAGTTCGAACTCGCGCCCTGATCGAGCTTGCCTGATCGAGCTTGCCTGATCGAGCTTGAGTGCGCGCCGGGCAGGCGCTAACCGCTGGCGCCATGCCCGGCCCTGCCATCAAGATTTGCGGAATCAACGAAGCGGCTGCACTCGACGCCGCAATCAAGGCGCGCGCCGGTTACGCGGGCTTCGTTTTTTTCGAACGCTCGCCCCGTCATGTTCCGCCAGCGCTCGCCGCTGGTCTTGGCGCGCGCGCGGCGGGCCGCATCGGCAAGGTCGGCCTGTTCGTCGATGCGAGCGACGCCGCGATTGCCGAAGGCGTCGCGGCGACGGGCCTTGAGGTCCTTCAACTTCACGGCAACGAAACCCCGCAGCGCGCCGCCGAGTTGAAACAGCGCTTCGGCCTGCCGGTGTGGAAGGCGATCGCTGTTACAACACGCGACGACGTGGCGCGCGCCGCGATCTGGCGCGAGGCTGCCGATCTCGTGCTGTTCGATGCCAAAACCCCGGCGGGCGCGCTTCCCGGAGGCATGGGCCTTTCCTTCGACTGGAGCCTGCTCTCTGCCTGGAACAAC
>JBEIPK010000029.1:0-32110 GCA_040377095.1 Novosphingobium sp.
AGAAAATGCTGGTCGCTGCATTGAGGAGACCGGAAACTGATTTTGCCCCGCAACAAGGTCAGACGATTCCCGTGATGCGCAGCGTGCCCACGGTCACGGCACCAGCCGAAGCGCGCCGTAAACGTCGCAAGGAAACCTCCTCCGATCATTGATCAATCCTGATGCGGCATTGTTGGCTGTTTGGCGCGATGCGTCGATCAGGCTCGACAACCCCGCCGCGCCCGCCATCCAGACGACTTCTCGCATCAACTCTATCTTTCCGCGCTGCGTCTTGATATCCATCAAGGCGCGGGGGTCTGTTGGTCCCAATATGGCCTCCCAAGCAAGAGGGGGAATGCAGATGTTCAAGACCAATGTCGGCGGGATCGACCGCACGTTACGCATTGTCGTTGGCGTAACGCTGATCCTGCTGGTTTTCGTGGGTGACCGGGTCGGCCTGCCGATCGGCAACTGGGGCTGGCTGGGCCTGATCCCGCTGACCACCGGGTTCCTCAGCACATGCCCGCTCTACAACCTTGTCGGGATGAACACCTGCCCGATGAAATAGCCCGCGCCACCGGGCGGGCACTTGCGCGCATTCCTGCAAGGCGGCATAGCCCCGCCCCATGCATGACATCCGCCTGATACGCGAGAATTCGGAGGCTTTCGACACGGCGCTTGCGCGGCGTGGGGTGGAACCTTGTGCGCAAAAACTTGTCACGCTCGATGCCGAGCGTCGCACGGTCGCGACCCGGCTTCAGGAAGGACTCGCCCGACGCAACGAGGCCTCGAAGGCGATCGGCAAGGCGATGGGCCAGGGCGACGCCGCCGGTGCCGAGGCGCTCAAGGCCGAAGTGGCTGAGCTCAAGGACAGCCTTGCCCACCTCGAGACGCAAGACGGTGCACTGTCCGCCAGGTTGCAGGCGGCGCTTGCGGAAATTCCCAACCTTCCCGGCGATGACGTGCCCGATGGTGCTGACGAGGCCGCCAATGTCGAGGTGCTGCGCTGGGGAACGCCGCGCAGTTTCGATTTCCTGCCGCGCGAACATGCCGATCTCGGTCCCGCGCTGGGCATGGATTTCGAGACCGGAGCCGCGCTTTCGGGTGCGCGCTTCACCTTCCTGCGCGGAGGAATGGCGCGGCTGTCCCGCGCGCTCGGCCAGTTCATGCTTGACCGGCAGACGATACAGCACGGCTATACAGAATGCGCGCCGCCGCTGCTGGTGCGTGACGAGGCGATGTTCGGCACCGGCCAGCTGCCCAAGTTCGCGGATGACCTGTTCCGCACCACCGATGGCCGCTGGCTGATCCCCACGGCCGAAGTCAGCCTCACCAACTCGGTGCGCGAGCAGATCCTCGCTCACGCGGAGCTGCCCATCCGCATGACCGCGCTCACCCCGTGCTTCCGTTCGGAGGCGGGCGCTGCGGGCAAGGATACGCGCGGTTTCATCCGCCAGCACCAGTTCGACAAGGTCGAACTGGTCTCGATCACCCGTCCCGAGGACAGCGCGGCAGAGCACGAGCGCATGACCGCTGCTGCCGAGGACGTTCTCCAGGCGCTCGGCCTGCCCTACCGCAAGATGCTGCTCTGCACCGGCGACATGGGATTTTCGGCGATGAAGACCTATGATCTGGAGGTCTGGCTGCCGGGGCAGAATGCCTACCGCGAGATTTCGAGCTGTTCCAACTGCGGCGATTTTCAGGCGCGGCGAATGAACGCGCGCTATCGCCCGCAAGGCGAAAAAGGCACCCGCTTCGTTCACACGCTCAACGGATCGGGGCTTGCCGTGGGACGCACGCTCGTTGCCCTGCTGGAGAACGGTCAGCAAGCCGACGGCTCGGTCGATCTGCCCGACGTGCTACACCCCTATCTGGGCGGCATGACAAGACTGGAACCCATGGCCTGATGCGCATTCTCCTTACCAACGACGACGGCATCAGCGCCCCCGGCCTCTATGTGCTCGAAAAGATCGCAGCGCAGCTTTCGGACGATATCTGGATTTGCGCGCCAAGCGACGAGCAGTCCGGCGCCGGGCATTCGCTCTCGATCAGCCGCCCGGTCAGGCTGCGCAAGCATGCGGAGCGGCGCTTTTCGGTTACGGGCACGCCGACTGATTCTGTGATGATGGCGCTGCGCATGGTCATGCCCGAACCGCCCGATCTGATCCTCTCGGGCGTCAATCGTGGCGCCAACCTTGGCGACGACGTGACTTATTCGGGCACCGTCTCGGCCGCGATGGAGGGGGCGCTCGCCGGCATCCGCTCAATCGCGCTCAGCCAGGTCTATCGCAACGAAGGTGTCGGCGACGATGTCTCCTTTGCGGCGGCGGAGACTTGGGGTGCCAAGGTGCTGAAGCCGATTGTGGATATGTCGTTTGCCGAACGCACCCTGATCAATGTAAACTTTCCCCCGTTGCCACCGGACCAGGTAAAGGGGATCAGGATCGTGCGGCAGGGATTTCATGATTACGCACGCGGCTCGGTCATCAAGGCCAAGGACCCGCGCGGCTTTTCCTATTACTGGTTCGGACTGCACGGGATCGAGCATACACCCGCTCACGACACCGATCTTGAGGCGATCGCCGACGATTTCGTCTCGGTCACCCCGCTCCAGCTCGACCTGACCCACGAGGCCTCGCTCGCCGCGCTCGCACAGCGGTACGGCCAGTGAAGCGCGGGGTCGGGCGCTTCCTGGGATTGGCCACGCTCGCCGTGCTGCTGGTCGCCGCCGCGCCCCCCTCCCCCGCGATTTCGCCTTCCGGCATTTCGCCCGAGGACGAGAATGAGCATGTCGTGCTGCCGGGCGAGACACTGGGCGGCATCGCCACCCGCGCCCGCGTGCCGCGCATCCTGATTGCCGAGGCGAACGGGCTCAAACCGCCCTACACCCTGCGCGCCGGTCAGAAGCTTGCCATCCCGCGCACGCGCCATCACCTGGTCAGGAACGGCGAGACTGGCTTCACGATCTCCTATATCTATGCAGTGCCGTGGCGTGACATCGCAGTTGCCAACGGCATCGACCCCGAAAACGCACTGCGTCCGGGCCAGAAGCTGCTGATCCCGACCATTCTTGAGCCCCGCGCGGGCACGAGCACGCCCCTTGCGCCGCCCACTGCCACGACGGCGCAAGCCCCAGCAAGCAACATCGACTGGCGCTGGCCGCTCGCCGGAACGCCGCGCCGGGGTTTTGCGCCGCGAACGACCTCCGATTACCACGACGGCATTGATATTCGTGCAGCGCGGGGAACGGCGGTGCGCGCCGCCGCGCCCGGCAAAGTCATCTTCGCAGGCAGCGAGCCGACCCAGTTCGGCACAATGGTCGTGGTCGATCACGGCGGCGGGTGGCATTCGGCCTATGCCTTCCTCAGCCGGCTGACCGTCAAGCAGGGCGACGACGTGAGCGCGGGCGAGCGGGTCGGCCTTGTCGGCAACACCGGCCGCGCGCGCGGCAATGAACTGCACTTCGAGATCCGGCGCGACAGCCGGCCGGTCGATCCCGAAGCCCAGCTTCCTCAGCGATGAAGCGCCCGGGCCAGGGATCAGGCGGCCCGCTGCGCCGCACCCTGTCCCTACCGGTCTGGGCCGATGTCGCGATCCGGCTTGGCGCCGCGTTTGCGCTCATCTTTCTCGTCGTGTTCGTCCACTGGTTCGACCGCGAGGGCCTGGTCGATCACCACGACGGCGAGATCAGCTTCCTCGACGTATTCTATTTCACGATGATCTCGATCACCACGACCGGCTTCGGCGACATCGCGCCGATCAGTGACAAGGCGCGGCTGATCGAGGCCGTCATCGTCACGCCGATCCGGCTGGCGGTCATCTACATTTTCGTTGGCACGGCCTATAATTTCATCATCAAGAAAAGCTGGGAGAAGTGGCGCATGGCGCGCATCCAGGAGAGGCTGTCCGGGCACATCGTCGTGCTTGGATTTGGCATCAGTGGTTCGGAAGCGGTCAAGGAATTGATCGCGCGCGGCTGCGACGCCCGCGAAATCGTGGTGCTGGACCGGGATACCGCCCGCCTTGCAGAAGCCGAGGCGCTGGGTTGCAACGTCATGGACGGCGACGCCAGCCGCGACGACACGCTGCTGGCCGTTCAGATCGACAAGGCGCGCAATGTGCTGGTTTCAGCCGGGCGCGACGATACGTCGATCCTCATCGTGCTGACCGTGCGGCACCTTGCCCCGACGATCCCTATCAGCGCGGTCGTCCGCGCGCAGGACAATGAGATACTTGCCCGTC
The DNA here is from genome assembly GCA_040377095.1 of Novosphingobium sp. GTDB lineage: Bacteria > Pseudomonadota > Alphaproteobacteria > Sphingomonadales > Sphingomonadaceae > Novosphingobium. The sequence continues at coordinate 4,222 of JBEIPK010000029.1, forward strand.
AGGCCGGCGCCGACAACGTCATCAATCCGGTGCGCTTTACCGGGCACCTGCTCGCAGGTTCGGCCGAGGGGCGGCACACTGCCGATTTCCTTGCCGACCTCGCCTCAATCTCGGGCCGGGTGCAGCTGGTCGAAAGGCCGATCATGGCCGAGGAAGTCGGGCGCTCGATCAATAATCTGGCTTCGGGCGGCCGAGGCCTGCGCATCTATCGCGGCGGCAAGCCGATCGGCTTCTGGGAGGAAGGTGCAAAAAAGCTCGCACCCGGCGATACCATCGTCGAGATCGCCCATACGCCTTGAACGGTCACGCCAGCAGCCAGAACACGCTCCCCATGACGAGATAGGCGGCAATCCACACCGCTGCCTCCACCAACCTCCACGCCCAGGCCACGCCCTGCCGGCCAAGCGACATCAGCAGCGCGGGTGCGACGAACCATAGAGCGAAACCGCCCGACATCATCCAGTAGAGCCACGGCTTTGCAGCAAGCGTCTCTGGCCCGATGCGAGCGAAATTGTGCCCCAGCATGATGGCGGAAAACGTCATGAGGGCAGACGCGAGCAATCCATCCCTGCCCCGGCTCCTGCGGACCCGGGCCGGCACGCGCGAAAGCCCGGTCGAAAGCGCCGACGCGCCCACAAGCCCGGCGAGAAGCACTGCAATCCAGTTCACGACTCCCACGGCATGGTCCCTCCTGAGCGGCATCGGGTTAGCAACAGTAGCGGAATTGCCCGTTTGGGTGTAGGGGGCCGCGTCCATGGCATCCCAAACATTCCCCCTCGCGATCTCCGATGCAAAGAAAGTCGGCATGGTCAGCCTCGGCTGCCCCAAGGCGCTAGTCGACTCCGAACGCATCCTCACGCGCCTGCGCGCCGATGGCTATGCCATGAGCGCCGATTACGCCGGCGCCGACGTCGTTCTGGTCAACACTTGCGGCTTCCTCGATTCGGCAAAGGAGGAAAGCCTTGCCGCGATCGGCGAGGCGTTGGCCGAGAATGGCCGCGTCATCGTCACCGGCTGCATGGGCAACGAGGCCGAGGCCATCCGCGCGCGCTTTCCCGATGTCCTCGCCGTCACGGGCGCGCACCAGTACGAATCAGTGGTCGAGGCAGTGCACAAAGCTGCTCCGCCGGGACAGGGGCCGTTCGTCGACCTCATTCCGCAGCCTGACATCAAGCTGACACCGCGCCACTACAGTTATCTCAAGATTTCGGAAGGCTGCAATCACGCCTGCAGCTTCTGCATCATCCCGCAGCTTCGCGGCAAGCTGGCCAGTCGGCGCATCGACGCGGTGCTGCGCGAGGCGGAAAAGCTGGTCGCGGCAGGCACCCGCGAACTGCTCGTCATCAGCCAGGACACCTCGGCCTACGGGGTCGACACCGGCCATGAGCCGCGCGAGTTCCACGGCCAGCTGGTGCGTGCACACATGACCGATCTGGCGCGCGAACTGGGCCAGCTGCGCACCCCTGAAGGCGCGCCGCCGTGGGTGCGTCTGCACTATGTCTATCCCTATCCGCACGTCGATGCCGTGATTCCGCTCATGGCGGACGGGCTGCTGACGCCCTATCTCGACATACCGTTCCAGCATGCCAGCCCCGCCGTGCTGAAAGCCATGAGGCGCCCGGCCAACGAAGCCAAAGTGCTGGAACGGCTGCGTTCGTGGCGCGAAATCTGCCCCGACATCGCCATCCGGTCGAGCTTCGTCGTCGGCTTTCCGGGTGAGACCGAAGCCGATTTCCAGTACCTGCTGGACTGGCTGGACGAAGCGCAGCTTGACCGGGTCGGCGCGTTCCGGTTCGAGCCCGTGGCAGGTGCGGCGGCAAACGACCTGCCCGGCGCCGTGCCGGAAGCGGTCAAGGAAGAGCGCTACGCCCGGATCATGGAAAAGACCGAGGCGATCAGCGCGGCGCGTCTGAAGTCCAAGGTCGGCCGTGTTCTGCCCGCCATCATCGACGAGATTGGCGAGCCCGATGAAGACGGCGACATCGGCGCGACCGGGCGCAGCCAAGCCGACGCACCCGAAATCGATGGCAATGTGTTCCTTCGCAACGTCCCGGCGGATCTGCAGGCCGGCGCCATTGTCAAGGTGCGGATCGAGGATGCTGACCCGCACGACCTGTTTGGATTCATCGAACAGGGCTGATCGCGGCTTGTTGCAATCCTTGCAAGTTGAGTCCTGTTTTTCGCACTTGCAATATATTGTTGCATCGCACAAAAAGAATGGGCCTTTCAGGCATCCTCTCCCAGACTTTCACGGGGTCGGCCATCCAGCCGGCCCCTTTTTTCTGGCTTCAGGGTGCCCGAATGCGCCCAATCAGGCCGGTGGCGGCAGGGTCACGGGAGACGCCCTGAGGGCAAAATCACCCAGCTGACGAACCGGGACCTGTAGCGTGCATTCGACGCCTTCGGGCCTGAACCGAAGATCGACCTGCGAGCGCAGTTCGTGCGCCACGATCTTCTCGATGAGATCGCGGCCGAAGCCGCGCTTTTCCGGTTCGGCAACTAAGGGTCCACCCGATTCGCGCCAGCGAATCTCGGCAAGATCGGAAGAAACGAATCGCCAAGTCACGGAGACATTGCCACTTGGCGTACTGAGCGCGCCATATTTTGCGGCATTGGTGGCCAGTTCGTGGATCGCAAGACCCAGCGACATCGCGTCCTTGGGCGCAAGGCTGATATCCGGACCCTCCAGGGTGACGTGGCCCTCGGCGCCGCCCATATAAGGCGCGAGTTCGCTGCGCACGATTTCAGACACCGGCGCATTGCTCCAGTCGGTCTGCGAAAGCAGATCGTGCGTTGCGGACAGCGCGCGAAGCCGGGCGCCAAGGCCATCGGCGAAATCGTCGATATCGACTGCCCGGCGCCGTGTCAGCGCAACGATGGAGAGGACGTTGGCAAGCGTGTTCTTGACCCGGTGGTTCAGCTCGCGCGTCAGCGAATTGCGGATGGAAGCTTGCTGGGTCATCAACTCGAGCGTGCGGCGATCCTCCGAGGCGCGTCGGATGATGAGCTGCGCGATGATCATGACCAGCAGCCCCAGCAGCAGCCCGGCGATCAGCACGACCTGCGACAGCCGCGAAATCATGCCTGTGCTCTTGAGGCTGACCCGCACGATCCAGCTGTGATGGCCAACCTCGATCTTGCGGTCCAGCGACGCCCCGGTTTTGCCCGGTATCTGGTGCCAGGCAAGAACGCGGCTGGGCGCCACCCGTTCGTCATAGAGCGCAATCTCGGCATTGCGGGCCAAAGACAACTGGTTCGCGGCCATGAGGAATTCGCTGGCGCGAAACGGGCTGTAGACGAAGCCCATGATCCGGGGGCGCCCCGCGACATTCTGAAACACCGGCATGAACAGCAGGAAGCCGGCTGCCGCGTTCGGCCGTCCCCTGTCCTGCACGAGAGTGATGGGGCCGGACATCACGGGCTGGCGAAGACTGATCGCTTTTTCCATCGCGGTCCGTCGGTTGAGTTCTGAATAGAGATCGAAGCCGATTGCCTTCCGGTTGTCCTCTGACAGCGGACTGAGGAAGACAATGGGGACGGCGATCCGCTGTCGGGGATCGGGGCGCGGGCTTACCGCATAGTCCGGATCGAGATTGACCCGCATCGCCGCTTCGAAGCCTGGAACCACCCGGATATCAAGTGCGCGCGCCCATCCCATGCCGAGCGAGCCATGATAATCGTCCTGACTGTAGAGGCCCGATGCGAAATTGGTGAATTCCTGATACGTCACTTCCTGCCGAGTTTCGAACATCGCGGCAGCGGCGGCAAGAATCGCGATGTTCTCGGCAGCACGGCGCTGCAGCCCTGTGGCGATTTCCGCGGCGTTACGCTCAAGTTCAAGCTGGCGCCGATCCCGGTCGGCCCGCTCGATCGCAACGACGCTGAGCAAGGTTACAGCCGCCGTCAGGACGAACAGCAGAAGCGGCCATCCGCGCGGATAGCGATAGTACCAGGCTTCTCGCCCTTGCGGGGCCGGCACTCGGTTTTCCATCATTCCCCGAAGCTTGCGAGTGACACTGCGACATTTGCGCGACCCTTGAATGTCTCATGCCAAGGAACCCTTGGAAAAGGAACCATGTCGTCATTGAAATGTTCCGTCTGCAAACCGTTAGCACACTGATCTCATTGTCCGGGTTGACGGACAGAGTGCAGGGAAACATAGGAACCTACCCCATGGACTACGCGTTAAGGTCACAGTGTTTTATGGATGACCGAAGGCCGATACGGCGCCCGCCTGCGAGCGCGCGCAAGGAAGCTCAGCCCGGGTGGGCCAAGGGCTTGCGCTCGCTGTACAATTCGGTCGTGGATGAACCTCTCCCGGAAAGCTTCGACGATCTGTTGAAGAAGCTGGACGGCCAAGATCATGGAAAGTGACGAACCGTCAAGTTCGACGGTGCGCGATGATTTTCGCCAGTCGCTGCTAGCTACACTCCCGCATTTGCGCGCCTTTGCTCGCGGTCTCTGTGGCCGCCCGGACATGGCTGACGATCTGGTACAGGAGACCGCGATCAAGGCCTGGGCCGCGCAGGACCGATTCACGCCTGGCACGAACATGCGTGCGTGGACCTTTGCCATCCTGCGCAACCATTTCCTCAGCGAACTTCGCCGCAGCCGCCGCCAGGTCGATTACGATCCCGATCTTGCCGAACGGCTGCTCGTGACCGGGCCGGACCAGGAAGGCCCGCTTCATCTATCCGACATGCAGGCCGCGCTTCAGCGCCTGTCGCCGGAACGGCGCGAAGCGGTCCTGCTCATCGGGGCCGGCGGGTTTTCTTACGAGGAAGCCGCGCTGATTTGCGATTGCGCCATCGGCACAATGAAGAGCCGGGTTGCACGCGCACGTGCGGAACTGGCCCGGATGCTCGATCCGTCAGCCCATGACGATAATAACGGTGCGAGCGCAGCGGATCCGCCCCGGCGGCTGGCCGCGGGCGGGGCGTCGTCCGGGCGTCAGACCGGGTAAGTCCACACGGTGCCGCGCGCGAAGTTGGCGCTGGCAAAATCCCAATTGAGCAGGTTTTCTACAACGGCGCGGACATGCTCGGGCCGACGGTTCTGCACGTCGAGATAATAAGCGTGTTCCCAGACATCGATGGCAAGCAGGGGGTTCGTCCCGCTGGTCAGGGGCGTTCCCGCATCATGTGTCGAGATCACATTGAGCTGATCCCCATTGGCCACCAGCCATGCCCAACCCGAGGCGAAATGCTGCTCCGCCGCTTCCCTCAGCTTGAGGTCCAGCTCGTCCGCCGAGCCGAAGTCGCGCTCGATCGCGGCCGCGAGTTCGGGCGAAGGTGGCGACGCATCTGGCGTCAGGCTGTGCCAGTAGAAGCCGTGGTTCCACGCCTGCGCGGCGGAATTGAACAGCGCCAGATCGTTGCTCCTGTCTGCAGACCGGACGATCTCCTCAAGCGGGGCATCGGCAAGCGGGCTATTGGATACCGCCTTGTTGACCTTGTCGACATAACCCTTGTGATGCGCCCCATGGTGCAACTGAAGCGTTTGCCCTGAGATATGCGGCGACAGGGCAGCCTCGTCATAAGGCAGCGGCATGAGCTTTACAGCCATTGGTCATTCCTGAAATCTTGATCGCTGAAATGGAAAAGGCGGCAGACCGCAGCCCGCCGCCCCTGTCCATCCGAACCGGAAAAATCCGGCCCGGAAAACCGGATGCATCAACGCATCTTGTCTGCCTGGTCTTCCATGGCATCCGCCTTGGCTTCGCCCGACTCGCGCACCGCTTCGGCCTTGGCTTCCGTGGTGTTCTCGGCGCGGGTATCCACGCCATCGGCCCTGGTATCCATGGCGTCAGCCTGGTTTTCCATCGCGTCTGCCGTGGCATCAGCCGAATCACGCACAGCGTCAGCCTGATCCTCGGCATTGTTCTCCGCAGCGGAATCGCATGCGGCTAGTGTCATTGAGCCGGCAGCGGCCATCAGCATGAGGGGAAGCAAGTTGCGTTTCATCTGGTTTCTCCTGGTTACGAAACGGGTGTTGCGATCATGGCTCGCAAGGCGTGCGTTCAGCGCACCGAGCCACGACGGAACAGGTTGATGATCGCAAGAAGGACCACCGCGCCAAGGAACGAGGCCACGAGCGACATGATATCGAAATTACCACTGGTGATCGGAGCGCCGCCAAGCAGCGGGGTTACAAGGAAACCGGCGAGCAATGCGCCAACGATGCCGACGACAACGTTGAGGAAAATTCCCTGCTGGCCATCGGTGCGCATCACGATGCTGGCGAGCCAGCCGATCACACCGCCAACAATCAGAATGAGAATGAGTGTCATGTCCTGGTCCTCCTGCGTTTCACTGCCTGCAAAACGAAGCCATTCGGCATTGGTTCCACGACAAAGTTCCAAGGGCCGCCTCCCCGTTCGAAGAGGCGCCGACGGACCGGGACAATTTGCGAACTGTCACACACGCATTTTTCTGATGCGAAGCGCGAATATTGATCGCGATCAAGGCTGTCAGGACTGCCCTGTACCAATAGTAAGGCCACACGATGCAACAAGCGAGAAATCGAATAGGATCAACACCCAATTTCATCCGTCCCGCATAGTCCAGGTTGGCAGCCCGCGACGGATACATGGTTCTCCCCACCTTGAGCGGTCATTCCGGCCGCTCTTTTTTTGTGCGCGCACTGACAGTCTGTAAGAAGCTCCGGCTGCTCAGATGGCGGAGCTAAACCGCCGCAGGCAATTCTTGCGATAGGGATCGAGCGTTGCCGCGATCGCGCGGGCATAAGGTAGCCCCTCGGGCAGAATGCGCAGCACGCCCTGCTCGAATTGTGCGAGGCCGCGCTCTGCGTAGGGGGCGATGCGCGCACCCACCCCGGCCGCGAGGGCCGGATCGAGGCGGGCATGGCCATGGCACAGCAGGCTTTCGATAAGCGCGCCGCGCATCTGGTCTTCCGCGCTGCGCCGCACGCCAAGCGAGGCCGGCAGCACGCCTTGCGACAGCAGCATCCGGTAACGCCCTGCGTTCTTCTCGTTCTGGACGATAACCTCTGGAAATGCACTGATCGCGGAGGCGCCAAGCCCGATGAGCACACCGGCGCCGTCATCCGTATAGCCCTGGAAGTTGCGGTGGAGCGATTCTGTTTCGGCAGCCAGGGCCAGCGGATCCCCGGGCAAGGCGAAGTGATCGAAGCCGATCGGGCGGTAACCCGCCGCCCGCAGGAATTCATATCCGAACGCGGCCATCGCGAAGCGCTCGTCCTGAGCAGGCAAGGCGCTGTCATCAATGCGGCGCTGGCGCGGAATCATGTGCGGCACGTGAGCATAGCCAAACAGGGCGATGCGGTCGGCCCCCAGCGCAGCGCTCCGCGCAAGGCTATGTTCGAGTTCGCCCCGTGTCTGGCCGGGCAGGCCGTACATCAGGTCGAAGTTGAGCGATGTCACGCCAGCACCGCGCAGGATATCAACTCCGCGCTCGATCAGTTCGGCAGGCTGCTCCCGCCCGATCGCGGCCTGAAGTCGGGGGGAGAACGTCTGCACGCCAAAGCTCGCGCGCCCCACGCCGACAAAGCCGAGCACCGGCCCCCAGTTTGCCGTCAGCGTGCGTGGATCGATCTCGACCGACCATGCTGTATCGGAAAGATCGAAGTGCATGGTGAGCGCGTTGACCAGCCGCACGAAATCGGTCGTCGAAATCGCATTCGGACTGCCGCCGCCGAACGACACGCGCGAAACCTGCGCACGGACACCAAGCCTGACGCCGACCAGCGCGATCTCGCGTTCCAGCGCGATGAGATAGCTTTCCATCCTGTCACGCCGGTTCGACGCGCCGGTGTTGCAGCCGCAGTACCAGCAAATCTTCTCGCAGAAGGGAATGTGCAGGTAGAGCGAAACCGGCCCCCTGACCCGGTCAAGCGCGCTGGTAAGATCCGCCAGTCCCGCCTCGGCGGAAAATTCCGCGGCAGTCGGAAAGCTGGTGTAACGCGGAACCGGTGTTTCCAGCAGGTCGGGGTGATAAGGCCACATTCGCACCGTCTGCCAGACCGCGAACCGCCGATCATTGCGGCGCGTCAAATCGTCCGAATCAAGCCAGCCGTCAGCAACGTGGGTTGCCCCGCTTGCGTGACGAGCCGGCGTGGCATCCCTTGCCGCAACATGGATTCCCGCCTGTTGGCGGCGCGGCCGGGTCGACCGGTATCGTGATCGAACGCACCGCGCCGTCGCCTGTGCAGAGCAGGACGTGCAGCGTCGAGGCCCGCAAAGGCGCGGCCCCCATTAGCACAGCCGGAACCAGCCCGATCAGCGAAAGGATCGCGCGCAACTTCACAGATCGGACCTGCCGGGCTCGTCGTCGAGCAGGATGCGGTTCGCCGCGCCGTCGAGATCGTCGAACTGGCCGACGCGCAGTGCCCAGAAGAAGGCGGCAAGACCAAGTAGGCCCAAGGTCAGGGCGATGGGGATCAGGACAAGAAGCCCGTTCATGCGGCTGCTCCCGCCCCGCGCCCTCGATCACCCGGCAACCGGGTCGCACGGGCAAGCCGCAGCGAGTTTCCGATGACGATGAGAGAACTGACCGACATCGCGATGGCCGCGATCATCGGCGTCACCATGCCCGCCATGGCAAGCGGCACTGCCAGCACGTTGTATCCGATGGCGAGCACGAAATTCTGGCGCACCACCTGCATGGTGCGGCGGGCAGCCAATACCGCCCGCGGGAGGGCGAGCAGCGAGGATTGCACGAAGACGAGGTCAGCCGCCTGAAGCCCCACATCGCTCGCCGATCCGGGCGCGATCGACGCATCGGCCTTTGACAGCGCCGGCCCGTCGTTGAGACCATCGCCCGCCATCAGCACGCTGTGCCCCGCTTCCTGCAAAGCCGCGATGGCGGCCTGTTTTTCCGCCGGGGTGGCGGCAGACCGGCCGGGCAGGCCTGTCCGCGCTTCGGCATCGCGGACGGCGGCATCGTTGTCGCCCGAAAGGATCGCGCATTCGATGCCCAAGCCCTGCAAGGCAGTAATGGCTTCGCCCGTATCGGGGCGCAGCCGGTCGGCCAGCGGGATGAGCCAGGCGGGTTCGCCCGCGATGTCGAGGCTTACAGCAACGCCGCCCGCGCTTTCGGGGCGGCGCAGCGAAACGGCCTTGCCGTTCCAGCGCGCGAAGACACCGTTTCCAGCGCGTTCGCTGACCTGCTCAAGCGGCGCGGCCCGTACGCCGCGGGCCGAAAGCGATGACGCCAGGGCGCGCGAAATCGGGTGCTTGCTGTGCGAGGCGAGCGCTAGCGCGACTTCGGCAGCCCATCCCGGCAACGATGCCAGCACGGCCTCATCCGGCACCGGGCGGCCAAGCGTGAGCGTCCCCGTCTTGTCGAGCAGGGCGCGGTCGATCACGGCCATGCGTTCAAGCGCGGAGCCATCCTTGACCATGATTCCCGCCCGCATCAGCGCGCCCGAGGCGACGACCTGCGCTACCGGAACGGCAAGCCCCAGCGCGCAGGGACAGGTGATGATGAGCACCGCCACTGCAATGACCAGCGACTGGTAGAGCCCGGCCCCGGCCAGCAGCCAGCCTGCCAGCGTCAGCGCGGCGAGGGTATGGACTGCCGGCGCATAGATCCGCGACGCGCGGTCGGCGATGCGGACATATTTGGAGCGGTCCTGCGCCGAGGCTTCCATCAGCCGCGCGATCTCCGCAACCGTGGTGTCCTGCCCCGCGGCACTGACCCGGACATCGACCGGCGCATCGAGGTTGAGCGTTCCCGCCAGCACCGTGCCGCCTGCGCCGGCCGCAACAGGCGTGCTCTCGCCGGTCAGGAGCGACTGGTCAAAGCGGCTGGAGCCTGCCACGATCTCGCCGTCGGCGGCAAGGCGCTCTCCGGCCGCGACGCGCATCAGCGTGCCCGGCAAAAGAGTGTCGACGCCCTGCCAGCCCAGCGTGCCATCGCTCGACACCACAGTCGCGCCCTGAGCCACCTGGCTGAGCAGGGCATCGACACCGGTCCGCGCCCGGTCGCGCATCATGGCGTCGAGCACGCGGCCCGCCAACAGGAAGGCGAGCAGCATTAGTGCGCCATCGAACCATGCGTCCTTTCCGCCGGTGACAACTTCATAGGTGCTGAGGCAGGTCGCGATCGTCACGCCGATCGAGATCGGCACGTCCATGTTGGTCCGCCCCCGGCGCAGCGCGCCCCAGGCCGAGCGGAAGAAGGGTTGCCCGGCATAAAGGATCGCCGGAATGCCGATCAGCGCCGAAAGCCAGTGGAACAGCTCGCGCGTCGAGCCTTCCGCGCCGGACCAGACGCTGACCGAAAGCAGCATGACGTTCATTGCAGCAAAGCCCGCGACCGCCAGCGGCGCCAGCAAGGGCCTCGCGGCGGACGGCGTGCGCGCCAGGGCGCCGCTGCGTGCCTCCGCCTCGTAACCGATGGCATCGAGGGCAGCGACAATGTCGCGCGGCGTCATGGCGGGATCGTGCGAGACACTGACCTGCCGGGCCGAAAGATTGACCCGGGCCGAGGCAATGCCCTGCACCTCGGCCAGCCCGCGCTCCACTTTGCCCATGCACCCGGCACAGTGCATCCCGGGCACGATCAGCACTGTTTCGCCGAGCGTTTCGGGATCGAGGCGCGCGTAAAGGGTCACTGCACGTCCTCCTCGTGCCGCCAGCCTTGTCCGCCCGCTTCCACGTCGAGCCGCAGCCGCCAGCGGCCAGCGGGAAGCGGCGCTGCGGAAAGCCAGCTGTCATCGGCCTGGCGTGCAAACGTCAGTGGCTGGTCGGGCATCCGGCCGAGCGGATGGCGCGCCAGAGCTCTCACAGTGACCGGCCCTTGCGGAATTCCGGTCAGCGACAGCGCGACCCGGCCATCGGCGCGGCGCCGGACGCCGACCTTCCAGCCGAGCGCCTTTTGCGCTTCGGCTTCATCAAGCCAGCGGTTGAAGTGCTGGGTCGCAACGTATGAGTTTTCTACCACGACGCCGCCGAACGTACCCGACGCCAGCCGCGCCATCGCAAGGTTTACGGTGATGACCACGCCGAAGAAGGCGCCGAGCACGACTGCCATGTGCTTTCCGGTGAAGCTTTTGCCTCCGGTGATTTTCCTGGCGCTCATTCGTCTTCTTCCGGTGCGTCGAAGCGGACTTCGTGCGTATCGCTGCCGCCTTCGTCATCAAGTGCGCGCAGTGCCACGGTGAAGCCCTGCGCGGGCGTGCCGGTAGGTGCCACCACATAGACCCGCACGGGATCGGCCTGATCCGCCGCCACGGTCCGCTCCAGCTTGCGCGATGCGGCGGAGCGAGGCATGTCGTCGCTCCACATCATTCCGCCGGGCAGGCCGACAAGCGAAAGCTCCATCCGGCGCGGGCGGTTCTCCATGTTAAGCAGCTTGACGGTGTAGGCATTGCGCAAGGACCCGTCGCTGAGCAGCATGTAGGGCGGATTGCGGTCCTTCGAGACCGAGACGTCGATGTGCCGGCGCGTGCCGAGCGCGAACAGCAGGGCAAGCCCGATGGCGCTCCAGAGGCCGAGATAGACCAGCGTGCGCGGGTGGAAGATCAGCTTCCAGTGCGGCGTCGGTGCAGCGCCCGCCTGTTCCTTAGCCGAATCCTCGAGCGTCGCATAGTCGATCAGTCCGCGAGGCCGGCCAACCTGCTCCATGACCTTGTCGCAGGCATCGATGCACAACGCGCAGGTGATGCAGCCGATCTGCGGCCCCTCGCGGATGTCGATGCCGGTCGGACACACAGCAACGCATTGCAGACAATCGACGCAGTCCCCGTAGGCGCCGGGCTGCTTATCAGCCTGCTTGACGCTGCCGCGCGGTTCGCCCCGCCAGTTCTTGTAGGTGACGATCAGCGATTTCTCGTCGAGCATCGCGGTCTGGATGCGCGGCCAGGGACACATGTAGATGCACACCTGCTCGCGCATGAAGCCGCCCAGAACGAACGTCGTCGCGGTCAGCACGCCGACCGTGGCATAGGCGATGCCCGCCGCCTCGCCCGCGACGAAATCCCGGAAAAGCGTCGGCGCGTCGGCAAAGTAGAGGATCCAGGCGCCGCCGGTGACAAAGCTGATGGCAAGATAGATCGACCATTTCACAAGTCGCCGCGCAATCTTGGCTGGGCCCCATGGCGCGCTTTGCAGACGCATCTGCGTGTTGCGGTCGCCATCGACCAGCCGGTCGACATGCTGGAACAGGTCGGTCCACACCGTCTGCGGGCAGGCATAGCCGCACCATGCCCGGCCCACCGCGCTCGTCACCAGGAACAGCCCGATGCCCGCCATGATCAGCAGGCCCGCGACGAAATAGAACTCGTGCGGCCAGATCTCGATGCCGAACATGAAGAACCGGCGATGCGCCAGATCGACAAGCACCGCCTGGTCGGGCGCATAGGGCCCCCGGTCCCAGCGCAGCCACGGCGTGACGTAATAGACGCCAAGCGTGACTGCCATGATCAGCCACTTGAGCCTGCGGAACGGGCCACTCACGGCCTTTGGGAAGACAGCCTTGCGCTTTTCGTAGAGGGCCGTTCCGACGAGATTGGGTTCAGGGCTGTTCATCGACCTTTACCGCCGGGTCAGCGGCGACCTCCACGAAGTTCTCCCCGCCCCCCAGCGAATGAACATAGGCAGCGAGCATTTTGATTGTAACCGGATTGAGCCTGCCGCCCCATGCCGGCATGACGCCGTAATGCGCTGTATGCACGCTTTGCACCACGTCGGCACGGCTGCTGCCGAACAGCCAGATCGCGTCGGTGAGGTTCGGCGCGCCGAACTGACGAAGACCCTTGCCGTCCGCACCGTGGCAGGCGACGCAGTTGTTCGCGAAAATCGCCGCGCCGCGCGCCGAGGCCGCTCCGGGCTTTTCCTTGCCGGACAAACTGCGCACGCGGCTGACGACATCGTCGATCTGTTGCGCGTCGAGCAGACCGTCGCGCCCGAACGCAGGCATCTGGCTGAAGCGCGACTGTGCGCTGACTTCCGGCTGACGGATACCGTGCGTGATGGTGAATTCGATGGCACGCAAGTCGCCGCCCCAAAGCCATTCGTCGTCGTTGAGGTTGGGGTAGCCCTTGCTTCCAGCCGCGCCCGAACCGTGACACTGCACGCAGTTGACCTTGAACGCGGCCCTGCCGCCGGCGATCGCGGCCTGCATCAGCTTGGGGTCATCTGGCAGACGCTCGATCGGGAGCGGCGCCATGCGGGCGAGCAGCGCCGAGCGGTCCTTCTGTGCGGCGTCCATTTCGGACTGGAACTGACCGCGGCTGGACCAGCCGAGAATCCCTTCGGTCCCCTTGGCGAGCAAGGGCCACGCAGGATAGGCAATGACATAGCCGATCGAGAACAGGATGCAGAGGTAGAATGTCCACAGCCACCAGCGCGGCATCGGCGTATCCAGTTCCTCGATGCCGTCCCATTCGTGGCCGACAGTCTCGACGCCAGTGGCGTCGTCGATGCGCTTATTGTCCATGGTCATCACCCCCCGCGCCGTCCTCGGCGAAGATCATGTTCGCTGCCGCCTCGTTGGCGTCCCTTGCGCCGGGCCGCAGCGGCCAGGCGATGAGGCCCGCAAAGACCGCAAACATGGCCACCAGCCCCCAGCTGTCGGCAAAGTGCCGCAGCGCCTCATATGTCGAATGTATGCTCACCGGCCCTTCTCCCGGGCCAGATCCTCCTGCGCCGCGGCGGCGTTGACGTCGACCAATGTGCCCAGCATCTGGAGATAGGCGACGAGCGCGTCCATCTCGGTCAGCCGCGAGGGATCGCCGTCAAAGTCGCGCACCTGCGCCTTGGGATAGCGCGCCTGAAGCGCCTTGGCATCGCCATCGGCACTGGCCTGCAAGGCGAGGTCGGCATTCGCCTGCTCGATGTCCTTTTCGCTATAGGGCACACCCACGCGGTAGAGCGCAGTCAGCGTCGCGGGCATGTCCGTCCGCGACAGATCGTTCTCCGCCAGGAAGCCGTAAGACGGCATGACCGATTCCGGCACTACCGACTGCGGATCCTTGAGGTGCTGGACGTGCCATTCGTCGGAATAGCGTCCACCGACGCGGGCAAGATCGGGTCCGGTGCGCTTCGAGCCCCACTGGAACGGATGATCGTACATCGATTCCGCAGCCAGGCTATAGTGGCCGTAGCGTTCCACTTCGTCGCGGAACGGACGGATCATCTGGCTGTGGCAGACATGGCAGCCCTCGCGCACGTAGATGTCGCGGCCGGCCTGTTCCAGCGGGGTGTAGGGGCGCATGCCCTTCACTTTCTCGATCGTGTTGTCGATCCAGAACAGCGGCGCGATTTCCACGATGCCGCCCACGATCACCGCCAGGAAGGCGAAGACGCCGAGCAGGGTCACATTGCGCTCGAGCCGCTTGTGGCCCCCCAGCACGCCCGAATTGCTTGCAGTCATTTTCGCGGCCTCCCTTATTCAGCCGGAGCCGGAACGATGGGACGGTCTGCCTGCGGATCGTAGGGCGCGACACGCATCGGCTCCTCCTCCCGCAGCTTGCCCAGGATCGTTGCCCACATGTTGAAGACCATGATGGCCGCGCCTGCGAGGTAGAGCAGTCCGCCAAAGGCACGCAGCAGGAACATCGGGTGAAGGGCAGCGACCGTCTCGGCGAAGGTGTTTACCAGGTAGCCGTCCGCGCCGTATTCGCGCCACATCAGGCCTTGGGTAATACCCGCCACCCACATCGAGGCGGCATAGAACACGATGCCGATGGTCGAGAGCCAGAAGTGCCAGTTGATCATCCGCAGCGAATACATCCGCTCGCGCCCCCAGAGGCGCGGCACGAGGTAATAGACCGCCGCGAAGGTGATCATGCCGTTCCATCCCAATGCGCCCGAATGGACGTGGCCGATGGTCCAGTCAGTATAGTGCGACAGGCTGTTGACCGACTTGATCGACATCATCGGCCCTTCGAAGGTGCTCATGCCGTAGAAGGCGAGCGCCATGACCATCATGCGGATGACCGGATCGGTGCGAACCTTGTCCCAGGCGCCGTTGAGCGTCATCAACCCGTTGATCATGCCGCCCCAGCTCGGCATCCACAGCATGACCGAGAAGACCATGCCCAGCGTCTGCGCCCAGTCGGGCAGCGCGGTGTAATGCAGGTGGTGCGGTCCGGCCCAGATGTAGAGGAAGATCAGCGACCAGAAGTGGATGATCGACAGCCGGTAGCTGTAGATCGGCCGCCCGGCCTGCTTGGGGACAAAATAGTACATCATCGCCAGGAAGCCGGCGGTCAGGAAGAAGCCGACGGCGTTGTGGCCGTACCACCACTGGATCAGCGCACCCTGCACGCCGGCCCACAGCGGATAGCTGTTCGACCCCGCGATGCTGACCGGAATGTTGATGTTGTTGACGATGTGGAGCATCGCCACGGTGATGATGAACGAGAGATAGAACCAGTTGGCCACGTAGATGTGCGGCTCCGACCGCTTGACCAGGGTGCCAACGAACACGGCGAGATAGGCGACCCAGACCACGGTCAGCCACAGGTCGACGTACCATTCCGGCTCGGCATATTCCTTGGATTGCGAGATGCCGAGCAGATAGCCGGTCGCCGCCAGGACAATGAACAGCTGATAGCCCCAGAACACGAAGCGGGCGAGGCGGGGGAAAGCCAGCCGCGCACGGCAGGTGCGTTGTACGACGTAAAAACTCGTCGCGATCAAGGCATTGCCGCCGAACGCGAAGATCACGGCCGATGTGTGCAGCGGGCGCAGCCGTCCGAAATTGAACCAGGGCTCGAAGTTCAGCACCGGGAAGGCCAGCTGGAGCGCGATGTAGAGCCCCGCAACGAAGCCCGCCATGCCCCAGAACATCGTCGCGATCACACCCCAGCGCACCGGATCGTCATCATAACGGCCCTGATCGGCCGGCACGCGCAGGATGCCCCGAGCGACGGCCTCATAGTCCGTGCGGCTGAGCGTGATGCCCAGCCCGACCAGCGCCGCCAGTGCAACGATGGCCATGTGAATAGCAAAGCCCGTGTCCGCCGCAGCGGCCAATGCCAGTATCGCGATAAACAGCGCGGCAAGCCACAAGCCTGCACGCGCGAGGATCGTTACCATGATCCCACCCCCCGCTGTGATTGGAATGTCGCGCCTTTGCTCCGCGAAAGGGCTTTGGCACATTGACGGTGATCAATATTCAACGTCACCTATAGACCAAATCTCGGGAAACTCTCATTTTTTAACATGCAAGTTTTGCAACTGAAGTTGCGTATCCAGCATCCGCAAAATTGCTCTTGGTCAATTTCAAACATGTCGCCGCATCCGATCATGGCGCGGGCGTCGCAACAGATGGACTGCATAGGGCGGGACATTGCGATGCCGGTGAGGGCAATATGCGTAAATTGACACTTCTGGCCGCGCTTGCGGCCGCCACCACGCTGGCGACCCCGGCGTACGCCGGCAACCCGGAAGGCAAGATCCAGGTCAAGCTGCTGGCCACGGGCGTCCTGCCCGACGGCAAGATCACCGACCTCAAGAAGGACCTGATCGGCCTGCCGGCGGGTTCGCAAACCGCGGCCAACAACAACGTCGTGCCGACGGTCGCCATCGAGTATTACGCCACGCCGAACGTGTCGATCGAGACGATCTGCTGCCTCACGCAGCACCATGTCAACGGCGCGGGGGCGCTGGCGGGCACCAATATCGTCAACCACGTGATGATCCTGCCGGCGACGGTGACGGTCAAGTATCACCTCGATGCAGGTCCGATCCGGCCTTATGTGGGCGTCGGCCCGACGCTGTTCCTGATCCTCGGCGAAAAGCCGGGATCGACCACGCGCACGCTTGGCGGCACCAGCCTCAAGATGAGCAACGAGCTTGGCGTGGTCCTGCAAGGCGGCGTCGATATCCCGGTCAACGACAGCGGCATGGGCATCAGCCTCGACGCCAAGAAGTATTTCGTGGACACCACCCTTCATGTGAAGGCCGGTGCGACCGAGGTACTGACCACCAAGCACAAGCTTGATCCGTGGGTGCTCAGTGGCGGGGTTTATTTCCGCTTTTGATTGAGGGCCAGCTCTGTCATCGCGGGCAGCGCGGCAAGCTTGCCCGCGATGACAAAGTGTCAGTACTCAGCGCCTTGCCAGCCACCATGCCAACAAGTGGTTGGCAATCGCGAACGGCGGCGGCGCGATGAAGGCCTCGCCCTCCCCGCCGCTTGCCGCAGCATCCATCGCTTGCGCCACTTCCTCGCGCGTGAACCAGCGCGCATCGTCAAGCTCGGTGGCATCGATCGTGATCTCGCCCGCATCGGTCATCGCATGGCAGCCGATCATCAGCGAGGACGGGAACGGCCAGGGCTGGCTGGCGACATAGTTCACGTCGCGCGTGTGGATGCCGGCTTCCTCGAGCACTTCGCGGCGCACCGCTTCCTCGATCGATTCTCCCGGCTCGACGAACCCCGCCAGCGCCGAATACCGCTTGGGCGGAAAGCGCGGCTGGCGGCCGAGCAGCAGCCTGCCCTCGTGCTCGACCAGCATGATCGTCACCGGATCGACGCGCGGGAAGTGCTCACCGCCGCAGGCCTCGCTCGTGCAGTTGCGCTGCCATCCCCCTTTGGCCAATCGGGTCGCCGCGCCGCAGCGGGCGCAGAAGCGGTGCCGCGCGTGCCAATCGACCAGGCTGCGAGCGCCGCCATAGGTGGCAAGATCGCCCGGCTCGAGCGCTGAAAGGCCCTGCCACATGCGGGGCGACGGCGGCTGGACGCTGCCGCCAAGCTGGGGCGGCACTTCGGCAAAGCAGCCGCGATCATCGTCAAGGCCAAGGAACACGAGGTCGCTTTCCGGCCCCGCATCGGCGAGCGTTCCCCACTCCAGCGCGCCTTCAGGGGTCAGCACCGGCTCAAGCCCGTCCATGCGCAGCAGCCGCGCCCGCCAGTTCATCAGCCCGCTGAGAGCCTCGGGATTCGCGCGGATATGGTCCGCACGGTCGAGCCTTGATCCGGCGAAGGCTATCGCGCCTTTTGCGGGCGCGGCGATGGTGGGCTGGTTCAAGGTGGTTTCTCCCGTCCGGACATTCAGGCTCGGTCCTGATCGATCAATGCCATGACATCGCCATGAAGCGCCATCTGATATTCGGCAAGCAGCGGCAGCGCATCGGGCGGCATGAACTGCGCAAAGATCTGCGCGCGAATGCCGCGCTTCATGTTGACGGTGGAGACTGTTCCCGCCGCGCCCGACCAGCCGAAGATGCCGGCCTCCGCCCCCCTGCCGGCCCGTCCG
This sequence comes from Novosphingobium sp., assembly GCA_040377095.1. Lineage (GTDB taxonomy): Bacteria > Pseudomonadota > Alphaproteobacteria > Sphingomonadales > Sphingomonadaceae > Novosphingobium. Next base: position 22,411 of record JBEIPK010000029.1, read on the forward strand.
CCCGCGCCGAACCCGCCGCCAAGCGCAAAGGTGCCGCGCGTGTCGATTTCGGGCGGAAGCAGGTCTCTGGTGCCGAGTGTGATGGCTTCCTCGCTCATGATCCGGTGGTGGCCAGACTTGCCACCCTGCGCCAGCATGCGCAGGAACCGGTCGTAATCGCGCGGCGTGCTGACCAGTCCCGCCCCGCCGAACGGGAAGGCCGGAGGATCGAGGTAGATCGAATTCTCGCCCGGATCGATCGGTACAAGCAGGCCCGCGACGACGGCGTGATTGGTGGCGAGGCGCCGCGCCTCGGCGGAGGGCACCTGGAACCAGGTCGATGTCATGCCGCAGGGGCCGAAGATGCGCTCGCGCAGGAATTTGTCGAACGGCTGGCCGGACACCACTTCGATGACCCGGCCCATCAGGTCGAGCCCCATGCCGTATTCCCATCTCGTGCCCGGCTGATGGACCAGCGGCATCCTTGCCAGCCGGTCGGCAAACAGAGCAAGGCTGGGCACGGCGTCGCCCTGGTCGAGACCGGGAATGCTCATGCGACTGATACGCCCGGCGACGAGGCCCTGCCGCATCATCGCCTCGCGGATGGGGCCTTTCTGCACGATGGGATAGCCGATCCCGGCCGTGTGGGTGAGGAGCTGCCGGATCGTGATCGGGCGCAGCGCCGGCTCGGTTTCATCGAGCGGCCCGTCATAGGTACGCAGTACCTGCATGTGGCTGAAAGCGGGAAGGATATCGGTGAGCGGCTGGTCAAGGCGCAGCCTACTCTCGTCGATCAGCAGCATCGCCGCCATGCCGGTGACGGGCTTGGTCAACGAATAGACACGGAACAGCGTGTCGGGCGTCATCGCCGTGAAATCGATGAAGCCCTGCGTGCCGCGCGCGATGAACTCCGGCTCCTCGCCCGGCAGGCCAAGCGATGCAACCATGCCCGGGAACCGCCCCGGCCCAACCCACTTTTCGACCAGCGCGCGGACCTGCGGACTCAGCTCAGGCCGCGTCGCCGCCTGCACGAGGCGGGGGAGAATCGTAGCTGCCAGTCCAGCGATAACGCCAAGCCGCAGCACGTCGCGCCGCGCGGGGTCCCAGTGAAGTCTGCCTGCCTTCAATCGGTCTCTCCGCCGAATGCCAGCGCCCTTTGCGCCGCGCGGACGAAAAGCGTTGGCAGACCGGCTTCCGCGATGCGGGATACCGGCCACCACTCGCCGTCCAGTGCGCAAATGTTAGGCGAATTTCGGCCTGAATACAGCATGACTTCAAGGGCCAGCGAAAAATGCGTGAAGACGTGCGAAACGTTGCCGCAGGGTGCCCACGGCCCGGCAAGCGGCGGCGCGCCCTGCCCATCGTGGCTTGCACTCCAGCCATCGTCGGGAAGCGTCGCCATGCCGCCCAGCAGCCCGCGCGCGGGTCGCCGCACGAGCAGCACTTCGCGTCCCGCTGGCCCCATGCGCGTGATCCACCAGGCGCGGCCCTTGCGCTCGGGCCGCGGCGGCTTGGCCGCTTTCACTGGCAAGCGGGCCGGATCGCCTTCCGCCCGCGCCCGGCATGGCCCGGCCAGCGGACAGACCTCGCAGCGCGGGCTGCGCGGCGTGCAGACGCCCGCGCCGATGTCCATCATGCCTTGCGCGAAATCCCCTGCACGGTCCTGCGGCGTGATCGCATCGGCCAGTTCGCGCAAGGTTCGCTTCGCCGCTGGCATCGGCTCCGCCACTGCGAACAGCCGCGCCACAACCCGCTCGACATTGCCGTCGACCACCACAGCGCGCTGCCCGAAAGCAATCGCCGCGACTGCCGCCGCTGTATAGGCGCCCAGCCCCGGCAGCGCGCGCAGCTCCCCCTCGGTCCGCGGAAAACCGCTGCCCCGCGCCGCCACCGCACGGGCACAGGCGAGAAGGTTGCGTGCCCGTGCGTAATAGCCAAGCCCGGCCCACGCAGCCATGACCTCGCTGTCGCCTGCCGCCGCGAGTTCCTCGACGCGGGGCCAGCGCGCCGTGAACCGCTCGAAATAGGGGGTCACCACCGCAGTCGTCGTTTGCTGGAGCATGACTTCGGACAGCCACACACGGTAGGCATCTGGCGGCGGCGATCCCGGCGGGGCGCGCCACGCCAGCCGGCGCGCGTTACGGTCGTACCAGTCCAGCACAAGCCGCGCGGCGGTCTCGCTCGCAATCGGGTTCTGGGCGCTGGCATCCATCGACGCGCTATGGCATTGCTGCGCGCACAATGGAACGGGATCGCACAGGCGAACAAGATCGGGCGAAGAAGGCCGCGCCGCGCCGCTATGAGCGCGGGCGGGGCGGCGGCGCGCGGCCGATTGCCGAACTCATGCCGGAAGTGGGTCGCACCGCCTTCCGCCGTTTCGGCTTCGTACAGTCGAGCGTGGTCACCCGCTGGCCCGAGATTGTCGGCGCACGCCATGCCCGCGTCTGTGCGCCCGAATCGATCCGCTTCCCGCCGGGCGAGAAGGCGGACGGCATCCTCCAGCTTGTCGTCCAGCCGGCCCATGCGCCGATCATCCAGCATGTCGTGCCCGAGATCATCGAGCGGGTGAACCGCTTCTTCGGTTATGCCGCCGTCGCCAAGGTGAAGCTTCGCCAAGGCGACGTGTCGCCGCCTGCGTCGCAAGGGCGACCGCCAGCCCCGCCCTCGCTCAAGCCCATCCCCATCGAGCTCGGCGACAGCCTGCGCGACATCGGCGATCCCGAACTGCGCGCCGTTCTCGAATCGTTGGCCCGCAGCATGGGCCCAGCCTCAACCGAGCAGGACTGACCGGATGTCACGAATTTCGCTCCTTCACCGCGCGCTGCCCGCTGCCTTCGCGGCAGCTCTTTTTGTGGCCGCAGCGCCCGCACAGGCGGGCCACCCCAACTGGCTCGCGGCGGTCCGCGTCACCCCGACGGGCAGTCACGTGCTGGGCAACCCCGCCGCCAAGGTGCAGGTTTCCGAATGGATCAGCTACACCTGTTCGCACTGTGCCGCTTTCCAGCGCGCGTCGGAAGCGCCGCTGCGCATCATGTACGTCCAGCCCGGCAAGGTTTCGGTCGAGGTGCGCCATCTCGTGCGCGATCCGGTCGACATGACTGTCGCCATGCTCGCCAATTGCGGCGATCCGGCGAAGTTCTTCCGCAACCACACCATGTTCCTCCAGACGCAGAGCACCTGGCTCAAGGCCGCGTCCGAAGCCGGAGCCGGTCGCCAGCAGCGCTGGGCCAACGGACCGATGCTCGAACGCTTCCGCGCCATCGCCAACGATCTGGGCCTTTATGCCATCATGGAGCGGCGCGGCTACAACCGCACCAGCGCCGACCGCTGCCTTGCCGACGAGGCCATGACACGCAGGCTTGCCGCAGAACGGCAGGTTGCCATCGACCTTGGCGTCACCGGCACGCCGAGCTTCGTGCTGAACGGCACCATCCGGAGCGACCTGCACGACTGGCCCAGCCTTGAAACCGCAATAAAGGCGCTGCTCTGACCGGGTCGCATCCTGCCGGAAATTGTGGAGAGCTCCAAGACCTCTCGCCACTGCCTCTTTATGGCGCCCGGCGTCTCGGCTAGTCTGTGACACAGCAACGAAGGACCCTGTTCCCATGACGCCTGCACGTTTTCGCCCCGCCCTGCTCGCGCTTGCACTCGGCACGGTTTCAATCGGTCTGACCGCGTGCAGCAAGGACACGGACGCCGGCGCCGCGACGAGCGGCGAGAAGATCGCCCCCGTTCCCCCTCCCGCCGGCAAGACCTGGGCCGATGTGGTGACCAGGACGCCCGAGGGCGGCTACCGCATGGGCAATCCCGAAGCGCCAATCAAGCTGATCGAATTCGCCTCGATCACCTGCCCGCACTGCGGGGAATTCTCAGAAAAGAGCAGTCCTGCGCTGCGCGAGACCTTCGTCAATTCGGGGCGCATCAGCTATGAATTCCGCAACTTCGTGCGCGATGCGATCGATCTCACGGCCGCGCAGCTGACGCGCTGCGGCCCGCCAGAAGCGTTCTTCGCGCTGACCGAGCAGGCCTTCGCCAACCAGACCGAGATGTTCCGCCAGGCGCAGGCTGCGGGCGAAGCGGCCTACACATCGGCAATGAACCAGCCCGAAAACCGCCGCGGCGTCGCCCTTGGTCAGTTGACCGGGCTGACGCCGTTCTTCGCGGCACGCGGCATTTCGGTCGATCAGGCCAATGCCTGCCTCGCCAACGCAAAGGACGCGCAGGCGCTGGCCGAGGCAACGCAGAAGCAGGCGCAGGAATTCGACATTCAGGGCACGCCGACCTTCCTGTTCAACGGCACCAAGTCCGAAGCGAATACCTGGGAAGCGGTGAAGGCCCAGCTCGAAGCAATGGGCGCGCGCTGATGGCGCCAGCCATTCCGGCGGCATAGGCGCGCACGATGCGCTTCCGGCGGCTCCAGCTCAGCGGCTTCAAGAGCTTTGTCGAGCCTGCCGAACTGCGCATCGAGCCCGGCCTGACCGGCGTTGTTGGCCCCAACGGCTGCGGCAAGTCGAACCTTCTCGAGGCGATCCGCTGGGTCATGGGCGAAAGCTCGGCCCGATCGATGCGCGGCGGCGGCATGGAAGACGTGATATTCGCAGGCACCTCGCAGCGGCCCGCGCGCGACTTTGCCGAGGTCGTGCTGATCGCCGAAACCTCCGAGCGCGATGAACTCGAGGTCGCCCGCCGGATCGAGCGCGGCGCGGGCTCGGCCTATCGCATCAACGGCCGCGACGTTCGCGCCAAGGACGTGGCGCTGGTCTTTGCCGATGCTGCGACGGGCGCCCATTCCCCGGCGCTGGTCAGTCAGGGCCGCATCGCCGCAGTTATTGCGGCAAAGCCAGCCGAACGCCGCCTGATGCTGGAAGAGGCGGCGGGTATTTCCGGGCTGCACGTGCGGAGAAAGGATGCCGAGCAGAAACTGCGCGCGACCGAGGCCAACCTTTCCCGGCTCGAAGACCTGCTTGGCCAGCTCGACAGCCAGATCGCGGCGCTGCGGAGGCAGGCGCGCGCTGCCGAGCGATACAAGTCGGTCAGCGACCGCATCCGCATTGCCGAGGCACGACTGGTGTTCTCGCGCTGGCGCGATGCCGCGCGGGCCGCTGAAACCGCCCGCGCCGAGGCCCGGGACGCCGATGCCGCAGTGACACAAGCACAGCATGGCGTAACGCTCGCCCAGAAAGCGCAGACCGAAGGCGCGCAGGTTCTGGCAAAAGCACGCGATACGCTGGCCGACCGGCGCGACGACGCGACCGCGCACGGCCATCGCATGGCAACGCTTTCCGGGCAGCTTGAAGCGGCACAGCAGCGGCTTGCTGATCTTGACCGCCAGCGCCAGCGGCTCGACGAGGATCGCGGCGAAGCTGACCGCCTGACAAGCGATGCCGCAGCCGCCCTCGCCGCGCTGGAACGCTCCCTCGCCGAATCTGAAGCCGCGCTTGCAGCCGACGAAGCCCGCCGGCCGCAGGTTTCGCGCGGGCTCGAACATGCCGAAGCGGCCGCACGGTCCTCAGAGCTTGCCCTGGCGCAAGCGACCGCCTCGCAAGCCGGTGTGGAGGCCGAGTTGCGCGTTGCGGAAGCCGAACTTGCGCAAGCAGCGGGGCGGCTGGCGCGGCTCGATCAGGATATGGCGCGCCATGAGGCCCAGCGTGCTGCCTTGGCCCGCTCCGAGGATGCGGACCGCGCGCTGCGCGAAGCGGCGGCGCGGCGCGACGCGGCGGCAGCAACATTGTCCGCCCTGCAGGCGGAAGTGGCTGCGCTGCATTCGAGGAAGGGCGAGCTGCAAGCCGCACGCGATGCAGCCGCCAGCACCCTTGCTGCCGCGCGCGCCGAACTGGCCGGGGTGGAGCGTGAACATGCCGCACTGCGGCGTGACCGCGAGGCGCGGGCACGCCAGTCTGGCGGAAAGCAGCGCCAGCCCGGTGTGATCGACTCTCTTCGGGCCGCGCCCGGATACGAGCGTGCGCTTGCCGCCGTGCTCGGCCGCGATGCGCGCGCGCCCGCTTCCCGCCCCGCGGATGACGCGGAGGGCCGCTTCTGGACCGGCGCGGCGGCACCCTCCCCCGTCGCGCAGAGCCTTGCCGCGCACGTCCCGTCGTGCCCGCCGGAACTCGCCGCGCGTCTTGCCCTGGTCCACGTTGCCGAGCGGGACGACGGCCGCAAGTTTGGCCCCGGCGAATGGCTGGTGACGAAAGCTGGCCACTTGCGCCGCTGGGACGGCTTCGTCGCGCGCGGCGAAGGCGCGGCCGAGGCCGCCTTGCTGGAAGCGGAGAACCGGCTCGCCGAGTTGGATGCGCTTCTACCCGCGCTGCGCACCGAGGCTGACCGGGCAGCCGCAGACGAGGCATCTGTCGCTGCCGGGCTTGCCGCTGCACAGACTGGTCTTGTCGCCGCCGAGCGTGCCGCCGCGCTCGCGGCAGAGGATGAACGGCAGGCGCTGCGTGCGTTCGATCAGGCCGAGGACGCCCGCGCGCGGCTTGCGGGCAAACTCGCCGACCTCGAAGCCGCCAAAGACGAACTGGCGCAGGAGCGCAAAACCGCTGATGCCGAGCGCACCGCCGCCGAAGCAAAGCGCCATGCCCTCCCCGATCCCGAAGCAGGCCGCGCCGCCCTCGCCGCAGCGCGTGAGCGCAATGAAGCGGCGAAGCGCGATATGCAGGGCGCCGCCGCTGCGCTCGCCGCGCACGAGCAGGCTCTCGCGGTTCTGCGCGAACGAAGCGCAGCCCAGCGTGCCGATATTGCGGGCTGGCGCGCAAGATCAGGCGATGCCGCTCGCCGGCTTGCCGAAATGGGCCGCCGGCTTGAGGAAATCGAGGAAGAGCGCGCCATCGTCGCGGCAAAGCCGACCTCGCTTATCCGCGAGATCGAGGACGGCGAGAGTGTGCGCGAGCGGGTTGCCGCCGAACTCGCCGCCGCCGAGCAGGCTCTCGCGCTCGCCAGCGAAGCCGCGCGTAAGTCGGAAGCCGCTCTCGGTGCTGCCGGCGAGTCCCTCGCCACGGCCCGCGAACATCGCGCAGGCGCGGCCGCGCGCGCGGAAAGTGAGGAAGAACGCCGTGCCGAAATGTCCCGCATATCAGGCGAGCGGTTCCAGTGTCCGCCTCCACTGCTTCCAGAGCGGTTCGCGTTCAATGCTTCCGAGGTTGCTGCGGCGGGCGAGGAATCGGCCGCGCTGGACGGTCTGGTTGCCGAGCGCGAGCGCATCGGCCCCGTCAATCTCATCGCTGCGGACGAGCTTTCCGAAGCGGAAGGGCGCCACGGCGCCAGTCTTGCCGAACAGGCCGAACTGACCGAGGCCGTTCACCGCCTGCGCGGCTCCATCGGCAATCTCAACCGCGAGGGCCGCGAGCGGCTGCGCGCGGCATTCGAGGCCGTCGACAGCCACTTCCGCCGGCTGTTCACGCGTCTGTTCGAGGGCGGGCAAGCGCACCTTGCGCTGGTCGACAGCGACGATCCGCTGGAGGCCGGCCTTGAAATCTATGCCCAGCCGCCAGGCAAGCGGCTGCAATCGCTGACGCTGCTCTCCGGCGGCGAGCAGGCGCTGACCGCGATCGCCCTGATCTTCGCGCTGTTCCTCACCAACCCTGCGCCGATTTGCGTGCTTGACGAAGTCGACGCTCCGCTCGACGATGCCAACATCGAACGCTTCTGCGACCTGCTCGACGCGATGGTGACTGAGACCGACACCCGCTACCTCATCGTCACCCACAATGCCGTGACGATGAGCCGCATGCACCGCCTGTTCGGGGTGACCATGGTGGAAAAAGGCGTCAGCCGCCTTGTCAGCGTCGACCTGGGCGGCGCGGAGCAGTTGCTCGCGGCGGAGTGATCCTTCAATCCAGCACGAACCTCGGCCCCGGCCCGGCGAGGCCGGCGCGGTCGTCCCGGTTGTTCATCTGACACCTGGCGAGCGACAGGCAGCCGCAGCCGATGCACTGGTCAAGCCGGCCCCGCGTGCGGGTGAGGAGCTGGATCTTGTCGTCCAGTTGGGCGCGCATCGAACGGCTGACGCGCTGCCAGTCCGTGATGTTTGGCGCGCGACTCTTAGGCAGCAGGGCCAGCTCGCGCTCGATCTCGGCCAGTGCAAGGCCAAGGCGCTGGGCGATGACGATGAAACTGATGCGCCGGATGTCGGAGCGGCGGAAGCGGCGCTGGTTGCCTTCGGTCCGGGCCGAGCTGATCAGGCCCTTTTCCTCGTAATAGCGGATGGCTGACACGGCGACGCCCGTGCGCTTGGCCAGTGCGCCGATCGGCATGTAGCGGTCTTCGACCAAGGCTATGGTCCCTCCTTGCCCGACGCTCAACCTGCCGCAAGATTGAGTTAATGGCAAGTTTGCCGTGTAAGCTAGTGTTATACAATGTTATCTACAGGAGTTTCGGTACATCCTTCGGTGGGATGCCAGCCCAGCGTTCGTCAGTCCGCTCAACCTCCAGTTCCAGATCGGACGTTCGGCAGAGTTCGAAAGCGTCTTGCGGATCGCCATCCGTCCATGTTCGCCAATGCTCGCGGGAGAGGATCACCGGCATCCGGTCATGCACGTCGATCATCGCCTCGCAAGCATCGGCCATGACCATGGCATAAGCATCGCCCCACTCGGCGGTGGGTCGCCACAGCCCGGCGACGGCAAAAGGCTCGCCGCCGGAAAGCGCGTACCAGGTGCGCGTCATATGGCCGCGCTCGCCTTCGGCCTCGGCCCAGGCAGTGACCGGGATCAGACAGCGACGCTTCGAGAAGCTGTCACGCCAGAAAGACGTGGCCAGCTTGTCCTCGCGCGCATTTGTCACCGCCTTGGGCCGCAGCGGCTGGCCTTGCCTGCCTTTTAGCGCGAGCGGAAAGCCCCATGTCATCGCCCGCGCCTGACCTTCGGCGACGACAAGTCCGGAGTAGCCGGGATAGACTTCCGCCGCGAAATTGGCGCCCGGTCCGGCGACAACCTTGAACAGCCCGGCAATTTCGTCCACGCCGCGCGTCATGCGGTAGAGATTGCACATCAGGCGCCCCCTCTCGCGCGCCGCTCAGGCATTGCCGACAACCCAGCAGGCAAGCGCCATCAGGAGCCCGGCAAAGCGGTTCGAGCGGAAGCGCGCCAGCGGGTTGTCCGGATCGTCAGCGTCGAGAGAGGCAACCTGCCAGCCCAGATGCAAGGCCGCGGGTCCCAGCGCCACCAACGCCACCCAGTCCTCACGCAGCAGCCAGAACGCCAGCGCCCAGAGCGCGAGTGCCGCCGCATAGAACAGGGCAACGCCGCCTCGCACCCGCTTCCCCAACCGCAGCGCGCTGGAGCGGATGCCGACCAGCGCGTCGTCCTCGCGGTCCTGCAGGGCGTAGATCGTATCGTACCCGATCACCCAGCTGATCGTGCCGGCATAGAGCGCGGCCAGCACGCCAGGGTGGTCGCCGCTCAGCTCCGTCCAGCCGACGAGCGCCCCCCAGCTGAAGACCAGCCCCAGCCAAGCCTGCGGCCACCACGTGATCCGCTTCATGAACGGATAGGCGGCAACCGGCAGGAGGCTGGAAAGCGCCACCAGCTGAGCTTGCCAGCGCAGCTGGAGCAAGACGGTCAGCCCCGCGAGGCACAAGGCGCCGAGCCAGATCCACGCCGCGCGCTTGCTGATCGCGCCGCTCGCCACCGGCCGGTCGGCCGTGCGCGCGACGCGGGCATCGAGAGCGGCATCGACGAGATCGTTGTAGACGCAGCCCGCGCCGCGCATCGCGATCGCGCCC
>JBEIPK010000001.1:0-151339 GCA_040377095.1 Novosphingobium sp.
CCAGATCAACCGGACCTGGGACAGCCGCTGGTATGCCGAAGGCCGCGAATACGCAAAGCTGCTTGAGGAAGACCTCAAGATCCGCAAGTTCATCATGGAAACCCTGCCGCAGGCGGCCGTCTCCAAGGTTGTTATCGAGCGTCCGGCCAAGCTGTGCCGCGTCTCGATTTATGCGGCTCGCCCCGGTGTCATCATCGGCAAGAAGGGTGCCGACATCGAAAAGCTGCGTTCGCAGCTCGCCGCGATGACCGCCAGCGAAGTCAAGCTCAACATCGTCGAGATCCGCAAGCCCGAGATCGACGCCAAGCTCGTCGCGCAGGGCATTGCCGACCAGCTGGTCCGCCGCGTCGCGTTCCGCCGTGCCATGAAGCGCGCCGTGCAGTCGGCGCTGCGGCTTGGCGCCGAGGGCATCAAGATCACCTGCGGCGGCCGTCTTGGCGGCGCCGAGATCGCCCGCGTCGAGTGGTATCGCGAAGGCCGCGTGCCGCTTCATACGCTGCGCGCCCATATCGACTATGCCGAGGCCGAGGCGCTTACCGCCTACGGGATCATCGGCATCAAGTGCTGGATCTTCAAGGGCGAGATTCTCGGCCACGATCCGATGGCGCAGGACCGGTTGATGATGGAAGCCCAGACATCCGGCGTCCGTCCGGCCTCCGACCGGCGCTAAGGTAGAGTAGAGCTCATGCTGCAACCCAAGAAACACAAGTTCCGCAAGGCCTTCAAGGGCCGGATCAAGGGCGACGCCAAGGGCGGCACGGACCTGAATTTCGGTTCCTACGGCCTCAAGGCGCTGGAGCCCGAGCGGATCACCGCGCGCCAGATCGAGGCGGCTCGCCGTGCGATCACGCGCCACATCAAGCGTCAGGGTCGCCTCTGGATCCGCGTTTTCCCGGACGTTCCGGTGTCGAAGAAGCCCGCCGAAGTCCGTCAGGGCAAGGGCAAGGGTTCGGTCGAATACTGGGCTGCCCGCGTCAAGCCTGGCCGCATCCTGTTCGAGCTCGATGGCGTTGCCGGCCCGCTTGCTGCCGAGGCGTTCAGCCGCGCGGCGATGAAGCTGCCGATCAAGACCAAGGTTGTCGCCCGTCTTGGCGACACCACTCACCTGGGAGGCGAATGATGGCTGCAAAGACATCTGCCAAGGCCGAGGACATGCGCGCCAAGTCTGACGATCAGCTCAGCGTCGATCTCGCGGAGCTGAAGCGCGAGCAGTTCAACCTGCGCTTCCAGGCGGCGACCAACCAGCTCGAGCGTCCGGCCCGCATCCGCGAAGTGCGCCGCGACATCGCCCGCATCCGCACCCTGCAGGGCGAGCGCAGCCGCGCCGTCGCAGCGAAGTAAGGAACCCACGATGCCCAAGCGTATCCTGATCGGGACCGTGGTGTCCGACAAGACCGACAAGACCGTCGTCGTGAAAGTCGAACGCAAGGTGAAGCACCCGCTCTACGGCAAGATCATCCGTCGTTCGAAGAAGTATCACGCCCACGACGAAGACAACGCCTTCAAGGCGGGCGAGACTGTCCGCATCGAGGAAACCCGCCCGATGTCCAAGCTCAAGAGCTGGAAAGTGATCGAGCGGGTCCAGGCCGGCAAGACTGCCGCCGTCGAAGCCGACGTCTGAGACCAACGCGTTTGGAACTACCGGGGCATCCCGGCAAGCCATTTAGGAAGGACGCGGATCGATGATCCAGATGCAATCCCAGCTAGACGTCGCTGACAACAGCGGTGCCAAGCGCGTCCAGTGCATCAAGGTGCTGGGCGGATCGAAGCGGCGCACCGCCGGCGTCGGCGACGTGATCGTCGTCTCCGTGAAGGAAGCGCAGCCGCGCACCCGCGTCAAGAAGGGCGACGTTCACCGCGCCGTGATCGTGCGCACCCGCAAGGACGTGCGCCGCGCCGACGGCAGCGTGATCCGTTTCGACAGCAACGCCGCGGTGCTGATCAACAAGAACGAGGAGCCGATCGGCACTCGTATCTTCGGACCGGTGGTTCGCGAATTGCGTGGCCGCGGCTTCATGAAGATCATCAGCCTTGCACCGGAGGTGCTGTGATGGCCGGAGCGAAGATCAAGAAGGGCGACAGCGTCGTCGTCCGTTCGGGCAAGGACAAGGGCCGCACCGGCACTGTTCTTCAGGTCATGCCCAAGGACGGCAAGGTGCTGGTTCAGGGCGTGAACGTCGCCACTCGCCATCGCAAGCCGACGCAGGCCAGCCCGCAGGGCGGCATTGAGCGCCGCGAGGCACCGATGCACATTTCGAAAGTCGCGATTGCCGGTGCAGACGGCAAGGCGACGCGCGTCCGCTTCGAGGAGCGTGACGGCAAGAAGGTCCGCGTGGCCGTAAAGTCCGGGGAGACGATTGATGGCTGACAAGTACGTGCCGCGTCTTCGCACGAAGTACGACGCGGAGATCGCCAAGGCGATGACCGAGAAGTTCGGTTACAAGAACCACATGGAAGTGCCCCGGATCGACAAGATCACGCTCAATATGGGCGTGGGCGAGGCGAGCCAGGACAAGAAGAAGGTCCAGACCGCAGCCGCGGAAATGGAGCTGATTGCCGGCCAGAAGCCGGTCATCACGCTTGCCAAGAAGTCGATCGCCCAGTTCAAGCTGCGCGAAGGCATGCCGATCGGCTGCAAGGTCACTCTTCGCCGCGAGCGGATGTACGAGTTCCTGGACCGTCTGATCACCATCGCCATGCCCCGCATCCGCGACTTTCGCGGTCTCAACCCGAAGAGCTTCGATGGGCGCGGCAACTATGCGATGGGCCTGAAGGAGCAGATCATCTTTCCGGAGATCAGCTACGACCAGATCGAAAAGGTGAGGGGCATGGACATCATCGTGACCACCACCGCCAACACCGACGAGGAAGCGCGCGAGCTGCTGCGCCTGTTCGGTTTTCCCTTCCCGCAGGATGCTGCTGAACAGCAGCAGGCCGCGTGATCCAGTTTTCGAGGAAGAGAGCTTAAGTCCATGGCGAAACTGAGTTCGATCAACAAGAATGAGCGTCGTAAGAAGCTCGTCAAGAAGTATGCCGGCAAGTACGCCCGCCTCAAGGCGGTCGCGGACGATAAGTCGCTCGACGAAACCGAGCGTCTGATCGCCCGTCTCAAGCTGGCAGAGATCCCGCGCAACGCGAACCCGACCCGGGTGCGCAACCGCTGCGCCACCACCGGCCGCCCGCGCGGCTACTATCGCAAGTTCGGCCTGTGCCGCATCGAGCTGCGTGATCTTGCCAACAAGGGCATGATCCCGGGCGTCACAAAGTCGAGCTGGTAAGGATTCCGCGATGGCATTGACCGATCCCTTGGGTGACATGCTCACCCGCATCCGCAACGGCCAGCGTGCGAAGAAGGATGCCGTGCTTTCGCCGGCTTCCAAGCTGCGCGCGCGCGTGCTCGAAGTGTTGCAGCGCGAAGGCTACATCCGCGGTTACACCGAGGACGCCACCGGCGCTCATCCGCAGCTGCGCATCGAGCTCAAGTATTTCGAGGGCGAGCCTGCGATCAAGCACGTGGCGCGCGTCTCGAAGCCGGGTCGCCGGGTCTATTCGGGCAGCAAGGAGCTCCCCGTGATCCGCAACGGACTTGGCATCACCATCGTCTCGACGCCGCGCGGCGTGCTCTCGGATGCCGAGGCTCGCGCGCAGAACGTCGGCGGCGAAGTGCTGGCGGAGGTGTTCTGATGAGCCGCATCGGCAAAGTTCCCGTGGCGATCCCCGGCGGCGTGACCGCCGAGGCTGTAAACGGCGTCCTGACCGTGAAGGGCCCCAAGGGCACCCTTACGCTTAGCATGCGCGACGAGATCAGCTACGTCGTCGAGGAAGGGCGCATCGTGGTGCGCCCCGCCAACGAGAGCAAGGCGGCGCGCGCGTTCTGGGGAATGCATCGCACGCTGGTGTCAAATTTGGTGACTGGCGTGACCGAGGGTTACACCAAGGTGCTCGAGATCACCGGCGTCGGCTATCGTGCTAATGCCCAGGGCCGCAACCTCAAGTTGCAGCTCGGCTACAGCCACGACGTCGATTTCGCGGTGCCGGACGGCATCGAAGTCAAGACCCCGGATAACACCACGGTGGAGATCACGGGTATCGACAAGCAGAAGGTCGGCCAGGTTGCGGCCGAGATCCGCCGCTGGCGCAAGCCCGAGCCTTACAAGGGCAAGGGCATCAAGTACCGCGGCGAGTACATCTTCCGCAAGGAAGGGAAGAAGAAGTAATGGCCAAGCTCTCCCTTTTCGACCGCCGGCGTCGCCGGGTCCGCACCGCGCTCAAGGCGCGCGCTGGTTCGCGCCCTCGCCTCAGCGTCCATCGCTCCGGTCGGCATATCTATGCGCAGATCATCGATGACAGCCAGGGCCGCACGGTCGCCTCGGCTTCGACCCTTGTGAAGGGCGGCAAGGGCCCTGGAGCCACCGTCGAAGCGGCTGCCGGTGTCGGCAAGGCTCTGGCCGAAGCCGCCAAGCAGGCCGGGATCACGACTGTCGTGTTCGATCGCGGCGGTTTCCTGTTCCATGGCCGCGTCAAGGCGCTGGCCGATGCCGCCCGCGAAGGCGGGCTGGAGTTCTGATGATGGCAGACGAAAACAACACCGAAGTCCAAGCTGGCGCGCCCATCGCGGCCGACCACCCGCAGGGCGGCGACGCGGGTCAGCCGCGCGAAGCCCGCGGCCCGCGCGGTGATCGCGGCGGCGGCCGTGGTCGCGGCGGCAACGATCGTGGCGGACGCGACGGTGGTCGTGGTCGGCGTGACGATCGCCGTGGCGGTCGCGGCGGCGACGACGATGGCGGAGAGGAGCTGATCGAAAAGCTCGTCCACATCAACCGCGTCTCTAAGACCGTCAAGGGCGGCAAGCGCTTCGGTTTTGCGGCGCTGGTCGTCGTGGGCGACGGCAAGGGCCGAGCAGGCTTCGGCAAGGGCAAGGCGCGTGAAGTTCCCGAGGCGATCACCAAGGCCACGGCCGCTGCGAAGCGCGCTATGGTTCGTGTTCCGCTCAAGGAAGGGCGCACGCTCCACCATGACGGCAAGGGCCGTTTCGGCGCTGGCAAGGTCAATCTCCGCACGGCTCCGGCCGGTACGGGCATCATCGCCGGCGGCCCGATGCGCGCCGTGTTCGAAAGCCTTGGTGTTGCCGACGTGGTGACCAAGTCGGTGGGCACGTCCAACCCCTACAACATGATCCGCGCCACCTTCGACGCGCTCGTCAACCAGACCTCGCCGAAGTCGGTTGCGCAGCGCCGGGGCAAGAAGGTCGCCGACCTGCTGGGTCGCGGCGGAGCCGCTGCGGTCGAGGCGGAAGCCGCCGCCGAAGCGATTACGGAGTAAGCACATGGCGAAGATCAAACTGAAGCAGATCGGGTCGCCCATCCGCCGGCCCGCGCGGCAGAAGCAGATGCTGATCGGTCTCGGCCTCGGCAAGATGCACCGCGTCGTCGAACTGGAAGACACGCCTGAAGTGCGCGGTACGATTGCCAGGCTGCCGCACATGGTTGCCATCGTCGACTGACGCGAAGCCGGATCAGGCAAAGACAAGCAGGGCCCTGGCGGAAACGCCGGGGCCTTTTGCGTTGACGCCTCTCCCTCGCATTTCGTGATTGCCTCGCGCGCTGCGCGGTGACACGGGAAGGTGAGGGGGCGGCTCGGGCATGGATCGAAACGGGGAGGACTTGACGGGGGTGCGCGCAGAGCGCCTGCTGGCGCCGGGCCCGGTCCTCGTAATGCTGCTCGCTGCCGCTTTCCTGCTGCGATTTTCAACCTTTGTCCATCCCAACCTCAACGGCGACGAGGCCTATTACCACGCTGTTGGCATTGCCATGCACGGCGGCGCGATGCCCTATGTCGACCTGTGGGACCGCAAGCCTTTCGGCCTCTTTGCGCTCTACTGGTTGATCACGTTCTTCGGCAGCGCGCCTGCCGTCTACCAGGTTGCCGCGACTCTGTTCGCCGCCACCACAGCCGCGATGATTACGGCCATGGCGCGGCCAGTCGCAGGCGGGCTTGGGGCGCTGCTGGCGGGCTTGCTCTATCTCCTCTGGCTGGGACCGCTGGAGGGATATGGCGGACAGAGCCCGGTCTTCTACAACGCGTTCGTCGGGGGCGCGGCACTTCTGGTCTGGCGGGCTCTGCCAAGGCTTCGGCAGGGCACCGCGCCGCCTTCGGTAGCGTTGGCCATGCTGCTGGCGGGGATGGCGATTACGATCAAGACCACCGCACTGTTCGAGGCAGTGTTCCTCGGCCTTTACGCGTCCGCCATCCTGCTGCGGGCGCGCCGGGCGGGGGGCTGGCGCGTTGTGGCCGCCTGGGCGCTGACCGGCGCAGCGCCGACGGCGGCCATCGCGGCGGGATATGCGCTTGGCGGGCATTGGCACGAATACTGGCACGCAATGGTCACGGCCAATCTCGCCAAGCCGCCGATGCTCGGCACTTCGCTCTACAATGCGCGCTCGCTTGCCGTGATGCTTTCGCCCGTACTGCTGGCGGCGACGATCGGCTTTTGGCTGGTGTGGCGGCGGGCGGAGGGAGACCGCTTGCTCCTCGCCGGATGGCTTGCTGCGGCGCTGGTCGGCCTGTTCTCGGTGCCGAACTTCTTTTTTCACTATGCCATGCCGCTGCTGGTTCCGCTTTGCGTCGCGGCAGCGGGGCTGCTGGCGCGCGATCTGGTCGGCATCGCACTTGTCGCGCTGCTCGCCATTCTCTCGGCGATGGTCAGCCCGCCGATCAAGCCGGGACGCGCGGCGCGCGCGCTGACCGCGATGGAAACGCTTGAGCGCGCCATCCGGCAACACGTCGGCGGCGGACCGCTGTTCGTCTATCACGGCCCGCCGCAGCTTTACTGGCGCACAGGGAACAAGCCTCCGACGCCGCTTGTCTTCCCGACGCACCTCAGCCAGGCGCTGGAGCGCAATGTCAGCCATCTCGACACGCTCGGCGAGACGCGGCGGGTTCTGGCGTTGCGGCCGGGTGCAGTCGTCATTTCCGAGACGATCCAGCCAGGCCCGCCCAACCGCGAAACCCTTTCGCTGGTTCACGCCTACATCCATCGAAACTGCCGGAAAGTGGCCGTTGTCGGCGTGTCCGACTGGCGTTATTCCTCGAATGTCGAGGTCTGGGGCGACTGCGCCTCGCCGCCTGCGCCAAGAGGGGGTGACAAACACCCCGCGCGCCGCTAAGGCCCCGCCTTCCATCCAGCGCGACAAAAGCGAAAGCGAGTGCAGAGCCATGAAACTCAATGATATCCGTGACAATTCCGGTGCCCGCAAGGGCCGCATGCGCGTCGGGCGCGGCATCGGATCGGGCAAGGGCAAGACCGCCGGTCGCGGCCAGAAGGGCGCCAAGGCGCGTTCGGGCGTCTCGATCGCCGGATTTGAAGGCGGCCAGATGCCGCTCCACATGCGCCTGCCGAAGCGCGGCTTCAACAACAAGAAGTTCGCCAAGGACCATGCCGAGGTCAATCTGGGCCTCGTCCAGAAAGCCATCGAGGCGGGCAAGCTCGATGCCGGATCGCTGGTCGATCACTCGGCGTTGAAGGCTGCCGGCCTGGCGCGCGGCGGCAAGGACGGCGTCCGCCTGCTCGGCAAGGGTGACTTTTCCGCTAAGGTCAGCTTCAAGGTTACCGGAGTTTCAGCCGGGGCCCGTGCGGCCATCGAAAAGGCTGGCGGTTCGGTCGAGGTGATCGACGCGGGGCCAAGCGAGCACGAAAAGAAGACTGCCCGCCGCGAGGCGAACAAGGCCGCCAAGGCCTCGTAAAAGGGCAATCGGTCCACATCTCGTTATTCCCGTGCGTGCGCGAAGCCGTCCCTGACACCTCGCGCAGCGACAAGGTCGTGAGGCGGGTGCCCTCGCGCGGGAATGACGGGCCGGTCCGGGAACTGGGGTTCGACAACCGCTGTTCCGCACTATATGGGCAAGCGCTCTAACCGAGGCTCATACATCCCATGGCATCACGCGCCGACAATATCGCGAGCAATCTCAGTCTCGCCAACTTCTCCAAGGCGACTGAGCTCAAGAAGCGTATCTGGTTCACGATCGGCGCGCTGATCGTCTTCCGGTTCCTTAGCTTTGTGCCGTTGCCCGGGGTGAACCCGCTGATCCTCGAAACGCTTTACGACCAGACGCGCGGCGGCATCCTCGACCTGTTCAATACCTTCTCGGGCGGCAGTCTCGAACGCATGAGCCTGATTGCGCTCGGCGTCATGCCATACATCACGGCCTCGATCGTGGTGCAACTGGCGGCCTCGCTGCATCCCTCGCTCGCCGCGCTCAAGAAAGAAGGCGAGAGCGGGCGGAAGAAACTGAACCAGTACACGCGTTATGGCGCCGTGCTGCTGACCGCGATCCAAGGCTGGTTCGTTGCCTCGGGACTTGAGGCCTACGGCGCGTCGAGCGGGCTTCAGGCGGTGGTCGATCCGGGCGTCATGTTCCGGGTCGGAGCGGTCATCTCGCTCATCGGCGGGACCATGTTCCTTCTTTGGCTGGGCGAGCAGATCACGAGCCGCGGGATCGGAAACGGCGTTTCGCTGATCATCATGGCGGGCATCGTCGCCCAGATGCCGACCTTCATCGCCAACCTGTTCGAAGGCGGCCGCTCGGGCTCGATCAGCGCGTTCGTGATCATCGGCCTTGTTATCCTGCTGGTCGCGATGATCCTGTTCATCTGCTATTTCGAGCGCGCGACGCGGCGGCTGCTGATCCAGTATCCCAAGCGCGCCAGCCAGCGCGGCATGATGCAGGCCGATCGCAGCCACTTGCCATTGAAGCTCAACACTTCGGGCGTCATTCCGCCGATCTTTGCCAGCTCGCTGTTGCTGCTGCCGCTCACCATCACGCAGTTCGCCGGCAACTCGCTGTCCCCCGACACCACCATGGGCAAGTTCGTGGTCGGGCTGAACCAGTACCTCGGCCACGGCAAGCCGCTCTACATGGCGCTCTATGCCGCCGGGATCATTTTCTTCTGCTTCTTTTATACCGCCGTGGTCTTCAATCCCGAGGAAACGGCGGAGAACCTCAAGAAGAACGGCGGCTTCATTCCAGGCATCCGTCCGGGCAAGAACACAGCGACGTATCTCGACTACGTGTTGACGCGGGTCACCGTGATCGGCGCGGCGTACCTGACTATTGTCTGCGTCGTGCCAGAGTATCTCATCGCGCAGACCGGCATGACGATGATGTTCCTTGGCGGCACCTCGCTGCTCATCGTGGTCAACGTCACGGTCGATACGATAACGCAGATCCAGTCACACCTACTGGCGCACCAGTATGGTGACCTCATCAAGAAGGCGAAGCTGAAAGGCCGCATGCGCTGACCGGAGGGCGGCGTCCAGGGTAATCGGGAAGGGGAAGGCTTTGAACATCATCCTGCTTGGGCCTCCGGGCGCCGGAAAAGGCACCCAGGCGCAGCGCCTTGTCGAGCGCCGCGGCATGCGCCAGCTTTCGACCGGGGACATGCTGCGCGCCGCCGTCAAGGCCGGCACGCCGGTCGGTCTCCAGGCCAAGTCCGTGATGGAGCGCGGCGAACTGGTCAGCGACGAGATCGTCTCAGCGCTGATTGGCGAGGAACTGGATTCGATGGGGTCGGACGCCGGGGCTATCTTCGACGGCTATCCGCGCACCGAGGCGCAGGCCGCTTCGCTGGACGCGATCCTCAGCGCGCGCGGCCGCAAGCTTGACCATGTGATCGAGCTTGACGTCGACGAGGACGCGCTGGTCGAGCGCATCACCGGCCGGTTCACCTGCGCCAACTGCGGCACGGGTTATCACGACAGCTTCGAGCAGCCCCGCGTGCCGGGCACCTGCGACAAATGCGGATCGACCGAGTTCAAGCGCCGGCCCGACGATAACGCCGAGACCGTTCGGACCCGCATGACCGAATACCGCGCAAAGACCGCGCCGATCCTTCCAGTCTATCAGGCGCGCGGTATTGTCAGCCATGTCAACGGCATGGCCGATCTCGACGACGTGACAGCGGCGATCGAGCGGATCCTCGCCTAGGGCCAGCTGAGCGGGAGCCGGGGTAAATTACCATGCGCCTTTTTGCCCTCGCTCTCGTCCTTCCGATTCTGGCGCTGACCGCCCCCGCTGCCCGCGCCGAAGTTCACCAGAAGGGAGAGGGCGGCTTCGTTATCCGCACGGGCGCGGATGTCGAGGCCTTGCCCAACGCGGTCTGGCGCACGCTGGTCAATCCGTCCGGATGGTGGTCGCCCGACCATACCTATTCCAGCGACGCGGCAAACCTCTCTCTCGATCCGCGAGTCGAGGGCTGTTTCTGCGAGCTGCTGCCCAATGGCGATTCCCCAAATGCCGCGCCGCGCGGACATGTCGAGCACATGCGGGTGATCTTCTTAGACCGGGGCAGGATGCTCCGCCTGTCGGGCGCGCTCGGCCCGCTCCAGTCAGAAGCCGTCACGGGGACGCTGACTGTCAACCTCAAGGCCCGCGACGGCGGCGGCACACGGATTCTGTGGGAATACGTCGTGGGCGGCTACATGCGGTACAAGACCGACGAGATAGCGCCGGCCGTCGACAAAGTGATCAGCGAGCAGATGGCGCGGCTTGCCGCGAGACTCGGCCCCGTTTCCGCGCCCGAGGCCCCGGCGGCTCCGGCCATCGCGCCGGACCCGGCAAGGCCTGCCGCGCCTGCCGAATTGCCCCCTGTCAAACCGCCCGCCGCGCCGCGCGGGCCGGTTATCATCGGTCGCTGATCGCGCATTCGGCCGGGATTCCGGCCGGATGGACGCATAGCGGCTTTGACCCGCGCCTGCGAAGCGGCTATGACGCGCGTAGCGAATGGGAACAGTCTTCCAGCCGGTTGCTATCGGCAGGAGGGCAGGCTGCGCGGGCGTTGACATGCCTCGCGAATCGTCCTAAGCGCGCCATTCATTCATCAGAAACGGGTCAGTCCGGAAGGCGGTTGCAACTGCGCACGCCAACCGGGCTTTTTGCCTTTGTGGCGCCCTGACTTGACGGATGTCGTCGCTATGAGATGGAGGGCCGCAGACATCTGCCCCCTCCGTGGAGCAGGAGAATTCAGTGGCTCGTATTGCCGGGGTCAACATCCCCACCAACAAGCGCGTTATCATCGCGCTCACCTACATCCATGGTATCGGCCCCACGAAGGCCAAGCAGATCATCGACAAGCTGGGCATCGACCATGCCCGCCGAGTCCAGGATTTGAGCGATCAGGAAGTGCTGCACATCCGCGAGACGATCGACGCCGATCACACGGTGGAAGGTGATCTCCGCCGCGAAACCGCGATGAACATCAAGCGCCTGATGGATCTGGCTTGCTATCGCGGCCTGCGTCACCGCAAGGGGCTTCCCGTTCGCGGCCAGCGCACGCACACCAACGCGCGCACCCGCAAGGGCAAGGCCAAGCCGATCGCCGGCAAGAAGAAGTAAGCCTCGCCGGGCTGGCATCGTTCTGGCCCGCGACGCTTTTCCTTCCCGATACTTGACAGGACATTCCATATGGCTCGCGAACCTCAACGCATCAAACGGCGGGAACGCAAGAACATCACGAGCGGCATTGCGCACGTCAACGCCAGCTTCAATAACACCATGGTGACGATCACCGACGCCCAAGGCAACGCGATCAGCTGGTCCTCGGCCGGCATGATGGGCTTCAAGGGTAGCCGCAAGTCGACCCCTTATGCCGCGCAGGTCGCCGCCGACGACGCTGGCAAGAAGGCCGCCGAGCACGGCGTCCGCACGCTTGAAGTCGAAGTCAAGGGGCCGGGTTCGGGCCGCGAGAGCGCGCTTCGGGCCTTGCAGGCAGTCGGTTTCACGATCACTTCGATCCGCGACGTTACGCCCATCCCGCACAACGGGGTCCGGCCTTCGAAGCGTCGCCGAGTCTGATCGCGAACCTGGCGGCGCGGTTTCGTGCTGCCGGAATTCCGGATCGGTCACGGCGCCTGCGGGTTTCGTGACCGTCGCCGCAAGAACAAGCCCTAGGGCCATAATTCATTAGGGGACACCCATGACTGTCAACATCAAGAACTGGCAGGAACTGAAGAAGCCCAACAACCTCGAGGTCAAGCACGGCAACGATGCTCGCCGCCGCGCCACATTCGTGGCTGAGCCGCTGGAGCGCGGCTTTGGCCTTACGCTCGGAAACGCGCTGCGCCGCGTGCTGCTGTCCTCGCTCCAGGGCGCGGCAATCACCTCGATCAAGATCGAGAACGTCCTTCACGAATTCTCGAGCCTCACCGGCGTGCGCGAGGACGTCACCGACATCGTCCTCAACGTCAAGCAGATCGCACTGCGCATGCAGGGCGAAGGCCCCAAGCGCCTCCAGCTTTCCGCGACAGGCCCGGCCGAAGTGACGGCGGGCGACATCGCGGTGACCGGCGACATCGAAGTGATGAACAAGGATCTCGTGATCTGTCATCTCGACGAAGGCGCCACGCTCAACATGGAAATGACCGCCGACACCGGCAAGGGCTATGTCCCCGCCGTCGGCAACCGCCCGGCCGACGCGCCGATCGGCCTGATCCCTGTCGATTCGTTGTACTCACCCGTGCGTCAGGTGTCCTACAAGGTCGATAATGCCCGCATCGGACAGGAACTCGATTTCGACAAGCTGAGCCTGACGGTCGAGACCGACGGCACCGTGTCGCCGGAAGATGCCGTCGCCTATGCCGCCCGCATCCTGCAGGACCAGCTCGCGCTCTTCGTCCACTTCGAGGACATCACGCCGGTTGGCACTTCGCCGATGATCGGCCTTGCTTCGGCGGCGCCGGACGAGAGCGACGCCAACCAGCTCAACCGCTACCTGCTGAAGAAAGTCGACGAGCTGGAGCTCTCGGTCCGCTCGGCCAACTGCCTCAAGAACGACAACATCATCTACATTGGCGATCTGGTCCAGAAGACCGAGGCCGAGATGCTGCGCACGCCGAACTTCGGTCGCAAGTCGCTCAACGAGATCAAGGAAGTGCTTTCCAGCATGGGCCTTCGCCTCGGCATGGACATCCCCGGCTGGCCGCCCGAGAACATCGAGGAAATGGCCAAGAAGCTCGAACAGGAACTGCTCGGCTAAATTTTGGACTGAAGTTTCAGGGTCTCACCCCGGCGACGGCCGGGGTGGGAACCGCCAAAGGGTGACGGCAGACGCCCGCAAGTGCTGCCAGTACCGGGTTACCTGACACGGACCCCTTACGAACGGAGAATGAAACATGCGTCACAAGGTCGGCCACCGCAAACTTCAGCGGACATCCAGCCACCGCGCCGCGCTTCTGCGCAACATGGCAGCGGCTCTCATCAAGCACGAGCAGATCACGACCACGCTTTCCAAGGCGCGCGAACTGCGTCCTTATGTCGAGAAGTTGATCACGCTTGGCAAGCACGGTGGCCTGTCAAACCGCCGCCTGGCCCACGCCCGCCTGCTCGACGAGGCGCAGCTCGCCAAACTGTTCGACGAATTGGCGACCCGCTATGCTGGCCGTAACGGCGGCTACACGCGCATCATCAAGGCGGGCATCCGCGCGTCGGACGCTGCTCCGATCGCCGTCATCGAACTGGTTGACCGCGACGTTTCGGCCAAGGGTCAGGATTCGGGTCCGGTCATGAACGAAGACGAGCTGGAAATGGAAGCCGCGTAAAGCCCGGGTTCATCGCATTGATTGCAAAGGCGGCCGCGAATGTTACGTTCGTGGCCGTTCTTGCATGAGGAGACAGCGATGCGCCGCTGGACTGCCGGGCTGGCCATCTTGGGGCTTGCCGCCGCAGCCTGCTTGTCCGCCTCCCCGCTACTCGCCGAAGCCGTGAAGTCGCTCGATTATCCCGAGACCCGGCGCGTCGATGTCGCGGAGGTTCAGTTCGGCGAACGCATTGCCGATCCCTACCGCTGGCTCGAGAACGATGTCCGCTCCGATCCGCAGGTTGCGGACTGGGTGGCGCGCCAGAACCGGGTGACGCGCAGTTATCTTGACAAGCTGCCGCAGCGCGCATGGTTCGAGGCGCGGCTGCGCGGGCTGATGAATTACGAGCGCTACGGATTGCCGGTGAAGGCCGGTGGCCGATATTTCTTCACGCACAACACCGGCCTTCAGAACCAGTCGCGGCTGTTCGTGCGCAAGGGCCTGCGCGGGACCGAGCGGCTGCTGATCGATCCCAACGGCTGGGCCAAGGACAGCGCAACCGCGCTCGACGACTGGAAACCCTCGGCCAAGGGTAGATACCTTCTTTACAGCGTGCAGGACGGCGGAAGTGACTGGCGGACCCTGCGCGTGCTCGATGTCGCCAGTGGCAAGGCTCTTGAGGACGAGATACGGTGGGCCAAGTTCACCGAACTCGCCTGGGTCGGCGACGAGGGCTTCTTCTACTCACGCTTCCCCGAGCCGGATGCTGGCGCTAAATTTCAGGCGCGCAACTACAACCAGTCGGTCTGGTTTCACCGCATCGGCACCGCGCAAGCTGAGGACGAGCTTGTCTTCGCGACGCCCGACAAGCCCGAGCATGGCCACAGCGCCGTCGTCACGCAGGACGAGCGCTATGCCATCATCACCAGCTCGGTCGGGACCGACGCGCGCCACGAAGTCCGCGTCATCGATCTTGCCCGGCGCGAACGCAAGGGCTGGCAGGCGCTGCCCCTCGTGACCGGTTTCGATCACGACTGGAAGCTGGTTGAAGGCATCGGTGAAAGCCTGTGGTTCGTCACAAACAAGGATGCGCCGCGCTATCGGCTGGTCCGCGCGGACCTGACGGATTTTGCCGCAGGCCGCCGGGTTCCGCAATGGCACCAACTGGTTGGCGAAAGCGAGGAGATCCTCCAGCAGGCGACAATCATCGGCAACCAGCTGGTGCTGAGTTACCTGAAAGATGCTGCCTCGCGCGCGTTGATCCTCGATCTGGGCGGCAAGCCCGCGCGCACGCTGGCCCTGAACGGGATTGGCACTGCGGCGGGGTTCCGGGGGAAGCCGGGCGATCCAGAGACGTTTTACAGTTTCGCCAGCTTCAACCGGCCGCAATCGATTTACCGGATGAACCTGGCTACCGGCGAGACGACACCGTTCGCCGAGCCGCGCATCGGCTTCGATCCGGCGGTCTATGACGTCTCGCAGCGCTTTTATGCCTCCAAGGACGGCACGAAAGTTCCGATGTTCGTTGTGCGCCGCAAGGACATTGTCGCGTCGGGCAGGGCGGTCCCTACGCTGCTCTATGGTTACGGCGGTTTCGACGTTGCACTGACGCCCGGCTTTTCGGCGGTTCGCATGGCTTGGCTGGAGGCGGGCGGCGCGTTCGTTCTCGCCAACTTGCGCGGCGGCGGCGAATACGGCCGCGAATGGCACGATGCGGGGCGGCGCTCCAACAAGCAAAACGTGTTCGACGATTTCATCGCGGCGGGCGAGTACCTGATCTCGGAGGGTATCGCACCGCGCGGCGGGCTTGCTGTGCAGGGCGGCTCCAACGGCGGGCTGCTGGTCGGCGCGGTGGTCAACCAGAGGCCGGACCTGTTCGCTGCCGCGAACGCCCAGGTCGGCGTGATGGACATGCTGCGCTTCGACAGGTTCACGGCGGGGCGTTATTGGACCGACGACTATGGCAGCCCATCGAGGGAGGCGGACTTCCGCGTGCTGCGGGCCTATTCGCCCTATCACAACATCCGCCCGGGCACCCGGTATCCGGCGCTCCTGGTGACGACGGCGGACACGGACGACCGCGTCGTGCCCGGGCACAGTTTCAAATATGCGGCCGCTTTGCAAGCTGCCGGGCTCGGGCCCAAGCCGCAGCTCATCCGGATCGAGACCCGTGCCGGGCACGGTTCGGGCAAGCCGACCGACAAGATAATCGAAGAGGGCGCGGACGTGCTGGCTTTCCTCGCGCACTGGACCGGCCTCGAGACGTCAAATGCTGGCGTTCAGGAAAGTAACGGCAAAACTGAACAATAACTGCACGCGCAGTTCAGCGCCGGATCACGGCCTGCGTGGCACAACGCTCCTCACGACAGCCGGTCAATCGGGACTGGCGAAAATTGAGGACAAGATCATGAAGACTCTGCGATCGAGCATGGGGCGGGCCATCGTCGGGACTGTCGCGGCGGGCGCCATGGCGGTTTCTGCCGCAGCGCCTGCGCAGGCGCGGGATCATGGCGGAATTTCAGCAGGCGAAGTCATTGCCGGAGCGCTGGTGCTTGGAGGCATCGCGGCGATTGCCGCCTCAGCCAGCAACGACCGCTCCGACTATGGCTATGCCCGCGCCGGTTACCGCGACCAGTACGGTCGAGGCTGGAATGGAAGCGGCTGGGGCAATAATGGCTGGGGCCGCGACAATCCGCGCCAAGCTGTCTCGACCTGCATCGCGGCGGCCGAGCGCACAGCTAACCGCCACAGCTACGGCGGGCGGGCGGACGTGACCGACATCCGCAGCGTCACCAACACCCGTTACGGCTACAAGGTGCGCGGCCGCATCGCGGTCAACACCATGGGCCGCGGCTGGGATCAGCGCGATGGACGCTATGGCCGGGGCTGGAACGGGGATTATCGCGGCTGGAACGACAGACTGCGCGGTTATGACAGCGGCTCTTTCGAATGTCGGATCGAGCGCGGCCGTGTGGTGGACCTCGATTTCCGGAACATCCGCGGCCTTTAACCGGCGGCCATGAAGCTGGCGGCCCGGACTGCAAACCAGTCTGGGCCGCTGTGCTGTCAGAACGCGGGTGGGCCGCGCTGGTAGGCGGGAAGCGCGATTGACCAATGGATGGCCGCACCGCGCAAGGCAAAGCCAAGCAGAACGGCAACCGCCCACGTCACTTCGCCAGGTAACGCCAGCAGCGTCCCGGCAGCGGCCAGCGTCGCAGAAAGCGCGGCGGCAGTGACATAGAGTTCGGGGCGCATCAGGATCGAGGGCCGTCCCGCCAGGACGTCGCGGACGATCCCGCCGACGCAGCCCGTGATGATCCCCATCAGCACAGCCGGCACCGGCGGCACGCCCCAAGCGAGCGCCTTCACTGTGCCCAGCACCGAATAGGCGGCGAGACCCGCTGCGTCAGCCCAATCGAGCGCCGCGCCCTCCCACCAGTGGCGGGGGGTGAACCACGCAATTAGTGCCGTGGCGAGACAGACGGGCGCGACGAAGGGATCGCGCACCCAGAACACCGGCGCGCCGATCAGCAGATCGCGCACCGATCCGCCGCCCACGCCAGTAACAAGCGCGAAGAATGCCATGGTGACGAAAGTCTGGCGCAGCCGTGCGGCAAGAAGCGCGCCAGACAGCGCAAAGATCGCGATGCCTGCAAGATCGAGCAAGGGGAGGAAGGAAGGGCCGGGCACCGCGCCGCGCTATCACGAAAGTTGCGCGGGCGAAATGCCGCCTCAGATGTGGATCGGCTTGCCCGTCACGGCCATCGCGGCTTCCTTGATGGCTTCGGAATGGGTCGGGTGCGCGTGGCAGGTATAGGCGATGTCCTCGCTCGTCGCGCCGAATTCCATGGCCAGCGCAGTTTCGGCGATCATCGTTCCCGCCAGCGAGGCAATCATCCAGGCACCGAGCACGCGATCCGTTTTGGCATCCGTGATGATTTTTACGAACCCATCCGATTCACGGTTCGTCTTGGCGCGGCTGTTCGCCATCATTGGGAACTTGCCGATGCGCACCTCAAAGCCGGCGTCGCGCGCGGCCTCTTCGGTGAGGCCCACGCCGGCGATTTCCGGCATGGTGTAAACCACGCCGGGGATTACGGCGTGATTGACGATTCCGGTCTGCCCGGCGATGTTTTCGGCCACCGCAATGCCTTCGTCCTCGGCCTTGTGCGCAAGCATGGGGCCTGGAATGACGTCGCCGACGGCCCAGACGCCGTCGACTTTGGTGCGAAAATCGTGATCGGTTTCGATCTGGCCGCGCGCGTTGGTTTCAAGCCCGATGGCGGCAAGGTTCAGGCCGTCGGTATTGGGCCTGCGCCCGATGGCGACGAGCACGCAGTCCGCTTCCAGCGTTTCGGAAGCGCCGCCCGCTGCCGGCTCAAGCGTCAGAGTGGCCTTCTTGCCCTTTACCGAAGCACCAGTGACCTTGGTCGAAAGCCTTAGCTCCATGCCCTGTTTGGCGAAAAGCTTGCCCGCTTCCTTGCGAATCTCGCCGTCCATGCCCGGTAGCAGCTGATCGAGATATTCGATCACGGTGACCTTTGCGCCAAGCCGCCGCCAGACCGAGCCGAGTTCGAGCCCGATCACGCCGCCGCCGATCACGACCATGTGCTGAGGCACCCGGTCAAGTGCCAGCGCGCCGGTGGAATCGACGATCACGCCCTTTGCATTATCGACCTCGACACCGGGGAGCGGGGTTACGCTGGACCCCGTGGCAACCACGACGTTCTTGGCGGTCACGGACTTTCCGTCCACTTCGACGGTGTGGGCATCCTTGAATGAAGCGAAACCCTTGAGCCAGGTGACCTTGTTCTTCTTGAACAGGAAGGCGATGCCGCCGGTCAGTTCCTTGACGGCAGTGGCCTTTTCCCCCTGCATCACGCCCAGATCAAGCTCGACCTTGCCGGTCTTCACGCCGAATTTCGCCAGTGTGCCGCCTGCGGCTTCCTCGTACAACTCCGAGCCGTGGAGCAGTGCCTTGGATGGAATGCACCCCACGTTGAGGCAGGTGCCGCCCAGCGTATCCCGGCTGTCGACACAGGCGACCTGGAGGCCAAGTTGGGCGGCGCGGATCGCTGCGACATAGCCGCCGGGGCCGGCTCCGATGACAAGGAGGTCGTAGTCGTAGGTCTGTTCAGCCATTTGGTTTCTCCAAGTCATCCCGGCGAAGACCGGAGCGCTGGCCGCTGGTAGGGACTTGAGGCCAGCGGTCCCGGATCAAGCCCGCTACGACGATGTCACAAGTCGATCAGCATCCGCGTCGGATCCTCGATCGCGTCCTTGATCGCTTTCAGCGCCGTCACGGCTTCGCGCCCGTCGATGATGCGGTGATCGTAGCTGAGCGCAAGGTACATCATCGGCCGGATCACGATCTGCCCGTCGCGCACGACCGGCCGATCCTCGATCCGGTGCAGGCCAAGCACCGCCGATTGGGGCGGGTTGATGATCGGGCTCGACATCAGGCTCCCGAACACCCCGCCATTGGAGATGGTGAACGTGCCGCCTTTGAGATCGGCCAGCGTCAGCGTGCCGTCGCGCGCGGCCTTGCCATAATCGGCGATGGCTTTTTCGATTGCGGAGAACGACAGCTTGTCGGCATCGCGCACCACCGGCGTTACGAGACCGTTGGGCGCCGAGACCGCGACCGAGATATCGACATAGTCGTGATAGACGATCTCGTCGCCTTCGAGATAGGCGTTGGCGGCAGGCACGTCCTTGAGTGCGAGGCAGGCGGCCTTGGCAAAGAAACCCATGAAGCCGAGCCTCTGGCCGTGCTTCTTTTCGAACAGGTCCTTGTACTTGTCGCGCGCCTCGATCACGGCGGTCATGTCGCAATCGTTGAACGTGGTGAGCAGCGCGGCGGTCTCCTGCGCTTCCTTGAGGCGCCGGGCGATGGTCTGGCGCAGGCGCGTCATCCGCACGCGTTCCTCGCGGCGTTCGCCAGTTGCGGGCGCAGCGGGGCTGGCCGGAGCTTCGGGGGCGGCGGCGGGCGTCTCTGGCTTGCGGGCAGCGGCGGCGAGGACATCCTCGCGCGTGATCCGCCCGTCCTTGCCGGTACCGGTGATCGTCGCCGGATCGATGCCATGTTCAAGCACGGCGCGGCGCACGGCGGGCGAGAGTACGGCTGCGTCGGACGAGGAAGCATCGGCCGCTTCGGTTGCCGCCTTGGGAAGGGTTTTCGATGCCGGCTCGACCGGCTTTTCGCTGCGCTGCGCGACCGGCTCATTGCCTGCCGCGGGCACCGAATCCTCGATCGTGGCGATCAGCGCGCCCACGGCCACATTGTCGCCGGCCTTGACCAGATGCGTGCCGAGCACGCCTGCTGCCGGGGCAGTCACTTCCACCGCGACCTTGTCGGTCTCAAGGCTGACGATCGGTTCGTCCAGCTTCACCGCATCGCCTGGCTGCTTGAGCCATTCGCCGATGGTGGCTTCTGTGACGGATTCGCCCAGCGTGGGCACTTTGACTTCGGTGGACATGGTCACCCCTGTTTCTTGCGCCGGATTTCCGAGCGGACCGAGAGGCCGAGCGCATCGGCAACGAGCGCCGCCTGTTCCGAGGCATGCCGCTTGGCGAGGCCGGTTGCGGGAGAGGCGCTGGCATGGCGCCCGGCATAGCGCGGGCGTTCGATCCGGCTGCCGGCAGCCGCGAGCGCCTCTTCGATGAATGGCTCGACGAATGACCACGCGCCGTTGTTCTTCGGCTCCTCCTGGCACCAGACCACGTCTTCCAGCGCGGTCATGCGCGCCAGGCGGGCGGTCAGCGGTTCGCCGGGGAAGGGATAGACCTGCTCGAGCCGGACGATCTGAACGTCTGTCAGCCCGGCCGCGTCGCGCGCTTCCATGAGGTCGTAGGCGACCTTGCCGGAGCACAGGATGACGCGGCGGGTGGCCTTGTCGTCCGCGCCGCTGCGGTCCGACAGGATGCGCATGAAGTGCCCCTCGCCGATGAAATCGGACGCGGACGATTTGGCCAGCGGGTGCCGCAGCAAGGACTTGGGCGTCATGATGATCAGCGGCTTGCGGAACGGCCGGTGCATCTGGCGGCGCAATACATGGAAATAGTTGGCCGGCGTGGTGATGTTGCAGACCTGCATGTTGTCCTGCGCGCAGAGCTGGAGATAGCGCTCCATCCTTGCCGAGGAATGCTCCGGCCCTTGACCCTCGTAGCCGTGCGGGAGCAGCAGGACGATGCCGTTGGCGCGCAGCCACTTGGCCTCGGAAGCCGCGACATACTGGTCGATGATGATTTGCGCGCCGTTCGCGAAATCGCCGAACTGCGCTTCCCACAGCACCAGCGTCTTGGGATCGGCGCTGGCATAGCCGTATTCGAAGCCCAGCACGCCGTATTCGGACAGCGGGCTGTCGTGCACTTCGAAGCGGCCGTGCGGCACGGTGGTGAGCGGCACGTACTTGTGCTCGTCGGTCTGGTCGATCCAAGCCGCATGGCGCTGGCTGAAGGTGCCGCGCCCACTGTCCTGGCCCGATAGACGCACCGCATAGCCTTCTGAGAGCAGCGAGCCGAACGCGAGCGCCTCGCCGGTCGCCCAGTCGAAACCTTCGCCACTGGCGAACATCTCGCGCTTGGCGTCAATAACACGGGCCAACGTCTTGTGAATTGTAAGGCTGTTGGGCACGGTCGTCAGCGTGCGGCCAAGGCTGTCGAACAGCTTGGCCTCGATGCCGGTGTCGATATTGCGCCGCGCGGTTTCGGGATCGACCGGCTTGTTGAGGCCGCTCCACCTGCCGGCGAACCAGTCCGCATGATTGGCCTTGTACGACTTGGCAGCTTCGAACTCGCCTTCGAGCAATTCGGTGAAGGCGTCTCGCGTTTCATCGAGGCAAGCCTTGTCGATCACCCCTTCCTCGCACAGCCGGTCGGAATAGAGCTTGCTCACCGGAGGATGCTTTCGGATGCGTTCGTACATCAGCGGCTGGGTGAAGCTCGGCTCGTCGCCCTCGTTGTGGCCGAAGCGGCGATAGCACCACATGTCGATCACGATGTCGCGCCCGAAGGTCTGCCGATAGTCGATGGCGATCTTGCAGGCGAAGGTCACCGCTTCGGGATCGTCGCCATTGACGTGGATGATCGGCGCCTGAACGCCCTTGGCAACATCGGACGGATAGGGCGAGCCGCGACTGAACTGCGGGCTGGTGGTGAAGCCGATCTGGTTGTTGATGACGAAGTGGATGCAGCCGCCGGTGTTGTAGCCCTTGACGCCCGAAAAGCCGAAGCATTCCCAAACGATGCCCTGTCCCGCGAAGGCGGCGTCGCCATGGATCAGCACGGGCAGCACCTGCTTGTGCTTGCCGGGGCCGATGTCCTCCCGGAACTGCTGGTATGCGCGCACCTTGCCCAGCACGATCGGGTCGACCGTTTCAAGATGGCTGGGATTGGGCATCAGGCTCATGTGGACCTTGACGCCGTCGAACTCGCGGTCGGCCGAAGTGCCGAGGTGATACTTGACGTCGCCCGATCCGCCCACGTCCTCGGGATTGGCGGTGCCGCCCGAAAATTCGTGGAAGATGACCTTGTAGGGCTTGGCCATCACATTGGCGAGGATGTTGAGCCGGCCGCGATGCGCCATGCCGTAAACGATCTCGCGGACACCCAATTGGCCGCCATGCTTGATGACGGCCTCGAGCGCGGGGATCATCGATTCACCGCCGTCGAGCCCGAAGCGCTTGGTGCCGACGTACTTCTTGCCGAGGAACTTCTCGTACTCCTCGCCGCGCACCACTGCCTGGAGAATGGCCTTCTTGCCCATCACCGTGAAGTCAATGGTCTTGTCCGCGCCTTCCATGCGTGATTGGAGGAAGCGGCGCTCCTCCACATCTGCAATGTGCATGTATTCAAGGCCGACCTTGCCGCAATAATTGGCGCGCAGGATGCCGACGAGCGCGCGCACCGTGGTCCATTCGAGGCCGAGATTGCCGCCGACGTAGACCTTGCGGTCAAAATCCTCGGCCGCGAAGCCGTGGTACTCGGGGGTCAGGTCGGCAGGCAGGTCGCGCTTTGCGAGGCCGAGCGGATCGAGATCGGCGGCAAGGTGCCCGCGCACGCGGTAGGTGCGGATGAGGAGCATGGCGCGCACCGAATCCGCCGCCGCGCGTTCGATCACGGCATCGTCGATGGCCTGTCCAGCGCCGGCAGCCGACGCCTTGATCTTCGCCTTGATGGCGAGCGGATCGAGCGCCTGGGTGAGATCGTCACCGCTTTCGCCGGCAAGTGGCCATCCGGCGCGTTGCCAGCTTGGCCCGGGCTGCGGGTCGGCGGGATAGAAATCGAAGGTCTCGTCGCCCATCGCAATGCCTTTTCACACCGCAGATCCCGATGTATTCGGGCCGGCGCCAGTGGGAGCAATCGATTGCCGGGCAGCCGGTTCCTGGGGAGGAAAGCCTTTTGCCCGATCATGGTTAATGGCCGCTTGACCGGCCGTTGGTGTTTACCCTCAGACAAGCTCCTTGAGCAGGCCAGCGAGCGTGGTTCCGAGTTCCGAAGGCGAGGGCGAGACGCGGATGCCCGCTTCCTCCATCGCGGCAATCTTGTCTTCCGCGCCGCCCTGACCGCCCGAGACGATGGCGCCCGCGTGGCCCATGCGGCGGCCCGGAGGAGCCGTGAGTCCGGCGATGAAGCCGACCATCGGCTTCTTGCGGCCGCGCTTTGCCTCGTCCTTGAGGAACTGTGCGGCTTCTTCTTCGGCCGATCCGCCGATCTCGCCGATCATGATGATCGACTTGGTCTCGTCGTCGGCAAGGAACAGTTCCAGCATGTCGATGAAGTTGGTGCCGTTGACCGGATCGCCGCCGATGCCGACTGCTGTGGTCTGGCCAAGCCCGGCCATCGTCGTCTGGTGCACGGCTTCATAGGTCAGCGTTCCCGAGCGGCTGACCACGCCGACCGAACCCTTCTTGAAGATGGAGCCGGGCATGATGCCGATCTTGCACTCGTCCGGCGTCAGGACGCCGGGGCAGTTGGGGCCGATCAGCCGGGACTTCGAGCCGGTGAGGGCGCGCTTGACCGGGATCATGTCGAGTACCGGAATGCCTTCGGTGATGCAGACGATCAACTCGATCTCGGCGGCAATCGCCTCAAGGATCGAATCGGCGGCGAACGGCGGCGGCACATAGATGCACGACGCGGTTGCGCCAGTGGCGGCCTTCGCTTCTGCCACGGTGTCGAAATTGGGCAGGCCGATGTGCGTCGTGCCGCCCTTGCCGGGGGTGACGCCGCCGACCATCTTGGTGCCATAGGCGAGCGCCGCTTCGGTGTGGAAGGTGCCGGTGGCGCCGGTCATGCCCTGCGTGATGACCTTGGTGTTCTTGTCGATTAGAATGGACATCTATTGCTCCCGGGGAGGTGCTTGGGAAGGGCCGGTCAGGCCAGCGAACCGTCGATGCCCTTGCAGGCTTCCAGCAGTTCCTTGACCGCATCGACCGAGACCTGGAGACCGGCCTTGTCTGCATCGTCGAGCGCGATCTCGACGATCTTTTCGACGCCGCCCGCGCCGATCATCACGGGCACGCCGACATAGAGCCCGTCAACGCCGTACTGGCCATCGACATATGCTGCGCAAGGCAGGATTCGCTTCTGGTCATTGAGATAAGCCTCGGCCATCGCGATGCCGCTGGTGGCCGGGGCATAGAACGCCGATCCGGTCTTGAGCAGGGCGACAATCTCGCCGCCCCCGCTGCGCGTGCGCTGAACGATCGCGTCGATGCGCTCCTGCGTTGAGAGGCCCATGTTGACGAGATCGGGCACAGGAATTCCGTTGATCGTTGAATAGCGTACCACGGGAACCATTGTGTCGCCGTGGCCGCCCAGCACGAAGGTGTTCACGTCCTTCACGGAGACCTGGAATTCATCGGCGATGAAGTGGCTGAAGCGTGCCGAATCGAGCACGCCCGCCATGCCGACGACCATGTGGTGCGGCAGACCCGAGAATTCGCGCAGCGCCCAGACCATCGCATCGAGCGGGTTGGTGATGCAGATCACGAAAGCATTGGGCGCGTTCGCCTTGATGCCCTCGCCCACCGCCTTCATGACCTTGAGGTTGATGCCGAGAAGATCGTCGCGGCTCATCCCCGGCTTGCGGGCGACGCCCGCGGTGACGATGATCACGTCCGCCCCGGCAATGTCCGCATAGTCATTCGAGCCGGTGACGCGGGCGTCAAACCCTTCGATCGGGCCGCACTGCGACAGGTCGAGCGCCTTGCCCTGCGGCACGCCTTCCACCACGTCGAACAGGACGATGTCGCCCAGTTCCTTCTGCGCGGCGAGGTGCGCCAGAGTTCCGCCGATATTGCCGGCGCCGATAAGTGCAATTTTCTTGCGAGCCATGGAGGGAAGAGTCCTTCGACTGGGCGGGAGCAGGTCTGTCCATCCCGGGCGGCTCGCATCGCTCCGCATTCAGTGCAGGCCCCCGCGCGTTCACAGGGCCACTAGGCTGCCCGCGCTGGGTTTGCAACTGCGAAATGACCGGCGCAGGCTCACTATTTTTGCAATTGCGAACTGTTAGCAATTAAGACGGTGCCGTGTCCCTCCAACCAGGTCGATCAGCTCTGGCGGCCGCCTCTCAAGCCCTCGGCAAGCCGCCGGTCGAAGGTGCGGCAGATCGCCAGCCATAGCTGGAAGTCGTCGTCATTTCCGGCCTCCAGCGCGGCGGCGGCGGCTTCGTGCGCGGCGCGCGCGGCGCCAAGCCCATGCCGGGCGAAATGGCGGAGCGAGGCCTGCGCGACGCCGTCCCCCGCCAGAGTCCAGCCATTGTCGTTGACGGACTTGAGCGGCACCGAGGCGCAGAGCACGCGGGCAACGGAGCGGCTCTCACCGCGCTGCGCGGCAGCAAATCGGATAGTCATTGCAGGTACTCCGGTAAACTGCATTGTCGGGCCGGGAGCATCATAGGGAAACACGCCTAAGTGATTGTGTTGGCGTATGGTTTCCAAGGCGTTAGGGATAACGGCTCAGCCGCCGGGACGGGCGATCCATCGCCCCGTATGCTCGTATTCGGGGCGTATCCCCGATGCGGCGGGTAAATTCTCGCCGCGGTAAAGGCTGTCGCCTCCGCGGCTCTGGACGGCGCCGGCATAGGCCGGTGCGGCATGCAGCGGTGCCTGCTGTGCCGGTCCGTAAGGGGACTGCGCGGAACGCAGGCCATTTTCATAGGCCCGCTGCACGGCGGCGGGATCGAGCAGGGCTGCCGCTTCGCGTTCGTCCGAAGTGCTGCGGGCATGGGGGCCAGGCAGCGGCTCGCCGCCCGCATAGGCAAAACGGAACGTCGCAGGGCTGCCTGCCGGGCCGCCAAAGCGGTAGAAGCGGTGCGCGCCGATCGTGCCAACGGGCCTGAGGCTGTCCGCCCAGTAGGGATGGATCTGGATGGTGTGGTAGTGCGTCGCAAGGCCGACGGGCGCATAGACCATGCCGGCGAGCGCATCGGCGGCGACGCGCTCGGCGCGCAGCCAGAACATCCGGCTCGGCACGCGGGCGAGCGATCCGTCGCAGGTGAACGAGAACTGGCAGCCGGTGCGCCGCTCCGATCCCTGATAGACCACGCCGCAGACCGAATTGGGATAAGCTGGATGCGCCACGCGGTTGAGGACGACCTGGGCCACCGCGCGCTGGCCGGCATCGGGTTCGCTGGCCGCCTCGTAATAGATCGCGGCGGTGAGGCATTGCAGGGCGCGGCTGCGATCGACCCCGCTATTGTCGATGCGCAGCGCGCGCGCGGCCGGACCGGCCATGACATCGACGGGTGCATTTTCCGTGTCGGAATGGATGCCTTCGTAAATCCCGGGTATGCCCTCATCAGCGGCGAGGTAATAGAAGGCCGAGCCGGGAAAGCTTTCACCCGCCTGTTCGAACGGCATCGGCTGTATAACCACTTCGGCCCTGCCGGCGTTGCCGATCGCAAAGGCGCTCCACTCGCCCGGTGAGGCGAGGGCGGGTACGGCGACCGCTGCCAGTAGCACGGCAGCGCGGCGCGCACGGGCAGGCCGGGTCCGCGCCGCGTGCAGGCTCTGCAAGCGCGAACGACGGTAACGCGCCGCGAAGTCGCGCGGGCGAAGTTCGTGTTCGGGATGGCCTGCTATGCTCAACGTCTGTCCTTGTTTCCGCCTACGCGCCTTCGCGCGTAACCTGCCTGCGGTGCCCGCGCATCCGCCGCGTCCGGCGCGTGCCGAACCGGGACGGATTGCCGGACTAGTCCTAAGGGGGTTAAGGGGTTCCTATCTTGCACCTGCGAACATTGCGGCGTAAGGGCGCGGCACGTCACGGGTTGTCCGGCCGAAGAGCGATCTTCGTCCGGGCCTAAGAGGGAAGCGGCTGGAATTGCCGCGCTGCCCCCGCAACTGTGACCGGGGAGCGCGGCGCCGCTCATGCCACTGGCATATGCTGGGAAGGCAGGCGCAACGCGGTGATCCGGGAGCCAGGAGACCTGCCTGCTGACAGTCGTTCCGCGCCGGGCGGGGTGTACCGGATTGCAGCGTGGCACGCGCCCTGAAGGGTGCTGGCCTCTCGCCTTGAACGGCATGTCGTTCATTGTGCGAAAGGTCTGCTGACGTGAAATATCCTGTTCTTCTGCTCTCTTCCCTGGCGATTGTCGCGCCTGCAATGGCGGATGAATCCGACCCCTCGACCTCGATCCTCGTCACCGGCCATCCCATGCCGCTCAGTGAAGCGGGCCAGTCGGTCAGCGTCATCGGCGCGGACGAGATCGCCTCGGTGCAAGGCGTGGACCTGACCCGCGTGCTGGAACGGCTCCCCGGCGTCGCCTTCACCCGCAATGGCGGACTTGGCGCGCAGACCGGCGTCTTCGTGCGCGGCGCCAATGCCGACCAGCTACTCGTGATCGTCGACGGGGTGCGGATTGCCGATTACGCTTCGCCCGGCGGGAGCTATGACCTCGGCAACCTGATGTCGGGCGATCTGGCGCGCGTCGAACTGCTGCGCGGATCGAACAGCGTCGTCTGGGGCAGCCAGGCCATCGGCGGGGTACTGGCCGCGAGCATGCTTGAAGTTGACGGCGTCACTGCCAGCGCCGAACACGGTGCCTATGATACCACGGTCGTGTCCGCCGGAGCGGGTTTCGCGGGCGAACACAGCGCCCTTTCGCTGAACGGAGGCTATGCCCGCACTGACGGCTTTTCCGCGCGCAGCGGCGGGAGCGAGCCCGACGGCTACCGGCAGTGGCACGTCTCGGGCAAGGGCCGCGTCGCATTTGCCGAGGGACTGACCATGCGCGCGGTTGGCCGGTATGCGGACAGCCACCTCGATACCGACCAGGACGGACCCGACAGCCTCGACACGCAAAAGACCCGCGAGGCGACGGGCCGGTTGGGGCTCGACTATGTGCTTGGCGATCTGGCACTGTCTGGCGGCATGACGCAAAGCTGGATCCGCCGCGAATATGACGGCGCTTTCGGGCCCTATGCCTTCACTGGCAGCGCGCGGCGGGCGGAAGTGTCAGGGCATGCGCCGCTGGGCGCAGGCCTGAGCCTCGATTTCGGGGCCGATAGCGAATGGCAGAAAGCGCGCAGCACGTTTGATCCGCGCGCAAGGTCGCGCCTGTCGAGCGGCCATGCTCTCCTCGGCTGGCGAGCGGGGGGGGTAAGCCTTGCCGCAGGCGCCCGGCTCGACGATCACAGCCGCTTCGGCACGCACGTGACCCTGGGCGCTAACGCCTCGGTTGCGCTGGCGCCGCAGTGGCGGCTGCGGGCGAGCTATGGCGAAGGCTTCAAGGCGCCGACGCTCTACCAGCTGTTCGGCGGCTTCGTCGGCAATCCGGCGCTCAGGCCCGAACAGAGCCGCAGTTTCGACTTCGGCATTGAACGCGGCAGCAGGGGCGGCAGGGGTCTCTACGCGGCGCTGACGCTTTTCCGCCGCGACAGCCGCAACCTGATCGATCTCGACAGCGGCTTCGTTTACCGCAACGTCGCGCGCGCCCGCGCCGAAGGCGCCGAACTGGAACTCGGCGCACGGCCATCGCCGCGCATGCATGTTCAGGCGGCTTATACATACCTCAAGGCGACCGACCGCACGCAGCATCGTGCGCTGGCCCGCCGACCGCGCAACGCACTGACGCTCAGCGCAGACTGGCGGGCGCCACTGGCAGGGCTGGAACTGGGCGCGGACCTGCGGATGGCATCCGACGCAGTGGAGTACGACTTCTTCGGATCGCCGATCCGGCTCGACGGATATGGCATAGCCACCGTGCGGGCGCGGCTTCCGGTTACGGGCGGCATCGAGCTGACCGCCCGCGTCGAGAACGTGGCAGACGTGCGTTACGAAACCGCCGCCACTTTCGCCACGCCGGGCCGCTCGGCTTATGTCGGGGCAAGGGCGCGGTTCTGATGCGGCGGGCGGCGCTCCTCCTGGCGGGCCTCAGCGCCGCCTGCGCGCCGGTCCACAGCGAGCCGGCGCCTGCCCGTTCCGGCACAGGCGGACCGACCCTTGTCAGCCTCAATCCGTGTAGTGACGCGGTCCTGGCCGAAGTGGCGGATCCAGCGCAGATTCTCGGTCTTTCGCACTATAGCAGCGAACCGCCTTCCAGCTCGATGGACGTTCGCGTTGCCCGCCGCTTCCGTGCCCTGGGCGACAGCGGAGAGGACGTGCTGGCGCTTCGGCCCGACATCGTCATCGCCAGCCCCTTCCTGGCGCCTGCGACCGCACAGGCGATCGAAGCGCGCGGCATCCGGCTGGTCCGCCTGCCCATCGCGCGAAGTGTCGCGGAAAGCCGGGCGCAAGTCCGGCTGCTGGCGAAAGTGGCGGAGCAGGGCGCACGCGGGGAAGATCTCGTCGGCCGCATCGACGCCGCGCTGGCCCGTGCGGCACCGCCGCCCGGCACGCCGCCGGCTCAGGCGCTTGTCTGGCAATCGGGCGGCATTGTCGCGGGCGACGATACGCTCGCGGCCGACGTGCTGCGCCATGCCGGTTTTGTGAACGCAGCAGCCGCGCGCGGGCTAAGCCAGGCCGATTATCTGCCGCTTGAGCGCATGATTGCCGATCCGCCTCGCGTCATCCTTGCGGCCGGAGGGGCGGGCGAGGAGGACCGGCTGCTGTCTCATCCGGCACTGGCCGATCTGGCCGGGACGCGCCGCGCCGCGATAGACCCGGCACTGCTGTGGTGCGGCGGGCCAACGATTGCGCGCCTTGCCGCGCGGCTGGCGCAAGTGCGCAAAGCGCTGTGACGCGGCCGATTGTTCTCCTGCTGGCGGGGCTATCGATCCTCCTTCCGCTGTCTCTGGTCGCGGGGCGGGTGTGGGTCGACCCGCTGGCATGGGACACGGGCAATGCCGCGCTGATCCTGTGGCAACTTCGTCTGCCGCGTGCGGTTCTGGCGCTGGTGGTCGGGGCCGGCCTTGGCGCGGCGGGGGCGGCGATGCAGGGGTATTTGCGCAATCCGCTCGCTGATCCGGGACTGTTCGGCATTGCGCCTGGCGCGGCGCTCGGGGCGGTGCTCAGCTTCTGGACGGGTTATGCCGCGAGCGGCGCCGCGCTGCCGCTGTTCGCGCTGGCGGGCGCTGGCGGGGCGATGGCGCTGCTGGGCCTGATCGCGGGGCGAACCGGGGGCATCGCCCTGTTCACGCTGGCCGGCCTGATGATCGCCAGCCTTGCCGGCGCGCTGATGAGCCTTGCGATCAGCCTTTCGCCCACCCCCTTCGCGATGAGCGAGATCGTGACCTGGCTGATGGGCGCCGTGGCGGACCGCAGCTGGCGCGAAGTGTGGATTGCCGCGCCGCTGACGCTGGCCGGGATCGCCGTGCTCGCGCTCGCCGGTCGCAGCCTCGATGCGCTGACGTTGGGCGAGGCGGCAGCGCGCTCGCTGGGGGTCGAGCCGGGGAGGCTGCTGGCCCTGCTCGTTGTCGGCATCGGCCTGACCGTCGGCGCGAGCGTCGCGGTGGCCGGGATCATCGGCTTCGTCGGGCTGATCGTGCCGCATCTGGTTCGTCCGCTGACCGACCGGCGGCCATCCTCGCTCCTGCTGCCGAGCGCGCTGGCGGGTGCCTTGTTGCTCCTGACGGCCGACGTTTTATGCCGACTGGTGCCATTGGCCGGGGGCGAGCTGCGGCTCGGCATCGCACTTTCGTTGATTGGTGCGCCGTTCTTCATGGCACTGCTGCTGCGGATGCGCAGGGAGCTGGCGTGATGTTGGAAGCCCGTGATCTTTCGTTGACCGGACGGCTTAGCGGTATTTCGGCAAGCCTTGCGCCGGCTCAGATCACCGCGATCTGCGGCCCGAACGGTGCGGGCAAATCGAGCCTGCTTGCCTGTCTCGCCGGGCTGCTCGCGCCGGATGCGGGTGCGGTCATGCTGGACGATGAGCCGCTTGCCGCCGTGCGGGCGGCAGACCGGGCCCGGCGAATCGGCTTCCTGCCGCAGACGCCCGAACTGGCCTGGGATGTCAGTGTGGACGTGCTGGTGTCGCTCGGACGCTTGCCCTGGAAAGGCGCGGGCGGGCTGAAAGGGCAAGCCGCCGTCGATGCCGCGCTCGACGAAATGGACCTTGCGGCCTTACGCGACCGTCCCGTCTCCCGCCTGTCCGGCGGCGAGCGCGCGCGGGCGCTGATGGCGCGCGTCCTGGCAACCCGGCCGGGCTGGATCCTCGCAGACGAGCCCTTGGCGAACCTCGACCTTGCCCATGCTGCAACCCTTATCCGATGCCTGCGCGAACAGGCGGGGCGGGGGACGGGCGTCGTCCTCGTGCTCCACGATCTCGCCACTGCCATGAACCACGCCGACCGGGTCCTGGTGCTCGATCAGGGGCGCATAGCCGCAGACGGGGAGGCCGCCAACGCGCTGTCCGAAGATGTGATCGCCCGCGTATGGAGTGTGCACGCCAAGTGGCTTGGCGAGCCGGGATCGCTAGCGCTTTCGCTTTAAATCGCCTGCAAGGCGCTCCTAGCCGGTCTGGTGCGCTTCGCTGCGTTCAGCGCGCAGTTGTTCTCGGGCAGCCTGTCTCTCGTGCTCTTCGTCCAGCGTCTCCGACAGATGGCGGTCGAGAATGAGAGAGCCTGTGCGCGCCCCGGCAGGGCCGAGGCGGCGGTAGGGCATTTCGCGTCCGATGGTCATGGTCATGCTCCTGCTACTGAAAGCTAACGAAGAAGATGCACGGCCAGTTCCGGAAATCGCCGGTTAACCGACCAGACTATGAGCGCCAAAGGGCTTCGACGCCCACGCTTAGCCGGCTCGGGCCGGCGCAAGTAGCCAGGCGGCATCCGGTCCTTCGATCTGATCGATCGTCAGCACGTGCGTGCCGGCTTGCCACAGGTCGACCGAGGTTGTCTTATCCGTGGATTCGTGCTGCGCGATGCGAAGTGCAACCTCCGCGCACTCAGCTTGAAAGTTGATCGAGCGCGGTTCGACCGCCCTTCCTTCGTGGAAAACGATGGTGTATTTTCGCATGCACCCTCTCATGGCGAAATCGGGCGGCTGGCTGTGCCTCGGAAAGTTCATGAGGCCAGTATTGTGGGAAAGCTGGGGGCTTGCCGCAACATAAATCAACTTGCTGGATTTATTGAACCAGACCGGGCTGGCCGCATGATCAAATAAATATATGTTTATATAAATTACAATAAACAGGTTATATCTGGGTCATCGCCGTAGGTTAAACGTGGCTTCGCGGCGGCTGAGAGATGCGTGTGCTCCCGCCGGGGAGCGACCATGTCCGTGCCAGATCCGTCAGAAACAATGATCCGGAAGTTCGAGAGCCGGGCTCGTCTCGACGATGCGGATCGCAAAGCCATCCGCTCACTTCCGTTCGTCCGCCATACCTATCACCCCAATGCGTACATCCTGCGCGAGGGCGAACCTCCACGCCCGCACTGCGTCCTCGTCCAGACGGGATTTGCCTTCCGCCAGAAGCTGACGGCAGAAGGCGCAAGACAGATCGTTTCGTTCCACTTGCGCGGCGATTTTCTGGACCTGCAGCATCTGTTCCTCAATATGACGGACCACAACGTTCAGGCACTGACCGAGGTGGACGCGGTCTGCATTGATCGGAGCGCCTTGCAGCGGCTGGTGCTTGACCGACCTTCGGTCGGCAAGGCAATGTGGGTCGAAGCTCTGGTCGATTCTTCGGTTTACCGGGAATGGGTGACCAATGTTGGCCGGCGCGATGCCCAGACCCGCATTGCCCACGTGCTTTGCGAATTTGCGGTGCGGATGAAGTCTGCCGGACTGAAAGACGGCCCACCCTTTGAATTTCCGCTAACCCAGGAACAGCTCGCCGATGCAGTCGGCCTGACCCAGGTCCACGTCAATCGCACCCTCAGATCGCTTGCCGCCGAGAATATCATCGTTCCGCATCGCCGCCACATCACCTTGTGCGACTGGGACAAGGCGAAAAGCGTGGCAGCGTTCAACGCGCTCTATCTTCATCTTGATCAGATCAGGGACGCGACCGCCTAGATGCGTGGGTTGGAAGGCAAGCGGCGGTTGCGGATCGTGTCGACCGTCGCCAATTGATGTGCGCATCAATGCGCGCAGCGCACGCTTGCCCGAATCGAACAAATCTGGAACACCGCGATCCATGTCCCTTACCCACATTACCGTCCGGGGCGCGCGAGAGCATAACCTCAAGGGCTTCGACGTTGCCCTGCCGCGCGAACAGTTGATCGTCATCACCGGGCTTTCGGGTTCCGGAAAAAGCTCGCTTGCTTTCGATACCATCTATGCCGAGGGCCAGCGGCGCTATGTCGAGAGCTTGTCGGCCTATGCGCGTCAGTTTCTCGAGATGATGCAGAAGCCGGATGTCGAGCATATCGACGGCCTCTCGCCCGCCATCTCGATCGAGCAGAAGACGACGAGCCGCAACCCGCGCTCGACCGTGGCGACGGTGACCGAGATTTACGATTACATGCGCCTGCTGTGGGCGCGGGTCGGCGTGCCCTATTCGCCTGCCACGGGCCTTCCCATCGCGGCGCAGACCGTCAGCCAGATGGTCGACCGGGTCATGGCACTGCCGGAAGGGACGCGCGCCTACCTGCTCGCCCCCGTGGTGCGCGGCCGCAAGGGCGAATACCGCAAGGAGCTGCTCGAATGGCAGAAGGCGGGCTACACGCGCGTGCGGATCGACGGCGAGATGTACGACATCGACGCGGCTCCCGCGCTCGACAAGAAGTACAAGCACGACATCGAAGTGGTGGTTGACCGTCTGGCAGTGCGGGCCACCACCGAGGACAAGGAAGGCATCGAGACTCGCCTGGCCGACAGTTTCGAGCAGGCGCTGAAGCTGGCCGAGGGGCTGGCCTATGTCGATCTGGCGGACGGCGTCGTGCCTGGCCGCGACGGCGAGGCGCAGGGGAAAAACCTCAAGGGCGCGGGCCTGCCGCCGAACCGCATCGTGTTCAGCGAGAAATTCGCCTGCCCCATCTCGGGCTTTACCATCGAAAGTGTCGAGCCGCGCCTGTTCAGCTTCAATGCGCCGATGGGGGCGTGCCCCGCCTGCGACGGGCTGGGCGAGAAACTGCTGTTCGACGAGCAGCTGGTCGTTCCGAACGAGGCGCTCAGCCTCAAGCAGGGGGCGATCGTGCCCTGGGCCAAGTCGAACCCGCCGTCGCCCTATTACATGCAGGTGCTGGCGAGCCTGGCGAAGGAGTTCGCCTTCAGCCTCGAAACGCCGTGGCAGGACCTGCCGGGCGAAGTGCGCCTTGTCATCCTCCACGGCACGGGGGGCAAGGCGGTGCCGCTGACGTTCCAGGACGGGCGCAAGAGCTACACCGTCAACAAGGCGTTCGAGGGCGTCATCGGCAACCTCAACCGCCGGATTAGGCAGACCGAAAGCGCGTGGATGCGCGAGGAGCTGGGCAAGTACCAGACCGCGCAGCCCTGCGAAACGTGCAACGGCGCGCGGCTCAAGCCCGAGGCGCTGTCGGTCAAGGTGGCGGGAGAGGACATCTCGCTCTCCGCGCGCCGCTCGGTGGCGGATGCGCTGGCGTGGTTCTCCTCGCTCGGCGACAAGCTGACCGCGCAGCAGAACCAGATCGCGCAGGCCATCCTCAAGGAAATCAACGAGCGGCTGGGCTTCCTCAACAACGTCGGGCTCGATTACCTCAACCTCGACCGCACTTCAGGTACGCTCTCGGGCGGGGAGTCTCAGCGCATCCGGCTTGCCAGCCAGATCGGCAGCGGCCTTTCGGGCGTGCTCTACGTCCTCGACGAGCCGAGCATCGGCCTCCACCAGCGCGACAACGACCGGTTGCTGGAGACGCTGAAACGCCTGCGCGACCTCGGCAACACCGTCATCGTGGTCGAGCACGACGAGGACGCGATCCGCCATGCCGACCATATCGTCGACCTTGGGCCCGGCGCGGGCGTGCACGGGGGCGAGATCGTGGCGCAGGGCACGCTGGCCGACATCCTCGCCAGTCCGGACAGCCTGACCGGCCAGTACCTCACCGGCGCGCGGGCGATCGAGATCCCGGCCCGCCGCCGCAAGGGCAACGGCCTGTTGCTGACGGTGGAGGGCGCACGCGCCAACAACCTTCGCAACGTCACAGCCTCGATCCCGCTCGGCACATTCTGCTGCATCACCGGCGTTTCAGGGTCCGGTAAGTCGAGCCTGACCATCGACAC
Organism: Novosphingobium sp.; assembly: GCA_040377095.1. Lineage (GTDB taxonomy): Bacteria > Pseudomonadota > Alphaproteobacteria > Sphingomonadales > Sphingomonadaceae > Novosphingobium. The sequence continues at coordinate 35,142 of JBEIPK010000001.1, forward strand.
ACTCCACGCCGGCGCGGCGCGGGTACTCAACGGGGCGCGGGTCATCGCCGGGGCGCATGACCGGATCACCGGGCTTGAGCACTGCGACAAGGTGATCGAGATCGACCAGTCGCCCATCGGCCGCACCCCGCGCTCAAACCCGGCGACCTATACCGGCGCCTTCACCCAGATCCGCGACTGGTTCGCCGGCCTGCCCGAAAGCGCCGCGCGCGGTTACAAGCCGGGGCGGTTCAGCTTCAACGTCAAGGGCGGACGGTGCGAGGCGTGCCAGGGCGACGGCCTCATCAAGATCGAGATGCACTTCCTGCCCGACATTTACGTCACCTGCGAGGAATGCCACGGCAAGCGCTACAACCGCGAGACGCTGGAAGTGAAGTTCAAGGGCCTGTCCATCGCCGACGTGCTCGACATGACGATCGAGGACGCGGAGGAGTTCTTCAAGGCCGTCCCCCCCATCCGCGACAAGATGCACATGCTGAACGAAGTGGGCCTCGGCTACGTGAAGGTTGGCCAGCAGGCGACGACGCTTTCCGGCGGCGAGGCGCAGCGCGTGAAGCTCGCCAAGGAACTGTCCCGCCGCTCAACCGGGCAGACGCTCTATATCCTTGATGAGCCGACAACCGGCCTCCACTTCGAGGACGTGCGCAAGCTGCTGGAAGTGCTGCAACGCCTTGTCGATCAGGGCAACAGCGTGGTGGTGATCGAACACAACCTCGATGTCATCAAGGTGGCGGACTGGATCATCGACCTGGGGCCGGAGGGCGGCGTGCGCGGCGGCGAGATCGTCGCGACCGGGACGCCGGAAGATGTGGCGGCCAACCCGCGCAGCTTTACCGGGCACTATCTGGCGCCGCTGCTGGAGCGGAGCAGGGCGGCGGCGGAGTGAATGAAAATGGCTCGCATGCCTTTGACCCCTTCGCCGCAGCATGCCGGGCTGGACCTCGCCCGACACTCGGCGCTCGGGGCTTTTCAGGCGCGGCTGATGGCAAGGCCGGTGGGGCGCGCGGTGGCGGAAGAGGCGGCGTTGAAGGGGTGAGGGGGTGATAACGAGGAGCTGGGGGAGCATTTGGCATCGTTCCCCCGGAAAGGCCGAGGGAGCTGGGTATCCAGCACTTTGGCTTATTGTGGACCCTTGTCAGAGACTTTCGCCTGCTTTGGCAGCTCCCGCTGTCCGCGAGCAATATGCCGTTTCCACTGCTTGTCGACCGTGAAACCTAATGGTTTCAGAAAAATTCTTAGCCAAGCAAGTGCCAAATATTTCATGTAACTCGTTATAACTACTAACGGGCGATGCCGATTGTCCCCGATGTTTGCAATTTTCCAAACGGCGTCGAAGTAATTGGGGCTGAAGATCCCAGGTTTATCGAAGGTTGCGTGCTCGTAATATCGCGCGGACCAATCTGGGTCTCCCTCCATCAACTTCTTGAGGCCTTCTGGCGCGGGCTTTGGGCCAACCAGGCTCAGATCTCCTCTGACGACGTTAATAAGCATAGGGAGTTCATCTATCGCGGTGCGCCGCAGGACATGTCCGACCCCTGTTACGCGCGGGTCACCTATTTCGCCTTCCTCGTCAATCGCTGCGCCGATCTGCACACATTTCATGCTGCGAAACCTAACGAGCCAGATTGCCTTCCCAGACTTCCCTCGTGCTCTTTGCACGAAGAAGATTGGCCCGCGATCCTCAATTGCGATAGCGGCAGCTGCAATCACGAATAAAGGTGCGAAAATCAGCAGAGCTAATGAAGCCAGGAAAAGGTCAATCGCCCTGACGGCCGACGCTGATGCGAGGCGTCCGCGTACCAAGAGCCGCTTATGCTGAAGTCTTCTTGTCCAACGCGGAAACATGGTTCTCGATGCCGTCCAAAATCCAGAGCAGTTCCAGAGCTTCAAGATGGCTCCAGGGCACTCCTCGAGGTGGGCAAGCCATTCTTCCCTAACGGCAGCGCGCCTTTTCTTCGGCAAATTTCGAACCGCTAGTTCAACCAATCCCCGCAGAATTCGTGGGAACCACTGGTTCAGCTCAAATGCGAGTAGCATCAAGGCAAGTGAAATTAGAACCGAGCTCATGTCGCAAAGCGCCCATAAAGTGAAGCGACTCGCGCAGCTTCCTCTCGGCCCACAGTCGAGCCTTCAGCAGTGAGGTTGTAATGGCGCTTACGCGGTCGCCCCAAGCGTTTAGGGTCAGCGCATTCCCACTGACCGCGAATCCAGCCTGCCTCTTCAAGGCGAGCGAGAATGGGATAGACGGTCCCGGAATGCAGGCCAGTCGCCTTGCAAATGGCCGCGCCAGATGATCCCGGATCAGAATAAAGACTAATCAGCACCTTAACAGTCTGAGGGGTGAGTCGCGGCGTATCCATTGTAGAATCTCTACATAGGGTCGAAAAATTTGTCAATCGTAGGCAATTCTCGCCTTCCGTTTCACTAACCTCGCCAGCTATCTCTCGACCCTAAGTCGAAATACCAATCACGAGATTCGGGTACACGATACCAAAGTCTTGCGCCTCCCCCTGTCCTACACGCCCCGCCTCCCGTAAAATCCCCGGTTTCCCTGCAATCCTGCATGAGGTGAACCGTGTGCGATTTCTCTGGCGCCGAAGGCGCTGCGCTTCTCAATCCCTCTCCCTACGATCCTGACCGCCGCGATCACAGGCGCGGCTGGCTGGACCACGTTTCCGCCGGGCGCATCGGCGCGGGGGCGGGCACCACGGCCGACGTCCTTGCCGTCCATCTTGCCAACGAGGCCGTGCTGCTGGGCGCGGGCGAGGCGGCGTGGCATCGCGGCAGTGCATCCCGCCTTGCGCGCGGGGGCGGGCGGTGATGGGCGGCGTGTTACTCTCCCGTCATTCCTGCGAAGGCAGGAATCCAGGCAGCCTCTCCTTTTCGGTGCCGCGTTGCATGGTCTGGCCAGACCGGATGGATCCCCGCCTGCGCGGGGATGACGAAGAGGGGCGCGGGGATGACGAAGGGGGGCGCGGGGATGACGAAAATGGGCTGCGCCTGACCGCAGAGGCGCGTCATGACTGATTTGCCTTCGGTCCCCGCGCGCACCCGCAAGCCCCGCCATACCGAATGGACCCGCGCCAAGATGTCGGCGTTCCTGCGCGAGCTTTCGGCCACGCAATCAGTCGCGGCGGCGGCGGCGCATGTGGGGATGGCGCGGCAATCGGCCTATCGCCTGCGTGACCGGCTGGCCGGATCGCCCTTTGCCTTCGGCTGGGAAGCGGCGCTTGAGGCGGGGCTGTCGCAGCTGGCCCATGCCATGCTCGACCGCGCGGTCAACGGCGTGGAAGTGCCGCATTACTACAAGGGCGAGCTGGTTGGCACATCGCGCCAGTATGACGAGCGGCTGTCGATCTGGCTGATGGCCAATCCGTGGAAAGTGGGCCGCCGCCAGATGGCGCGCGAATACAGCGCCGAGGGGTTTGACCGGCTGCTGGAGCGGATCGAGCACGGCCCGCTCGACTGGCAGGATGATGAAGGGCTGCCGGGGCTTGAGGCTCCGTCGGACGATCCGGACGAATCCGCGCGGCGGCAGGACACATTCGTGGCGCGGCGCAGCTGGTATGCTGCCGTGGTGGAAAGCGAAGTCAGGCAGAAAGAGCGGCGGTGAGGCCAAGGGAATGAAGGACACGGTGATTTCTCCCGGACCCATGCGTGTCACCTTGGGCCGCAAACGCCCGGCATTCCGGGGCTTTCCGGGTGCGGACAGGGGCCGGGCCAGGTGTCACTTGTGTCACTCTTGCACCCTTGCCATCAGGCAGCGGTGCCCATCATGCAGGGAAAGGCATGATCCAGATCGCCGAGCGAATGTTCCGGATAAGGCTCGTCACGTCCGCCGCAAAAGCCCGACAGGCGCGCGCGCGTCAGGCGTCCGGCATTGAGCCTGGGGCTCAGCGTCGCGGTCAGCACGGCTTCGGCGACGCGGTCCGGATCGTGCGCGCCGGCATAGGCGGGCAGCATGACCTCGCGGCAGAAGGCAGGGTCTGACAGCCAGAAGCGGGCGTCGGCCAGACGAAGATCGATGCCGGTAAGGCCGCCGTACCAGACGAGGCGGGTGAGGTTGTGCCGGGCGACCGCGGTAGCGACTTGCGCGAAATTGCGGCAGAAGACCTTGCCGGTGCATTTGTAGAAGGCGCGCGCGCTGCGCAGGATGCGCGAATGATCGAGCGCGAAGGCAATGAGCTGCCCCTCGGCAAAGCCCTTGCCCCGTTCGATCACCAGCGCGTCATCCTGCTCGAAGGCGATCTGCTCGACCTCGCAGCCGAGCGCGGCGATCTGCGACAGGTCATCGGGGGAAAGCACGGCCTGTCCGGTGGCGTCGGCGACCACCAGCTGGCGGGCGCCGTGCAAGGCCCAGAAGATCAGCGCGGCGCGCGTTGCCGCCAGTCGCCGGACCGGGTCGGCCATCTTGAGGAGAGGCATTCCCCGGGGCGGCCTGATCGCCGTGGTGACAAGAACGGGAAACGACATGTGCAGGACTGCTTTCGCTTGGCGCGGCGTTCTCGCACCCTGGAGGCGGCCCGGCGGGCAGGCAAGGCGTTTCAGGTCCGCTCTGCCGTTTCCTCCTCCTGCCCCTCGATCCGCGCCCTGGTGCCGTGGCGGCGGCGCCGTGCCTCAAGGTGCCGGAGGCCGGGGACGCTGGTGTCGATCTGGTCGGCCAGCACTGCGCCGCGCTCACCGATGGGCTGCGCCGGGCCGGTCGTGGTATCGCACACTGTCTGCCGCTCGATCTCGGCGTTGAGGGTGGCGCCGATCAGCACGCCGTAGGCCGACAGGTAAAGCCACATCAGGAACACGGCGATGGCCGATAGCGAGCCGTAGGTCGCGTTGTAGTCGCCAATGGTGCCGACATAGAGCGAAAAGCCGAACGAGACCGCGAGCCACAGCAGCGTGGCAACGACCGAGCCGGGGCTGAGCCAGCGCCACTTGGCCGGGCTGCGATCCGGCCCGAAACGCATGATGACCGCAAAGCCGACCGAACCGAGCGCGATCGCCGCGCCCCAGGTCAGGAGCTTGAAGGCGAGATCGGTGCCGGGGACAAGGTACACGCTGGTCTGGAGATGAAGCCAGGCAAACGCGCTGCCGCTGACGAGCCCGGTGAGCGCAATGAACACCGCGGCAACGGTGAGCGCGGCGGCGCGCAGCGTGAGCTTGATGATGCCGCGGCTCTCGTGCTCCTCGTTGATAATGTTGAGCGCAGCTATCATCCCGCTCGCGGCGCGCATCCCCCCGTAGAGGGCAAAGAACAGTGCAACGACGAGCGCGATGCCGGTCACGCCCGCGCTGGTGGTGACGGCCCCGATGAGTTGCTCCTCGAGCAGCTTGGCCGCCTCTCCGGGCATGGCGGCGGAAAGGCTCGCCATCTGGGTGCGGACAGTCGCCACGTCGCCGACGAGACCGTAGATCATCACTGTGGCGGCGATGAGCGGGGTGAGCGCAAGGAACGCGAAAAAGGCAACTCCGGCCGCGAGCAGGGCGATTTCGTGGAAGCCGGTCATCACCCAGACGCGGCCAATGACCTGCCGCCAGGCCGCCCATGGTAACGACCAGGGTGAATTGGCAGTTGCGCCGGGCGGATCGCTCGGCAACGGTGGATACGGCAGGTCCGCTCCGGAACCGGATCGGGAGCGAGGCGTTTCTGCTTCTTCGGGGTCGCGCATGCCGGGCCGGTCCTCGAAAAGCCTGAGTGTTCAATCCGATCGCCGCGCGATCCGGGGGGTAAGTGCAAAGCAAGGTAATGGTCAGCGGCCAGACAAGTTCCTCGCACGTGGCCTCGCAACCCGGCCGATATCGTATCGCGGGTCACGTCAGCCTGATGGTGGTGGGCCTGCTGCTGGCGATATCGGGGAATGCGATGGCGCAGGACAGTGTTCCGGCTCAGGCTGGGCTGGAGGCGGGATCGGTGCCCGTGCCGCCCCCTCCGCCCGGCGCGCCTCTGCCGCCGGTGGAGCCGGTGGTGCCGGACAGCGAATTCAATGCGGCGATCCCCTCGCTCGACGTGGCGGACGACCCGGAGTTGGCACGGCCGCTGGAATCGATCGACGAGTTCGAGCGGTCGCTTGCTAACCGTCAGGCAGGGGCAAAGCCGGAAGAGGGGGCGGCGGCCCCGCTCGGCAACCCGGCACTGGCCGATGGCAAGCCGGTGGAGCAGATCGGCGATGCGCCCGTGCGCGATGCCGCGCTGGATGCGCCGCTGCCGCCGCTTGGCGAGTTTCAGGTCGAGCCGGTGCAGTTCGCCGAAAAGGCTGCCGACGACGATGCGGTGGAGGTGGCCTACAGCACCCGTGTCAACGGCCTCGACCTGGCCGACAAGCAGACCGAGACCGGCCTGCGCGCGCTGTTCCGCAAGTTGTCCGCCTTGCGCGACGGCGATCGCAAGGCCGCGAACGTGGCGATGATCGCGGCGCGGCTTAGCGAGGACAGCGTGCTGATGCAGCGCATCCTTGCCTCGGAAGGCTGGCACGATGCGCGCGTGACGACGCGGATCGACCGCTCCGAGGCGGAGAACGGACAGCCGCTAACCGCAGTGATCGTTGTCGTGCCGGGTCAGCGTTACGTGATCGAGGACATCGTGGTCACCGCCCGGCCGACCGTGCCGGCGGGCCTGATCCGCGACAACCTCGCGCTCAAGGTGGGGGAACCGATCGTCGCTGAACGCATCCAGGGCGCCGAGGCCAAGGTCGCGATTGCCTTGCCGGAAAACGGCTATGCCTTCGCCGAAGTCGGCCAGCGCGACGTGCTGCTCGATCCTGAAACCGGCGGCGGGGTCTATACGCTGCCGGTCGAGACGGGTCCACGCGTCCGCTTTGGCGAGATTGCGACAGAGGGCGACCTCGCCTTCGATGCAAAGCATGTTGGCGTACTGGCGCGCTTCAAGCGCGGGGAGCTTTACGATAGCCGCAAGGTCGACGACTTGCGGCAGGCGCTGGTTGCAACGGGGCTGCTGTCAACCGTTTCGGCCGAGCCCAGGCGCACAGGGCAGAGCGCCGGGGATGATACCGAATTTGTCACCATGCTGGTCAGACAGGACGCGGGTCCGCCGCGCACCATCGCGGGCAGCCTTGGCTATGGCACCGGCGAGGGCTTGCGCGCGGAAGGCATCTGGACCCACCGCAATCTGTTCCCGCCGGAAGGCGCGCTGATCGCCAGCGCGGTCGCGGGCACCAAGGAGCAAGGGGTCGGCGTCACCTTCCGGCGTTCCAACGCCGGCCAGCGCGATCGCAGCTTCGAGGTTGTCGCGGAGGCCCTTCACAGCGATTACGACGCGTTCAGTGCCTATACCGGACGGCTCGCCGCCACGGTCAGCTATGTCTCGACGCCGATCTGGCAGAAAAAGCTGACTTACGCTTACGGCGTCCAGCTCCTCGCCACCGCCGAAAAGGTCTACGATTTTGCGAGGCTGGAGCGCAACCGCAAGACCTACTACGTCGGCGGGCTGAGCGGCCAGGTGGGCCTGGACCTGACTGATGACTTACTCAACCCGACAAAGGGTGCGCGGCTCACCGCCCTGATCGAGCCCGAAGGCGCCTTGCGCGGCGGCTTCAGCCCGTACGTGCGGGCGCGAGTAGAGGCCTCGGGCTATTTTCCGGCGGGCGATTCCATCGTGCTGGCAGGCCGCATCCGGCTTGGCACGATCCAGGGTGCGGACCTGGCCGAGATCCCGCCGTCGCGGCGGCTCTATGCGGGCGGCGGGGGTTCCGTGCGCGGCTTCGGATTCCAGAAGCTGGGCCCACTCGATCCGAACGGCGATCCCATCGGCGGCCGCAGCCTCAACGAAGCAGCAGCGGAAGTGCGGTATCGCTTCGGCAATTACGGTGTCGTTGCCTTTGTCGATGTCGGCCAGTCCTATGCATCCACGACGCCGCGATTCAGTGACTTGCGTTACGGGGTGGGCTTCGGCGGGCGTTTTTACACCAACTTCGGTCCGCTGCGCGTTGACGTCGCGACGCCGCTGGGTCGCCGAAAGGGCGAGAGCCGGATCAACGTCTACGTTTCGATCGGGCAGGCATTCTGATGGCCGGCGATGAGGATCAGATCGTCGAGGCCGCGCCGAGGCCTCGCCGCACGGGGCTCTTTTTGGCCAAGGCAGTGCTCGGCGTGCTTGGCGGCATTGTGCTGCTCGTCCTGCTCGCCGTGCTCGGTCTCGACACGGGGCCCGGTCACCGCTTCGTTGCCGACCAGATCCGCGGGTTGACGTTCGAGAACGGCATGCAAATCCGGGTGGGACGCATCGAGGGTTCGATCTATGGCGCCATGCGCGTCCATGACCTGTCGGTTCGCGACAGCAAGGGGGAATTCCTGTTTTCGCCTCGAGTCGATATTGACTGGCGGCCCTTCGCTTACCTGCGCAATCATGTCGACGTCCGCTCCGCGACGGCAGAACGGATGGTGCTGCGCCGAGCGCCGGCGTTCAAGCCGACGCCGCCCAGTGATGCCCCGTTACTGCCCGACATCGACATCGATATCGACCGGCTGTCAGTGGCGCAGTTCATTGCCGAAAAGCCCGTCACCGGTGAGCGCCAGGTCGCCTCGCTTTCCGGCAAGGCGCACATTGCCGATGGCAGGGCGCAAGTGACGTTCAACGGACGGACGGCGCGGGTCGGCACGCAGATGGGCGGCGACGTGATCCGCCTTGTCCTCGATGCCGTGCCGGCCCGCGACCGGCTGGCCATCGACGTGCGGATCGATGCGCCGCGCGGCGGTGTGATCGCCGCTCTCGCCGCTCTCGACGCACCGCTTGCAGTTCGCGCGACCGGCAAGGGAGAGTGGAGAGCATGGAACGGGCGCATTGATGCCAACCTCGACGGCCAGGAACTTGCCAGGCTGGCCTTTACAGGGCGCGACGGCACCTTCCGGCTGACCGGGCCAGCACGGATCGCACGGCTGGCCAGTGGTTCGAGCGTGCAGTTGCTCGGCCCGGTGACGCGGCTTGATCTCGTCGCAGCGTTCGACAAGCGGCGCGCCAACGTTTCCGGCTCGATCGACAACGATGCCTTTGCCGTCAGGCCGTCGGGGATCGTCGACTTTTCGGACAACACGTTCGAGGAATTGCGCCTCGCCTTCACCTTGCTGCGGCCCTCCGCGCTGGCACTGAACCTGTCAGGTAGCGGGCTGCGGGGCATTTTCACGCTGAACGGCTCGTTTGCCAGGCCGCGCGTCGTCTATGCCATTAACGCCGACCGTCTGGTCATGAATGACGTCGGGCTCGACCGGCTGACTGCGACAGGCGAAGCGACTGTGAACACTGACCGCATCCTGATCCCGGTTACCGCGCGCGCCGAGCGGATAACCGGGCTTGATACCGTAGCCGGCGGCAGCCTTTCGCGCGTCAGGCTCAACGGCGATCTCGCCATCGACGGGCCGCGCGTCCTTTCGGACAACATGCTGATCCGCTCTGACCGGATCGACGCGAAAGCGATCCTTCTCGCCGACATGTCGAGCGGGCTTTATACCGGCGCGATCAACGGCCGGATCGACGATTACCGCGTCGCCAGCGTCGGCATATTTACGATTGATACCGATGTAGACCTGAAGTCCGAAGCGGGCGGTTTCGCGCTGGCGGGCAAGGTCCGCGCCCGCTCGACCCGGCTGACCAATTCGGGCGTGCAATCATTCCTCGGCGGCAATGCGGTCGCTTCAAGCGACGTGCGTTACGGCCCGGACGGCGTGATCCGTTTCGCCAACCTGCGGCTGGAAGCGCCGCTGCTGCGCGTCACCGGCGGGCGGGGGAGCTATTGGCCCGATGGCCGCATTGCGCTCGATGCCGACGGCGTATCGCGTGCCTATGGCCGAATTGGCGTGCAGGTTGCCGGCACAATCGCCAGCCCGCAGGCAGTGGTCACGGCAGAGCGGCCGGGGCTTGGCATCGGGCTCGCCAATTTGCGCGCGCGGGTGACCGGCGCGAGGGGGGGCTACCGGCTCGCCGCCACGGGGGACACGGATTACGGGCCGCTGACAGCAGACGTGACGCTGGGGACGGGCGGGGCCACAAGCCTGCTCATCAATAACGCCAATCTCGGCGGGATCGATTTCGCCGGATCGCTGCGGCAAACTGCCACCGGGCCATTCGCAGGCCAGCTGACGGCGACGGGGCAGGGGCTGGGCGGCGTGGTGAGGCTCGAGGCGCGGGGGCGCTATCAGGAAGCGATCATCAACTTGCGCGCCAACAACACGGTGCTGCCCGGACCGGCGCAGCTCGCCCTTGGGTCGGCCATCGTCGATGCGCGGGTGGTGCTTTATGAGCGGCCGTGGATTGTGGCCGATGCGCAGCTTTCGCAGACGAGCTACGGCGCCTTCGATCTTGCCGCCGCACGCGTCATCGTCGACTACCGCGACGGGCGCGGGCAGGCCAAGGCGCTGGTCGAAGGCACCAGCGGCGTGCCATTCCGCGTCGCGGTCAACGCGCAGCTGGAGCCGAACCTGTGGCGCGCGATGCTGAGCGGGCGGGCGCGCGGCATTGCTTTTAAGACCACCAGTCCTGCGCGGATTGTGCCGGGCAAGGGCGGCTACGAGCTTTTGCCGACGCGGATCGACTTCGGATCGGGCAAAGTGCGGCTGGCCGGGCGTTTTGGGCCGGGCATCCGCGTTGAGAGCCGCATGGACGCGCTCGACCTCGGCATCGTCAATGCCTTTGCGCCGGGCCTCGGCATAGGCGGCACGGCGACCGGCAGCCTCGATTTTGCGCAGGCGAGCAGTGCCGCGTTCCCCAGCGCCGACGCGCGGCTCAGCATCAGCCGCTTCACGAGGACGACGGCGGCTTCGGTGAGCCAGCCTGTCGACGTCAACTTCGTCGGCAAGCTGCTGCCCGATGGCGGCGAGGCGCGCGCCGTTTTCCGCGAGCGGGGCAGCGTGATCGGCCGCATGGTTGCCTCGATGCGCCCGCTCGGTCCGGGCGCTGGCAGCTGGACGACGCAGCTGTCGCAAGCACCGCTCAGCGGCGGTATTCGATACAACGGACCCGCCGATACACTGTTTTCCTTTGCCGGCTCCGCTGACCAGCAGTTGAGCGGGCCGATCGGCGTTGCGGCGGATTTCTCGTGCCGGGTCGCGGCGCCGTGCTTGAACGGTGTCGTGCGGGCGAATGCGCTGACCTACGAGAACCAGACCTACGGCACGCGCCTGACCCAGATGGCACTTTCCGGCCACTTTTCAGGCGACCGGCTGACCATCGAGCGGCTCACGGCAAAGGCTGGCACTGGTTCGGTCGCGGCGCAGGGCTTTGCCAGCCTCTCGGCGGAAGCAGGCTATCCGATGGATATTTCCGCTACCCTCGATAACGCGAGACTGGCGCGAAGCGATGCCATTTCCGCCCGCGCCACCGGCACCTTGCGGCTGACCAAGGCGGCGGGTGAGACGGCGCTGCTTTCCGGCCAGCTGCGCCTGCCCGAAACGCGCTACAAGGTGGTGCGCGAAGGAGCTGCACAAGTGCCCGAGCTGACCGGAGTGCGCTTCAAGCCGCCGCGCGGGCCAAAGCGCATCACTGGCGACGAGCCGGCGCGGCCGAGGCCCGGCCTGCTCCAGCTGGTCCGCCTAGACATCGCGCTTTTAGCGCCCGAAAAGCTCTATGTCTCGGGAATGGGCCTCGATTCCGAATGGCGCGCCGACTTCAAGGTCGGCGGAACGAGCGCGGCGCCCGTCCTTGCAGGCGAAGTCGAGCTGTTGCGCGGCAATCTCGATTTCGCGGGCCGCTCGTTCGAGCTGACGCAGGGCCGCGTGCAGTTCACGGGCGGGCCGACCATCGACCCGACCGTGGCGATGCAGGCAACCGACGACGTTGAGGACGTGACAGTCAACGTCAACGTCGCCGGACGGGCCTCCAATCCACAGATCACGTTCACCAGCGTGCCCGGCTTGCCGCAGGACGAGATCATGGCACGTGTGCTGTTCGGTAGCTCGATTGCCAATCTCTCGGCGATCCAGGCCGTTCAGCTTGCCTCGTCGCTCAACTCGCTGCGTGGGTCGGGCGGCGGGCTCAATCCCTTGGGCAAGCTGCGATCAGCCGCAGGAATTGACCGCCTCCGCATTCTCGGCGCGGATGAAACAACCGGGCGCGGCACCGCGCTTGCCGCGGGCCAATACATCACCGATGACATCTATGTCGAAGTGATTACCGATGCGCGCGGGTTCACCGCGACCCAGCTCGAGATCGCGCTGACCAAATGGCTGTCGCTGCTCAGCCAGGCGAGCGGTTCGGGGGTAAGCAACGTCAACGTGCGGATCAAGAAGAACTACTGATGCGGCTCGTCGTGATCCTTGGCGTGCTTTTGCTCGGCGCATGCGAGCGCGAGAAGAACTTCGACGAGCGCTATGCCGATGCGGCGAAGGCGATCCGCTCGTCTGCTGCCGAGATCGACAGTGACCTTGCATCGCGGGCCAGCGAGGCAGCGGCGGCTATGCCTTCGGACCCAGCATCGTCTCCGGGCGGACGATCCGGTCATAGTCTTGCGCCGTGACGGTGCCGCTGGCGATGGCCGCCTCGCGCAGCGTGACGCCACGCGCATGGGCATTCTTGGCGATGGCCGCTGCCTTGTCATAACCGATGTGCGGCGCAAGCGCGGTGACCAGCATCAGCGAGCGTTCTACGCCCGCACGAAGATTGTCCTCGCGCGGGGAAAGGCCCGCAAGCAAATTATCGGTAAAGCTGCGTGCCGCGTCGCCCAGAAGGCGCACCGATTGAAGCAAGGCGTCGGCGATGACCGGGCGATAGACGTTGAGTTCGAACTGCCCCTGGCTGCCCGCGAAAGTGACCGTCGCCTGATTGCCGAACACGCGCGCGCAGACCTGGGTCAAGGCTTCGCACTGGGTCGGGTTTACCTTGCCGGGCATGATCGAGGAGCCGGGCTCGTTCTCGGGCAGGGCCAGCTCGCCAAGCCCCGCGCGCGGACCGGAGCCGAGCAGGCGGATGTCGCTGGCGATCTTGTAGAGCCCGGCGGCGAGCGCACTCAGCGCACCGTGGGTGAAGACCAGCGCATCCTCGGCCGCCAAGGCCTCGAACTTGTTGGGCGAGGCCTTGAAGGGAATGCCGGTCTCCTCTGCCAATGCACGCGCGACGGCCTCGCCAAACCCTGCCGGCGCATTCAGCCCAGTGCCGACGGCCGTGCCGCCCTGTGCGAGCTGGCAGAGGCCGGGCAGGGTCAGCCTGATCCGCTCGATCCCGTTCGCGACCTGGCTGGCATAGCCGGAGAATTCCTGGCCCAGCGTGATCGGGGTCGCGTCCTGCGTGTGCGTCCGCCCTATCTTGATCAGATCGCGCCACGCTTCGGCCTTTTTGGCCAAGGCATCGCGCATCGCCACGAGCGCAGGGAATAGTTCGTGCTCGATGGCAAGCGCCGCCGCGACGTGCACTGCGCTGGGGAAGGTGTCGTTGGAGGACTGGCTCAGGTTGACGTGGTCGTTCGGGTGAACCGGGCGCGCATTGCCGAGATCCGCACCAAGCAACTGCCCCGCGCGGTTTGCAATCACTTCATTAACGTTCATGTTGGTCTGAGTGCCTGAACCCGTCTGCCACACGACCAGCGGGAAATGATCGTCGAGCGAACCCGAAATCATTTCGCCTGCCGCTGCGGCTATCGCGTGGGCCAGCTTGGGATCGAGAAGACCCTGCTCCGCATTGATCCCGGCGGCGACGCGCTTGATCATGGCGAGCGCGCGGATCGCCGAAAGCGGCATCCGCTGGTCGCCGATGCGGAAGTTTTCGAGCGAGCGCTGCGTCTGTGCGCCCCATAACCGGTCGGCGGGGACATGGACTTCGCCCATGGCATCGTGCTCAATTCGGGTTGGCCCCATCCTCGACTGTCCTTTCGATTGATCCGCCCAGCGAGTAGGGAGTGATTGCCAGTCATGGCCGCCGCATGCAAGGAACGGGCTGATGACGCTTTCGATCCACGCTCCGCAGCTTATTCGCCCATGGACCGCGCTTTGAGCGGCTGGCTGGCCGCTTTGATGATATTTGCCGCCGCGAGCCAAGGCGCAGCGGCGCCCGCCGAGCCGGTGCCGGTCTGCCTCGTCGGTCAATACGATGGCTCGGCGCATGAAATGGCCGCTCGGCTCGAGCTTTCGGCCGACGGGCGCTTTGGTTACGAGCTATCCTACGGGGCGCTGGACGAGGGATCGGAAGGGCGCTGGCGGGCTGATGGCGGAGCGGTTTATCTCACCAGCGATCCGGTCGAGCCACCGAGGTTCAGCATTGTGGCGGACGCGCCTGCACCGGGTGATAACGTACGAATATCACTGGTTTTGCCTGCCGGGCTTTCGGCGCAATATTTCGCGGCATTGATCACGTATGCCGACGGGCGGCGAGTGGGCCGGCAGTTCGATGGCGAAACGCTGGTGCTGGAGAAGAACGTCGCGGCAAGTCCGCCAACCGCGATCACCGTCATGCTGCCACTGTTCGATGTCAGCAGCGAGGCGATGTCCATCGCAAGCGGCGGGCGCGACATGGTGATCCGTTTTGATCCCAACGATCTGGGCAGGGTCGCTTTCGCGGCCGCCCCGCTGGCGCGCGGGGAAAGTGGTTTGCAGCTCGAACGTCACGGCCGCGAGATCGTATTCCACCTTCGCAGCGGGCCGTGCCTGGGCAGCAAGCGGCCCTAGGCGGAGCCCATCTGGGCGTATAGTCGCCCGATGTCCGCAGGGTGGGCGAGCCCCGTCCCCGGCGTCAGCACCGCTGCCGCGCCCGCTGCCATACCCTGCCGGAAGGCATCCTCGACCGGTTGCCCCTGAGTCAGCGAATGGACCATCGCGGCCAGGAAGCTGTCGCCCGCGCCGACTGCGCTCTGCGCCTCGACGGGGGGGGCGGGCAGGAACAGCGACCCGCCTTCGTGAACCAAAACGCCGCCGCGGTGCCCCATGGTTACAGCGACGAGGCGGGCCGAGCCCCGTTCGACGATGCCGCGTGCTGCGGCGGTGACGTCGTCCACCGCCTCGACGTCTGATCCGATCAGTTCGCGAAGTTCGCCCAGGCTCGGCTTGACAAGCAGCACGCCGCCCGCCGCCAATGTCTCGCGAAGCGCCGGGCCTGACGTGTCGAGCACCAACGGAATGCTGCGAGATTCCAGAATTCTGCCGATACGGGCGTAGAAATCCGCCGGCACGCCTCGCGGCAGCGAGCCGCTGGCGACGAACATCGTGCACCGCGCCTGTTCCGCCAAAGCCAGAACCTCGCCCCATTCAGCCTCGCTGACGAACGGACCTTGCGGCGTGAAGCGGTATTCGCGGCCGCTCTCGCGTTCCAGAACGGCGGTGGCAACCCGGGTGGGTTCGGCAATCGGAATGCGCGTGCGTACGAGCCTGTGCTGGTCGACGAGCCCATCGAACGCAGGGCCGGTCGCCCCGCCCGACAGGTAATAGCAGCGCGCCATGCCGCCGAGCCGGGCAATCACCCGCGCGACGTTGATGCCGCCGCCGCCGGGTGCATAATGTTCGGCGCGGGTTCGCATCTTGTGCGTGTGGAACACCCTGTCGACCTCGTAGGAGACGTCGATCGTCGGGTTCATGGTCAGCGTTGCGATTTCGCCCATGTGGCATAGCCTAGCGGCTGCCGGAAGGCCTGTCGCTGCCTATGGCTGTCGCCGCAAAGGAAAGACCCGCCGCGCGTCAGGGAACGCACGGCGGGTCAGGCTTTCCTCCCCAGGAAAGGCAGGGGTCAGCGCCGGACGGCGCTGCCGAGACGGTGGTAGAGGTGGCTGTACTTGCTCGAGACGGGATCGTCCTCATGGTGCTGGATATAGAAGCGCACAGCTTCCTGCAGCAGCTTGAAGTCTTCGTTCGAAAGCACGGCGCGCGATCTGGCGGGTTCTGGCATCTGTCGATACTCCTGTGGTTCAGCGGCATGCCCGATTGGAAGGGCATGCCGTAAACTGATTCCCGCGGAAAGTCAGGCCGCGAACTGGTTCATCGTGTTGTGGACGCCGCCAGCCTTGAGGGCGGCTTCACCGGCGAAATACTCCTTGTGATCGTCGCCGATGTCGCTTCCCGACATGTTCTGGTGCTTGACGCAGGCAATGCCCTGGCGGATTTCCTGGCGCTGCACGCCCTTGACGTAACCCAGCATGCCCTGTTCGCCGAAGTATTCTTTCGCAAGGTTGTCGGTGCTGAGCGCGGCCGTGTGGTAGGTCGGCAGGGTGATAAGGTGGTGGAAGATGCCGGCCTGTGCCGCCGCATCGCGCTGGAACGTGCGGATGCGCTCGTCGGCTTCGGCCGCCAGCTCGCTAGCGTCGTAATCCACGCTCATAAGCCTGTCGCGGTCATAGGCCGAGACGTCCTTGCCGGCCGCTTCCCAGGCGTCGAACACCTGCTGGCGGAAGTTGAGCGTCCAATTGAAGCTGGGCGAGTTGTTGTAGACCAGCTTGGCCGTGGGGAAGACTTCGCGGATGCGGTTCACCATGCCGCCGATCTGGCCGATGTGCGGCTTTTCGGTTTCGATCCACAGCAGGTCGGCGCCGTTTTCAAGGGCATGGACACAATCGAGAACGCAGCGGTCCTCTCCCGTGCCGGCGCGGAACTGGAACAGGTTGGAGGGCAGGCGCTTGGGGCGGACGAGCTTGCCGTCGCGGGCGATCAGGACGTCGCCGTGGCCCACGTTACCCGCATCGACTTCCTCGACGTCGAGGAAGCTGTTGTACTGGTCGGCAATGTCACCGGCTTCGCGGACATAGGCGATCTGCTTAGTGAGGCCGGCGCCCAGCGAATCGGTACGCGCGACGATCACGCCGTCCTCGACGCCGAGTTCCATGAAGGCATAGCGGACTGCGCGGATCTTGGCGATGAAGTCCTCGTGCGGGACGGTAACCTTGCCGTCCTGATGGCCGCACTGCTTTTCGTCGGAGACCTGGTTCTCGATCTGGATGCAGCAGGCACCTGCCTCGATGAACTTCTTTGCGAGGAGATAGGTCGCCTCGGCATTGCCGAAGCCCGCATCGATGTCGGCAACGATCGGCACGACGTGCGTTTCGTAATTGTCGATGTCATGCTGGATCTTGGCGGCCTTGACTGCGTCACCGGCTTCGCGTGCGGCGTCGAGATCGCGGAACATCATGCCCAGTTCGCGGGCGTCGGCCTGCTTGAGGAACGTGTAGAGTTCCTCGATCAGCGCGGGAACGCTGGTCTTCTCGTGCATCGACTGGTCGGGCAGCGGGCCGAACTCGCTGCGCAGCGCGGCGACCATCCAGCCCGAGAGGTAGAGATAACGGCCCTTGGTGGTGCCGAAGTGCTTCTTGATCGAGATCAGCTTCTGCTGCCCGATGAAGCCGTGCCAGCAGCCGAGCGACTGGGTGTAGTTGGCGGGGTCCGCGTCATAGGCGGCCATGTCCTGCCGCATGATCTTCGCGGTGTACTTGGCGATGTCGAGACCGGTGTGGAACCGGTTCTGGAGGCGCATGCGAGCGACGCTCTCGGCATCGATGCCGCTCCAGGTCTTCTGGAATGGCGAAATTTCATTGCCTGCCTCGATGATGCTCTGCTGATAGGACACTGTACTTTTCCTTCCGGGCTGGAAACTGTCTGGCTAAAGCGGTTGCCGCGCCGATAGCCAGGTTGCACTTGCGAAGGGAATGGCCTGCAGAGTCGTTTTGTAAAACTGCACAAGTTTTCCTTGTAAAGATGTAATAATTGTACATTCTAGGTGCATGGCCCAATCGCGTCCTGTCTACATTGGCCCCCGGCTCAAGCGCCTGAGGCGCGAACTGGGCCTGACTCAGCAGGTCATGGCGGCTGATCTTGGCATTTCACCAAGCTACGTCGCCCTGCTAGAACGCAACCAGCGGCCGATGACGGCGGATCTGCTGCTCAGACTCGCGCGGACGTACCGGCTCGACGTGGGGGAGATCGCCTCGGACGAGGGGGAAGACTACGCGCGGCGCATTTCCGCCGTGCTGCGCGATCCCATCTTTGCCGACATCGATTTTCCCGCACTCGAAGTCGCCGATCTCGCCAGCAGCTTTCCGGGCGCGAGCGAAGCGCTGTTGCGGCTCTACGGTGCCTATACGCGGGAACAGGAAGCGCTGGCCGGCCAGCGGGTCTCGGGCGGCGAAGGGGAAGCGTCCGATCCCGTCAGCGACGTGCGCCGCTTTTTCACCAGCCAGCACAACCATTTTCCCGCCATCGAGCTCAAGGCCGAGGCGCTGGCCGAGGAAATCGCGTCATTGGGTGGCGGCGAAGCCTGGCTGGCGGCGCGCGGAACGCGCACCCGCTATCTTCCCGGTGATGTGCTGATGGACTCGCTGCGCCGCTATGACCGGCACAACGAACAACTGCTGCTGTCCGAAACGCTCGATGCGCCGGGCCGTGCGTTCCAGCTTGCCACCCACATTGCCTATACCGCGATGCGGCAGGAAATCGGCGGCGTCGTGCGCGGGCAGACCTTCGCCTCGTCGACAACGGCCAGCCTCGTGCGGCGGTCACTTGCGGCTTATGGCGCGGCCGCCCTGCTGATGCCGTACACCCGCTTCGCGCGGGCGGTTGAAGCGCGGGCCTATGACGTCGAGGCGCTGGCCCGCCAGTTCGGCGCCAGCTTCCAGCAGATCGCGCACCGGCTGACCACGCTGAACCGGCCGGGCGCGGAATGCGTGCCGTTCTTCTTCATCCGCGTCGACGAGGCTGGAAACGTCTCCAAGCGGCTTGACGGAGCCGGCTTTCCTTTCGCGGCGCATGGTGGCGGCTGTCCACTGTGGAGCGTTCATTCGGTGTTCCGCACCCCCGGGCGCACTGTCACGCAGTGGCTTGAGCTTCCCGAAGGCCAGCGCTTCTTCTCCATCGCACGCACCGTCTCGCAGGGCGGCGGCGAGCACGGCCGCCATGTCGTGATGCGCGCCGTGGCGCTGGCCTGCGCAGCCGAGCACGCGCCGCGGCTGATCTATGCGAAGGGGAGCGATCCGCGAAGCGTGGAGGCGACGCCCATCGGCATCACCTGCCGCCTTTGTCACCGCGAAGCCTGCCCGGCACGCTCGGTGCCGCCCATTGGCCGCGAGATCCTGCCAGACGATTACTTGCGGACGACGCAGCCCTTCACGTTTGCCGTGAGCTGACCGTCCAGAGGAGCGCCCATGTACACCGCCATCATCAGTGCGAATGATCTCTCCCGGCTGATCGAGTCCGGAAACGTCGCCGTTTTCGATTGCAGCTTTGATCTCTCCGATCCGGCGCAAGGCGCGCGCGACTATGCCTCGGGCCACCTTCCGGGCGCACGCTATCTCCATCTTGATCATGACTTGTCCTCACCCGCCGGTGCTAGGGGACGCCATCCGCTTCCTGGCCGCGATGGGTTGGCGGCGAAGCTGGCGGAGGAAGGGCTGCACGCCGGGCAGCAAGTCGTAGCCTACGACCGCTCCGGCGGCTGGTTTGCAGCGCGGTTGTGGTGGCTGCTGCGCTGGCTGGGTCACGATGCCGTCGCTGTGCTGGACGGCGGCCTTGGCGCCTGGACTGCCGCCGGGTTGCCGCTGGAAACGGAGACAGGGCCGGCCGTGCCGGGCGATTTTTCGGCCGCACCCACGCCCGGCGCGCCGGTTGCCGATGTTGATGCCGTGCTTGCCAACCTGACTTCGCGCGAACGGCTCGTCATCGATTCGCGCTCGCCCGAGCGGTATGCGGGCCTGCCGAATCCGGCTGACCCGGTCACGGGACGGATACCGGGCGCGGCCAACCGGTTCTTTCAGGACAATCTCGCGGCGGACGGCACGTTCCGCAGCCCTGACGAACTGCGCCTCGCTTTCGGCCGTGCCGGACAGGGTCTTCCGCCCGAGCGCCTCATCCTCCAGTGCGGATCGGGCGTGACGGCCTGCCATAACCTGCTGGCGATGGAAATCGCGGGATTGGCGGGCGCCGCGCTCTATCCCGGATCGTGGTCGGAATGGATCAAGGACCCGGCGCGGCCGATCGAACGCGGCGATTTATCGACCGCCTGACGCCTACTCGCTCAGGAACGCCCGCACGTCAGCCATGAACCGGTCGAACTGGTCATGGTGCAGCCAGTGGCCCGCGTCATCGTATTCGATCAGCCGGGCATCGCGAAAATGGTCCATGCGCCCGTCGCTAGCCGGGCTTTTGGCGAAGCTGTCGAGGCCCCACAGCAGTAAGACCGGACAGGTGATTGCTTCCCACAAACTGGCCTTCTCGTCATAGCGGATATCCATGGCTGACCACACGTTGAGGTAGTTGTCGAACTTCCAGCTCCAGCTGCCATCTTCGTTCCGGCTCGCTCCGTTAATCGTGAGGTGCCTTGCCTGTGCGTCGGTAAGGAAGCTGTTTTCCTCCTTCATCCGCGCATAGGCCGCCTCGAGCGAAGGATAACGTTTTGGCAGGCGGCCAGCGGCACGGCGCTTGTCATCGACCCATTTGCGGAGCCGATCGCTGACTGGGCTGGCCTCAAACTCCTCGAGGCTCTGCAATCCAGGCCC
This sequence comes from Novosphingobium sp., assembly GCA_040377095.1. Lineage (GTDB taxonomy): Bacteria > Pseudomonadota > Alphaproteobacteria > Sphingomonadales > Sphingomonadaceae > Novosphingobium. The sequence goes on from JBEIPK010000001.1 coordinate 55,535, forward strand.
GAGTCCCTCGATATTGACCAGCTTGCGCACTTTGTCGGGGTAAAGGCCGCAAAAGCGTGTGGCGATGTTCCCGCCGAGTGAGTGAGCGATAATGGTGACCTGCTCATGACCCAGGGTGTGAACCAGCTGAGCAAAATCATAGACAAAGGCATCCATCGCATAGTTGCCGTCGGGCGACCAGGCGCTGTCGCCGTGTCCGCGCAGGTCCGGCGCGATGACATGCCAGTCGTGCCTCAATTCCTCGGCGACCCAGTCCCAGCTTCGGCAGTGATCGCGCCCGCCATGCTGGAGGATCAGCGTCGGCGCATCGGGATTGCCCCAATCGACGTAGTGCAGGCGAAGGCGCTGGGAGATGAAGCTGTGCGAGGCGGGTCCGGCGAGTGTCATGCGCCCGACAGTGGGCGAGCCTCACGGCAACGTCAATTGCTGGGGGAGCAATGACGAAGGCGCTGGAAATGCCCGCAGGGGTTGCTATTTGGCCAGACATGACAATCCACACTGCCCGCATGCTCATCATCGGATCCGGCCCGGCCGGACTATCGGCCGCGATCTATGGAGCGCGTGCCGGCCTCCGGCCCATCGTCGTGCAGGGGCTCCAGCCCGGCGGACAGCTGACCATCACGACTGATGTGGAAAACTATCCAGGCTTTCGCGACGTGATCCAAGGCCCGTGGCTGATGCAGGAAATGCAGGCGCAGGCCGAGCATGTCGGCACGCGGATGATGTGGGACACAATCACATCGGTCGATCTTTCGGGGCCGCCCTTCGTGGCGGTCGGAGACAGCGGCGAGCGCTATGAAGGTGAAACGCTCGTCATCGCGACCGGCGCGCAGGCGCGCTGGCTCGGTGTCCCCGGGGAGCAGGAGTTGGGCGGCAAGGGGGTTTCGGCCTGTGCCACATGTGACGGGTTCTTCTATCGCGGCAAGAAGGTCATTGTTATCGGCGGGGGCAATACAGCCGTGGAAGAGGCGCTCTACCTCACCAACCACTCGGACGACGTGACACTGATCCATCGTCGCGATTCGCTTCGGTCGGAAAAGATCCTCCAGGACCGGCTCTTCGCCAATCCGAAGATTTCCGTGATCTGGAACAGCCGCGTGGACCGGTTTCTCGGCAGCCCCGAAACCGGCCTGACTGGCGCGGCGCTGATCGATACCGTGACGGGCGAGGCCAGCGAGATCTCCGCAGACGGCGCGTTTGTCGCCATTGGCCATGCCCCTTCGACCGAACTGTTTAGCGGCAAGCTGGAAACCGACGCTGGCGGTTATCTGTTGGTCGAACCGGGCACGCCGAAAACCGCGATCCCCGGTGTTTTCGCGTGCGGCGATGTCATGGACCACACCTATCGTCAGGCGGTGACGGCGGCAGGCACCGGCTGCATGGCCGCGCTCGATGCCGAACGCTTCCTTGCCGAGCGAGAATTCGCACTGCAAAAACAGGCAGTTGCAGCGGGCTGATCCGCTCTCAGACCGCTTGCAGCATCGTTAAAGCCTGATCGACCAGCCAGTCCTGCGATCCGGGCTCCACGAAGCTGTGCGTGGCGTTCGGACATTGGCGAAGCCGGGCGTCGCTGCTCTTCCAGTGTGAGAGGAAAGCCTGCGCTGTGCGGTCCCGCCCGGCGAGGAGAAATCGGACCGGCCCGGCGAATCCCGAGATACCGTCGGCCATCTCGCTCGCAAGGCCAGAGGGCGGAGTGGCAGGCGCGGCGGCCTTGAACAGGCCGGCGGCAAGCTTTCGTAGCGAGACTCCACCCGTCAGCAGGCGCCGGATCGCGGCCGGATCGGTCAGTCGGCGGCGATAGTGATCGCGCACCGCTGCGGGCGGGGGCGGGGCGTTGTCGTCCTCGATGGTCCAGGGATTGCACAGCACCAGCGCATCGAGTCCCGCGCCGCCCGAAAGCATCAGCGCGCTCGCCGCATCGCAGTTGCCCATCCCGACGACGCGGGAAAGGCCGGGGCGCTCGGCGCGGAAAGCGGCCAGTGCGGCGGCAATATCGGACCCGCTGCCGCGAAAACCGGCGTTTGCGCCCTCGCTGTCACCCACCCCGCGCCGGTCGAAGCGGAACACGGGAAAGCCTGCGGCCGCGATCCGGGCGGCGAACTTTGCCTGCCCGCCCCATGCGCCCGAACGGATCTCGTTGCCGCCCGTGACCAGCAGAAGGCCGATCGTGCTTTCGGCCTCGTCAAGCGTGCCCGCCAGTGCCGAGCCCTCGCACTCGAAGATGACGTGACGGCGGTTCATGCCTTCATGCCGATTGCAAGGATCGCGGCCAGCGCGTCGGCCTGCGCCCGGCTCTCTCCGGGTTCGGCGCGCAGCCACAGTCCCGATCCGCCGACCATGTCCTGATCGATCCGGCTGACGCTTTCGCTTTGAGGAGCAAGCGATTCGAACTGGCGGATGAAGTCGGCCGAGAGGCTGTAGCCGGCCAGTTCGGCTCCCTCATCGCGCGCCTGTGCCAAAAGGTCGTCGTGGTTCTCCTCACGCCCCGCTTCACGCGAGGCGAGGATGCGTGCGCGGACCATCTGGCGCACCACCGATGCCCCCTTGACCGGCGCGTAATGCCAGCAGGGCAGGCCCGCGGGAGTCAACAGCCCGCCGCCCCGGATGCCCAGGACATGCGTCGCGCCGAAATGGCGCGCCGCGACTGCCATGGCGTCAAGCCAGTCGACCGGGGCGAGCGACGCGAGCGGCAGCAGACTGTCGTTGCAGCCGGGAAGATCGGGCAGCACGCTGTCGATCCCGGCCGCGTCGAGACGGCGCATGACCTCGACGGTGAGGCGGCGCATGCGGTTGGCTTCATCGAAGAGGGCGGGCACGATCAGCAGACGGTATTCCCGCTGCCGGGCGAAGGTCAGGGCGAACTCGTCGCTGATCGCACCGCCGCCGAGCGGGAAGGTCCAGGTTTGCGGTATCACTCGCGCGTGCGCTTAGCCTCGGCGAACGCGAGCAGCGCGCCGTAGCTTTCCAGCAGTTCGCCGTCGATCTCGTCGTCATCGATGACGATGTCGAGCCGATCCTCCATCTCGGTGAGGAGCCCTGCCACGGCCATCGAATCGAGCTCGGGCAGATGGCCGAACAGGCCAGTGCGCGCCGTGAAGCCATCGGCCTGGTCTGTCTTGAGGCCAAGCACGTCGCCAAGGATTGCGCGAAGCAGCCGGTCGGTCTCGGTACGCGCTGACATGGCTCCCCTTCTGGCGCCCTCGTCGCCTCGTCGTCCGCGCGGATTTGCGCGGACATCGGCGCGGCCTCTAGCCACTGCGGGTTTTCCCGGCAAGCCTGCGCAGATGGCCTTTCGCTATTGCGGGCCAGTTGCCCGGCCAGCGAGCGCAATACATATCAAGCCGGTAACGCGGGCGCACGTCTTCCATCCAGTCGCGCTTGTAGGGATCGTCCCCGGTTCCGAAGTCAACCAGTTCGACACGGTCGACGTCAATCACGTGCTCGAAGAGCGCGGCGCTGAGCGCGGTGCCGGGCGACAGCGGCCTGCTCGCCTCGGTATGTGCGAGCTTGTGGATCCACGCGGTGCTGGCTTCCACGGTCCAGAACTGCGCCGCAACTGGCTCGCCGCCCGCGCGAGCGATGCCAAGGCGCAGGCGCCCCGCTGTCCCTTCCTCCCGCGCAAAGCGGCGCAGCAAGGCGGGCGATCCCTCCTCGGGCTTCCAACTGGCGGCGTAAATGGCTTCGTAGGCGGCCCATGCCTCGTCATCGAAGCGGGTGAGAACCTCGCAGCTTACTTTCCGGGCCTTGCGCTTCAGCGTCGTGCGCAGCGGGCCGGGGCGGGCCGCGAAATAGTCGGCAAAGCTGCGGCCTGCGAGGTCGAGGATATGGTTGCTGTCGCATCTTTCGCGAAACACGCTCCAGCCCGCCTTGCGGAAGGCGCCAGCAAGCGCGCTCGCCTCTCCGTGTTCGTCGGGCATCGGGGCAAGCACGATGCACGGTGCCTGTCCCGCCAGGTCTTCCGCCAATGCCGACAGCAGGCGCGCGGCGTCAGCGCCGGACGAAATCACCGGGCGCACCGTGAAACTGTACCAGTTCGCGAGCGCATGGATATGACGGGCCTTGCGGCAAAGCGCCAGAACCGCGCGCGAATCGTCCTCCCGTGCCACCGCGATCAGTGGCAGGACGTCGCCATCCTCGGCCAGGGCCCGCCACCACGCGAGCCGCTCGAACGGGGAGGCCGCCATCGGCGCATCGAGCAGCGACGCCAGCAGCGGGTCAGCTTGCACTTCCTTAAGATCGTCGTGATAGGTAACTTCGATCAAGAACGCGAACCCCCTAACCGGAACCAGCTCCACCCCGTGACCGGTACAATCATGCCACCTGCCCGCCCGATCGACCATCTGGTGCTTTGCGGCGCCGACGATTCACCTGCGCTCATGCTGCGTGACAGGGTGCTTAGCTACAAGGATTTAAGAAGCCGTGTCGCACGGCTGGCAAGTTGGCTTTGCGAGGAAGTTCCCGTTGAGGGCGCGCGCGTCGCGACATGGGCCGCAAAAGGCGAACTTTCCTGCCTCATGCCGCTTGCGGCGGCGCGCGCGGGCCTTGTCCATGTGCCGGTCAATCCGCTGCTCAAGCACGCGCAGGTGGCGCACATTCTTGCCGACAGCGGCGCAGCGCTGCTGATCGCCACGGGGGCACGCGCCGAAAGCCTTTTGCCGGGCGATGTGCCCGACAGGTGCAGACTTCTCACTGAGGCCAGCGTCATGGCTGCTGTCAATGAGGTGACGTCTGAACTGGAACCGTGCAGGCGAAGCCCGGATGACCTCGCGGCGATCCTTTACACCAGCGGTTCCACGGGCCGGCCCAAGGGCGTCATGCTCAGCCACGCCAATCTTTGGCTGGGCGCAGAGAGCGTCGCGTCCTATCTCGGCCTCGCGCCTTACGACCGGGTGCTCGCCGTGCTGCCGCTGTCGTTCGATTATGGCCAGAACCAGCTGCTTTCGGCCTGGCATGCGGGCGCGGCGGTCGCGCCGCTCGACTACCTGATCCCGCGCGACTTGGTGAAGGCGGTGGAGCGCCATGAGATCAACACGCTTGCCGCGGTCCCGCCGCTCTGGGTCCAGCTGGCCGAGCTTGATTGGCCCGCGCAGACGGCCGGAAGGCTGCGCCGACTGACCAACAGCGGCGGCGCGCTCACGCCCGGACTGGTGACTCGGCTGCGCACCCAGTTCCCGCGGGCCCGGCTTTTCGCGATGTACGGGCTGACCGAGGCGTTCCGCTCGACGTTTCTCGATCCGGCGCTGATCGATACGCACCCGACCGCCATGGGCACGGTCATTCCGCACGCCGAAGTCCTTGTAATCGCCGACGATGGAACGATCGCGGCTGACGGCGAGGAAGGCGAACTGGTCCACTGCGGGCCACTTGTGGCGCACGGATACTGGGGGGATGCTGAGCGGACCGCCGAGCGGTTCCGGCCGGCGCCGCAGGGCTCGCGCTATGGCGGCATGGCTGTGTGGTCAGGCGACAGGGTGCGGCGCGACGCGGATGGTCTGCTCTACTTCGTCGGGCGGCGCGACGCGATGATCAAGTCCGCTGGCAACCGGATCAGTCCGCAGGAGATCGAGGAGGCGGCGCTGGCAACCGGCCTCGTCGCGGAAGCGGTCGCGCTCGGTGTGCCGGACGAGCGGCTTGGCCATGCCATTCACCTTGTTGTGCGGTCGGCTGCCGATGCCTCGCACGGCGCCGAAGACTTGCGGCTCAAGCTTCTGAAGGATCTGCCCAATTTCATGCAGCCCAAAGTGATCCACTGGCGCGAGGTCATGCCGATCGGCCCAAACGGAAAGATTGACCGCGCTGGGCTGCTGGCCGAACTCGCAGGTGAGGCGGCGTGAAGCCCTTGGGTCCGATCCCGCACGGGTTCAGCGAAATTGGTGGCGCGCTTGCCATCGACGGTGTGCCCGTCAGTCGCATCGTGGACGAGGCGGGATCGACGCCGCTGTTTGTCTATTCAGGCCGCATGATCCGCGAGCGTGTGGCCCTGCTGCGCTCGGTCCTGCCGAGCAGGGTCGCCATCCATTATGCCGTAAAAGCAAATCCTTATGGCCCTGTTCTTGGCGTCATGTCGGAACTGGTCGATGGCTTCGATATTGCCTCGGGCGGCGAACTAGCCAGGGTGGTCGCGGCGGGGATCGACCCTCGACTGGTCAGCTTCGCCGGACCGGGCAAACAGAACGCGGAACTTGAGGCAGCCATCGCGGCAGGCGCGACGCTCAATCTCGAATCTGAGGCAGAGGCAGACCGCGCACTCGCCATCGCGGAAAGGCTCGGCACCGCGCCGCGCCTTGCCATACGGGTCAATCCGGATTTCGACCTCAAGGGTTCGGGGATGAAGATGGGCGGCGGCGCCAAGCCGTTCGGCCTCGATGCCCAGCGTGTGCCAGCGCTTGCCCGCCGGATCATCGCGGCGGGTGCAGAATGGCGCGGGTTTCACATCTTTGCTGGCAGCCAGGCGCTCGATGCGGAGGCGATCGCCGATACGCAGGCGCAGACGCTCGAACTCGCCGCGCGACTTGCCGGGGAATGCGGTGCCGCTTTACCGCGCTGCAACCTCGGCGGCGGATTTGGCATTCCCTATTTTCCGGGCGACACCCCGCTCGACGTCGCACTCGTCGGACAGCGGCTCACCGAGCGGATGGAGGCGCTTCCGGGCGAGCTGGCCGGGACGAATTTCTGCATCGAACTTGGGCGCTATCTCGTCGGCGAATCAGGTGTTTATCTCGCCCGCGTGATCGAGCGCAAGGTGAGCCACGGCGAGGTTTTCCTGATTACCGACGGCGGCCTGCATCACCAGCTGGCGGCCTCGGGCAACTTCGGCACGGTGGTTCGCCGCAATTATCCGGTCGCCATCGCCACCCGGTTCGGCGCGCCGGTGGAGGAGGAAGCCAGCGTCGTCGGCTGCCTGTGCACGCCGCTTGATGTTCTGGCGGTCAAGGCCGGTTTTCCGAGGGCAGAGGCGGGCGATCTGGTTGCCGTGTTCTGTGCCGGTGCCTACGGCGCCACAGCCAGCCCATCGGCATTCCTCGGCCACGGGCCGGCCGCGGAAGTTCTGCTGTAACTTAAGGGACTTGGCCTGTCCCGGAATGGGACTGGCGGCAAATTCGCCGCTTTGGCTAACGCAATGTTCACCCTTTTTACCGATAGCGGAGAGGCAAATTTGCCAAGTCTCCGCCCGGGACCGCCTGTCTGGCACCGGAGGGAGGCGCTGCCGAGGACACGCGAATGCCGAGGAACCGTATCGCCCAACTTGCGCCGAGCCGTCTTCTGGCGGGCTGCGCGCTTGCCGGACTTGCGGCGGGCAGCCTGACGCTGACGGGCTGCACGGGGAGTTCCTCTGGCCCGCAGTTGCCGCCCGCCTCGTTCGTGGCGATGCAGGAAGGGCCGGGCGAGGATTATGTCATCGGTCCGCTCGACGAACTCACGATCTTCGTGTGGCGCAATCCCGAGCTTGGTGCGAGCGTGCAGGTGAGGCCCAACGGTCGCATCACCACGCCGCTGATCACTGACATGCCGGCCGTGGGCAAGACACCCTCAATGCTGGCCGAAGACCTCAAGCTCCAGCTTTCGCAGTACATCCAGGAGCCTCTGGTCTCTGTCATCGTCAACAAGTTCGCCGGGACTTTCAGTCAACAGATCCGCGTCGTTGGCGCGACGGGGAAACCGGCTTCGATCCCCTACCGCGCCAACATGACCGTGCTTGACGCCATGATCGCTGTGGGCGGCCTGTCCGAATATGCCGCCGGCAACCGGGCGAAGCTGATCCGTTTCGACAAGGAAACCGGCCGCCAGCGCGAGTTCGCGCTGCGACTCGGCGACCTCCTCAAGAAGGGGCAGAGCAAGGCCAACGTCATGCTTGCCCCGGGGGATGTGATCATCATCCCCGAGAGCATGTTCTGAGCGAGGCTGCGACCAGATGAACTCGCTCTACGACGAACTTCTTTCCGCGCTGCACGGCGTCTGGCACCGGCGCTGGCTGGCGCTGTCGGTCGCGTGGGTGGTCTGCCTGATGGGCTGGCTGGCGGTGGCGTTCTTTCCCAACACCTACCAATCGCGCGCGCGCATCTTCGTGCAGCTTGACGATGCACTGGCCGAGCAGGTCGGCATCGGCGTCGCCGACCGCAAGCGCGACATTGAACGCATCCGCCAGACGCTGGCGAGCGCGGTCAACCTCGAAAAGGTCGTGCGCTCGACAAAGCTGGGCGAAACCATCGAATCGCCGCGCCAGATGGAGGCGGCGGTCCTCGGCCTTGCCGAACAGGTTAAGGTCGAGAGTCAGCAGGACAATCTCTTCGAGATCGCCGCCGACGCAAACTTCGGTTCGCTGTCCGATGCCGAGAACGCCAAACTTGCGCAGGACATCGTCCAGAAGATGATCGACATCTTCCGCGAGGAGAATCTCTCAGGCGGTCGCGGCGAGATGACCGAGACGCTCGAATTCGTCAACGCGCAGCTCAAACAGCGCGAAAAGGAACTGGAAAGCGCCGAACTGCGCCGCCAGTCATTCGAAACTCAGCATCCTGACATGGTGCAGGGCGGGGCCGCCGGAATTCAGCGTCTGGAAGCCGCGCGCGCCGAACTGCGCGGGCTCGATGGCGATCTGGCTGCTGCCCAGAGCGCGCTTGCGGCAATCAACGGCCAGATGGCCGGCACGCCGCAGTCGCTTCCCGGCGCCGCGCCGGCGGGGGGCATTCGCGGCGCACTGAGCCAGGCGACGGCCGATCTTAACGCCATGCGCTCGCGCGGGCTGACCGACAGCCATCCCGACGTGATCGCGCTCAAGAACCAGATAGCGGGCCTGCGCGCGCAGGTGCAGGGGGAAGGCGGCGCTGCTGGCGTCCCCAATCCGGCTTATTCCTCGCTGCAATCGATCCGCGCCGACCGTGAGGCGAGCGTGTCTGCGCTGCGCGCGCGCCGCGCCGCGATTCAGACCGATATTGCCTCGCTGACCTCTACCCAGATCGCCAATCCCGAACTCGCTGCCGAGGCCAAACGCATTAGCCGCGACTATGACGTACTGCGCCAGCAATACGATAAGCTCTTGCAGGACCGCGAGGAACTGAAGCTGCGCGGCGAGATCAAGACCGAGCGCGAAGCCGTGAAGTTCGAGGTGGTCGACCCCCCGACGACGCCGCGCAGCCCAGTTGCGCCCAACCGGCCGCTGCTGCTGCTTGCGGTGCTGGTGCTGGGACTGGGCGCGGGCGTTGCAGCAGCCTTCGGGGTCGGACAGCTGCGATCAACTTTCGCGACCACTGCACGGCTCCAGAACGTGACGGGCCTTCCGGTGCTGGGCGCGATCTCGCGCACCATGTCGGAAACCGCCCGCGCCATCGCGGTCAAGCGTTTGCGCTATTTCATCGCCGGGACGGCCTCGCTTGGTGCACTTTTTGTCTTGCTGCTGGCCGTCGAATTCATCCAGCGCGGCATGGTGGCCTGAGGGGACAGAGATGACCGACCAGAGCAACACCCCCGTGCCGCCAGGCCAACTTTCGGGCGACGAGCAGGACGAGTCGCTGATCGAGCGCGCAGTCAAGGCCTTCGACTGGCGCGACCTTACCCCGCCGCCGGTACCCGTCAATCTTGCCCCGCCGGTGGTGAAGCCGGCGCAGCGGCATCGTGCCGAGCCCGTCTCTCCCGCGTCTGTTGCAGCCGCACCGGCTCCGGTGACCGAGGCCGCAACTCCGCCTCCGCAGGCGCCGCAGTCCGAGCCAGTCAGTTTTCCCGACGTGCGCCATCCCGTCGATCGCCGCCATTTGCGCGAACAGGGACTGATCGTGCCAGAAGGATCGGTGACGGCGCTTCTTGAAGAATTTCGCATCGTCAAGCGCCAGCTGCTGCTCAATGCCGCTGACATGCGCCGTGCCGGGCGGGGCGCCGCCAGTCAGCGCATCCTGATCTGCTCGCCGCATTCCGGCGAGGGCAAGACGTACTGCGCGCTCAACCTTGCGCTGTCTCTGGCGGCCGAGCGCGAGGTCGAAGTCGTGCTCGTCGATGCCGATTTCGCCAAGCCGTCGATCCTTAGCGCGCTGGGGATGCCCGGCGGGCCGGGCCTTATGGACGCGCTGATCGATCCGGAAAGCGATGTCGCGAAGTTCGTGCTCGGCACCGACATTCCGGGCCTGTGGGTGCTCCCCGCCGGAAACGCGACGACGTCCGACAGCGAATACCTCGCCTCCTCGCGCACCCGCGACGTGCTCGACCGGTTGATCGAGGGGGCGCCCAACCGGCTGATCATATTCGATTCGCCGCCGGTCCTGGCTGCGTCTCCCGCCGCCGAACTGGCAAAATACGTCGGACAGGCGGTTCTCATCGTGCGGGCCGACCAGACCGGGCAGGGCGCCCTCGAGGATGCCGTCTCGCTGCTCTCGGGCTGCCCAAACATCGAACTTCTGCTCAACGCTGCGACGTTCAGCCCGAGCGGGCGGCGCTTCGGCACCTACTACGGTTACAGGGGGTGATCATGGATCGCGACTTCCGGACGCGTAACACGACACTCGCTGCCGGCGCGCTGGCGCTGGGGCTGGGCGCAGCGTGGACCGTTCCGGCATCCGCCCAGTCGATCGGCTATGGCGGCGTCTCGGCCAGTGAAGGCGGAGACTTCGGCGGCGGCGGTGTCGGCGACACGGTCGAGACGACGGGCTCGCAGGCTCGCACGCTTGCAGGAGCCAATCGCGGCTCGCGCGGCGGCGGAAGCAGGGCTTACATCCGTCCCTATATCGAGGCCGCGCAAGTTGTGCGGAGCGAGCTGACGCTGGGCAACGACACTGTCACGTATTCGGTCGCCGCCGCCGGCTTTGATGCCGGGATCGACAACCGGCGCGCTTCGGGCTCGGTATCGATGCGTTACGAACGCCGCTTCGGTTTCGGCAAGAACGCTGAGGACAGCGGCACGCTGAGCGGAGTGGGTCGGGGTTCGATGAAATTCGGCCGCGGCGTTCGCTTCGATGCAGCGGCGCTTGCCGCCCAGACCCGCGTCGAAGGATCAGGATCGGCGACGCTCGGCCCGATCCGGCACGACGATTCCGTGACCCAGGTCTATTCGATCTATGCAGGTCCGTCGGTGACCACGCGGGCCGGCGACGTCAAGATCGATGCTGATTACAAGATCGGCTATTCGCGCGTCGAAGCACCGAATTCGGTCGCATTCGTTCCCGGACAGACACGCACCGATGTCTTCGACGACAGCTTCTCGCAATCGGCGAGCCTCCACGCCGGGGTCAAGCCGGGCGATGTGCTGCCGGTCGGCCTTGGCGCGGGCGCGACTTACCAGCGCGAGGACGTCTCCAACCTTGACCAGCGCGTGACCGATTTTGCGGCACGCGGCGACGTGACGGTTCCTGTGGGAACGGACGTCCATCTTGTCGCGGGCGTCGGCTACGAAGAGGTCGAGGTCTCGAACCGCGATGTCCTGCGCGATGCGGGCGGTGATCCGGTGCGCCGCCGCAACGGGCGATTCGTCTCCGACAAGAGCTCGCCGCGCGTCATTTCCTATGACACCAGCGGCTTCATCTGGGATGCCGGCGTAATCTGGCGCCCGAGCCGGCGCATGGCGCTGGAGGCGCATGTCGGCCGGCGTTATGGGTCGACGACCTACTACGGATCGCTGGCCTATGCGCCCAGTGCCAGAAGCTCGATCAACGTGGCAGTGTTCGACAACATGTCGGGATTTGGCGGCCAGCTGACCCGCACGCTTGGCGGCCTGCCCACGCAGTTCCGGGCGACCCGCAACCCGCTTTCGGGCGATATCGGCGGCTGCCTCATCCCCACGGGCGATACGGGCGGCAACGGCGCCGCGGGCGCCGGCGGCTTTGGCAACTGCCTGCCGGGCGCGCTGGGTTCGGTGCAATCGGCTGTGTTCCGCTCGCGCGGCGCGCAGGCGAACTATTCCATGAACCTCGGCAGCCTTCAGACGGGGATCGGCGCAGGCTTTGATCGCCGCCGCTTCATCGGGGCCAAGGGCACGATCCTCGAATCGGCAAACGGCACGGTGGACAAGAACGCCTGGCTGGTCGCCTATCTCAACGGCCAGATCGATCAGCGCTCGGCCTTCATGACCAATCTCTACGTCAACTGGTATGAGAGCGGCGACGTGATTGGGGGCGACAACACGGCAATGGGCGCTTCGGCGGCCTATGCCCGCTACCTGACCAATCGCCTGACCGCCACCGCGGCCGTCGGGCTTGATGGCCTCAACCGGGATGCACCGCTCGAGGATGCCTGGGTCGCCTCGGCGCTGCTCGGCATGCGCTACAGTTTCTGAGTTCCAGGGGGAAAATGACGATGTTCGATGATTTCTACGGGCTCAAGGGAAGGCCGTTCCAGCTCACCCCGGATCCTGCGTTCTATTTCGAGAGCCTGACGCACCGCAAGGCGCTGTCCTATCTCGGCTATGGTCTGGCGCAGGGCGAAGGCTTCGTGGTCATTACCGGCGAGGTCGGCGCGGGCAAATCGACACTGGTGGCGCATCTCATGGCAACGCTGGACCCGGCGCGGCTTACGGCGGCGCAAGTCGTGACCAGCAAGCTCGACGGCGAGGAACTGGTCCATGTCGTCGCGCAGGCCTTCGGGCTTGCCATCGAGGGTCACGACAAGGCCTCGGCGCTGGGCGCGATCGAGAGCTTCTTGCACGAAGAGGCGCGCGCCGGTCGCCGCTGCCTGCTCATCGTCGACGAATCGCAGAACCTGTCGATCGAGGCGCTGGAAGAACTGCGCATGCTGTCGAACTTCCAGCTCGGCTCGCATCCGCTTCTCCAGACTCTGCTGCTCGGGCAGCCGGAGTTCCGTGATACGCTGCTCGCCCACGCCGAACTTGACCAGTTGCGCCAGCGCGTGATCGCGCTTCACCATCTTGAGGCAATGGAACCCAACGAAGTCCAGCCCTACATCGAGCACCGCATGAAATGCGTCGGCTGGCAGGGCAATCCGGCGTTCGACCAGCGCGTTTTCGCCGAGATTCACACTGCGACGGGCGGCATTCCGCGCCGGATCAACCAGATCGTCAACCGCCTGCTCATGCTGGGCGCGGTCGACCAGCGCACGCGGATCGACGGGGTCATGCTCCAGCAGGTGCTGGCTGAATACTCCGACGACGGTTCGATCTCTCTGGTTCGGCCCGCGCCGCCGCCAGCTGCCGAGCCTGTTCCTGCTTCGGTCGTGCAGCAGGCCGCCCCCGCCTATGCGCCGGCGCAGCCCTCGGTCGATCTTCAGGAGTTCGAGCAGGCACTTGCCGAACGGGATGCACAGATCGCCGAGCTTCAACAGGCCGTGATCGAACTGGCAAATGCGGCCGAAACGCCGCCGCTCCACAGCGATACCGAACTGGCCGCCACGGTCGCTGCGCTCGGCGAACAGATTTCGGCGCTGGAAAACCGGCTTACCGAGCAGGACCGCACCATCCGCCACACGCTGACCATGCTAATCGAGTGGATCGAGGCCGATGACGCACAGCGCTTCGCGGCCTGACCGGACAGGGATCTCGCCGGGGTGGATAACAAGCAGCCGTCAAACGGACTTTCGGTAGACGTCGAGGACTGGTTCCAGGTCGGCGCGTTCGAGAGCGTGATCGACCGATCGGCCTGGGACGGCCTGACCGACCGGGTTGAGCGCAACTGCGACCTGATCCTGGCCATGTTCGCCGAGGCGGACGTCAAGGCAACATTCTTTACTCTTGGCTGGGTGGCGCAGCGCCATCCCGAGTTGATGCGGCGCATCGCGCAGGAGGGCCACGAACTCGCCAGCCACGGCTGGGACCACCAGCGCGTGTTCCGGCTTGACCGAGCCAGCTTTGGCGCCGACCTCGACCGGAGTCGCAAGACCATCGAGGACACGTCCGGCACACGCGTCATCGGGTACCGCGCGCCAAGCTTCTCCATCGATAGCCGCACGCCCTGGGCCTACATGGAGCTGGCCGAGCAGGGCTTCACATATAGCTCCAGCGTCGCGCCAGTTGCGCACGATCACTATGGCTGGCGGCAGGCTCCGCGCTTTGCATTCAGGCCGCTGCCGTGCTCCGATCTGGTCGAACTGCCGGTCACGACGGCGACGTTTGCCGGGCGGCGACTGGCGGCAGGGGGCGGCGGCTTTTTCAGGGTACTCCCCTATGCGTTCTCGCGCTGGGCAATCCGGCAGGTCAACCGCCGGGAAGGGCGTCCGGCAGTTTTCTATTTCCACCCGTGGGAAATTGATCCCGAACAGCCGCGCGTGGCTAATGCCGCGATGCGTTCGAAATTTCGCCATTATACCAACCTCGATGTCATGGGCGACAAGCTGCGCCTGCTGGTCAGCGAGTTTCCGTGGTGCCGGATGGACGTGCTTGCCCTGCGCGAGGCCCAGCGCGCGATAACGCTGGAAGCGGCATGAACGCGCCGTTCTGCCACGCACTTGCGTCTGTTCGGACGGTCGATCTGGGGGCTCCCGGCGAACGCGCGCGACTGGTCCGCTTTGTCGAGGCGCATCCGCAGGGAACGCCCTTCCATTTGCCTTCATGGCTGGTGGCGGTGGAGCAGGGAACAGGGAACACCGCCCGCGCACTGGTCTGCGAGCACGGCGGCGAACTGACCGCCTATCTGCCCTTTCACGAAATTCATTCGGCGATCTTCGGACGGCTGCTCGCCTCCAGCGGCTTTGGCGTGGGCGGGGGCGTTCTGGCGCTCCCGGGCACGGACACTGTGCCGCTTTTCGCCGCGCTCGAGGAACTGGCCGTGCGGCGCAGCTGTCCGGCAATTGACCTGCGCGGCGGCGTCCTGCCCGAGGGCCGGGACGGCTGGACGCTCAAGCGCGAATCGCATTGCAGTTTCGTGCGGCCCCTCGCGGCGGATGACGAGGCGGAGCTCCTTGCCGTGCCGCGCAAGCAGCGCGCCGAAGTGCGCAAAGGACTGGCCCACGATCTGGACGTCACGATTGGTCGCTCGACCGACGATCTTGAGGCGCACCACGCCGTCTATGCCGAAAGCGTACGGAATCTCGGCACTCCGGTATTTCCACGCGCCCTGTTCGCGGCGGTCATCGCCGAATTTGGCGAGGCGGCCGATATCCTCACCGTTTCGCATGGCGGCAAGCCCGTCGCCAGCGTTCTTTCGCTCTATCATGCGGGCGCCGTCATGCCCTATTGGGGGGGCGGGACACAGGCAGCGCGCGGCCTACGCGCCAACGACCGCATGTATTTCGAACTGATGGGCCACGCCCGGCGGCGCGGCTGCACACGCTTCGATTTTGGCCGCTCGAAGACCGGCAGCGGCGCCGCCAGCTTCAAGCGCAACTGGGGCTTCGAGCCCGAACCGCTATACTATGCCAGCTGGACCGCGCCGGGCAGCGAGCCGCGCGACGCCGATCCCACCAGCGCGCGTCATGCTCTCCAGATCGCTGTTTGGCAGAAGCTGCCGCTCGCAATTGCCAACCGGCTCGGCCCTGCCATCTCGCGCGGCCTGGGCTGATGGGAGAGATCCTGTTCCTGGCGCACAGAATTCCCTTTCCGCCTGATCGCGGCGACAAGATCCGCTCGCACCATGTGCTGCGCCGGCTTGCCGAACTTGCGCCGGTGCATGTTGCTACCTTCGCCGATGACGAAGGAGATCTGGCGCAGGAGGCTGAACTTGCCGCCGTGGCACAGAGCTATCGGCTCGTTAAGCGCCCGCGCAATCTTGTCGCGGCGGGCCTGCGTGCCGTGCGGGGTGGCCGGCCGGTCAGCCTCGACGCGTTCCGCCACCGCTCGCTGCAGCATTATGTCTCGAGCGTTCTGAAAAGCCGCCCGGTCGAGACGATTTACATGTTTTCCGGCCAGATGGGCCAGTACGTCCCCCGCGAGTTCGCGGGCCGCGTCATTGCCGATTTCGTCGACGTCGATTCGGCGAAGTTCGAAGCCTATGCCGCCAAGCGGCGCGGCGCGGCCTCGGTAATCTACGCCCGCGAGGGCCGCCTTCTTCGCGCTGAGGAGGCCCGCATCACCGCGCGGGCCAGCGCCTCGGTGCTGATCAGCGACAACGAGGCGGCACTGTTTCGCGAGCGGCTGCCTGATGATTTGCGTGGGCAAGCGCGGATCGAGGTGATCGGCAACGGCCTCGACAGCACATACTTTGATCCCGCGCGCGTTTCGCCGGAGCGCTGCATGCTGGACTGCGGCTGGCCGCGCCTCGTCTTCACCGGCCAGATGGACTACGCGCCGAACGAAGAGGCCGCACTGCGCGTTATCGACCGGCTCCTGCCAGGCATAAGACGCCAGCTGCCCGAAGCGACCTTCCATGTCGTCGGCCGCAATCCATCCGCACGCCTCATGGGGCGCAGCGGCGAGGGCGGCGTTCATGTCTGGGGGCGTGTCGAAGACATCCGGCCATGGCTCAAGGCAGCGGACCTCGCCATTATCCCGCTCGATATTGCGCGCGGGGTCCAGAACAAGGTACTTGAGGCAATGGCCATGGGCGTGCCCACCGTGCTGACCAGCGGCGCCGCCAACGGCATCGCGGCCGGAGCGGGCGTTCAGTTCAGGGTCGCCGACAGCGACGAGGCGCTGGTTCGCGAGATCGTTGCGCTGGCCTCTGACCCGGCCGTTTCGCGCGACATGCAAGATGCCGCCAGGCGCTGGATCGTGGAGAACGCCAGCTGGAAGGCCGCGCTTGCCGGGCTCGCGCCGCTAGCCGGGTTCGGCGAGGTCCGCAATGCCAGCTGAAATCCCGGTTCCCGCAATGCCGCGCCTGACGCTGGACCTCGCGCCGCACTGGCGCGGACCGCTCGCGCGCATCGCCATCGTATGGGCCGCGCTTGTGGCGGCGTTCCTGTCTGACTGGATCGCCATGGCGGGACAGTGGTGGAACAGTTCCACCTACAATCATATCCTGCTGGTTCCGGTTATCATTGGCTGGGTTGTCTGGCAGCGCGCGCCGCAATTGATGCAGCTGACCCCGCGGGCCTGGTGGCCGCCATTGGTGCCGTTCGCGGGCGCGGCGTTCCTCTGGGTGCTGGGCGCCTTTGCCGGCTTCGACCTTGCTCGGCAGGCCGGCGCCGTCACCATGGTGATCGCGGCGGCGCTGGCCTTGCTGGGTCCGCGTGCGGGCTGGGCGCTGGCGTTTCCGCTCTCATACATGCTCGCGCTGGTGCCGTTCGGTGACGAACTGGTTCCACTGCTCCAGATGATCACGGCCGACATAACCGTCGCGCTGGTCCATCTCAGCGGCATCCCGGCGACCGTCGACGGCGTGTTCATCGATACGCCCGCCGGTCTGTTCGAAGTGGCCGAGGCCTGTTCGGGCGTCAAATTCCTCATCGCGATGATCGCCTTCGGGCTGCTCGTTGCCAACCAGTGCTTCATAAGCCCGTGGCGGCGAAGCCTGTTTGTCGCCGCGTGCATCGTCATTCCCATCCTCGCCAACGGGGTACGCGCGTGGGGTACGATCTATGCCGCGCAGCATGTTGGGGTCGAGGTTGCCGCAGGGTTCGATCACATCGTTTATGGCTGGATATTCTTCGCGCTCGTCATTGCGCTGATCCTTGCGCTGGGCTGGCGGTTCTTCGACCGGCGTCTCGACGACAGCGTGTTGGATGTCGCGGCTATCGAGCAGTCGGCTCTGCTCGACCGTCTGGAGCGGCTGCGGATCGGGCACGTCGGGTTCATGCTGACGGTGGTGCTCGTCGTGCTGGGCGCAAACGGCTGGGCCAAGGCCGCGCACGGGCTTGCCGCGCCGATGCCAGCGCGGATCGACCTGCCCGAAGTGCGCGGCTGGAGCCGCGCGCCCTATGCGCCGAGCGCTGCCTGGGGGCCGCGCGCGCACGGCGCGGACCACCGGTTGCTGGGCAGCTATGTCGATCCTGCGGGCCGCCGGGTTGACGTGTTCTTTGCGCTCTATGCCATGCAGGACGAAACCCGCGAAGCGGGCGGGTTCGGGGAAGGGGCTCTCACGCCAGGCAGCGGCTGGGCGTGGCAATCGCCGGGGCCGACATTCGAGCATGCCAGAAGCGACCGCCTGCTCACAGAGGGCCCGGTCCAGCGACTGGCCGTGACCTGGTATCGCACCGGCGATCTGCTGACGGGCAGCAACGCCCGCCTCAAGCTCGCGAACATCGCCGACCGGCTGCTGCTCCGCGCCCCTCCTACCAGCATGTTGATCCTCTCGGCGGAGGAACGTCCCGGACATCCGGCCTATCAGTCGGTCCGTGCGTTCCGCATGGCCGCCGGGCCGACCGATGCGTGGATGGACCGAGTGGCAGGAGTCAGATAGGGCTCAACCGATGTGCGGGTTCGCAGGCATCTACCACCTCACCACGGCGAAGCCCGTCGATCCGTCCCGCGTCGAGCGGATGTGCGACGCGATCGCGCATCGCGGTCCTGATGGCTTCGGCATCTGGGCCGCATCGGGCGTGGGGCTGGGGCACCGGCGGCTGTCGATCATCGACATCGAGGGCTCTCCGCAGCCGATGGTTTCAGCCGATGGGCGCGCCGTGCTGGTCTTCAACGGCGAGATATACAACTACCGCGAGCTGCGCGCCGAACTGCGCGCCCTTGGCGCGGTGTTCCATACCGATGGCGACAGCGAGGTCATCCTCGCCGCCTGGCAGCAGTGGGGGGAGGACTGCGTGTCCCGCCTTCACGGCATGTTCGCCTTCGCCATCTACGACAACGCGTCGCAGAACCTCTTCCTGGCGCGCGACCGGCTGGGCGTGAAGCCGCTGTTCCTGACCCGCCTGTCCGACGGCAGCCTGATCTTCGGTTCGGAACTGAAGGCGCTGCTGGCGCACCCATCGCTGCGGCGCGATATCGATCCCTTGGCAGTCGAGGACTACTTGGCCTGGGGTTATGTTCCCGATACACGTTCAATTCTGAAGGGCGTGGAAAAGCTTCCCGCTGGGCATTCTCTCCTGCTGCGGCGCGGCGCGCCGGTGTCGGCGCCGCGCCAGTGGTGGGATGTCTCGTTCGCGCAGCGCCACCGCGGCAAGCCGGCCGACATCGAAGCGGAACTGCTCCACTTGCTTCGCCAGGCCGTGACCTCGCGCATGGTTGCCGACGTTCCGCTCGGTGCGTTTCTTTCGGGCGGAGTTGACAGTTCCAGCGTCGTCGCGCTGATGGCGGAGGCGAGCCGCGACCCGGTGCGGACCTGCTCGATCGGTTTCGATGTCGCCGCGCTCGACGAGAGCAGCCACGCCGGGCAGGTGGCGAGCCTGTTCGACACTGAACACCGCAGCCGGACAGTCTCGCCGGACGACTTCGATGCGGTGGACATGCTGGCGGGCATGTTCGACGAGCCGTTCGCCGATGCCTCTGCCCTGCCGACGTGGCGCGTATGCCAGTTGGCGCGCGAAAGCGTGACGGTGGCGCTCTCGGGCGACGGCGCAGACGAGGCCTTCGCGGGTTATCGGCGCCATGTCTTCCAGCGCAATGAAGACCGGGTGCGGGGGCTGCTGCCGCAAAACCTGCGCGGCAGCTTGTTCGGCACGCTGGGCGCGATCTATCCCAAGGCGGACTGGGCGCCGCGTCCTTTTCGCGCCAAGGCCACACTGCTCTCGCTCGCGAGCGACAGTGCGGCGGGTTATGCGCAGGCACTGTCTGTGACGGGTGCCGACTTGCGCCAGTCTCTCTATTCCGCCGATTTCATTCGGCTTCGCGGCGATTATCGCGCCGAGGCGGAGCTGGAGGCCCTGATGCGGGCCGCGCCCGGCCGTTCGGGGCTGGACCGCGCGCAATATGCCGATCTCAAGTTCTGGCTGCCCGGCGATATCCTTACCAAGGTGGACCGCGCCAGCATGGCCGTCAGCCTCGAGGCGCGCGAGCCGCTGCTCGACCACCGCCTGATCGAGTTCGCCGCGACATTGCCCGAAGGGCTGCGCACGCGCGGCAGGGAAGGCAAATGGCTGATGAAGCGCACGATGCGCCGCTATTTACCTGATTCCATCCTTTTTCGCCCCAAACAGGGCTTTGTCACGCCCATCGCGCAATGGTTTCGCGGTCCGCTGTCCGGCGCCGCGATGGCCATCAGCGAGAGCGCGGCGCTCGCACGGACTGGCTGGTTCGACAGTCGGCGCATCGGCGAAATCGCCAGGCAGCACATTGCCGGAACGAACGATCATTCGCGGCTATTGTGGCAGCTTCTGATGCTCGACCGGTCGCTTGAACGACTGGGCGCTGCCTAGCCTCCACTGAAGGCGCCGCAACCGGTGTCATGTGTGCTGAATCATACAAAAGATGCTGAAATACATCGATTTTGTCAGCGTCGCGACAGAGCTTTCACTAACAGGCTGTTAACTATCTGATGCTATTGCTCAATCTCCACTTAGGGGGCTGGGCGCCACGGTCGATGCGCAGTGTTTTAGGAAAGCCGCTTCTGATTGCCCTGCTGGCCGCCCTAGCAAGCGTCCTGAGCGGAGACGCGCGCGATGTGGAATTCGCCTACTGGCAGCAGTGGTTCGAATATGACAGTAGCCCAGCGGCGCCCGACGCAGGCATCATAGTCTCGCTCGACAACGGCTCCGTCGTGCGAGCGAATACGCCGGCGGATTCGACGGCGAAGCAGGCGCAGCTTCTTCGGAGGCTTGCTGCCGACGGCGCGAAGCACGTTTTTCTTGATACGCCGCAGGCAGCCGGCGTCGATTCCCTGGGCGACGCCGAACTCTCCCGGACCCTGCGAGATCTTGGCAAGCAGGTGAGCCTGGTTACCCGGGGCACGGCGATGATGCAATTTCGCGGAGAGAAGTGGGCGATCCCTGCGCCGGGCTTCGACGTCCCTGCCCAGACCGAACAGCTCGTGTCGTTCTGGTATACGAACTGGCTCAAGGTCCCGCTGGAAGCGGCGCCGACCCTCAACGACAACGGACACCTTGTGCCGCAGGCGGCGCTGGTCAACTCCGGCGCATGGTCAACCGACAAGACAATCTATGCAGACCACGGCGTCGATCCGAGTTCGATCCTTACGCTCCCGTCGCGCGATGTGCTGGCCGGCAACTATCCGGCAGGGGCCATTGCCGGACGTGACGTTTATGTAACGATGACAAGCGAGACTGCCTCGCCCGCGGTTCGAGCCTTCGGGTATTCGCAGGTTCCGCAGGCGGTCTTCGACATCACTGCCGCCGCCAGCCTTCGGCATGGCAACTTCACGTTCGTCGGCGGACGTCCGTTGCTCTTCCTGTTTCTCGTGGCCGTCATCTGGGGCCGTACGCGCAAGACGCGGATGGCCAAGCTTGCCGTCTATGGCGCGTTTGCGCTGGCATTCCTGCTCGGGCCGGGTCTCCTTACGAATTTCGGCGTGCTAACCGAGATCGGTTCCGGCCTGGTCGCCTGCCCCATCTATGTGGTCTTGCGGCTGTGGGAAAAGTGGCGTCGCGGTGTCCAGCTGACCAGCTTCGAATCCGGACTGCCGAACGTCGAAGCGCTCGCGGCCGACGGAATTCCTGCGGGAAGCGACGTGGTCGCGGTCTGCATCAGCAATTTCGAGCAGATGATGGTCAGCCTGCCAAAGGAGCAGCACGGAGAGTGTTCCCGGCAGATCGCGCGCCGGCTGTCGGTGGCGTTCGGCGGCAGCACGATCTACGATAACGGAGACGGACACTTCGTATGGATGGTGCAGCCATTCTCCACAGACGAACTGGTCGCCCAGCTGGAAGGCCTCAAGGCACTGTTCGCGGCGCCGCTGGTCATCGGCGGCCAGGTCCTGGATACCAACGTGCATTTCGGGCTTGACCGCAACAGTGCCAACAAACCCATCAATCGCATCAGGTCCGCGATTGCCAGCTCAACGGAAGCGGTATCCAAGCTCAAGCTCTATGAGGAATACGGCAGCGAGCGCCTGGCCGCCGCGCCCTGGGAGCTCTCACTCCACGCCCGGATTGACGATGCCTTGCGCAATGGCGATATCTGGCTTTCGTTCCAGCCCCAGTACGACTTGCGCGAAAAGCGCATTTCGGGCGCGGAGGCCCTGATCCGCTGGACCGACCCGGAGCGCGGTCCGATCGCGCCCGACACGTTCGTTCTTCAGGCGGAGCGTGCCGGGCGAATTGATACCATTACCTACTGGGTGCTCGAACAGGCGGTGATCGCCGCCGGCGAGCTGAACCGGGACTTCGGTGCCTTCGACATGAGCGTCAATCTTTCGGCACGCATGGTCGATCAGCCGGGATTGATCGAGCGGGTGCTGGACATCACCGACCGTTACGGCTTCGATCGCGGCCGCCTTACCTTCGAGGTGACCGAAACCTTCAACATGACCAATCGTGATGCGGGCAAGGAAAACCTCGCAGCGCTGCGCCAGCACGGCTTCCGCCTTTCCATCGACGATTTCGGCACGGGTTACGCCAGTCTCGCCTACATCTCCGAAATCGCCACCGACGAAATCAAGCTCGACAGGCGCTTCGTCTCCGCGATCTGCACCTCGACCCGGGACCGCGCAATCGTCGGTAGTGTCATTCAGCTGGCGCATGCAATGGGCCAGATCACGGTCGGCGAAGGCGTCGAGGACGGCGAGACGCTGGAAGAGCTTAGCAGGCTCGGGTGCGATATGGCACAAGGCTATCTGATCGGACGGCCGGCTCGCCTCGAACAATTGGTAGAAACCCTTAGTGACGTGAAGGGCAAGCGCGCCGGGTTTGGTTAATGCTTGTTTACCATTTATTTTTACTATAACCATGAGCCTCCAACAAATGGTGGAGGTTCTTATGCTGCTCTGGCTTCTCCAGAAATATAAGCTCGGTTGAGCTTACTGAGCCCCGGGCCTGCACAAGGCCCGGGGTTGTAACCCGACCAACCTCGCCGCGCGTTGTTTTGCGTTGCGAAACAGTCCGTTAGGACAATGGAAATCCCGCAAGCTTGCGGGATTTCGCATTTGTGGGCTGCGCTGTTGTGCTTCAAGCCTCGCGGTTTAGCGGGCGTCGACCATAACCAATTCTGCGTCGCTCACAGCCTCAACCGCGATTCGCTGTTCGCCGCTGATGGCTACCCCGTCGCGGGCTTCGACGGCGATTCCGTTAACAATTACCCGACCCGTCGGCGCCACCAGATACAGATGTCGCGCCGGGTTGGGTTGGTAATTCACCGTTTGGCCCGCTGTCAGCGTCGTCGCCAACACGCGCGCATCGGCCCGGATCGGCAGGGCATCGTCGGCCTCGGGCGCACCGCTGGCAACGATGGTCCAATCGCCCGAACGTTCGGCGCGGGGAAACTGCCGCTGGCCCCATGAAGGGGCCTCGCCCGATCGGTCCGGAATGATCCAGATCTGGAACAGCGTGGTCGCCGCATCCTCAAGGTTGAATTCGGAATGGACGATGCCTGTGCCCGCGCTCATCACCTGGACGTCACCCGCGGCAGTTCGGCCCTCATTGCCCAGGCTGTCGCGGTGGGTGACTGCGCCGGTTCGGACAAAAGTCACGATCTCCATGTCATTGTGCGGATGCGGGTCGAAACCCTTGTGCGGCGCAATCGTGTCGTCGTTCCACACGCGGATGTTGCCCCAGCCCATCCGCGCACGGTCGCGGTAGCTGGCGAAGCTGAAGTGATGGCGCGCGTCAAGCCATCCGTGGTCGGCGTGACCAAGGCTGGCAAAGGGTCTGACATCGATCATGCGATTTTCCACCTCGGCGGGGTGTTGCCGCCGGAATGGTAAACAGGTGGGAAGCGCTGCTGCAATGTCAACACCTGCAAGGGCGGAGATCAATCCTCGCCGTGGCCCAGAGACATGTATTCGGCGCTTTGCATTTCGTTGAGGCGGCTCACAGTGCGCTCGAACTCGAAGCGGCCGCTCACGTTGCCGCTGGCGTCCGCGGCGTAGAGGTTCTCCGGCTCGGTCGCGGCAGTGACGATCAGCTTCACCCGGTTCTCATAAAGCGCGTCGATCAGCGTCACGAAACGCGCCGCCTCGTTGCGGGTATCAGGCCCCATCTGCGGAATGCCGACAAGGATGACCGTGTGATATGCCTGCGCCAGCGCAAGATAATCCGCCGCCCCGCGCGCCTCGCCGCACAACCGCTTGAAGCTGAACACGCCGACGCCCTTGAGGCTTTTGGGCACATGCAGCATGCGCCCGCCGCCCACGTCGATATCGGCAGACGGCACGTGAACGCGGTCTTCCGGCGGATAGTCCGTGAGGCGGAAGAACGCTTCGGTCACCTGATCCGTGGCCGCTTTGCCCAGCGGCGCGTGCCAGGTAGGCATGCCGGCAAGGCGCTGAAGGCGATAGTCGACTGGGCCATTGAGCGTCAGGACATCGAGTTCGCCTTCGATCAGGTCGATGAAGGGCAGGAAATGCTCACGGTTGAGGCCGTCTTTGTAAAGCTGGGACGGGGCGCGGTTCGACGTGGTCACCACGGTCACGCCCTCATCGCGGATCATCGCGGTGAACAGGCGGCTCATGATCATGGCGTCGGCCGAATTGTTGACGACCATTTCGTCGAAGGCGAGGCAGCGTAGGCCAGAGGCAATCGCGGCGGCCACGGGAGGGATGGGATCGCCCGATTCCTTGCGCCGCTCGTCTCGCAGCCGGGCATGGACCTCGAGCATGAAGGAATGGAAGTGGGTGCGCCGCTTCTCCTCGATGTCGAGGGTCTCGTGGAACAGGTCCATCAACATGGACTTGCCGCGGCCGACCCCGCCCCACATGTAGACGCCGCGCGGCATCTCTCGCTTGCGCCCCAGCAGCCGCGACATGAAGCCGCCCGTGCGGCATGCCCCTTCGAGCGCGCGTTGCAGCGTGTAGAGCCGCTCGGCCGCGACTTCCTGCTCGGGATCCGAGCGAAGCTCGCCCGACGCGACGAGCGCTTCATAGCGAGCGATCAGGCTTGTCATCTCGGTTCGAACTTGCGAACTGATGCGGAGAACGAGGCGACTGTCGCCCCCTCCTGAACAACCAGCCCGCGCATGAAAATGATCCGGCGCGTCTGGCGCAGGATTTCGGTAACGGCATCTAGCGGAAGACCAAGCGCGGCCGGGCCAATGAACTGGTTGCTCATGTCAAGCGTTACAGCGGCGCTCGCGTCTCCCAGTTCCCGAACTGCCATTGTCGCGAAAAGGGCAATGTCGACAAGCGCGAGGATCACACCGCCATGTACGGTTCTCCCCACATTGCCGTGAATCTCTCCGGGAAACATGCGCAGCACTGCGCCGATGTCTCCCGCGGGCCGGACGAGCATTCGGCCCATCACCGCGCCGTTGAAGCGCGAAGCGGGGCTACTTTGCCACTCACGCCAGCCCGGATAGTCCGCAGCCTCGGCACCTACGATCAACCTGCCGGGAGAGCCGGTCATCACGCGCGTGTCATGCTTTTGCCGGATAATCCGCGATCAGACGTGACGTTCGGCCTGCATTTTCTTGATCTCGGCAATCGCGCGCGCCGGGGACAGGCCCTTGGGGCAGACATTGGCACAGTTCATGATCGTATGGCAGCGATAGAGGCGGAACGGGTCTTCCAGTTCGTCAAGCCGTTCGCCCGTCATCTCGTCGCGGCTGTCCGCCAGCCAGCGATAGGCCTGAAGCAGAATCGCGGGACCAAGGAATTTGTCCGAATTCCACCAGTAGCTCGGGCACGAGGTCGAGCAGCAGGCGCACAGGATGCACTCGTAAAGACCGTCGAGCTTCTCGCGCTGTTCGGGCGATTGCAGCCGCTCCTTGCCCGAAGGTGTGGTCGAGACCGTCTGCAGCCAGGGCCGGATCGAGGCATACTGCGCATAGAAGTGCGTGAAATCGGGGACGAGGTCCTTGATCACGTCCATGTGTGGCAGGGGCGTGATGCGGATGTCGCCCTTGAGGTCCTCAATCGCGGTGGTGCAGGCAAGGCCGTTGCGCCCGTTCATGTTCATCGAGCAAGAGCCGCAGATGCCCTCGCGGCACGAGCGGCGGAAGGTCAGGGTCGGGTCCGCCTCGCTCTTCATCTTGATGAGCGCGTCGAGTACCATCGGCCCGCACGTGTCGAGATCGATTTCGAACGTGTCGTAGCGCGGGTTTTCGCCGCTGTCGGGATCGTAGCGGTAGACCGTGAAGGTCTTGATCCGGGTGGCGCCTTCGGCCCGGAAATGCCGGCCCTTCTTGTTGATCACGCTGTTCTTGGGAAGAGTGAAGGTCGCCATCGTGAGATCCTGTCGCAGGTCGGGCCGCAGCCCGCACGTCGCGCTCTCTCTAGCGATTCACGTGCGCAGGGCAAGGGGGCAGGAAGGAAGTGTCCCCATCACGCCAGTGCGCCAAGATCGAGCGCGGCGAGCAGAGCTTCGCGGGCCGCGCGCAGCTCGGCCCAAAGTGCCGGGCGCGCCAGATCGCCGGGCGCCATCCGCTCGGGCCACAGCGATGTGACGACGTCCGCGATCCGGTCGAGCCGGGCGTGGTCGACGAGAAAGCGGGGATCGATGGTCGCGGGATCGGCCACCACGCGAAGGCGAAGACAGGCCGGCCCACCGCCGTTCGCCATGGACTGCTTGAGATCCACCGGGATCAGACGCCGGACCACACCGTTGCCGCGCGCCATGTCTTGGAGCCAGCCCCAGACCCTGACGTTTTCGCGCGCCTCGACCGGAAGGATCAAGCCCATGCCGCCCTCCGGCAGGCTGACGAGCTGGGCATTGAACAGGTACGTGGCAATTGCGTCCTCAAGGCCGACCGCGCTGGCCGGCACCTCGATCAGGTGAAACGAAGACAGGCGTTTCCGCAGTGCGCCGTAGAGGGAGGCCGGGTCGGCAAAGGCCTGTTCGTGCGCGAAGAGCACGTTGAGGTGGGCGACCGCGACGACATCGTTATGGAAGGCGCCGGCAGCGATGGCCTCGCCCGATTGCTCGGCGAAAAGGACGCTGCCGGGACCGAGCCGGTGGAGCCGCGCGACGGCTGTGCTGGCCTCTGCGTGCTGGCGGGCGGGGAAGGCTCCGCTGTGGCGCCCATGCACAAACACCTCGATGCCGGGCTCGCCATGGTCCGCGCAAAGCCGCATGTGGTTGGCCGCGCCTTCGTCGCCGAACGGCGCAGGGACGGGTTCATGGACGGCAAAATTCGCCGAGTCGGCAAAGGCAAGGCAAAGTTGAGCGAGCGTGCCCGGCCATTCGTGGCTGCGGTGCGGCATGGTCATCAGGTTGGCGACGGTGAGATGGCAGCGGCCGTCGGCTGTGTCGGGGCCGGGCGAGACGGTCGCGGCATTGGCCGCCCACATTGCCGAAGCCGACATCGCACTGGCGCGCAGTTCGCCCGGCGCATCCGCTATCGCAGTGCCGAGCCCACCCAGCCAGCCCTCGTTCGGACGGTCATGTGGCAAGAGAATGCCTTGCGTCAGGCCCAGATCGAGGCAGGTGCGCATCTTGGCGATGCCCTCTAGCGCCGCCTTCCGGGGTGAGGATTCTGTGCCCGCATTGCGCGATGATGCCAGGTTGCCCAGGCTCAGCCCGGCGTAGTTGTGGCTGGGGCCGACGATCCCGTCAAAGTTGATTTCTGTCAGCATGGCGGATTCAACGATCCACCACGGAAACCGTGTCGCCAACCGACAGGCAAAGCACGCGCGCGGCTTCCTGATCGATGACAACGTTTTTCCCGACCTCAGCCACCTGCGCGCAAGTGGCCCGGAACGCCGCGAGGCGGCCTGTGGCGACCAACGAGGGGCCGGCACCGGAATGCGCTTCGATGGCCACCACGGTCCTGACGCGCGAATCGCGCACGGCGATGATCCGGTCAGTCGCGGCGATCATCGTCGGCCCGCCATCGAAGATGTCGACATAGCCATCATAGGCAAAGCCATCGTTCTGCAGCATCCGCATCGCGGCGCGGCCCGATGCGTGCGGCACGCCGATCACCGCGGCGGCACTTTCGGGAATCATCGCGGTGTAGATCGGGTGCTTTGGCATCAGGTCGGCGATGAACTGGTTGCCGCGCACGGCGTTAAATTCGTCGGCCTCGCGAAAGCTCATCCCGAAAAACCGTCCGGCGACGCCGTCCCAGAACGGCGAGTTGCCTGTTTCGTCATGCGCGCCGCGCAGCTCGGCGATGGTGCGATCGGCAAAGCGGGCGCGGTGCATGGCGATGAACAGGTAGCGGCTGCGCGCCAGCAGCTTGCCTATGCCCCCCGCGCGCTCGCCAGGCAGCAGAAACAGGCCTCCTACTTCGCTTGTGCCGTCAAGATCGGTGCACAAGGTGAGCAATTCGGCGCGGAAGGTGCGGTCAAGTTCCTTGCTGTGCTGGGTCATCGCGCCAAGCCGGTAGCTGTAAAACGGCAGCGGTGAGCCGACCCGTGCGAATATCTGGCATGTGCCGACGATGGTGCCGCGCGCAGTATCCTCCAAGACGAAGACGAAGCGGTCGTCGCTTGGCGTGTCGGCCTCGCGTGCAAAGGCCTCGGCCGCGAGGTCAAGTTTTGCAGCAAGCGCGGCGCGGTCGGGCGGCAGGTTGGTGAAACCGCCGCCGGTGCGCTTGGCCATGCGGTAGATCGCGTCTAGATCGGCGGGCGAGGCGGCGCGCACGAGGTGGGTCATGCCGGCAGCTCCCCTATATCGAGCCGGTGGAGGACCAACGCCGAAAGGGCCGCGCGCGCCCGCAGCGAACTGACCGTCAGGAACTCGTCCGCTGAATGGATCGCCCCGCCGCAGGCGCCCATGGTGTCGATCACGGGCACGCCGCAGGCCGCGATGTTGTTGCCGTCGCACACTCCGCCAGTGTCGTGCCAGTCGAGCGGTTCGCCAAGGTCTGCGGCACAGGCCTGGACCAGCGAGAAAAGGCGCTCGGTTTCGGCGCTGATTGGCTTGGGCGGGCGGCCGAAAGTGCCGTGGACGGAGATGGCGACATCGTGCGCTTGGCCAACGCCGGCAACCGCCTTGTCGATGGCCCGCTGCGCCGCCCCGGCCAGCGCCGCATCCGCAGGCCGCATGTTGAAGTGAAGCACCGCAAGCGCGGGAACCATGTTGTTGGGGCCGCCGCCCTCGATCCGCGCGGGGTTGACGCTCAGGCCTTCCTGCCCGGCCGCCGAAAGTCGCAGGGCAAGGTCGCCCGCTGCGACAAGCGCGTTGCGCCCGTCCTCGGGATTGCGCCCCGCGTGGGCCGACCGGCCAGTGACCACGGCAGCGAAGTTGCCTGATCCGGGGCGGCCGCGCGCCATCCTGCCGTGGGCAAGCGCAGGCTCGTAGGTAAGCGCGGCGACTTTTGCGGCCGCCAGCTCGGCAATCAGCGGGCCGGAGGAGAGTGAGCCGGCTTCCTCATCGCTGTTGATGAGCACGTCATAACCGAGCGCGGGCGATGTGCTTTCGAATGCCTCAAGCGCCGCCAGCATCAGCGCTAGACCGCCTTTCATGTCCGCCGTGCCGGGGCCGTTCAGCGTATCCCCGTCAAGCCAGCGGCAGGTCTGGAAGGGTTGATCTGGGCCGAACACGGTGTCCATGTGTCCTGTCAGGATCACCCGCCGCTGCGCCTCGGGCCGCACCCGCAGGACAAGGTGCCGCCCATATCCCACGTCCTGCAGATTGCCTGATGCATCCACCCGCTTCGCCGGCGCGGGATCGTGGAGTGACAGTGTGCCGGGGAGGACCGAGAACTCATCGGCCAGCATCCCGGCCATGTGGGAAAGTCCGGCAAGGTTGGCGGTCCCACTGTTCACCTCTGCCCAGGCGAGCGTGCGCGCCAGCATAACAGCGGGATCGATGGCCGCGATCATGTCCTGTTGGCCCGCCTCAAGCCGGTTCATCGCTGCAGAACTCCGTCAAGGGCCGCGCGGTTGCCCGCCGCTGTCGCCGCCTCGAAGCTGGCGACCGGCCATGCGCAGTAATCGGCCGCGTAGTACCCGCTGGGACGATGATTGCCCGATGCGCCGCTGCCGCCGAACGGCATGGCGCCCGATGCGCCCGTGGTCGGCCGGTTGCGGTTGACGACGCCGGCTCGGTTCTCGTGAACGAAACGCCGCCACAGCGCATCGTCCTCGCTGACGAGGCCGGCCGCGAGGCCAAATCGCGTCGCATTGGCGGCGATCAGCGCGTCGTCGTACGTGGCCACGCGCTGCACCTGGAGCACGGGCGCGAAGATTTCCTCATCGGGCGCAGCAATCCCGGTAATGTCAAAAATCGCTGGTGTGACGAACGCGGGATTGCGGCCCTCGATGGCGCCCAGCGGGCGGATCGTGCGCGCCCCAAGAGCGGCGAGCCGCGCGGCTTGCGCCATGGCTTGCTCAGCCGCGTGTGCCGAAACAAGCGGCCCCATCCACGCCTCAGGCAGTTCGTTCCAGGCGCCGACCCGCAGGCCCGGGGCCAGCCCGGCAACCGCATGGACTAGGGTCTCGCCGAAGGCGCCCTCCGGCACGATCAGCCGCCGCGCGCAGGAACAGCGCTGGCCGGTGGTCATGAACGCCGATTGCAGCACGATGGCCGCTACCTCTTCGACATCTCCGTCCCAGGCAACCAGTGGGTTGTTGCCGCCAAGTTCGAGCGCAAGAATGACGTTCGGACGGTCCGCGAACAGCCGCCGGAAGTGCGCGCCGGCTGCGGCCGATCCGGTGAACAGCAGCCCGTCGATCTCCGCCTCGACCAGCGCCGCCCCGGTCTCGCGCCCGCCCTGCACGATTTCAAGCACGCCCCGTGGCAACCCCGCTTCGCGCCAAGCGGCCAGCATCGCTTCGCCCACCGCCGGGGTCAGTTCTGACGGTTTGAACACCACGGTATTGCCGGCGATGAGTGCTGGCACGATGTGCCCATTCGGCAAGTGTCCGGGGAAATTGAAAGGCCCGAGTACGGCCATGACCCCGTGCGGACGGTGGCGCAGGACCGCTTCGCCGAAAGGTTGAGCGGCATGGCGCTCACCCGCGCGTTCGGCGTGCGCGGCTATGGAAAGCTCGATCTTTCCGATTGTTGCTGCGACTTCGCCGCGTGCGTCCCACAGCGCCTTGCCGGTTTCGCGGGCGATCAGTTCGGCGAGCTGGTCCTTTCGGTTCTCCAGCACCCCGCGATAGGCGCGCGCCATCGCGATGCGGTCTTCAAGCGGTGCGTGCGACCAGTCGGGCAGCGCGGCGCGAGCCTGTTCTACGGCGGTGTGAACTTCGCCAGCGCTTGCCGCAGCACCCTGCCAGACGACTTCTCCCGTGGCGGGATCTAGCGAGACGAGCGGCCCGGTCATCGCACGGTCATCGCGCGCTCGTCACGGCGAAGATGCCCGTTGCGTTGCCGCTGTCGAATGTGAGGTCCAGTGCGCCGGTTCGCGGATCGCGCTCTCGCGTGATGAACTCGTAGAACGAACTGGGGACGCTGCGCGTTTTAAGGCTGCCGTCTGTGAGGCGGAACTGCCGCAAGACTGGATCGGCAAGGATCGCGGTCTGATGCACGCGCCCGTTTGCCGAGTGCTCGACCGCCGGCTTCATGGCAAAGCCGTCGGCAGCAAGCTCGCGGGCCAGCGCCTCGACATCCCGGACCCGGTCGGTCGCATGGTTGAAGGCATTGCCCTCCGTCGAGATCCACGCCGCCTCGGCGGAAACGGCGAGCAGGGTTTCGTAATCGGCGAGCGCGGGAGTATGGTGCTGGCGATCAAAGGCTGCGACAAGGCCGGGCAGGGCTGCGGCGGCGAGGTCCAGCGGGCAGGTCCCTGCGCTATCCAGCGCCGCAAGCGCTGCCCGTTCCGGCGCGCCAAGGGGGTCGCTCGACGCGCCGAACACGCGCTGCGCCGCGTTTCTTGCATGTTCGGGCAAGTCCGCCACGTGCAGTTCGCTGACGAAAAATTGCGGAATTGTCTCGGGCAAGTCGGCATGGACGAACGCCCGCCCGGTCATGCGCAGCCGGGGGAGAGGATAGCGGCCGGCGGCACGGTAGCCCAGCGGTTCGAGAACCCGGCCAAAGGCAGCAATGCCTCGCGGCAGCGCGCCGGTCGGCCCATCGACCGTGCGCAGCGCCCCGTGGTCGAAGCTGACGCGCTCGCCAGACGCGCGTACTCGCGCCGCATAGCGCTTGGCAGAAGGAACGCGCTCCAGAAGCCTGGCGTAGAGGCAAATGTTGAGCGCCATGGCAACTTGCGCGCGCGATACCTCCGCGCCGCTGCCGTGGAGCCGGGAATCTATGTCGAGCAGCGACAATGCCGAGGCTGCACCGTCGCTTCCCAGCACCCTGCGGACCAGTTCGAAGAGCGTTTCAGGGGTTGTGACAATGTCAGTCATGCAGCGATCACGTCCTGTTCGATCCTGCCGAAAATCGAGCGATTGTGCCGGTCGAGCATGTCTATGGAGACCTGGTCCCCCGCTCGAAGGAACGGAGTCTGCGGCGCGCCGTGGAGAAGCTGCTCAACGACGCGGATTTCTGCAATGCAGCTGTAGCCGAGCCCGCCCTCGGACACCGGACGGCCCGGCCCGCCGCCGCGATCGCCATTGGAAATGGTGCCCGATCCGATGATCGTTCCAGCACCGAGGCTGCGCGTCTTCGCGGCGTGCGCGACCAGTTCGGGCAAGCTGAACGCCGCGTCGGCCCCCGCCTGCGGCCTGCCGAACGGTATGCCGTTGAGCGAGACCAGCATCGGGCGATGGAGCAGCCCCCCGCGCCAGTCCTCCCCCAGCTCGTCGGGCGTGACGGCAACAGGCGAGAAAGCCGAATGCGGTTTGGACTGGAAGAAGCCGAAGCCCTTGGCCAGTTCTGCCGGGATCAGGTTGCGCAGCGAGACGTCGTTGCACAGCATGACGAGGCGAATGTGACCGGCGGCATCGTTGGCGCAGACGCCTGCCGGTACGTCATCGGTGATGACTGCCACTTCGGCCTCGAAATCGGCGCCCCAGGCATCATCCGCCAGTGGAATGGGATCGCGCGGACCCAGAAACCCGTCGGAAGCGCCCTGATACATGAGCGGATCGCTGTAGAAGCTTTCGGGCACCTCGGCCCCGCGTGCCTTGCGCACCAGTTCGACATGATTGAGATAGGCGCTGCCATCGGCGAATTGGTAGGCGCGGGGAAGGGGTGCGGCAGCCTCGCGCTCGTGAAAGCGCAGGCAAGGTACGGCCGAATGCTCGACATCGCGGGCCAGCGCTTCGAGGCGCGGCGCAACCTGCGCCCAATCATCAAGCGCGGCCTGAAGCGTGGGCGCGATGCCATCCGCCGGGCAACAGCGCGTGAGATCGCGCGAGACGACGACGAGCCGCCCGTCGCGGCCGGATTTGAGCGAGGCGAGCTTCATTCGCCGGCTCCGCCCATCTCGTGGAGCCATGCGGCATGGCGCGGTGCCTTGCGGGTAATGGCCCACTCGTCGAGCATGTCCTGTGCCACGCCTTTCAGCCGCTCCATCTGGTCGGGCGTGCCGATGTCGCAGGCGAGTTCGATGCGGTGGCCGTTGGGATCGTAGAAGTAGATCGACTTGAAGATGCCGTGATGCACCGGCCCGACGACATCGAGGCCGCGTGCCTCGGCCCGCGCCTTGCCGGCCATCAGGCTGTCCATGTCGGCGACCTTCAGGGCAAGGTGCTGCACCCACTCGGGAGTCGCCTTATCGCGGCCCATCGGGGCGGAGGCGGGCAGCTCGAAGAAGGCGAGAACATTGCCGCCGCCCGCATCGAGGAAAACGTGCATGTAGGGGTCCGGCGCGCCGGTCGAGGGCACCTTGTCCTCGGCAATCGCCAGCAGGAAATCCATGCCCAGCACGTCGCGGTAGAACTCGACGGTCTGCTTCGCGTCCCGGCAGCGGTAGGCGACGTGGTGCACGCCCCCCAGCACCGGCGGGGGTGTCATCTCGTTCATTGAGCTTCCTCCTGCGGCGTCAGCACCCCGCGACGTAGCTGATCGCGCTCCATGCTTTCGAACAGCGCGCGGAAGTTGCCTTCGCCGAAACCCTCGTCGCCCCGGCGCTCGATGAATTCGAAGAACACGGGGCCGATCAGGGCTTCGCTGAAGATTTGGAGCAGCAGCCGGGGTGCCACGCCCTCGGTCGTGCCGTCGAGCAGGATGCCGCGCGATTGCAGCGCGCCGACGTCAAGGCCGTGGCCCGGGAGGCGCTCGGCCAGCATGTCGTAGTAGGAATCGGGCGGCGCCGAGGCGAGCGGAACCCCGGCGTGCCGCAGCTTGTCGCAAGTGGCCGCAAGGTCTTCGCAGGAGAGCGCGATATGCTGGATGCCCTCGCCGTTGAAGCGGCGCAGGAACTCGTCGATCTGGCCCTTGCCGCCGGCCCGGCCCTCCGCGCTCTCCTCGTTGAGCGGGATGCGGATCTTGCCGTCCGGCGCGGTCAGCGCTTTCGAGGTCAGCCCGGTATACTCGCCCTTGATGTCGAAGAAGCGGATCTCACGGAAATTGAACAGGCTCTCATAGTAATCGGCCCAGAAGGCCATGCGGCCGCCATAGACGTTGTGCGTGAGGTGATCGATCTGCCCCAGGCCCGCGCCGGCCGGGTTGCGATCCGACCCCGGCAGCCAGCTGAAATCGATGTCATAGATGCTGAGGTCACCCGCGCCATTTCCGGCATAACGATCGATCAGGTAGATGATCGCGCCGCCGATGCCGCGAACGGCCGGAAGCCGCAGTTCCATCGGGCCTGTGCGGACTTCGACCGGCTCGGCCGAGCGGGCCAGCAGTTCGCGGTAGGCATGATGGGCGTCGCGCACCCGGAAGGCCATGCCGCACGCGCTCGGCCCATGCTCGCGGGAGAAGTACCACGCCGGCGAGTGCGGCTCGTAATTGGTAATGAAGTTGATCCCGCCCTGCCGCCACAGCTCGACATCCTTCGAGCGGTGGCGGGCGACGCGCAGGAACCCCATAGCCTCGAAGACCGGTTCGAGCACGCCTCTGCCAGGTGCGGAGAACTCGACGAATTCGAAGCCGTCGAGACCGATCGGGTTGTCGAACAGATCAGGCATCGCTTGGGCCTTTCAGATCAGCACCCGACCACACGGTCTCGCCGAAGAGGCGCTCGCCCGCAGGGATCGGCGGCACGTCGCGCCACATTTCGTAGACCGGTCCGAAATCGAGCGCCGCCAGGCTGTCGACCAGCTGGTCGATCCCGGAAATCACGAAGTAGCAGGGCTGAAACGCATCGATGCTGTAATCGGTCCGCATGATCCGCACCGGATCGAAGGGAAGCCGCAGAACGCCGGGAGCGGTGGCCGCGTGAACCAGCTCTCCGGCGGATGATACCAGCCCTGCGCCATAGGCCTTGAGCGCGCCGCCTTCCTCGATAAGCCCGAACTCGACCGTGTACCAGTAGATGCGCGCCAGCATGGGGAGGGCGTCCATCGCCATGGCGCGCTCGCCGGCGCGGCCATAAGCCTGCAGGAAATCCCCGAAGCCGGGATCGAGAAGCAGCGGGACGTGCCCGAAAAAGTCGTGGAATACATCAGGTTCGACCAGATAATCGAGCTCGTCCTCCTCGCGAAGCCAGCGTGTTACAGGAAAGCGCCGGGCGGCGAGGTGCGCGAAGAAGATATCGTCTGGAATGAAGCCAGGCACGCTGGCCAGTTGCCATCCACTCGCGGCGCCCAGCACCTCGTTGGTCCGGGCAAAATCGGGAATAGCGTCAGCACAGTCAAGGCGATCCAGCCCTGCGACGACTGCGCTCGCGGCGTGCCGCTTCGCAAGACGACCTTGGCGGGCATAGAGCCGCTGCCAGCGATGATGCATGTCCGGAGTATAGGCGTGCCAATCCTGCGGCACGCACCAGGCCGCGTCGGCGTGCGCATAGTCGCCTCTCAGGGCTACGGAGCTGCGAGCGGAAGCGGGTTTTTGCATGATGCCATTATACCACGTCGAGACCACGATTTCCGTGCTGATTTGCCTTACTCAGCAACTCACGTTAGTGATATTCACCAAATCTGACGAATAGCAGGCGATATATGGAACTTGACCGGTTCGACCGCGCGATCCTGCGATGCCTGATCGAGGACGCGCGCATGCCCGTCGTCACGATTGCCGAACGTGTCTCCCTCTCGCCCACTCCGGTCAGCCGTCGGCTCAAGCGGCTTGAGGATGAAGGGGTGATTACGAGCTACGAGCCGGTGCTTGATCTGCGGAAACTGGGCTATCAGCTCGACGTCTACGTGCTGATCAACCTTCAGGCGCATACCGACGACAACATCAGCCGCTTCGAGCAGGCCGTGCTCGACAACCCCTATGTGATCGCCTGCCATGCCGTGACCGGGGACATGGACTACCTGCTTCACGTCATTGCCCGCGATGTCGAGCATCTCAATCAGATCACCCTCAAATCGCTGGTCCGCATTCCCGGCGTGCGCGACACCAAGTCGATCATTGCGCTTGAAGCCGTCAAGCAGACCCGGATCGCGCCGCTGGAGTGAGTCCTTGTCTGCGGGAGCAATGGTGTGCACACTCCGTGACACAAGACGGAGGGACAGATGGGACTTGCACACTGGTGGGACGAGAAAGTCGTCCCACGTATCATCAAATCGGCGGCAGCGGCAGGTCCGATCATGAAGCTCCGCAGCCAGACCGTAACGCTGGCGCGGGGCAAGGTGCTTGAACTCGGCTGCGGCGGTGGGCTTAACCAGCAATTCCTGCAAGCCGACCTGATCACGTCCTATTCAGGGCTCGATCCGAGCGTCAAGGGACTTGACTATACGCGCAGCGCTGCTGCCGCGAAGGGATGGGCGGTCGACATCCGGCAGGGATTTGGCGAGAACATGCCATTCGAGGACGAAAGCTTCGATACTGTGGTCTGCACGCTGACGCTGTGCTCGGTCGATGATCACACGCAGACGATTGCCGAGATCCGCCGCGTGCTGAAACCGGGCGGAACCTACATTTTCCTTGAGCACGGTCGTGCGCCCGATGCAGGCGTCGCTGCCACGCAGCGCCGCATTGAACCGGTCTGGAAGCGCCTGCTGGGCAATTGCCATCTGACACGGCCGGTGACGCCAGCGATATCCAAAGCCGGGTTCACCGTGGCGCCGCTTGGCACCGAGTACATGAAAAAGATGCCGCGCTTCGCCGGGTACATGGAGTGGGGAACTGCGGTCCGTCAGGGCTGAGAACGTTCAATCTCGGGACGAACCCGGCGGAGACAGGCTCTGCCAGGTTCGTCCGGATGATCGATCAGTCGCCGAACGTGCGCTGCCACCAGCCCCGGCGGGCAGAACCATCGGGGTTCTGACCTTCGTCGGCCTCGGCCGAGGCTCCGTCGCTAACGCCCGCATCGTTTGCAGGCACTGGCTGGGCTTCGGCCGGCTCTCCGGGAGCCTCGTCGCCCGCGACGGCTTCGGCCTTCTTGCGTCGTGCCCGCTTGGGCTTGGTCGGTGCTTCCTCGGCAGGCATCTCGACGAGCGCCTCCGGGGCAGCTGCTACCTCGGCAGCGGGTTCCACCACTTTCTTGCGGCGGCCACGCGCCGGCTTCGCGGCCGGTGTTTCGGCGGGTGCCTCGGCGGGTGCTTCCGCTCCCGCTTCCACGACAACTTCCGCAGCCGGGGCTTCGGCAGCTTCGGCTACGTCAGCTTTCTTGCGGCGACCGCGCTTGCGCGGAGCTTCGGGCGCGGGTTCGGCGTCTGCGGAAGTCTCTACTGCGACTTCCGCGACCTCGAGGGCGGGTTCGCCAGCGTTCTCCCCTTCAGGGTAGCCGGATTCGTCGCGGCCATCCTCGGCCGTGCCTTCGCCAGCCTCGTCGCCCCGGCCACGGCCGCGCCTGCGGCGTCCACCGCGGCGGCGGCGCTTGCGGGGGGCGTCGCCGTCTTCGCCTTCGCCATCCTGCTCGTATGCGGCATCCTCGGCTGTCTCCGCGCCATCTTCATCGGCAGTGGCAGCGTCACCGTCATAATCGCCCGCACCTTCACCTTCCGGACGCTCGTCACGGAGATCGCGGCTGCGGCCACCCCGGCGGCGCTTGCGGCGCTTGCGGCGGGCATCGTCGCTCGAGTCCTCGCCCGCCTCGCTGCGCTGTTCTTCCTCGAACTCTTCGCCTTCGTCCTCTTCCTCTGGCAGGTCGAAGTCGTCCTCTTCCACAACGACCGGCTCGAAGCGGGGCACGAATTCGGGGCGCGGTCCGGACGAGGCAACGCGCATCTTGGCGCCTTCGTCTTCGCCTTCCGGCAGGACCTCGACGCGCACGCCGTAGCGCTCCTCGATTTCCGCAAGGTCGGCGCGCTTGGCGTTGAGCACGTAAATCGTGGCTTCGCGGCTGGCGTAAAGCGAAATCACGCTGCCCCGACCCTTGGCCGCCTCGTCCTCGATCATGCGCAGCGCCGATAGCCCGGCCGAGCTGGCGGTGCGGACGAGTCCTGATCCATCGCAGTGAGGGCAGGAACGAGTCGTCGCCTCGAGAACACCGGTGCGCAGGCGCTGGCGGCTCATTTCCATCAGGCCGAAGCTGGAAATCCGGCCGACCTGAATCCGGGCGCGATCGTTCTTGAGCGCGTCCTTCATAGCCTTCTCGACCTTGCGGACGTTCGAGCCGTATTCCATGTCGATGAAGTCGATGACGACAAGGCCAGCCATGTCGCGCAGGCGCAGCTGGCGGGCGATTTCGCGCGCGGCTTCAAGGTTGGTGTTGAGCGCCGTTGCCTCGATGCCGTGTTCCTTGGTGGAACGTCCCGAGTTGATGTCGATGGACACCAGCGCCTCTGTCGGGTTGATGACAATGTAGCCGCCCGATTTTAGCTGCACCTCGGGATCATACATCGCGGTCAGCTGGTCCTCGGCCCCATATCGCTGGAACAGAGGGACCGGATCGACGTAGGCTTTAACCCGGCGCGCATGGCTGGGCATCAGCAGCTTCATGAAATCGCGGGCGGCGCGGTATCCGCCTTCGCCCTCGACGACGACTTCCTCGATGTCGCGATTGTAGATGTCGCGGATCGCCCGCTTGATGAGGTCGCTGTCTGAATGGATCAGCGCCGGCGCCACCGACTGGAGCGTGTTATCGCGAATCTCGTCCCACAGTCGGGCGAGATAGTCGAAGTCGCGCTTGATCTCGGTCTTGGTGCGCGAAAGCCCGGCAGTACGCACGATGCAGCCCATGCTGCGGGGCAGGGCCAGCTCGGCAATGATCGACTTGAGGCGCTTGCGGTCGGTGCTCGAGCTGATCTTGCGGCTGATGCCGCCGCCATGGCTCGAATTGGGCATGAGTACGCAATAACGGCCCGCAAGGCTGAGATAAGTGGTCAGCGCCGCGCCCTTGTTGCCGCGCTCTTCCTTGACGACCTGGACCAGCAGGACCTGACGCCTGTGGATGACGTCCTGGATCTTGTAGCGGCGACGCAAGGCCATCCGCTTGGCGCGGACATCGTCCATCGCCTTCGAGCGACCGCGACCGCCCTGGCGGCGCTGGCCGCGAGGGCGGGACCCGCGATCGTCCTCGTCTTCCGAATCGTCGCCGCGCGACTCGTAGTCGCGCGAATGGCCGTTTTCGTCGCCATGGCCGTCGTCGTCGTCGTATCCGCTTTCGACGTGACCGCCCTCTATGGTAGCGACATGATCGATCTCGGAAGTATCGACTTCGGTGACGCCGTGTTCGCCGCGAAGATCGTCCGGGTCATACTCGCTGCCCGGATCGTCGTCCTCGTCCGCGTCGTCAGCGGCGCGCAGCGCGGCCTCTTCCTCAGCGTGCGCGGCTTCTTCGGCAAGGAGCGCCTCGCGGTCTTCCTTCGGGATTTGGTAATAGTCCGGATGGATTTCGCTAAACGCCAGGAACCCGTGCCGGTTGCCTCCGAAATCGACGAAAGCGGCCTGCAACGAGGGTTCGACCCGCGTGACCTTGGCCAGATAAATGTTGCCCTTGATTTGCTTCCGGTCTGCCGACTCGAAATCAAATTCCTCGATGCGATTGCCAGTAAGCACCGCCACCCGGGTTTCTTCCGGGTGGCGCGCATCGATCAACATGCGCGTTGTCATTGTAAAATCTCCAGGCGCGCCGCGGCACATCACGTACCGGCATGGCTGCGCTCTTTTCTTGGTTCATGCCGCATTCTCCCGTCGGGACGGACGTCCGGGCCGGGAATGCAGTCGGTTGTTCGGGGGTGAAGCCGGAACGCGAATGCGCGCCGGCGGGTCCGATGAGAGTGTCCCGGGCCAGGCCAGGGACGATGCTTTGCGTGTCTGCGATCGGGAGATTGCGCGGCGAAAACCAACGCGCGACGCCTGCCATCGATCCGGCCTGCGCGCCAGGGCGCGTCGGCGGACAAAACGGCAGGGGATTTCTCATTGATCGCTTCAACCTGTCAGATCCGGCAAGGTTCTTGCGGAATATGGATGCGGAGCAAACCTAAGCCAAGCGCCGCGCCGGCGGCTTTGCGGCCAGACCGGTTACGGATGCCTTACCGGCGGGACTTGCCCTGCGACAGAAGGAGTAGCACCCAACGTGCTGAACGGCAAGATCCTTCCCGCCCTCACCAATAGCCGCTTCGGGTGCGAAGTGCTTACGTGGCTGTGCGTATCGGAAAGTGCGAACATTGCATGAAGGCCGTTCCCCGCCTAGCCACACGCCATGCCCCGCTTGCTCCAGATCGCGTTGCTGGTCCTGCTGCCGGTCGCCGTGTTCGGCGGTCTCTTTTACGTTGATCGCGTTTTTGGCCCTGCCAGCCGCGGCCGTGAGTACGTTGTGCGGGTCGAGTTGCCGCCGGCGGGCGGACTCATCGGTTTGCCGCAGGTTCAGGGTCCATCAGATGCAAGCCGGCCGTTGGTTGTCATCGATGCCGGACATGGCGGGCGTGACCCAGGCGCGGGGCTTGGATCGGTTCGCGAGAAGCAGGTCACGCTGGCACTCGCCAAGGCAGTGCGCGACCGTCTGCTGGCTGGAGGTGGCATCCGCGTTGCACTGACCCGCGACGACGACCGCTTCATGGTGCTTCAAGAGCGGTCAGGCATTGCAAGGCGGTTGGGCGCGGACTTGTTCCTTTCGATCCACGCAGACAGCGAGGAAGGCGTCGATGCGCGGGGCGCCAGCGCCTATATCCTGTCCGAGAAGGGTTCGAGCCAGGCTGCGGCGCGCATTGCCGAAAAGGAAAACCGCGCCGACGTGATCAACGGGATTTCGCTGGCGCGTGAGACGGATCAGGTCAGCGCCATCCTCGTCGACCTGTCGCAGGACGAGACCATTCGCCGCTCGAGCCTTTTTGCGCGGCTGATCCTGCGAGAACTGGCGGGGAGGGTGCCTTTGCACGACGACGACGTGCAATCGGCCGCGTTCGTTGTGCTCAAGTCGCCCGACCTGCCATCGGTCCTGTTCGAGTCAGGCTATATCAGCAACGCGCAGGATGCCGCATTCTTGGCTTCGGCCAAAGGGCGGGAGCTTCTTGCGGGCGCGGCGACGCGGGCGATACGGGTTTATTTTGCCCGCCAGTCCGGGGCCGGGCCATGAGCGCGCTGGCAAGCCAAGCGGCATGCGGGACGGAAGGCGGTATTGCTCTGGCGCAGGTTAAAGCGGTCATGCTAGAGGCCGCTTCCGATGACTGACGATCAATCCGCCAGCGGAACTTCTGCAGGCAATCAGGCCGCAGATGGCCGGGCCTTGCATTACCGCATCCGGCGCAATGCGAGCGGGCTGTGGGGCTGGACGCGCCAGAACTGGCAGGAAAATGCGCGTTTCCGGCTGACAGGCAAGATCGCGCTGGGACTGGTGTTCCTCTATGCGCTGCTCTGGCTGACCGTTATCCGGACGCTGCCCTCGGCTGAGAAGCTGCTCGATTACCAGCCCCCGCTGCCGACCATGGTGCGCGCGGATCAGGGCCAGATCGTCTACAGTTATGCACGTGAGCGGCGCGTGCAGCTGCGCTTCGTTGATTTTCCCAAACCGATGATCAACGCCTTCCTCTCGGCCGAGGACAAGACGTTCTGGACGCACGGCGGCGTCGATTATCCGGGTCTTGCGGGCGCGGTGATCGATTATGTCGCCAAGCTGGGGTCGGGCAGGCGCGCCAAGGGCGGCTCGACCATCACGCAGCAGGTCGCCAAGAACATCCTGATCGGCGACGAATATTCCGTGACGCGCAAGCTCAAGGAAATGATCGTCGCGGGCCGGATCGAAGCGACGCTGAACAAGCAGCAGATTCTCGAACTATATCTCAACGAGATCCCGCTTGGCCGGCAAAGCTTCGGCGTGCAGGCCGCCGCGCGCGCCTATTTCGGCAAGGACGTGGGCGAACTCAATCTTCAGGAGTCGGCTTTCCTCGCGATCCTGCCCAAGGCGCCCGAACGCTATGGCCGCGCCGCCAATGCCGCAGCCGCGATCGAGCGCCGCAACTGGGTGATCGACGGGATGGTCAGCAACGGCTGGGTGACTCAGCCGCAAGCCGACATGGCCAAGGCGCAGCCGCTTGGCATCATTGCCCGCCGTCCCGACGCTTATGATCCCTCAGTCGGCTATTTCGTGGAGGAAGTGCGCCGCCGCCTCATCGCCCGTTATGGCGAAAAGGCCGAGGATGGCCCGAACAGCGTCTATGCCGGCGGCCTTTGGGTGCGGACTTCGCTCGATCCCGCCCTTCAGAAAGCAACGCAGGACGCGCTGCGTGCCGGCATCCTGCGCTATTCCTCGGGCAGGCCGTGGCACGGTCCGATCGCGCATATCAACCTTGACCGAGAGGGCTGGCGCTCGCAGCTTGCGCTGCTCAACAAGTCGGTCAGCTACAAGGACTGGCGGGTCGGGCTGGTGCTCGAACGCAGCGGATCGAGCGGCTCCATCGGTTTTGCCGACGGCACGACGGCCGGGCTGACGGGGATGCCGGATGCCCTGCGCGAAGGCGACGTCGTTGCAGCCGAGCCTGTTTCCGGTTCGACGTGGGCAGTGCGCACCATTCCGGAAGTCTCGGGCGGCATGGTTTTCCAGCAGCCGCTTTCGGGACGTGTGCTGGCCCTGCAGGGCGGTTTCGATGCCGGACTCGATTCGTTCAACCGCGCGACGCAGGCGCTGCGCCAGCCCGGATCGACCATCAAGCCATTCGTCTACGGCACCGGACTCGATTTCGGGATGACGCCGGCGACGATGGTGCTGGATGGGACGTTCTGCGTCTATCAGGGCTCGCGCCTCGGCCAGAAATGCTTCCGCAACTTCGGCGGCGGCGGGGGCAGCGGCAACCACACAATGCGCTGGGGACTCGAGCAGTCGCGCAACCTGATGACGGTCCGCATCGCCAACGATACCGGCATGGACAACGTCATCAAGACGCTCGACCGGGTCGGGATCGGCAAGTATCCGCCCTACCTCTCGTTCTCGCTGGGTGCGGGTGACACCACTGTACTGCAGATGGTCAACGCCTATTCCGCGCTCGCCGCAAACGGCATCCAGAACGAGCCCTCGCTTATCGACTTCGTGCAGGACCGCAACGGCAGGGTCATCTGGCGCGCCGACCAACGGCGTTGCCAGCGCTGCAACCTGCCGCAGTGGGACGGCCGCCCGATGCCGCGCTTCGCAGTACGCGGCAAGCAGGTGATGGACCCGCGCACGGCCTATCAGGTGGTCCACATGCTTGAAGGCGTGGTGACGCGCGGCACCGCCGAAGTGCTGCGCGATCTCAAGCTGCCGTTGTTCGGCAAGACGGGTACCACCACCGGGCCGACCAACGTATGGTTCGTCGGCGGATCGCAGCAATACGTCGGCGGGGTCTATCTCGGCTTTGACAGGCCGCGCTCGCTGGGCGGCTATGCGCAAGGCGGCCGGATCGCCGCGCCGATGTTCAAGCAGGTCGTGCAGGCGACCTATCCGCGCTGGTCGCACATGCCTTTCGTCGCGCCTGAAGGTATTCGCATGGTCAAGATTGACCGCGTCACCGGCAAGCGCGTGTTCGGCGCCGATCCCGGCACCGATCCCAAGTCGTCTGTCATCTGGGAAGCCTTCAAGCCCGATACCGAACCGCCGCGCGCCAACCGCACGGACGAACTGATTGCCCAGCGCGACGCCTTGATCGCCGAGATTCGCCAGAGCCAGGCAGCGAAGCGGAAGCAGGAAAACCCGGTCGAGAAAAGCGGCGATGCCGGCAACTTCGCCGAAGAGCAGGGCGGCTTTTACTGATCGCGGGAGGTCAGGCGGAGTGGGTGTCTATCATCGCCGCCACCGCCATCAGCCGCTTCG
This sequence comes from Novosphingobium sp., assembly GCA_040377095.1. GTDB lineage: Bacteria > Pseudomonadota > Alphaproteobacteria > Sphingomonadales > Sphingomonadaceae > Novosphingobium. Next base: position 99,393 of record JBEIPK010000001.1, read on the forward strand.
CCTGCTCAAGATGGAGCAGTTCGACCATCTTGCCCTCGACACGGATGGCACCCTTGCCCTGGTGCTCCGGCAACGTGAACGCATCGATTACGGTTCGCGCCCAGGCGAGTTCGGACTCGCCGGGGGAATAGACCGCGTTGCACAGCGCGATCTGGTCGGGATGGATCAGCGTCTTGCCATCGAAGCCGTAAAGGCGGCCCTGTTCCGCCTCCGCCATGAACACGTCGGCATCGCGGAATTCGTTGCAGACCCCGTCCAGGATGGCGACTCCGTGCGCCCGCGCCGCGACGACGGCCATGGTCATCAGCGGCAGGAACGGCGTGCGTTCAGGGGTCAGGCGCGCGCGCATTTCCTTGGCGAGATCGTTGATCCCCATCACGAATAGAGAGAGCCGCGTGTCTGTGGCCCTCGCGGCGACAGCGTCGATCTTGCCGAAGCATGCACAGGTCTCGATCATCGCCCAGAGCTGCAAGCTGGCCGGCGCGGCCGCCAGCGCCGCCTCGGAGCGAGAAATGTCGTCGACCGAGCTTACTTTCGGGACCAGCACCGCGTTCACCGGGGTTGCCGCAATCGCAGCAAGGTCCGCCGCACCCCACGGCGTATCAAGGCCATTTGCCCGGATCACCACTTCACGCGCACCGAAGCCGCCTTCGGCCACGGCGGCAACAGCCGCAGCGCGGGCTCCGTCCTTGAGCTCGGGCGCCACCGAGTCTTCCAGGTCAAGGATGATGACATCTGCGGGAAGGTTTCGTGCCTTCGACAGCGCCTTGGCGTTCGAGGCGGGAAGGTAGAGCGCGCTGCGCCGGGGGCGGTCGGGAGCAATCATGGGTCACCTGTGCTGGCTGGGTACGCTGCGCCTAGGCTGGGGGCAAAGCGAGCGTCAAGCCCGCCGGTGCGCCAGCCGCGACAAGGCTGCTGGACAGGACCGGCCGGACGGTTCAGCCTGTCCCCATGAGACGATTCCTACTCCAGCTCGCAGCGCTGCTCGCCGCCATCGTTCCGTCCGCCGCCCAGGCCGAGCTTCTCGCCGGCACAAGGGCGCCGCTGTTCACCACGCAAGGCGCGCTGGCCGGCAAGACGGTTCCGGTAGACCTGCGGGCGCTGCTGCGGCGCGGGCCGGTTGTGCTCTACTTCTATCCGAAAGCCTTCACCAAGGGCTGCACGCTCGAAGCCCGCGCCTTTGCCGAGGCGCATGACCGCTTTGCCGCCATGGGCGCCACGGTAATCGGGCTTTCCAATGATGACCTGCCGACGCTGCACCGGTTTTCGACCGAGGAATGCCGCAGCAAGTTCACGGTTGGCGTGGCGACGCCCGCGATCACGTCGGCTTACGATGTGGGGCTATCGATTGCCGGTATACCATCAGGCGCAACTGACCGGACGACCTATGTCATCGCCCGCAACGGCCGGATCGGGTTCGTCCATTCCGAGCTTGATTACCGGGACCATGTCCGTCTGGCCCTGATCGCGGTGGAATCCCTCCACCGCCAACGGCGGTAGAAGCGGCGCTCAGAGGTCCCTGAAACGCGCCGGGCGTTTCTCGAAGAATGCTGCTAGGCCCTCGCGGCATTCGGGCTGCCCGCCCGCCTGGCTGATCGAGCGGGTTTCAGCCTCGAGGTGACTTTCGAAGCTTGCCGAGTGGCTTTCCTGAAGAAGCGCCCGCGCCGCGCCGAGTGCGGCAACGGCGCTGTTCGCCAGCTTTGCGGCCGTCTCCGCGCCTTCGCTGGTCAGCGCTTCATCGTCGACAACCCGCGAGATCATTCCGATGGCTTCGGCCTCGTCCGCCTTGATCCGGCGATTGGTGAGGATGATGTCCTGTGCCTTGCGCAGACCAACGAGGCGCGGCAGCAGCCAGCTCATCCCGCCGTCGGGCGTCAGGCCGATCGCGCCGTAGGCCGCCGTGAAATGCGCCGAGCGGGCGGCAAGGACGACATCGCCGCTGATCGCCATACTGAGTCCCGCGCCCGCGGCCGGGCCGTTGACGAGCACCAGGAAGGGCTTGGCCATCCGCGCGAAGCGGGCCATCGCCATGTGCAGCGTTCCCGCAAGCTCGCTGAGGAAGGCCGGGACCGCGTCTCCCGCCGACGCGAATGCGCTGACATCACCGCCGGCGCAGAACAGCCGTCCCGCGCCTGTCAGCACTACGCAGCGGATCGCAGGATCGGTCTGGCAGCGGATCGAGGCATCGACAAGCGCCCGTGCCATCGCCAGGTCGATTGCATTGCCGGCTTCGGGGCGGTTGAGCGTGATCCGCGCGATGCCGTTCTCGACGTCGAAAAGAACAGGCTGGCTCATCGGAAGTCCTCAAGGCTGTCGCAGGCAAGTTTCACGATCCGGGGGAAGCTTGCCGCACGTTCCTTGGCATGAGCAGAGGCGGCCGTGCCGCGCGCAGCCCGACCCTTGATGCCGTGAAAGATCGCCGCCAGCCTGAACAGGTTGAAGGCGATGTAGAAGGCATAGTCGCGCTCGGAGATTGTCTCGCGCCCGGTCCGCCGGCAATAATCGCGCAGGTAGCTGGCCTCGTCGGGGAGGTTGAGTGCCGCAAGATCGGCGCCGCCAAGACCGGCCACGATGTCTGGCGGCATGCGGAACATCAGCGCGTGATAGGCAAAATCGGCAAGCGGGTGGCCGAGCGTGGAAAGCTCCCAGTCGAGGACGGCAAGGATGCGAGGCTCGGCGGGATGGAAGATCATGTTGTCGCACCGAAAATCGCCATGGACGATGCGGGTCTCATCGCCTTCGGGAATGTGCGCAGGCAGCCACTCGACCAAGCGGTCCATGCCGGCATCGCGGCCTGCTTCGACATCCTCGAGGTACTGCCTCGACCAGCGCGCGATCTGGCGTTCGAAATAATTTCCCGGGCGTCCATAGTCGCCAAGTCCGACGGCTTCTGGATCGATGCTGTGCAACTGCGCGATGGTCGCGTTCATGGCGTCGAAATAGACGGGGCGTTCGTCGCGCGCGACGTTGGGGAAAGTCGCGTCCCAGAAGATGCGCCCTTCGACCATGTCCATCACGAAGAACCAGCTGCCGATGACGCTGTCATCGGTGCAGAGGCCGTGGACGTGGGCGACGGGGAAGCCGGCAGGGCCAAGCGCCGAGAGCACTCTTGCCTCGCGCTCGACCGCGTGAGCGCCCTTGATGATCGGCCCGGGGGGCTTTCGACGCAGGACATAAGCGCGGCCCGGCGTAACCAGTTTGTAGGTCGGGTTCGATTGCCCACCTTTGAACTGCGCGACAGTGAGCGGCCCGGAATATCCCTCGACGTTCACCTGCATCCAGGCATCGAGCGCCGCCTCGTCGAAGCGGTAACCTTCGCGTACCGGGGTGGTGCCGGCGTTGGCATCGGCGCCGATGTTCATGCGGCGCGTGCCTTCCAGTCGCGCTTGATCTTCTTGGCGAGGCTCCACTTGTGTACTTCGGTCGGCCCGTCGTAAATGCGGAAGGCCCGTATTTCGCGGAACACCTGTTCGACAATGGTGTCATCGGTCACGCCCATGCCGCCCATCACCTGAACGCAGCGATCCGCCACGCGCATCAGCGCCTCGGACACGGCGACTTTTGCCATCGAGCTTTCGGCCCCGCCCGCTTCGCCGCTGTCGAGCACATCGGCGCACCAGTCGATCATCAGTTCTGCCTGGCGCAGGTCGATGAGGTTTTCGGCCAGCATGAAGCCGACTCCCTCGTGGTCGACCAGCAGCTTGCCGAAAGCCTCGCGGCGGCAGGCGTAATCAGTCGCGATCTCGTTCGCGCGGATGCACGCGCCAAGCCAGCGCATGCAGTGCGAAAGCCGTGCCGGGGCAAGCCGGACCTGCGCATAGCGGAACCCTTCGCCCGATTGGCCCAGCATCTGATCGGCAGGAATCCGCAGGTTCTCGATGGTGATGACGGCGTGGCCGCCCGGCATCGAATTGTCGATCGTATTGGGAATATGGTCGATCCGGATCGCGGGATCAGGAAGGTCGACGAGGAACATGCAGGCGCCGTCCACTGACTTGGCCATGATGATCCCGACTTTCGCCCCTTCGGCCCCTGTAATGAACGACTTGCGGCCATTCACTACCCAGTGATTGCCATCGAGACGGCACTCGGTCTTCATCATCGAGGGGTCGGAACCCGCTCCGCCTTCGAGGGCAGGCTCGGTCATGAAGAAGGCCGATCGCGCCCTGCCTTCCACCAGCGGGCGAAGGAATCGCTCCTTGATTGCCGGGCTGCCGACCTTGCCAAGAAGGTACATGTTGCCTTCGTCCGGCGCGCATGTGTTGACCGCCAGCGGTCCCAGCGGCGACAGCCCCGAGGCGCGAAGGACGATTGCCGTTTCGCGCTGAGACAAATGTCGGCCGTCCTTGAGGATATGCGGTGTGAGCACGCCGGCGGCGCGCGCTTTGTCCTTCAGTTCGACAACCAGCTCTTCGGTCGGGCAGCCGTGGTGATCGCGGCGCGGGTCCTTCTCGTACGGGACGATCACGTCGCGCACGAAGGCTTCGACCTTCGCGGCGATTTGCGCCGTCAGTTCGGCGCCGACGCCGGCGTCATGATTGACGTTCACTTCGGCGCCATCCGCATGGCGCCGTCGAGGCGGATCGTCTCGCCATTGAGCATCGGATTGGTGACGATGCTCTCGACAAGCTGGGCAAATTCGTCCGGCTGGCCGAGGCGGCTGGGGAAGGGGACCTGCGCGCCCAGCGAATCCTGCGCTTCCTGCGGCAGCGTAGCGAGCAGCGGCGTCAGGAAAAGGCCCGGCGCAATCGTCATCACGCGGATGCCATAGCGCGCCAGTTCGCGCGCGATGGGCAGTGTCATGCCGACGACGCCGCCTTTGGACGCAGAGTAAGCTGCTTGGCCAATCTGGCCGTCGAACGCCGCCACGGAAGCGGTGTTGACGATGACGCCGCGTTCCTCGCCGATGGGATCGGCGACATGAAGGCGGGCAGCGAACTTCGACAGGACATTGAACGAGCCAATGAGGTTGACTGTGATGATCTTGTTGAAATCAGCCAGCGGCAAGGCCTTGCCGTCACGTCCGATGACCTTGGCTGGCGTGCCGATGCCGGCGCAATTGACGCAGATGCGGGCAGTGCCATGCGCGCTTTCGGCCTGCTCGACGGCTGCTTCCACGGCAGCCTCATCCGCGACGTTGACGGGGATGAACTGGCCGCCGATTTCGCTGGCGATAGCCGTACCAAGGTCAACGTTGAGGTCGAACACCGTGACCTTGGCCCCAGCGGCGGCGAGGCGCCGGGTAACGGCAGCACCAAGTCCCGATGCGCCCCCGGTAACGATTGCACCCACTCCGTCGATCTTCATTGCGTCTGTCCTCTTTCCTGGGCGGCCGGCTCTTCGCGGCGTTAGCACGATCGCCTTCCGCAAAAAAATCTACTCTTCGGTAGATTGCTTAACGCAGAGTTTTTTGTCAAGATGCCCGCAAGGAGCCCTGACTTGCCGGAACCGCAGTCCATTGCCGACAGATCGCCGTTCCGATCGGCAGAGGAGCGGGCGAGTGAACGTGAGCAGAAGCGCGAAGCGGTGCTGCGCGCGGCCGTTCGTGCGTTCAATGCCAAAAGCTTCGAGGCGACCTCGCTCGATGAAGTGGCCGCCACGCTCGGCATCAGCAAGCCGACGATCTACCACTACCTCGGCAACAAGGAGCAGGTCCTTGTCGAGTGCGTCACGCGCGGGCTTGAGATGCTTCAGGCCGCCGCGCGCGAGGCGCAGTCCGAAAGCGGCAGCGGGCTCGAACGCCTGCGCCGCTTCCTGCGGCGCTATGCCGAAATCAACATGGACGATTTCGGACGCTGCGTGATTCGCACGAATGACGAGACACTTTCCGCCGAAGGCAGACGCCGGTTTCGCGGCCTGAAGGGCGAGATCGACCGGGCAATGCGGACGCTCATCGCCGAGGGCGTGGATGATGGCTCGATTGCACCCGTGGACGTGCGGATCGCGGCGTTCACGCTGGCCGGCGCCCTCAACTGGCCGGCGCGGTGGCATCAGGGCGATGGCGCAATGTCTCCTGGGGAGATAGCCTCGGCCATGGTCGACTTGCTGGTCTCGGGAATCGGGCCAAGGGTACAAACGCGCCCGGATTGAGGAATTGAGCCGTCATGCATCCAAGTGTTCATGCACGAAACAGCCCTGCCAAGCCCGCGCTGATCATGGCGCCGGACGGGCCGCCCATGGATTTCGCCGCGCTCGACGCGCTCTCCAACCAGAGCGCGCACCAGCTTCGTGCGCTGGGCATGCAGCGCGGCGACGTGGTTGCCACGCTGTTCGACAACCGGCCCGAAGTGTTCGTCATCAACTGGGCGGCGCAGCGCTCTGGCCTGTTCGCGACGTCGGTCTCGAACAAGCTGAGCGCGGCGGACGTTGCCTACATCCTGGAGGATTCGGGCGCGAAGTTGCTGATCGTCTCTGCCGGTCTGGCTGAATTGGCCCGAGCCGCGCTGGCGCTTGGGCCGCACGTTCCGACGTGGTGCTGGGAAGAGGGAACGTCGCTGGAGAGCTGGCAGGCGCTCTCCTCGGCGCAGCCCGCCACACCCATCGCCGACGAGAGTGCGGGCACCGATCTGCTCTATTCGTCCGGCACGACCGGTCGGCCCAAGGGGGTGAAAACCTATCTCCCCGATCCCGACATCTGCGCCGAAACGCCGCTAACCGGGATGGGCCGCAGCCTCTACGCAATGGGCACCGACACCATCTATCTATCGACCTCACCGCTTTACCATGCTGCGCCGCTGCGCTGGGCGCTGACGGTACAGCGGCTTGGCGGCACCGTGATTGTCATGGAGCGGTTCGATCCGGTCGAGGTGCTCCGCCTGATCGAGCGGCACAGGGTCACCCATACGACCTGCGTGCCGACGCATTTCGTTCGGATGCTCAAGCTGGCGGAGGATGAGCGCCAAGCTTTTGATGTGAGCAGCCTGCGCGCGGTCATTCATGCCGCCGCGCCCTGTCCGAAGCCGGTCAAGCAGGCGATGATCGACTGGTTTGGTCCCATCATCCACGAATATTACGCGGGCACCGAGACCTGCGGGATTACGGCAATCGATTCGCCGCAGTGGCTGGCTCACTCCGGATCGGTGGGCCGCGCGATCCTGGGCAAGGTCCACATCGTTGGCGAGGACGGGGCCGAGCTGTGGCCGCACGAGTCGGGCCTGATCTATTTCTCCGACGGACCGAAGTTCGAATACCTCAACGATCCGGAAAAGACGGCCAGCGCACACAACGCGCTTGGCTGGGCCACTCTGGGCGATATCGGCTATGTGGACGAGGAGGGCTATCTCTACCTGACCGACCGCAAGAACTTCATGATCATATCGGGCGGGGTGAACATCTATCCGCAGGAAATCGAGAATCTCCTGATTACGCATCCGCTCGTGCTCGATGTCGGCGTTGTCGGGGTTCCTGACGAGGAGATGGGCGAGCGCGTGGTGGCGGCAGTCGAGTTGAAGGACACGTCAAATGACCATGCCGCCGTGACTCGGGCCCTGCAGGCCTTTGCGCGCGAACAGCTTGGCCCGGTCAAGACGCCCAAGGAATTCCGCTATGCGGACTCACTGCCGCGCGAGCCGACAGGCAAGTTGATCAAGCGGCGCATTATCGCGGAATTTGACAGCTATCAGGCGTGAGAAGGGGGCGGAGCCACTATGCAGCGGCCCGTCGCCCGATTATGGTTGGAAAAATACGATTTCGTCGGACAATCGAGTCTGACAAGCACGTGCAGGCCAAGGAGAGCAAGATGTCGCAGCCTATGATCCCGCCCGAATTGATGGCGCCCGCTTTCAATCCCGCGACGTTCGCGCGGCGCGACGACGTTCACGCCATTTTTGCCCGCCTGCGCAAGGACTATCCGCTCTCGCAGGTCGAGGTGCCTGGCTATGATCCGCACTGGATCGTCACCAAGTACGCAGACTTGCGGGAGATCGCGCGGCAGGACGACATCTTCCACGGGGGAGACCGGTCGAAGACCCTTATCAGCCAGGCGGGCGAGGAGCTGGTCAAGCAGTATACTGGCGGGCAGTCGAACATCTGGCGCTCGCTCGTTCAGCTTGATCCACCCGAACACCAGAAATACCGCTCGGTCTGTGCCTCCGCGTTTTCGCTCAACGGGGTCAAGAATGTGCTGCCGAGGGTCGAGGCAACGGCCAGGCTGTTTGCGGACAGGTTCTTCAGCCTTGCGCCGGAATGCGATTTTGCCCGCGACATCGCGTTCCGTTATCCCCTGAAGGTCGTGCTAGACCTTATCGGCGTGCCGGAGGAGGATCATCCCCGGATGCTCGAGTTGACGCACTGGTTGTTCACCTATGCCGATCCTGACCTCAAGCGGCCGGGCTCCGATCCCACTGATCCCGAAGAGATCACACGGACCTGGAACATCGTGTTCGAAGGCTTTGAGCAGTATTACACCCCTGTCATTGCTGACCGTCAGCGCTGCCCGCGAGATGACCTTGCCTCGATCATCGCCAACGGCAAGATCGACGGCGGACCGATGGAGCACCGGGCGCTGATCTCTTACTTCGCGATTGCCTCCACCGCCGGTCACGATACGACTGCCGCCACGACGGGCACCGGCATGTGGCAACTGGCGCTGCGGCCCGACATTCTTGCCGACCTGAAGGCCGATCCCGGCCTCATCCCCGGCTTCGTCGAGGAAACGATCCGCTGGGCGACGCCGGTGCAGGAGTTCGTCCGATCCGCGACTCAGGACTACGAGATCAACGGCCGCACGATCCGCAAGGGCGACCTTATCTACCTGTCGTACCTCTCTGCCAACCGCGACGAGGAGGCTTTCCCCGATCCCTTCACGTTCGACCACCGCCGCACGCCCAACCGCCACGTGGCATTTGGTTTCGGCGGGCACACGTGCCTCGGCATCCATCTGGCACGCATGGAAATGATCGCGCTGTGGAAGGAAATTATTCCCCGCCTCAAATCGGTCGAACTGACGAGCGAGCCGCGCATGGCCGAATCGGAATTCGTCTGCGGTCCCAAGTCGATTCCGATCCGGTTCGAGGCTGAGGCGGCGTGACGCAGGCAGAAGCCGCTTTGGCCCGCGAGCCGAAGGGCGCATTCAGCGTGGAGCCGGTCACGCTGGAGGCACCCCGCGCCGGCGAAGTGCTGGTCAGGATCGCCGGTGTCGGCCTGTGCCACACCGACCTGATCTTCCGTGACCAGTTCATTCCTTATGCGCTCCCCGCTATCCTCGGCCACGAAGGATCAGGAACGATCGAGGCGCTTGGCGAGGGTGTCACTGATCTTGCGGTAGGCGACAAGGTCGTTCTCGGCTTTTCGAGCTGCGGGGAGTGCCCGCGCTGCGACGAGGGCTTGCCGAGCTACTGCCGCAGCTTCGTGCCACTCAACTACGCGGGGATGCGGCTTGAGGACGGCTCCACCGCTTGCCGTGCCGGGGACGAACGGGTCGGGACCCACTTTTTCGGCCAGTCCTCGTTCGCCAGCCACGCCGTCGTGCGCGCGCGCAATGTCGTGAAAGTGGGTGAGACGGCAGCGCCGCTCGAACTGCTTGGGCCGCTGGGCTGCGGCTTCCAGACCGGGGCGGGCGGCGTGATGCGCTCGCTGGCCTGTCCCGCTGGATCAAGTATCGCGATCTTCGGCGGCGGTCCGGTCGGCCTCGCGGCGGTAATGGGCGCGGTGATCCAGCAATGCGCGGTTATCGTCCTAGTCGAACCGGTGGCAGCGCGCCGCGCCATGGCACTCGAACTGGGCGCGACGCACGTCATCGATCCGGCAGCCTCGGGCGATCTTGCCGAGGCCTTGCGCGCCATCGTCCCCGATGGGCTGGACTTCGGGTTCGACACCACCGGTAAGGCGGCGGTCATCGAAAGCGGACTGGCCGCGCTCGGCAGCCACGGCGCAATCGGTCTCGTCGGTGTTCCCGGCGATGTGAGCGAGAGCATCAGCGTCAACATCGCCGCCCTGATGACGCCCGGACATCGGATCATCGGAATCATAGAAGGCGACAGCGATCCCCGGCTTTTCATCCCCGAGCTGCTGCGCCATCATGCAGCGGGACGGTTTCCGTTCGACCGGCTGATCGAGTCGTTTCCCCTGTCGCGCATCAACGAGGCAGTGGCGGCGCAGGCGCGGGGCGAATGTATCAAGGCGGTGCTGCTGCCGTGACGGGGCTGGACGTGACGATCTGAACAGACAGGCCCGAAATGACGGGCTGGGAGAGATATGATGAAATTCGATACTGATTACCGCATGCTGATCGGCGGCAAGCTCGAAGCGGGGTCGGCCACGTTCGATGTCCTCAACCCGGCGACCGAGCAGGTCATCGGCCAGGCCCCCGATGCGAACGAGGCCGATCTCGACCGCGCCGTGGCGGCCGCCCGCGCGGCGTTCCCTGCATGGTCTGCGATGCCGATCGAGAAGCGGCGCGAGTATCTCAACAAGATGGCGCAGGCGATCCTCGACAACATCGATCCGCTCAAGCGCCTTCTCACGGCCGAGCAGGGCAAGCCGCATGAGGCTGCCGAAGGCGATGTTGGCGGCGCGGCGCAATGGATCATGGGCACCACGCAATACGACCTTCCGGTCATCGTCAACGAGGACAGCGACGAACGCTACAGCGAGACGCGGCGGGTACCGATCGGCGTCGTCGGCGCCATCGCGCCGTGGAACTTCCCGATGATCCTCGCCGCGTTCAAGACCGCGCCGGCGTTGCTTGCAGGCAATACGATGGTACTCAAGCCTTCGCCTTTCACGCCGCTGACGACGCTCAAGTTCGGCGAGTTGGTCGCTGATATCCTGCCGCCGGGCGTTCTAAACATCATCTCGGGCGGCGACAGCCTCGGTCCCTGGATGACGGCCCACCCCGGAATCGACAAGGTGAGCTTCACCGGATCTACCGCAACCGGCAAGAAAGTCATGCAGTCCGCGGCTGGCACACTCAAGCGCGTGACGCTGGAGCTTGGTGGCAACGACGCCGCCATCGTCATGCCTGACGTCGATGTCGAGAAGGTCGCCGAACAACTGTTCTGGGCGGCATTCGAGAACAACGGCCAGATTTGCATCGCCACCAAACGGATGTATGTCCATAAAGACATCTACGAGCCGCTCCGTGATGCGATCGTCGCTTACGCCAAGACCGTGACGATCGGAGACGGCTCCGAGCAGGGCACCCAGATTGGCCCGATCAACAACCACCAACAATACGAGCGCGTCCTGGACCTGATTCGTGACGCGAAAGAGAAGGGCTACACGTTCCTCATGGGCGGCGAAAAGTCTGACGTTCCCGGCTATTTCGTGCCCGTCACGATCATCGACAATCCGCCCGAGAACAGCCGCATCGTTCGCGAGGAGCAGTTTGGCCCTGTTCTGCCACTGATCAAGTTCGATGATTACGACGATGTCATCGCCCGCGTGAACGACAGCGACTACGGACTTGGCGGATCGGTCTGGGGCAAGGACACAGACAAGGCGTTCGAGATCGCCAAGCGGATCCAGAGCGGAACGGTGTGGGTCAACGAAGTCCGTCATATCGCCCCCAATGCCGCCTTCGGTGGCCTCAAGCAGTCTGGCCTCGGTGTCGAGGGCGGCGAGGAAGGGCTCCTCGAATACACGAACGCGCAGGTGCTTACGCGCCGCAAGGCCTAGAGACGCGCGCGGCCGTCCCCGTGGGATACCCGGGGACGGCACCCGCTTTACAATCGCGGACCAGACGCTAAGCGGTGCGCTTGTTCGCGGGCGGGTTTCCGCGCAGTGGAGTGATGTAAAATGCGTGCCGAAGGGCAGGCCCACATTGACAGGATTGAGGCGGCGCTCGCCCTCGTGCGCAAGTTCCTCGATTGGGACAGGGCGCTGCGGCGGCTCGACGAGCTCAACGCCCGGGTCGAGGATCCGAAGCTCTGGGACAATCCGAAGGAAGCCGAAGCGGTGATGCGCGAGCGTCGCAGGCTTGAGGCTTCTGTCGCGACCGTCCGCCAGATCGGTCAGGAAATGTCCGACGCGGTCGAGTTCGTCGAACTGGGCGAGGCGGAAGGCGACGAGGGCACCATCAGGGAAGGCCTCGAAACGCTCGCCGCGCTGGCCGACCGTGCCGACGCGGACAAGGTCCAGGCGCTGCTCGCCGGCGAGGCGGACGCCAACGACGCCTACCTCGAGGTCCACGCCGGGGCGGGCGGTACCGAAAGCCAGGACTGGGCCGAGATGCTCCAGCGCATGTACACGCGCTGGGCAGAGCGCCGCGGCTACAAGGTCGAGATGGTCGATTACCATGCCGGCGAGCAGGCGGGAATCAAGAGCTGCACGCTGCTGATCAAGGGCGAGAATGCCTACGGCTATGCCAAGACCGAGAGCGGCGTGCACCGGCTGGTCCGGATCAGCCCCTATGACAGTTCGGCGCGGCGGCACACCAGTTTCAGCTCGATCTGGGTCTATCCGGTGATCGACGATTCCTTCGAGATCGACGTCAACCCGGCCGACCTCAAGATCGACACTTACCGGGCCAGCGGCGCGGGCGGCCAGCACGTCAACACCACTGATTCGGCCGTGCGCATCACCCACGTCCCGAGCGGCATCATCGTCGCCAGCCAGCAGGACCGCAGCCAGCACAAGAACCGCGACATCGCGATGAACATGCTCAAGGCCCGGCTCTACGAAGCGGAACTGGCGCGGCGCGAAGCCGCGACCCTGGGCGAGTATCAGGCCAAGACCGAAATTGGCTGGGGCCACCAGATCCGATCCTATGTGCTGCAGCCCTATCAGCTGGTGAAGGACCTGCGTACCGGCGTGACCTCCACCGCGCCGGGCGACGTACTTGATGGCGCGCTCGATCCGTTCATGGCGGCGGCGCTGTCGCAGCGAGTCTCGGGCGAGACGGTCGACGTGGAGGATGTCGATTGATAGCTGCGCGGGCGCTTTTGGCGGCCCCCCTAGTGGCGGCGGCACTGGTGCTGCTCGCCGGATGCAAGCAGCACGATGATGCGTCGGACCGTGCCGAGACGGCGCGCGATTTTCCGCGGCCCTTCCGGCCGGTTTCGCAGGCCGGCGGTAACGCCTTCTCCACCGAGGTCCAGCGCGACAGCGTCAACGAAGCGGAATCGGTGATGGACCTGGCCCGCATCGCACCGGGCATGACCGTGGCCGACATCGGCGCGGGCGAGGGCTACTACACGGTGCGCCTTGCCGAGCGTGTTGGCGCGAGGGGCCGGGTCCTCGCGCAGGATATCGACCGAGAGGCGCTCATTCGGCTCGGCACCCGCGTTGAGCGTGAAAGGCTGGACAATGTGTCGATCAAGCCGGGCGAAGCGGATGACCCGCGGCTGCCGGTCTCAAGCTTTGATCGCATATTCCTTGTCCACATGTACCACGAAGTGACTGAGCCCTATGCCTTTCTCTGGCGTCTGCGTCCTGCGGTGCGCAGCGGCGGCAAGGTCATCGTGGTCGATCTCGACCGGCCGACCGATCAGCACGGCATCCCGCCGACGCTGCTGTTCTGCGAATTCGGCGCAGTGGGCTTTCGTTTGACACAATTTGTTCGTAAGCCCGAACTGCAAGGATACTTCGCCGAGTTCGAGTCCACGGGAGCGCGGCCCGAACCGGCGGCAATCAGGCCATGCGGGAAATCGGGCAAGGTGGTGAGCAGCCGCCCTGCCGAGTCCTGAGAGAAAGACAGTCAGGCAAATGGCATTCAAGGGATTATCTCCGATCGTTTACGGCGGACGCGAAGTCTGGCCGCTAGTCGAGGGCGGCAAGGGCGTTTCGGCCACCAACCACGCTAGCTCGGGCGCCTGGGCGGCGGCTGGCGGGATTGGCACCGTCAGCGCAGTCAATGCCGACAGCTACGATCCCACCGGCAAGATCGTTCCGCAGGTCTATGAACAGCTCACCCGGCGCGAGCGGCACGAGCAGCTGATCCGCTACGGCATCGACGGTGCGGTCGAGCAGGTTCGCCGTGCACACGATATTGCCGGCGGCAAGGGCGCGATCAACATCAACGTGCTTTGGGAAATGGGCGGCGCGCAAGCCATCCTCGAAGGCGTGCTCGAACAGACGCGCGGCCTTGTCACGGGCGTGACCTGCGGCGCGGGCATGCCCTATCGGCTGAGTGAGATCGCGGCGCGCTTCAATGTCAATTACTTGCCGATCATCAGTTCGGCGCGCGCTTTCCGTGCGCTTTGGAAACGGGCCTACAGCAAGGTTCCCGAGCTGCTCGGTGCGGTCGTCTATGAAGACCCCTGGCTGGCTGGCGGCCACAACGGCCTCTCCAACGCGGAGGATCCGCTCACCCCGGAAGATCCCTATCCTCGCGTCAAGGCGGTCCGAGACACGATGCGCGCCGAGGGCATATCGGATGACGTGCCGATTGTGATGGCAGGCGGCGTCTGGTTCCTGCGCGAGTGGGACGACTGGGTCGGTAACCCCGAACTTGGCAGCATTGCCTTCCAGTTCGGCACGCGCCCGCTGCTCACGCAGGAAAGCCCGATCCCGCAAGGCTGGAAGGATGCCTTGCGGGAACTTGAACCAGGCGACGTCCTGCTCCACCGCTTTTCGCCCACCGGATTTTATTCATCGGCAGTTCGCACGCCTTTCCTGCGCAGCCTGGAGGCGCGCAGCGAGCGGCAGGTTCCCTATTCCAAGGTCCAGGCTGGCGAGCACACCGTCCGGCTCGACGTCGGCGTGGGCAACAAGAACTTCTGGGTTACGCCCCGCGATCTCGACCGTGCGCACCAATGGGTGGCGCAGGGCCACGACGAAGGACTGCGCACGCCCGATGATACCATCATCTTCGTCAGCCAGGCTGAGCGCGACGTGATCCAGCAGGACCAGAAGGACTGTATGGGCTGCTTGTCGCACTGTGGGTTCTCCTCGTGGAAGGACCATGACGACTACACCACCGGGCGACTTGCCGATCCGCGCAGCTTCTGCATCCAGAAGACCTTGCAGGACATCGCCCACGGCGGCCCGGTCGAGGACAACCTGATGTTCGCAGGTCACGCGGCCTACCGCTTCAAGCAGGACCCGTTCTACTCGAACAACTTCACGCCGACCGTGAAGCAGCTGGTGGACAGGATTTTGACCGGCGATTGATTGCTGCCGGTGCCATTGCAGTGAATGCCGCCCATTCGAGCGAGCGTTCCTTCATGCCAGCCTTTGCGGAAAAATCTGCCGGGCGGCTGAAGCGAGGTGATCTGACCCGGGACCGGGCAGGGCAAGCTCCATGCATCGCAGCAAGGCCTCCGCCTTTATCCATATGGCGTAGGCGGCGGCATGTTCGCGCCGAACGAGGTGGGCCAGCGCAGGCACGGTCTTGCTTACCCGGTAGGTTGACCAACCCTCGATCGCACGCAAATGGCTTATCAAGGGGACGAGCGCCCGATCATGCCGCGAGAGCATGCAAGTCTGAGCGGTCATGCGGGCTACCCCGATGTAGAAACCTGATGGCTTGTCCTCCGTCGCAGGTTGCAGCATCGCGTCGAGCGTCCGTAACCACTGAGCCATCGTGCGCGGCTGACCGCCGACGGGGTTTTGCGGATTGAGCGGATCCGGGATGTTGTGCATAAGCGCGCGCCATATCGCGCGGTTTCGGAACGTCTTCATGTCCCCGAAATAATAGGAAATTGCCGAGCCTGAGACGCCGACATTTCTGGTTATACGCCTCTGGTTCAAGGCATCTAGGCCGTGCTGGTCGATGACCCGTTTGGCTTCCGCCAGCAATTGTTCCTTGATCGATGCGTGTCCGGCCTCATCGGTCTCGCCCACAGACATTGGCTGTACGTTAGGGCCCGCGCTCGTGCAGCTCTGTTCGGACAGGGCAACGCCACCGTGGAAAGCGCAATCGCTGATGGCGCGTGCCGTTTCCGCGAGCAGCATGCCAAATGCAAAGTCGCCCTGCAGCGCAAAGGCATAATATTCCTCCATCACCACGTATTGAGCGACGATATCGGAAAATGCCGGGTTCGACGGTGTTCCCAGCAGAACCCTGTTCCAGAAATCTCTCCTGTCTTCGTGCCAGCCGCTGATGAGACTGTGGCACTCAGGATAGTCATCGAGGTTTATCAGCAGCTCCGATGTGAACCGGGCTGCATCCATTGATGGGCGAAGAAAGATATAGTTGATGAGGAAGTCGGTGAAGCCGGCAAAGCCTTTTACATAGATCGAACCTTGCTCGAGCAGGCCATCGTGAAACGATTTCTCACGCTGGATCGCGGTCTCCAGGGCGCTGCGGATTAGGTCGCCCTTGCCGTTGAAATGCTGGAAGATTACCGTCGTGGATGTGCCGGCGACGGATGCAAGCCGGCGCAGGGACAGCTCCCGCATCCCGCCGCGCGACACTTCCGTGATCGCCAGCTCAAGCAACTTCTGCCTTTGCTGATGCTCCTTCTTCATGGACGGGGCCTAGCGGCGCCGGGCGGCCTTTTCAACGTCATGCTCGTGCTCGGCAGCCTTTCCAGTGTCCTGATTGTGCTATGGTCTAAAGCAAAATTATCACGGTTGATCGTATCGAAAGTGCCTTGTTTACTGACGCTAATTCGCCAGTTTCCTTCATGTCGGTACGCAATATATAACGCTTGATCTAGCCGTAAACCACTTTATGAAACGCCGTGGTTCTGAGTCGGGTTAGATCATGTCGCCCGAAAAACAGGGAGGGAACGATGAGCAAGACATTGAGGGGGCTGCTGGCATCCAGCGCCATTTTCGGATCGGCTCTGGTCAGCCATGCAGCAGTGGCGCAGGACGCGGCGGCTGCCGAGGACAGCGCCAGCATCGGCGAGATCGTCGTCACGGCACAGCGTCGCTCGGAAGCACTGGAAAAGACGCCGGTCGCGGTCTCGGTTGTCAGCGCGGATACGCTTGCCCGGCAGGCAATCACCAGTGAACGCGACTTGCAGTTCGCGACGCCGGGTCTCACCGTCCGGGCCAGCCAGAACGACAACACGCTCAACTATTCGCTGCGCGGACAGACCGTCGACGCCTACACCAGCTCGCTGCCTTCGGTTCTTCCTTATGTGAACGAAGTCCAGGTCGGCGGTTCCGGATCGACGGCGTTCTACGATCTTCAGTCGGTGCAGGTGCTGAAGGGGCCTCAGGGCACTCTGTTCGGCCGCAACTCGACTGGCGGCGCCGTGCTGTTCACCACCGCCAAGCCGACTGACACGCTGTCCGGTTATGGTGCCGCCCGCTATGGCCGCTTTAACGACATGCAGCTCGAAGGTGCGGTCAGCGGGCCGATCACGGACAACGTCCTGGTGCGCGCAGCAGGCTCCTATCGCAACCGCGACGGCTATCAGAAGAACCTGTTCTACGGCAACAAGCTGGGCAAGGTTGACCGGCTCGGCCTGCGTTTCAGCCTGTCGATCAACCCCGACGGGCCGATCAGCAACGATCTGGTGGTCGATTATTTCCGCGCCAACGGGTCGAGCCTTTCGCCGGTGGTGTCCTATGTCGTGCCGGCCGCAAACAACGTGCCGGGCAATCCTTTCGTGCCGAACAACGTCTTCTTCCCCGGTCTCGCCGCCTTTGGCGAAGCACAGAAGGCGCGTGGCCCCTATGTCGTGGACGTTGATTCCGTCAGCAAGCACCGCACGCGCAAATGGATCGTCTCCAACGTGACGACGCTGGAACTGAGCGACGACATCAAGCTCAAGAACGTGTTCGGCTACGTCCATTCCAATTATTTCGAGGCAGGAGACATCGACGGAACGCGTTTCGGCATCGATGGCCGGGGCAACGCCCAGACCGGGCCGTTCGGCGGTGACGGCGAGATCGAGCAGATTTCGGAAGAGCTCCAACTGCTCGGGAACGCGATGGATGGCGGCCTGGAATATGTCGTCGGCGTCTATTACTCCGACAGCGAGGAGCATCTGCACAATACCAGCTTCATCCTCAACGAGCTGGGACTTCCGCCGCAGATCAACGCCGGCACCACCACGAGCAAGTCAATCGCAGGCTACGGCCAGGCGACCCTCGACACCGGCCTTGCCGGCTTCAAGCTGACAGGCGGCATCCGCTATACGTCGGAGAAGGTGTCGTTCGTGCGCGATGCGGATGACCAGTATCTGGCGCCCTCCTTCGATGCCTTTTTTGCGGATGGCCGCTTCGTGCGCACGCAGAAGGACACGTTCAAGAAACTCAGCTGGACTGTTGGCCTGCAGAACCAGGTGACGCCGGATCTGCTGCTCTATGCCAATACCCGGCGCAGCTTCCGCAGTGGCGGCTTCAACTTCCACGCCCCGCCGACGCCCGGCTTTGCCAACACTTCGGGCGGCGAGTTCCGTCCCGAAATCGCGACCGATGTCGAGCTTGGCGCAAAGTTCCGCGGTGATGCCGGGGGCATGCCGGTTCGCGCCAACCTTGCGCTCTACAACATGTGGGTGAAGAACCTGCAGCGCGCCAACTATGTCGCGATCTATGGTGCGCTTGCCGGTATCACGGTCAATGTTCCCAAGGCCAAGATCACCGGCCTCGAACTTGATGGCAGCATTCAGCCCGCTGACTGGCTGACCCTCGGCGGCAGCCTGAACTACACCGACGCGCGCTTTACCGATCCGCGCGTTCCGGTCCTGGGCACCGATGGCGGGACCGGCATCGCGAACTTCGATAGCTATCCCGACACGCCCGAATGGTCGGGTGCGCTCTATGCCGATGCGCGCATTCCGGTGAGCGATGGATGGGACCTTGCCCTGCACGGCGATGTCTATCGCCAGACGTCGAACTACTTCAGCTCGACGGGGCGTTCGCTCAACCCGAACACGAAGATTCCCGGCTATACGCTGGCGAATTTCCGGATCGGCATCGAGGAATCGGGTCCTACCGGCTGGTCGTTTTCCGCGCTCGTGAAGAATGCGTTCAAGAAGACCTATTATACCGGCGGCATCGGCTTCGCGAGCCTCTTCGCGCTCAACATCGTGGTGCCGGGCGAGCCGCGCGTGTTCCTGGTTGAGGCGCGCTACCGCTTCTGACAAGCTGAAAGGCCGGGGTGGTCGCTCCGCTCCGGCCTTTCGCAGCAGTTAATTCCATAAGGATGGCCCGCATGATCACGGACAGAGACCTCGATTTCCACAACGCGGATTCGCCCGCGTTCGATCATGCCGAAACGCTGTTCCTGATCTTTTCGGTGCCCGAGGCACGGATCAGCGGAAACGCCTATGTGCTTTGCCGCCCGAACGCCGGGGTCTGCCTTTCGTCGATCTATGTCCACCAGGGCATTCATGCCAATGCCTGGACGGCCGACTATTCCGATGCGCCGATGCATGTGAAATGCCCCGATACGATGGCCGATTTCACGCTGTCGAACGGGCTGTCGGTCAAGGGAAGCAACGGCGCGCGCGATTACCGATTCCGGTATCAGGGGACCGATGGCCTCTGCCGGTTCGATCTCGACTTCAGGGGCCTGATGGACCCGTTCGATCCGCTGGACCCCCAGCAGAACCCGATGCTCGCGGCCTTCGGCGGCGATGCGGAGGCATCGACCGGGGCGGGGGACAGCTGGACCAAGGGGCACTACGATCTGGTCGGACGGATCACCGGCGAACTGGAACTCTATGGCAAGCGCTTCGAGGTGTCGTGCGTCGACGGCCTCGATCGCAGCTGGGGCCCGCGCGCCGAGTGGAACTCGGCGCCGGTCTCGTGGATGCACCTCACGTTCGGTGACGATCTGGCGTTTCACCTGGTTGTCACGCTCGACGTGGTTGGCGGGCAACAGGTCTACACCACCTTCCGCTTCGGCTATGCCGTGGTCGATGGCGAAAGCTGCGCGGTGGTGGCGGCAGAGGTCGAGGCCGAAAGCGTCGGCATGCTGGGGATGCACCGCACCGTGCGGATCACCGACGAACGCGGTCGGCAATGGGAAATGGTCGGCGGCGCTATTGCCGCGGCACCCTGGCACACGGCCTACGCCAGCTTCATCTCGTTCCAGAGCCTTTACCGCTGGACAATGGGCGACCGGGTCGGCTTCAGCAACGTGACGGACGTGATCGGTGTCACGACCCTGTCAAAGCGGCTCTCCCGCCTCGCCAACGCCTGACTGAAAGGTCCAACATGCCTGACATGACCGCAAGCTTCGCTGCGTTTCCGGATCGCCATGCCCTGAAGCATGATCTGGCACCCGATGGCCGTGAGGCGCTGGCCTACATGCTGATGATTCCCGAGGAGGGGATCGCGGGGTTCATCTATCCCTCTCGCCACGCTTCCGGTCCCGGAAAGGCGCGCGTCAAGCTGTTCGGGCCGGGCCTCGAAACCCCGCTCGATATCGAGGCCGAAGCCGACTGCCCGCCAGACATGGACTTCGACGACTGGCAGGTTGGCCCGATGCGGATGGTCTTGCGCGAGCCGCACAAGCGGATCGACCTTGAGTGGAACGACGACCGGCTGCAGTTCAAAGGCCACTACGAAGCGTTGCACCCGCCCTATGCGTTCAGTTCTCATCCCGACGGTGTCCCCGCCTATTACGGCGATGACCGCACCGAGCAACATGGCCGGCTGTCAGCAGACATTTCCATCGATGGGCGGCAGTTCAGCCATGAGGGGTTCCTCATCTACGATCACAGCTGGGGGCCGCGCGTCTGGGGCCTCAACCAGCACTACAAGTGGGTTCACTTCGTCACGGCGCAAACGTCGGTCCATTTCTTCGAGATGCAGTCCTTCGGCAGGCTCCATCAGCGCGGGTTCCTGTGGAAGGACGGCAAGATGCGCCATCTCGCGCAGATCGACTATGACATCGCCTATGACGAGACGATGTGGCAGAAGACTTTCGACGTCCGCGTCACGGATACCGACGGCCGCAAGGTTGCCATCGAGAGCCGGACATTCGCCAAGACCCGGCTGGACTGGGCCGCCGACGTCTATCTGAACGAGGCGGCGGTCACGCTTGAAATGGATGGCCAGTCAGGCGTGGGCTGGGTCGAATTCTGCTGGAACCGCAATTACTTCGACATTGCGAAGCAGCACGTCGAACGGTTCGGCGCCGCCTGATAAGCTTGCGATCAAAGCTCTGCGTGGGCGCGCGGCGCTCCCGCAGGCTAAACCGTGGGTCAGCCGGCGGGAGCGGTTTCTCAGTCCATTTCCCAGGCGCGCTCGCCGTGGCTTGAAATGTCCAGTCCTTCGCGCTCGGCGTCTTCGCTCACGCGCATCGGCACGACCAGCGAGACCATGAGCGCGATGATGGCGCTGGCAATCGCCGACCACAGTGCGACCACGCCGACGCCGACGAGCTGCGCCACGAACTGAGACCCCATGGTCATGTTTTCTGCGTAGCCGGTCCCGCCCAGCGAGGGCGACAGGAACACCGCGAGCAGCAGGCTTCCTGTGATGCCGCCAATGCCGTGCACGGCGAAGACATCGAGCGAATCGTCGATCTTGAGCCGCTGCTTGACGATCTGGATCATCGGATAACAGACGCTGGCTGCGATCACGCCGAACAGCATAGCACTTCCCGGCGAGATGAAGCCCGCCGCAGGGGTCACGGTGGCAAGGCCGGCAATTGCGCCGGTCGCGAAGCCGACGCTGGTCGCCTTGCCGAGCACAATGCGCTCGATGGCGAGCCAGGCCATGGCAGCCGCGCTCGCGGCGACGTGCGTGTTGATGATCGCAGCGGCCGCATCATCGTTGGCGGCAAGCGCGGAACCGCCGTTGAAGCCGAACCAGCCGACCCACAGTAGCGCGGCGCCGGCCATCGTCAGCGCGGGGCTGTGCGGCAGCATGATGGTGCGCGGGAAACCCTGCCGCCGCCCGACGAGAATGGCTGCGACGAGCGCCGAGACGCCCGCCGTGGTGTGGACGACGATGCCGCCCGCAAAGTCGAGCGTGCCAAAGCCCGAGGATAGCCAGCCGCCGCCCCACACCCAGTGCGCGACAGGCGCATACACCAGAATGCCCCAGATGGCGCAGAATCCGAGGACCCAGCCGAAGCGCGCCCGGTCAACCCACGCGCCCGCCATCAGCGCGGGCGTGATCGCCGCGAAGGTCATCTGGAACAGGGCGAAGACGTTTTCGGGTATCGCATAGCCATCGCGCACATTGCCCAGATCGATCATCATCCAGGCATTGCCGGCGCCGAGCCAGCCGCTCGTCACGTCACCGAAGGCCAGCGTATAGCCGATCACGATCCACAGCAGCGAGGCAACCGCGGCGATGGCCCCGCACTGGAGCAGGACTGCGAGGAAGTTCTTGGCGCGGACCAGACCGCCGTAGAACAGCGTCAGGCCGGGCATGGTCATCATCAGGACCAGGGCGGAGCAAATCAGGATCCAGGCGGTGTCGCCGGTATCAACTACATCGATTGTGCCGTCTTGCGCCAACGCCGCCGCCGGAACCGCCATTGCCATGCCGGCCGCGACCCGCGGAGCCACCCTCGCCAAAAACCCCCGCATCCGCCCATCTCCCCTCGCACCTGCCCCCACAGGCCGGCACGTTCTATGGATTTGCCTGTAGAACACAATCGCGGGGCGGTACAAGCCGGGCTTCGCCTTGCCGATCCCGCTTCGGCCGCAACCTGACGGCGTCAGGCCCAGCCTTCGAGTACCTGATCGGGCGGACGGTGCCCGTCGGCCCAGAAGCGAATATTGGTGATGACTTTCTGGCCGGTCTCGGTCCGCCCTTCGAAGGTTGCGCCCCCGACGTGGGGAAGGGCGACCACGCCCGGCAGCGCCAGCAGGCGCGGATCGACTGCGGGCTCGTGCGAGAAGACGTCAAGCCCCGCGCCCGCGATGCGTTCAGCTTCCAGTGCGGCGATCAGAGCTTCCTCGTCGATCAGGTCGCCGCGCGCGGTGTTGATGACGCAGGCATTGGGCTTCATTGACGCGATGCGCCGCGCGTCGAGGATGCGGTGCGTCTCCGAGGTCCACGGGCAATGCAGCGAGAGAATGTCGGCATCCGCGATCATCGCGTCGAGATCAGGCTCGAACCGCGCGCCGAGCATGTTCTCGAGCGAGGCGGGGAGGCGGTGACGGTTGTGGTAGACGATGTCGAGCCCGAAGGCACGGGCCCGGTGCGCGACGGCCTGCCCGATGCGGCCCATGCCGATGATCGCCAGCCGCTTGCCCGCAATGCGGTGGCCGAGCAGCGAGGAGGGCGACCAGCCTTGCCACTGGCCCGATTCAAGCAGGTGCACGGCGCGCACCAGTCGGCGCGCCACCAGCACCATCAGGGTCATCACCATGTCGGCAGTATCGTCGGTTAGCACGCCGGGTGTATTGGTGACGATGATCTTCCGCGAGCGGGCGGCCGACAGGTCGATATGATCGATTCCGGCGCCGAAGTTGGCGATCAGGCCCAGCCGGTCGCCGGCCCGCGCGATGACATCTGCGGTGAGGCGGTCCGTGATCGTCGGCACAAGGACGTCGCAGTCCTGCATGGCCGCGACAAGCCGCGCCTCATCGAACGGCGCGTCGTCCGGACTGATCACTGCGTCGAACAGCTCCGTCAGGCGGCTTTCGGTTTCAGGCAGGAGCCGGCGCGTGACGACGACGCGCGGGCGCTGTCGCCGCGCGGTTGTTGACGGGGAATCGGATGCAGGATTCGGCACGCGTGCAGATTGCCTTGCGAAGAGTTCCGGTCAAGCGGCCTTGAAGCATGACGCAGGCGGGCGCTATGGTTCCGCCATGTCGATTACTGCCCGCATGTTCCCGTTCGCCCCCGCCGTGGCCGGACTCGCCCTCGCTTTCGCCCTACTGGCTCAACCCGCCCGCGCCGCCGATGACGGCGTCCCCTACTGGGCTTCGCTGCGGGTGGATGAAGTGAACATGCGGGTGGGACCGGGTGAGGACTATCACATCCTGTGGGTTTATCGCCGCGTGCAGCTGCCGGTCAAAGTACTTCGCCTGAAGGAGGGCTGGCGGCTGGTGCGCGATCCCGACGGAGCGGAAGGCTGGATGCTGTCCCGGTTTCTGACGCGAACGCGCGGCGCCATCGTGAGGGGCAGCGGGCTTGCCGACATACGCGAGATGGCGGGAGGCGCAGGCCGGCTACTGTGGCGGCTCGAACCGGGCGTCACGGGCAAGCTTGGAGATTGCGCGCAGGCTTGGTGCCAGTTCGAGACCGGCGGTCACGCTGGGTTTGTGCCCGAGGATCGCCTGTACGGCGCAGGCGATCCCTGAGACTCCTTTCTGGCCGGGTTCAGGCCAGCTCCACCGCCACGGCCGTTGCTTCCCCGCCGCCAATGCACAGGCTGGCCACGCCGCGCGACTTGCCCTGCTTCTTCAGCGCATTGATCAGCGTGACGAGAATGCGCGTGCCCGAAGCGCCGATGGGATGACCCAGCGCGGTTGCACCGCCATTGACGTTCAGCTTCTCGTGCGGAATGCCCAGATCGTGCATCGCGAACATCGCGACGCAGGCAAACGCCTCGTTGATTTCGAAAAGATCGACATCGTTGATCGTCCAGCCTGCCTTGTCGAGCAGGTCGGTAATCGCGCCGACGGGTGCGGTGGTGAACTTGGCCGGAGCCTGCGCATGGGCCGCAACCGCCACGATGCGTGCGACAGGTTCAAGCCCCCGGGCCTTCGCCACGCTCTCGCGCGTCAGGACCATCGCCGCCGCGCCATCTGAAATGGAGCTTGAGCTGGCGGCCGTGATCGTGCCGTCCTTGGCGAATGCGGGCTTGAGCGTCGGGATCTTGTCGGGGCGGCCCTTGCCGGGCGCCTCGTCGGTATCGACTACTTTTTCGCCGCCACGCGACGTGATCGTCACCGGCACGACTTCGTCCCCGAAAGCGCCGCTGGTGATAGCGGCTTGCGCGCGGCGCAGCGATTCGATGGAATAGGCGTCCTGCGCTTCTCGGGTCAGCTGGTATTCATTGGCGGTGTCCTGCGCGAAAGTGCCCATGGCGCGCCCGGCGTCATAGGCATCCTCCAGCCCGTCGAGGAACATGTGGTCATAGGCGGTATCGTGCCCGGCACGGGCGCCGCTGCGATGCTTCTTGAGGAGGTAGGGCGCGCCCGACATGCTTTCCATGCCGCCTGCGATCACCATGTCGATCGAGCCGCTGGCGAGCGCCTCCGCGCCCATGATGACGGTCTGCATGCCCGATCCGCAGACCTTGTTGACGGTGGTTGCCTGCACCGATTCGGGAAGACCGGCCTTGATTGCGGCCTGGCGCGCGGGCGCCTGGCCCAGCCCGGCAGGCAGGACGCAGCCCATGTAGATGCGCGACACCTCGGCGCCATCGATGCCGGCGCGCGCTACTGCTGCACGCACGGCCGTCGCGCCAAGATCGGTCGCGGAAGCTTCGGACAGTGCGCCATTGAGCCCGCCCATCGGCGTGCGCGCATAGGAGAGAACGACAATTGGATCGTTCGGCGAAATCGAGGCCATGGCTTTTCCTTCCGAGCCGCAAATCAGACAATGCCGCACCGCCTAATGCTGCGACGCACCAAAGGCAATCTCCATGCGCGTGTGGAAGTGCGCCGGAAGTTGCAGGCAGGACCACGGGCGACTGCGCGGATAAACCGGTAATCCGTCCAGATTCGGGCAAGCCCCCACTTGCGCCAGGTCGATGGCGGGACTAGGGCGCGCGTGAAAAGCAGGCTCTGGCGAGTCCGCTGGCCAATGGGATACAGGCGCGCGTGGTCGATCTTTCGCAATACCTTCCGATCCTGATTTTCCTGGTCATCGCACTGGGGCTTTCGGCGCTGTTCGTGTTCCTGCCGATAGGTGTTTCCTATCTCACCGGCACGCACAATCCGACGGCGGAAAAGATCAGCGAATATGAGTGCGGTTTTCCCGCGTTCGAGGACCCGCGAAGCCAGTTCGACGTGCGGTTCTATCTCGTCGCGATCCTGTTCATCATTTTCGATCTCGAAGCCGCGTTCCTGTTTCCCTGGGCCGTGTCACTCGATCTCACGGGCTGGCCGGGCTGGTTCACGATGATGGTTTTCCTTGGCGAACTTGCCATCGGGCTGGCCTATGCCTGGAAGAAGGGAGCTCTGGACTGGGAATGAGCAGCCTCGCACACAGCGGGTCCACGGGCGATATCGTGGCTCCCGACCAAACCTTTTTCAACGACCTCAGCGGCGAAGTGAGCAACAAGGGCTTCCTTGTCACGTCGACCGAGGATCTGTTCCAGTGGGCGCGCACCGGCTCGCTGTGGTGGATGACGTTCGGTCTCGCCTGCTGCGCGGTCGAGATGATCCACGTCAACATGCCGCGCTATGACATGGAGCGCTTCGGCGTTGCACCGCGCGCGTCCCCGCGTCAGTCGGACGTGATGATCGTGGCGGGCACGCTGTGCAACAAGATGGCACCGGCGCTGCGCAAGGTCTATGATCAGATGTCGGACCCCAAGTACGTCATCTCGATGGGCAGCTGCGCCAATGGCGGCGGCTATTACCACTACAGCTATTCAGTAGTTCGCGGCTGTGACCGCATCGTGCCGGTGGACATCTACGTGCCTGGGTGCCCGCCTACGGCCGAGGCGCTGCTTTATGGCGTGATGCAGCTGCAGCGCAAGATTCGCCGCGTCGGCACGCTGGAGCGGTGATGCCATGACGGCCAATGTCCTGCACCCCGCACCCCGCTTCGCTTCGAACGAAGGCGTTGTCGACGCGCTCTCGGCGGCGCTTGGCGGCATGATCGTTGCCGCGCGCGAGGAGCACGGCGAAGTGATCCTCACCGTCGCGCGCGACCGGATCGAGGACGCGCTGCGCCTACTTCGCGACGACCATGAATACCAACAGCTCATGGAAATCGCCGGGGCGGATTATCCGTCGCGGGCCGAGCGTTTCGAAGTCGTCTACATGCTGCTTTCGGTGACGCGCAATCACCGCGTCATGGTCAAGGTCTCGGCAGCGGAAAGCACCCCGGTGCCCACCGTCACCACGCTGTGGCCCAATGCCGGCTGGCTGGAACGCGAAGTGTTCGACATGTACGGCGTGGTCTTTGCGGGCAATCAGGACCTGCGCCGCATCCTCACCGACTATGGCTTCGAAGGGCACCCGTTCCGCAAGGACTTCCCACTCACCGGCTATGTCGAACTGCGCTATTCCGAGGAAGACAAGCGCGTTGTCTACGAGCCCGTCAGCCTGCCGCAGGATCTTCGCTCGTTCGATTTCATGAGCCCGTGGGAAGGCGCCAATTACGTGCTGCCGGGCGACGAGAAGGCGGCGGTACCGCCGCCGGCGCCCGCTCCGGTTGCGACCGCTCCGGTGACGGGCGGTGCGCCGAAGGCCGACGTTCCAAAGACCACTGACGGCCCGGCCGATACCGGCGCTGGCAAGGCGGCGAATGTCGAAGCCGCCAAGCCGGTTGCGAAGGCCAAGGCCGCGCCGAAAAAGACGGCCAAGGCGGAACCCGGCGCACCCGATCCCACCGAGAGCCGCCCCGCGCGCAAGCCGCGCAAGGCGCCCGCCAAGCCCACGTCCGCTCCGGAGGGCAGCTGATCATGTCGATGCAGCTTGAGCAGTCGCCGACCACGGGCGACGAAGTCATAACCAACTACACCATCAACTTCGGGCCGCAGCATCCCGCCGCGCACGGCGTTCTGCGCATGGTCATGGAGCTGGACGGCGAGATCATCGAGCGGATCGACCCGCACGTCGGCCTGCTGCACCGCGGCACCGAAAAGCTGATTGAGCACAAGACTTACCTTCAGGCGCTCCCCTATTTCGACCGGCTGGATTACTGCTCTCCGCTGGCGATGGAGCACTCCTATGTGCTGGCGGTCGAAAAGCTGCTCAACATCGAAGTGCCGGTCCGCGCCCAGTACCTGCGCGTGCTGTTCGCCGAGCTGACCCGCATCTGCAACCACATGCTCAATTTGGGCAGCCACGTCATGGACGTCGGCGCGATGACGCCGAACCTGTGGCTTTTCGAGATCCGCGAGGACTGCCTCAACTTTTTCGAGCGGGCATCGGGCGCGCGCATGCATGCCGCGTGGTTCCGCCCGGGCGGCGTCCATCAGGACGTGCCCTTGAAGCTGCTCGCCGACATCGGCGACTGGCTCGACACCCGCCTGCCGCGCCTGTTCGACGATGCGATGAGCCTTGTCGTCGACAACCGCATCTTCAAGCAGCGCAACGTCGATATTGCGCTGGTCAGCAAGGAAGACGCACTGGCTTGGGGCTTTTCCGGCCCGATGATCCGCGCCGCCGGCGTGCCCTGGGACCTCCGCAAGAGCCAGCCCTACGACGTCTATGACCGCATGGACTTCGAAGTCCCGGTCGGCACCAATTCCGATTGCTATGACCGCTTCATGGTCCGGGTCGAGGAAGTGCGCCAGTCGGCCCGCATCATGAAGCAGTGCCTCGCAGAAATGCCCGAAGGCCCGGTCGCCAGTTCCGACCGCAAGGTCGTGCCGCCGCGCCGTGCCGACATGAAGAGCTCGATGGAAAGCCTGATCCATCACTTCAAGCTCTACACTGAAGGCTTCCACGTGCCGGCTGGCGAAGTCTATGTCGCTACCGAAAGCCCCAAGGGCGAGTTCGGCGTCTATCTGGTCAGCGACGGCAGCAACAAGCCATACCGCTGCAAGATCCGTCCGACCGCGTTCTCGCACCTCCAGGCGATGGACTTCATGAGCGTGGGCCACATGCTGCCTGATGTGACTGCGATTATCGGCGCGATCGATGTCGTGTTCGGGGAGTGCGACCGGTGAGGGACGGGTCGCAGAGCAACTTGAACACCGCACAGGCGATGATCGCCGCCTATAACGCGCAGGACGTCGACACCTACGTCAGTCACATGACCGACGAAGCCTGTGAGGCGAACTACCGCGGCGATGTGGTGCGCGAGGGGCGCGAGGGCACGCGCTCGGGCCTTGCCGCCGCGTTCGCGCGCTGGCCTGAGAACAAGGCCAAGGTCGTTTCGGCGCAGGAAATCGGCACCTACGTCCTGTTCCGCGAACACGTCACGCGCGGCCCTTCGACCGACGGATCGCCGCTGGTCGAGCCGTTCGAGGTGATCGCGGTCTATTCCTTCGACGAGGCGGGGAAATGCACCCGCGTGGAGTTCATTCGATGAAGGCGCCTACTTTCGATTACATGCGCGTCTGGGCCGCACTCACCGGGCTGGCGCTCGCCGTGTGGTATTTCGGCGCGCTGTGGCTTGAAGCCTCGCCTTCGCCCTTGCTGCCGATGCTGATTACCGCGATTGGCGGCTTCGAGATGTTCCTGTTCGGGCAGGACCTGTTCCTGAAACGGAAGCGCCGTCATGGCTGATCGCCACATCGAACCCGATACACGGGAACTTCGCGCGCGCTGGGGCGGTTTCGCCTTCACGCCTGCCTGGGATGAAAAGGCTAAGGCCGCGATCGCGCGCTATCCGGCCGGGCGCCAGCGCTCGGCGGTCATGGCGCTGCTCGATTATGCGCAGCGCCAGGTGGGTGCGGAAACGCAGACGCAAGGCTGGCTGCCGATCCCTGTGATCGAATACGTGGCGAATTACCTCGACATGCCGGTCATCCGGGTGCTCGAGGTGGCGACATTCTATACGATGTACAATCTGGTGCCGGTCGGCCGCTTTCATGTGCAAGTTTGCGGCACGACGCCGTGCATGCTGCGTGGGTCGGACGACATCATGGCCGCCTGCAAGTCGCGCGGAATGCACAAGGGCCACACCACCGACGACGGGCTGTGGACGCTCACCGAAGTCGAATGCATGGGCAACTGTGCCTCGGCGCCGATGGTGCAGATCAACGACGACAACTACGAAGACCTCACCGCCGAGCGTCTTGACGCCGTGCTCGATGCCCTGGCGCGGGGCGAAACGCCCAAGGCAGGCACGCAGGAACCCGGTCGCCATACGGTCGAGCCGCTGGGCGGGCCGACGAGTCTCACCGCCATGGTGACGGAAAATCACGATTACCGGGGGGAATGGTAAGATGTCTCTCCAGGACACTTTTCTAATGGACGCTCGCGATGCTCGCTGATCGGGACCGCATCTTCACCAACGTCTACGGCTATCAGCCGTGGAACCTGAAGGCGGCGAGAGGCCGCGGCGATTGGGACAACACCAAGGCGCTGCTGGAGCGAGGGCGCGACGCGATCATCCAGGAAATCAAGGATTCCGGTCTGCGCGGGCGCGGCGGGGCTGGTTTCCCCACCGGCATGAAGTGGAGCTTCATGCCCAAGGAATACAAGCCGGACCGGCCGGGCTTCCTCGTCATCAATGCCGACGAATCCGAGCCGGGTTCGTGCAAGGACCGGGAGATCATCCGCCACGATCCGCACAAGCTGATCGAGGGCGCGCTGGTTGCCGGTTTCGCGATGGGCGCGCGCGCGGCCTATATCTACATTCGCGGCGAATACATCCGCGAGGCGGAGACCCTGTTCGCCGCTGTCGCCGAGGCTTATGACGCCGGTCTGGTGGGCAAGAACGCCTGCGGGTCGGGCTATGATTTCGATGTCTTCGTCCACCGCGGCGCAGGCGCCTATATCTGCGGCGAAGAGACCGCGATGATCGAAAGTCTTGAGGGCAAGAAGGGCCAGCCGCGCCTTAAGCCGCCGTTCCCGGCCGGCGCCGGCCTCTATGGTTGCCCGACGCCGGTCAACAACGTGGAAAGCATCGCGGTCGCCCCCACGATCCTGCGCCGCTCGGCCGCGTGGTTCTCCAGTTTCGGGCGCGACAACAACAAGGGTACCAAGCTTTTCCAGATCTCGGGCCACGTTAACAAGCCCTGCGTCGTCGAAGAGGCGATGAGCATCCCCTTCTCGGAACTGATCGAGAAGCACTGCGGCGGCATTCGCGGCGGCAAGGACAACCTGCTGGCAGTCATCCCCGGCGGTAGCTCGGTTCCGCTGGTTCCGGCAGCGGAAATCTGGGACGCGCCGATGGACTTCGACGGCCTCAAGGCTGTCGGCTCGGGCCTTGGCACGGCGGCGGTCATTGTCATGGACAAGTCGACCGACATCGTTCGCGCCATTTCGCGCCTCAGCTACTTCTACAAGCACGAAAGCTGCGGCCAGTGCACCCCCTGCCGTGAAGGCACCGGCTGGATGTGGCGCGTGATGGAGCGGCTGCGCACCGGCGACGCTGCTCTCGAAGAGATCGACATGCTGCACGAAGTGACCAAGCAGGTCGAAGGCCACACCATCTGCGCCCTTGGCGACGCGGCGGCTTGGCCAATCCAGGGCCTGATCAAGCACTTCCGCCCCGAACTTGAGAGGCGGATCGCTGAGAGTGGCGCAATACGGGAGGCGGCGGAGTGATCGCTCGTCTGATCATTGCGGTGCTGCTTTTGCTGCCTGTGCCAGCCATGGCCCAATCGGAAACGGGCACAAGACTTGGCGGCCGGCCGGCCCAGTTGCCTGAATCTGGCACAAATGCAGAAAGGGCGCGTGTCTGGCTTGAGCGTTTTGCCGACTGCATTGCCCGAAGAGATTCAGGGCGCGTTGCCAAGATCCTTTCGTCATCATTTGTGGATGATCCTGCGGTGAGCCAAGTCTTGCAGGTCTCTTACGACGATTGTCTGGCTGGCAGTATTCAGAGGGAGACATCAACCCTGACTTTGAACGACAGGCTGCTGCGCGGCGCGCTCTATGCCAATTACGTCACCCGCCACGTGGAGCGCCTGTCATCGGACATGCTTCCGGCTCAGGGACTCGTCTTTCCTGATCTGGCGCAGTTACAGGCGGACAAGGTGGAGAGGGTCGCACTCGTCCGTCTTGGAGAATGCGTGGTGCGACAGGACCCTGCAAATACTTTGGCCTTCGTCAGGGCAGATGCGGCGGGCGATCGGGAAGATGCGGCTTTAAACGCGATTGCACCCAGGATCAGCCCGTGCATCAACGCCGGGTCGACAGTGAAGATCAGCAGGTCCGTGCTGGAGGCGGCGCTCGCCGAGGCGATCTATCGCCTGACTACTGGACGGGAGGCAGCGGAGTAACCATGCCTAAAGTCACCGTAGACGGCATCGAACTCGAAGTCCCGCAGGGCGCCACCGTGCTCCAGGCGTGCGAGCTTGCCGGCAAGGAAATCCCGCGCTTCTGCTATCACGAGCGGCTGAGCATTGCCGGCAATTGCCGCATGTGCCTGGTCGAAGTGTCGCCCGGCCCGCCGAAACCGCAGGCTTCATGCGCGCTGCCGGCCGCCGACAATCAGGTCATCCGTACCGACAGCGAAATGGTCCGCAAGGCGCGCGAGGGTGTGATGGAGTTCCTGCTCATCAACCACCCGCTCGATTGCCCGATCTGCGATCAGGGCGGCGAGTGCGACCTTCAGGACCAGTCAGTCGCCTATGGCAGGGGCGCGTCGCGTTATCACGAGCACAAGCGCGCCGTGACCGAGAAGTACATGGGCCCGCTGATCAAAACGGTGATGACGCGCTGCATCCACTGCACGCGCTGTGTCCGCTTCAGCGAGGAAGTGGCTGGCGTGGACGAAATCGGCGCGCTCTATCGCGGCGAGACGATGCAGATCACGACCTATCTGGAGCATGCCGCAAAGCATGAACTTTCCGCCAATGTGATCGACCTTTGCCCGGTCGGCGCGCTGACCAGCCGTCCCTATGCGTTCGAGGCGCGGCCTTGGGAGCTCAAGAAAACGCTCGGCATCGACGTTTCGGACGCAGTCGGCGCCAATATCCGCATCGATGCGCGCGGCCGCGAAGTGCTGCGCGTGCTGCCGCGCATCAACGATGACGTCAACGAGGAGTGGATCTCCGACAAGGCGCGCTATCAGGTCGAAGGCCTGATGCGCCGCCGTCTGGACCGGCCCTGGATTCGCCGGGATGGCAAGCTTGTTGCGGCCACCTGGGACGAGGCGTTCGCTGCCGTTGCGAAAATCAGGCCGGGCGCGAGCATTGCGGCCGTTGCCGGCGATTTGCTCGATTGCGAGACGATGTTCGCCGCGAAAAAGTTGGTCACGGCGCTGGGCGGATCGCTGCTCGAAGGCCGGCAGACGGGCATGGACTATGATACGTCGAGCCTCGCCTCGGTCAATTTCAACACGACTTTTTCCGGTATCGAGACGGCAGACGCCATCCTGATTGTCGGCAGCCACATTCGTTGGGAAGCGCCGCTGGTCAACGTGCGGCTGCGCAAGGCCGTGAAGCGCGGCGCGAAGGTTTTCGTGGTCGGACCCGAATGGGAGACCACTTTTGCCGCTGAGTTCCTGGGCGACGACCTCTCGCTGATCGGCAACCTGCCGGGTCATGTGACTGATGCCCTGCGCGGCGCGCAGCGTCCCGCGGTGATCGTGGGCGGCGCGGGGCTGGGCCGGGGCGGGCTCGAAGCGGCGCTGGTGCTTGCCGCTGACCTCAATCTCGTGCGCACGCTTGAGGACGGGACCGCCTGGAACGGCTTCAACGTGCTGCACATGGCAGCGAGCCGCATGGGTGGGCTGATGCTGGGCTTTGCGGCGAAGGGCGGCATCGCCGATCTCGTCGCCGCCAAGCCCAAGCTGCTGCTCTCGCTCGGCGCCGACGAGGTGGACTACGCGAAGTTCGCGGACAGCATGATCGTTTACATCGGCCATCACGGCGACAAGGGCGCGCATGCCGCGGACATTATCCTGCCGGCGGCCGCCTATACCGAGAAGGCCGGCACTTACGTCAACACCGAGGGCCGCGTGCAGTTTTCGGAAAAGGCAGTGTTCGCGCCCGGCGACGCGCGCGAGGACTGGACCGTACTGCGCGCGCTGGCCGACGTGCTGGGCGTATCGGTCGGCTTCGACGATTTCGAGGGTTTGCGCGCCGCGATGATCGCCGAAGTGCCGGCGCTTGGGCAGGAAGGGCTGGCCGATTACGGCGCGTCCCTTCGCAAGGGCAAGGCGGGCGCCAGCGGCACGATCGGCTATCCGATCAAGGACTTCTACCTGACCAACCCGATCGCGCGCGCCAGCGAGACGATGCAGCGCTGCTCGGCCGAATTGCTCCACGGGCAGGATTTCGCGGAGGCGGCGGAATGACCGCGTTTTTCCAGTCCTTCGGCATGTCCTATGAGTGGGCGTGGTTCCTCGCCACGATCAGCGGGATCCTGCTGATCGCGCTGCCGGTGATGCTCGCTGTGGCGATGATCATTTATGCCGATCGCAAGATCTGGGCGGCGATGGCCTTGCGGCGCGGGCCGAACGTCGTTGGCCCGTTCGGCCTGCTGCAAAGCTTCGCGGACGGGCTCAAGGTTTTCCTGCAGGAAACCATCGTGCCGTCAGCCGCGAACAAGGGGCTGTTCCTGATCGCACCGATCATCACCTTCACCGTGGCGCTGCTGGCCTGGGCGGTGATCCCGTTCAATTCAGGCGCGGTGCTGGCGGACATCAACGTCGGACTGCTCTATGTCCTCGCGATCTCGTCGCTCGGGGTTTACGGCGTGGTCATCGCCGGCTGGTCGTCGAACTCGAAATATCCCTTCTTTTCAGCCATGCGCGCCTCCGCGCAGATGATCAGCTACGAAGTTTCGATCGGCTTCATCCTGATCTGCGTTGTGCTGTGGGCGAACAGCTTCAACCTCAACGAGATCGTCAAGGCGCAGCAGGGCCACGTCTTCGGGGTGCTTAACGGGTTCGTCTTCAATCCGCTGCTGTTCCCGATGTGGGTGATGTTCCTGATCTCCGGCATGGCCGAAACCGCGCGAGCGCCGTTCGATCTGACCGAGGCTGAAAGCGAACTCGTCGCCGGCTACCAGACCGAATACTCCAGCATGAGCTTCGCGCTCTACTGGCTGGGCGAATACGCCAACGTGCTCCTGATGTGCGCGCTCAACGCCACGCTGTTCTTTGGCGGCTGGCTGCCCCCGGTGGACTGGGAACCGCTCTATCTGGTGCCGGGCTGGATCTGGCTGTTCCTCAAGATCGGCTTCTTCTTCTTCATCTTCAGCTGGGTGAAGGCCACGGTCCCGCGCTATCGCTATGACCAGCTGATGCGGCTGGGGTGGAAAGTGTTCCTGCCCGTCTCGCTCGGCTTCGTCGTGCTGGTCAGCGGCTATCTGATGTTCACGAGGTACGGGGCATGACTCTCGCCCAGCTCATCAAATCGTTCACCTTGTGGGAATTCCTCAAGGCGCACTGGCTGACCCTGAAATACTTCTTCAGGCCCAAGGCGACGATCAACTATCCCTTCGAGAAGAACCCGCTGTCGCCCCGTTTTCGCGGCGAACATGCGCTGCGCCGCTATGCCAACGGCGAGGAGCGCTGCATCGCGTGCAAGCTGTGCGAGGCGGTGTGTCCGGCGCAGGCGATCACCATCGAGGCGGAACCGCGCGAGGACGGCAGCCGCCGCACGACGCGCTACGACATCGACATGACCAAGTGCATCTTCTGCGGCTTCTGCCAGGAAGCCTGCCCGGTCGATGCCATCGTCGAGGGGCCGAACTTCGAATACGCGACCGAAACGCGCGAGGAACTGCTCTACGACAAGGCGAAATTGCTGGCGAACGGGGACAAGTGGGAGCGGGCTCTGGCCGCGAACCTTGAAGCTGATGCGCCGTATCGATAGGGGCGCGCGGGGGCCACGATGATCCATGTACTCGCCTTTTACCTTTTCGCCGTCCTGACCATTGCGTCGGGCGCGGTCACCATCCTTGCCCGCAACCCCGTGCATTCGGTGCTGTGGCTGATCCTCGCGTTCTTCAACGCGGCGGGGCTGATGGTGCTGGTCGGCGCCGAGTTCATCGCGATGCTGCTGGTCATCGTCTATGTCGGCGCGGTCGCAGTGCTGTTCCTGTTCGTGGTCATGATGCTCGACATCGATTTCGCGGAGCTGCGTGCGGGCTTCATCCGCAACTTCCCCCTTGGCATCTTGGTTGCGCTGGTGCTGCTGGTCGAGATCGTGCTGGGCGTCGGCGCCTACCGTGTCGGCGCACTCAAGCTCGGCACGCCCGATGGCACCGCAGCGCCCGTACTGGGCTCATCGAACATCGAGGCGATCGGCGCGCTGCTTTACGGCAAGTACCTGTTTCTGTTCGAAAGCGCGGGCCTGATCCTGCTGGTGGCCATGGTCGGTGCGATTGTGCTCACTCACCGCAAGCGCAGCGGCGTGCGCGGGCAGAACATCTCGCGGCAGATTGCCCGCCGGCCCGAGGACGCGACCGTCAATACCAGGCCCGAAGTCGGCAAGGGAGTGCAGCTGTGATCGGGATCGAACACTATGTCGTCGTTAGCTCGATCCTGTTCGTGCTGGGCGTGCTCGGCATCTTCCTCAATCGCAAGAACGTCATCGTCATCCTGATGGCGATCGAGCTCATCCTGCTTGCTGTGAACCTCAATCTTGTTGCGTTCAGCGCCTTCCTGCAAGACCTGACCGGGCAGATCTTCGCGATGTTCGTGCTGACCGTGGCAGCGGGCGAGGCTGCGATCGGCCTTGCCATTCTGGTCATCTATTTCCGTGGGCGCGGCACGATCGCGGTCGATGACGTCAACCGGATGAAGGGTTAGCACTCCCGTGAACGCCATCATCGCCATCGTATTCCTGCCGCTCGTCGCCGCGCTCGTTGCGGGGCTCGGCAACCGCGCGCTGGGCAACGTGGCTGCCAAGGCAGTCACCACAGGCGCGCTATTCATTGCCTGCGCGCTGTCGTGGCCGATCTTCCTGTCGTTCCTGGGCGGAAGCGCCGAGGCGCACGTCGTGCCAGTTCTCAAATGGGTGCAATCGGGCACGCTCAGTTTTGACTGGGCGCTGCGGGTCGATACGCTGACGGCCGTCATGCTGGTCGTGGTGACGACTGTGTCGGCTCTCGTTCACCTTTACAGCTGGGGCTACATGGACGAGGACCCGGACCAGCCGCGGTTCTTCGCCTACCTGTCGCTGTTCACTTTCGCGATGCTGATGCTGGTGACGGCGGACAACCTTGTTCAGATGTTCTTTGGATGGGAAGGGGTGGGCCTTGCCTCGTACCTTCTCATCGGCTTCTGGTTCAGGAAGCCGTCCGCCAGCGCCGCCGCGATCAAGGCCTTTGTGGTCAACCGCGTCGGCGACCTTGGCTTCATGCTGGGCATCTTCGGCACCTGGCTGGTTTTCCAGACGACATCGATCCCAGAGATTCTTGCTGCGGCACCGTCGATGGCAGGTTCGACCATCGGTTTCCTCGGCCACCGCTTCGATACGATGACCGTCCTCTGCGTGCTCCTGTTCATCGGTGCGATGGGCAAGTCAGCGCAGCTTGGGCTGCACACATGGCTGCCCGACGCAATGGAAGGCCCGACCCCGGTCTCGGCGCTGATCCACGCCGCAACCATGGTGACGGCCGGCGTGTTCATGGTTTGCCGCCTGTCGCCCATGTTCGAGACGAGTCCCGCCGCACTCGGGTTCGTCACCTTTATCGGCGCGGCGACCTGCTTCTTCGCGGCGACGGTCGGCACCACGCAGTGGGACATCAAGCGCGTCATCGCCTATTCGACCTGTTCGCAGCTTGGCTACATGTTCTTCGCGGCCGGCGTCGGTGCATATGGCGCGGCGATGTTCCACTTGTTCACGCACGCCTTCTTCAAGGCGCTGCTGTTCCTTGGAGCGGGCAGCGTGATCCACGCCATGCATCATGAGCAGGACATGCGGTTTTACGGTGCATTGCGCCGCGAGATTCCCTTCACGTTCTGGGTCATGACGGCTGGCACGCTCGCCATCACCGGCGTCGGCATCGCGGGCGTGTTCGGCTTCGCGGGCTTCTATTCCAAGGATTCGATTCTCGAAGCCGCTTTCGCCAGCGGCAGCGAACTGGGGCAGGGCGCGTTCTGGGCGGGAATCCTCGCAGCCCTGATGACCAGCTTCTATTCCTGGCGGCTTGTGTTCCTGACGTTCTTCGGCGAGGCGCGTTGGGCCGGTTCAGAGCATATCCAGCATGCAGTCCACGGCGATCATCACGATCATCCAGCGGACGAACACGCCGGCGAGGAGACCGATGCGCACGATCACGCGGACGGGCATGGCCATCACGTCGCAGGTCCGGCAGTCGGCACGGCTGGCTACCACCCGCACGAAAGTCCGCTGTCGATGCTCATCCCGCTTGGCGTACTGGCCACCGGCGCGGTGCTTGCGGGCTTCGTGTTCCACGGCGCCTTCATCAGCGAGGGCGAAGGCGCATTCTGGAAAGGCAGCATCGCGTTCAGCGAGCATCTCATCCACGCGATGCACGCCGTGCCGCTGTGGGTCAAGTGGGCGCCGTTTACCGTAATGGTCCTGGGATTGCTGATCGCGTGGTACGCGTACCTCAAGAACCCGCGCTTCCCGCAGACGTTCGTCGACCAGTTCCAGGTCATCTACGATTTCGTCTACCACAAGTGGTACTTCGACGAGCTTTATGACTTGATCTTCGTGCGGCCGGCATTCTGGTTTGGCCGACTGTTCTGGAAGGGCGGCGACGTCGGGATCATCGACCGCTTCGGCCCCGATGGAGCCGCCTGGGTGGTGGCTCGCGGCTCGCGTGTCGCGCAGAAGGTCCAGTCGGGATACGTCTACAGCTATGCGCTGGTCATGCTGCTTGGACTCGTCGGCGCGGTGACCTGGGTGATGGTGTGATCATGAACGGCTTTCCCATCCTCACGTGCATGCTTCTGGTGCCCCTTCTCGGTGCTGTTGCCTGCCTCTTTGCCGAGGCGCAGGCCGCGCGCAGGATCGCGCTGGGCGCAACGCTGGCCAATTTCGCGCTCGGCGTGCTGCTCTGGGCCAGTTACGACATCGGCGGAGCACAGTGGCAGTTCACGGAGCGGGTCGATCTGTTTGCCGGCTTCTCGTGGGCACTTGGCATTGATGGCATTGCACTGATGCTCATCATGCTCTCGGTATTCCTCATGCCGGTGTGCATCGGCGCGAGCTGGACATCGATCGAGAAGCGTGTGGGCGAATACATGGCGGCGTTCCTGCTTATGGAAACGTTGATGATCGGCGTCTTCGCGGCACAGGACCTGTTCCTGTTCTACATCTTTTTCGAGGCGGGGCTGATCCCGATGTATCTCATCATCGGCATCTGGGGCGGAGCGGACCGGATCTACGCCAGCTACAAGTTCTTCCTCTACACGCTGCTCGGCTCGGTTCTGATGCTTGTCGCCATGCTGTGGATGGCGAACGAGGCTGGAACGAGCGACATCCCGACGCTGATGGCTTACGATTTCGCGCCTCAGGCGCAGACCTGGCTCTGGCTCGCCTTCTTTGCCAGCTTCGCGGTGAAAATGCCGATGTGGCCGGTCCACACCTGGCTGCCTGACGCGCACGTCCAGGCGCCGACGGCGGGGTCGGTGATCCTGGCAGGCGTGCTGCTCAAGATGGGCGGGTATGGTTTCATCCGCTTCTCGCTCCCCATGTTTCCGGACGCGAGCGCGCAGTTCGCATGGCTGGTTTTCGCGCTGTCGATGGTTGCGGTGGTCTATACGAGCCTCGTCGCGCTGGTTCAGCACGACATGAAGAAGCTGATCGCCTATTCGTCTGTCGCGCACATGGCGATCGTCACGGTCGGACTGTTCGCCTTCAACGTGCAGGGCCTTGAAGGCTCAATGATCGTCATGCTCAGCCATGGCCTTGTTTCGGGCGCGCTGTTCCTGTCGGTCGGCATCATTTACGACCGGTTGCACACCCGGGAGATCGACCGTTATGGCGGGCTTTCGATCAACATGCCGCGTTATGCGCTGTTCTTCCTGCTGTTCACGATGGCCTCGATCGGCCTGCCCGGCACTAGCGGCTTTGTAGGCGAGTTTCTGGCGCTTGCCGGGATCTACCAGATGTCGAGCTGGGTGGCGCTGGTCTGTACCACGGGGATCATCCTTGGCGCGGCTTACATGCTGTATCTCTATCGCCGCGTCGCGTTCGGCGAGCAGAAGAACGCCGATGCCGCAGCAATGTCTGATCTGACCTTCCGCGAACTGGCGATGGTCGTCCCGCTCGGATTCGCGGTGCTGTGGATGGGGGTCTATCCCGAAAGTTTCCTGGCTCCGATGCGGGCCGATATCCAGGCGCTTGACGCAAGGCTGGCGCAGGCCAAGCCGCAGGGCGATGCCCGCCTCACGCCCGGAAAGCCGGCGGCAGCGCCCGCGCCTCATGGCCCCGCCGCCGCGCATGGGGGAGCGCACTGATGGACTTTGCCCAATCGCTGCGCCTTGCCGCGCCCGAAGTGCTGCTCAGCACCGCTGGACTTGTCCTGCTGCTGGTTTCCGCATGGTTTGATGGCGCCCGCGCCGCGCGCGTTGTCACATGGGTTTC
Source organism: Novosphingobium sp. (assembly GCA_040377095.1). Lineage (GTDB taxonomy): Bacteria > Pseudomonadota > Alphaproteobacteria > Sphingomonadales > Sphingomonadaceae > Novosphingobium. The sequence goes on from JBEIPK010000001.1 coordinate 139,405, forward strand.
GGTTGCCGTGCTGGCGGTCTGCTGCGTTCTCGTCGCGCCAGCTCTTTGCGGCGGCGTAGGCGGTGCCGATGCACTGGCCTTTGGCGGACTGTTCTCGGCCGATGCCTTTGCGTCTTTCGCCAAGCTGCTGATCTTCGTGTCCGCCGCTGCGGCTCTGGCGCTTGCGCCCGCGTTCTTCGAGCGGACCGAAGGCTACCGCGCCGAGTACCCGGTGCTGGTCTTGTTCGCGGTCGTCGGCATGTGCTTGATGGTTTCGGCCACGAACCTGATGACGCTCTACATCGGCCTGGAGCTCAATTCGCTCTCCGCCTACGTACTGGCCGCCTTTCTCAAGGGTGATGAACGCTCGGCCGAGGCGGGGCTCAAGTATTTCGTGCTCGGCGCGCTCGCCAGCGGCATCCTGTTGTTCGGGGCGAGCCTGACCTATGGCTTCACGGGTACCATCTCGTTCTCCGGCATTGCCGACGCTCTGCGCGGCGAAGTGACAACGGGCGCGATCTTCGGGCTGACCTTCGTGCTTGCGGGCCTCGCCTTCAAGATCAGCGCGGTGCCGTTCCACATGTGGACGCCCGATGTTTATGAAGGTGCGCCGACGCCAGTCGCGGCCCTGTTCGCCACCGCGCCTAAAGTGGCGGCCCTTGCGCTGACGGCCGTGGTCGCGCTCGAAGCGTTTGGACCTCAGGCGCTGGCGTGGCGGCAGATCGTGATCTTCGCGGCGCTGGCTTCAATCGTGGTGGGTGCGCTGGGCGCGATTGGGCAGGACAACATCAAGCGCCTGCTGGCCTATTCCTCAATCAACAACGTCGGCTTCATCCTCATCGGGCTTGCTTGCGCGACCGAAGCCGGGCTTTCGGCAATGCTCGTCTATCTCGCCATCTACGTGCCGACCACGCTGGGCGGTTTCGTCGCGGTGCTGATGCTCAAGGACGAGGAGGGCCGGCCGGTCGAGCTCGTTTCCCAGATCGCCGGGCTTTCGCGGCACCGCGCCGTGCTCGCCGCCTGCCTTGCCATGGTCATGTTCAGCCTGGCCGGTATTCCGCCGCTGTTCGGTTTTTGGGCGAAGTTTGTCGTGTTCAACGCCGCCGTGCAGGCCGGCCTTGTGCCGCTCGCCGCCGTCGGCATCGCGGCCAGCGTGATCGGCGCGTTCTATTACATCAAAGTCGTCAAGGTCATGTACTTTGACGAGCCGGCGGGCCTTGCCACCGGCCGCAGCGATTGGGTCCATCAGGGCATTCTTGCACTCTGCGCGCTCGCTATATCGCCGGCGGGCTATCTCCTCACCCGCGTGCTTGGCGATCTCTCCGCCAAGGCGGCGGGCGTTCTTGCCTTCGCGACCTGACGCGCAGCTCTGGCAGGCTTGTGACGATCGAGGTCCTGAAGGAAACTGGTTCCACCAATGCTGATCTTCTGGCCCGGCTGAGCGAAAGCCGGCTGATCCCTGAAGGCGACTGGCTGATTGCCGACCGCCAGACCGAAGGGCGCGGACGGCTGGGGCGGAGCTGGTCGGACGGGGCGGGCAATTTCATGGGTTCCACGCTTGTGCGGCGTTTGCCCGGCGATCCGCCTCCCCAGACGCTTGCGTTCGTCGCAGGCCTTGCCGTTTACGCTGTTTGTTCAGCCGCGGCGCCCGGGGCGGGGATCGAGCTCAAGTGGCCGAACGACGTGATGGCTGGACGTGCAAAGCTGGCGGGCATGCTGCTTGAGAGCCAGGCCGAGGGCGTCGTGGTCGGCATCGGGGTCAACCTTGCCAGCGCTCCCGACGTTCCGGGCCGGCTGACGACCTCGCTGGCCGCGCTCGGCCGCACGGTCAGCCGCGATGCCTTCGCAAGCAATCTGGCCGAAACGTTCGCCGCTGAACTCACGCGCTGGCGGCAAGGCGGGCTCGCGCCAATCCTGCGGCGCTGGCAGGTGAGCGCGCATCCGGCCGGTACCCCGCTTGTCGTTCAGGCCGATGGAGGCGCGGTGACCGGGCAGTTTGCCGGCCTTGCCGAAGATGGCGGCTTGCAACTGAGGCTCGCTGACGGCACGACGCGCATCATCCATTCGGGCGAGGTTATGCCTGCGCCCGGAAATACCTAGGAAAGGCCTGCCCATGCTGCTGGCAGTCGATGTCGGGAACACCAACGTCGTCTTCGCGCTGTTCGAAGGCCGCAAGCCCGTGGCGCGCTGGCGGATCGCCACCGATCCGCGCCGCACGGCCGACGAATACGCGGTTTGGCTGATGCAGCTGCTCCACATCGAAGGCGTCGAGAGGACGGCGATCAAGGCAATCATCGTCGCGACAGTCGTGCCGCGCGCCCTCCACAATATCGACATGCTGGCGCGGCGCTACTTCGGCGTAGAACCGCTGATAGCCGGCGTGGGCGTGGCTGAATACGACATGCAGATTGACGTGGACGAGCCGCGCTCGCTTGGCGCGGACCGGGCCGTAAACGCCATCGCCGCGCACGAACGCTATGCGGGCGATCTCATCGTTATCGATTTCGGCACGGCAACCACCTTCGACGTCGTCGATTTCAACGGCACCTACAAGGGCGGCGTCATCGCGCCTGGCCTCAATCTTTCGCTCGACGCGCTGGTGGGAAACACCGCCAAGCTGCCGCGCATTGCCATCGAAGTGCCCGAGACACGCAGCGTCATCGGAAGAAATACAGAGGATCAGATGCTGATTGGCGTATTCTGGGGCTACGTCGCCATGATCGAGGGGCTTGTCCAGCGGATGCGAGCCGAGATCGGCCGCCCGGCCAGGGTCATCGCCACCGGGGGCCTTGCCGTGCTGTTCGACGAGGCGACCGACATTTTCGATTCGGTTGAGCCTGACTTGACGCTTGACGGCCTTGCCCTGTTGGCCGAGCGCGCGGCATCGCGAGGCGCCGCGCAATGAAGCCGGGCAAGGAACTGCTGTTCTGTGCGCTCGGCGGATCGGGCGAAATCGGCATGAACGTCAACCTCTACGGCTGCGACGGCAAGTGGTTGATGGTTGACCTTGGTATGACATTTTCGGGGGGCGAGTATCCCGGCGTTGATCTGGTCTTTGCCGATCTCGATTTCATTGAAGAAAACCGCAAGCACCTCATTGGCGTGGTGCTGACCCACGCGCACGAGGATCACATCGGCGCGGTACCCTATTTCGCCGCCGAGCTGGGCGTACCGCTTTATGCCACGCCGTTCACTGCCAAGCTTGTCCACGGCAAACTGGAGGAAGCGGGCCTCGTCGGCGAGGTTGAGGTGCGGGTCATCGACCATCTCGACCAGTTCCGCCTCGGACCGTTCGGTGTGCAGTACGTGCCGTTGGCGCATTCGATCGCCGAAGGCAACGCGCTGCTAATCGAAACGCCCTATGGCCAGATCTTCCATACCGGGGACTGGAAGCTCGACGACGATCCGCGCATCGGCGTGCCCGCCACGGCTGCCGAACTGACGGCCATCGGGGACAAGGGCGTTCTGGCTCTGGTCTGCGATTCGACCAATGTCTTCAATCCCGAGGCATCCGGGTCCGAAGGCGAAGTGCTCAAAGGCCTGCTCGAGGAAGTAGCGCGGCATGCGGGGCGGCGCGTGCTGGTCACCACCTTTGCCTCCAACGTGGCGCGTCTCCAGACGCTCGGCGAAGTCGCCAAGGCCACCAATCGGCAGCTTTGCGTTGCGGGTCGTTCGCTCGACAGGATCATTGCGACGGCCAAGGCCTGCGGCTATTTGCGCGGGCTGCCCGACATCATCGACTTCGACACGGCGATGCGGGCGCCGCGCGGCGAAGTGCTCATCCTCGCGACCGGCGGGCAGGGCGAACCGCGCGCCGCGCTCGCCCGCGTCGCGGAAGGGACGCATCCTATCGCGCTCGAAGCAGGTGACGTCGTGCTGTTCTCCAGCCGCCAGATCCCAGGCAACGAAGTCGCCATCGGACGCATCCAGAACCAGCTTGCCACGCGCGGCATCACGATCGTGACCGACCGGCAAGGCATGATCCACGTCTCCGGTCATCCCGGACGGCCGGAACTGGAAGCGCTCTACGGTTGGATCAGGCCGGAAATCCTCGTGCCCGTCCACGGTGAGATGCGCCACATGCGCGAACAGGGCCGGCTCGGCCGTGCGTGCGGCATCGGGCACACGGTCGTCCAGAAGAACGGCGACCTGGTCCGCCTTGCTCCCGGCGCGCCGGGCAAGTTCGGTGAAGTGAGGGCGGGGCGGCTGGTACTCGACGGCGATATCATCGCGCCGGCCGACGGCGAGGCCATCGTCATGCGGCGCAGGCTCGCGAACAACGGCCTCGTCACGATCGCCATCCATGGCGCGCTGATCGAAGTGGCGAGCCTTGGCCTGCCCCTCGACGAGGATCAGGACGCCTTTGTCGAAGAAGCCTGCGCCGATGTCGCGACCGCGCTGGGCCGGCTCAAAGGCAGCGCCGCGCGCGACCCCGCCGCCAAAATCGAGGCCGCGCGCCTTGCGGCCCGCCGCGCGGCGCAGCGCTGGTCTGGCAAGAAACCGCAAGTGCAGGTCCTGCTGCTCGGCTGAGGGATGAGGAAGCTTTACTCATGAACTGGACCTCGATTATCGCGATCTATTCGCTGTTCTGGGTGCTAAGCGCGTTCCTCGTCATGCCCTTCGGCATCCGCACGCACGATGAGGCGGGCATCCCGCGAACGGCCGGCCAGGCGGAGAGCGCCCCCGCCAACTTCAGACCCCGGCGCGTCGCCATGCGCGCCACCCTGCTCGCGGCGGTGCTGTTCGGGGTTTACTACGCGAATTACGTGTCGGGCTGGATCACGGCGGCGGATCTCAACCTGTTCGGCGATCCGCCCAACTACGATGGCACACCGCGCAGCTGACAGGACGGCCAGTCAAGCTCCCCTAAATCAGGTGCGAAGCCGCTCGATGCCTTGAGCGAGCGCGACGTAGAGCTTGCCCATGTCCGACGAAAGCAGTGTCACTCCAAGCGCGTGCCCGTCGCGCGTTGACAGGACCTGCCGCAGGATCGCCTCGAAATCGTGGATGTATCGGCTGACATGGTCGCGGAAATCGCGGTCGCTCTCGTAGATTTGCGAAATTGCCCGCGCCTCGCTGCCATCGAGCAGGCTGACTGCGCGGCGGGTGAAGATGCCCCGGTCTCCGCGCAGATAGGCCGCCCACGACACGTCGGAAACGTCGGTGGACAGCGCCTTTGCGATGTCGATGGCGTTAGAGTTGAGCGATTCGGTGATCAGTGCGGCGCGGCGGGCGAAATCATTGTCGACCTGCTCTTCCGCACGCTCGCGGGCCTGCGCGACGCGGCGTTCGAGATTGCCGGTCAGCTCGTTGACCTTGCCGAGCTGGTCGCGCAGCTGGATCGCAGCCTCGCGCCCAACGCCGGCGGCGTGGGATGCCGCCTGTTCGAGCTTGCCGGCGGCTTCTGCCGCGCTCTCGCGCACGGCTTTGTCGATGGCGGCGGTGCTTTGCTCGCTGAGCTGGCGGGCGAGTTCCGCAATGATCGGGGCGCCGCTGTCTGCCAGGTCGCTGACCGCCTTGCGCGCAGTGTTCGACAGCTCGACAATTGCCGACGACAAAGTGCCGCTCGCCCTTGCGGACAGTGCCGCGCTTTCGGCGTCAAGCTCGGACAGCGAGCGATGCAACCTCTCCAGCAGCCCGGCATGGCCCGAGCCGGTCTGGACGAGGCGCGCGTGCATGGCCTCGACATCCCCGACGAGGTGACCGAGTCGGTCGTGCGACAGGGCAAGCAGGCCAGCCAGAGCCTCACCCCGGCCGTGCACGTCCCCGATCCTGTCTTGGACGCCGTCGATCCGCTGCTCCAGCTGTGCGAGACAAACCTCGCCCGCCGAGAGCGCCGCCGGAAGATCATCCCTGCTATGCTGCGCGCTGGCGCGGATCAGTTCGAGCAGACGAACGCTCCCGTCCGTCAGTGTTTCAAGCTGCGTACCGACGGCCAGGAACTCCTCGCGGCTGTGCGAGAGGTTTGCCGTCAGCCGCTGCGCGTTGCCGGCCAGGGTGTCGCCGGCCTGCGAGGTGCTCGCCGCAATGGCTTCGAACCGAACTTCGAGGTCCGCGAGCATCGTGACGATATCCCGCGTGCTGGAGGCGATGGCGCGCGTGCGCTCGTCCTGCGCGGCATGGCGGGCGGCGATGTCGGCATCGAGATCGCGGAGCCGAATCGTCAGGGTCTCGACCGTTTCATGCCATGCGGCACCTGCCCGGCTCTCGCCGTCGCGCAGTGCACGGGAAACCGCTGCGCTTTCGTCATGCAGGGCTGAAATCCGGGCGCGCAGGGACACCAGGGCCTCGCCTTCGCGGCTTTCGAGTGCCTGCCGCGCGGCTTCTAGCTCGTCGGACAGTGCGGCGGCCCGAACGCGCATTGCCGCCAGAGCTTCGTCCTCTTCACGCGAAATGCGATTGCGCAAGGCCTCGCCCATCTCGGCAAGCTCGGCTGACTGGCGGCGCATTGTCTCGTCAAGCTCGGCCGAGCGCCTTGCGATCTCCTCGCCAGTCGCGGTGACGCGAGCGCTCAGCGCCTCGATCCGCACCTCGCTGGTCCGCCCAATGGCATCGACCTGGCCAAAGCTCTCCGCCATCTGCTCAATCTGCGCCAGTGCGGCGCGGCCGGCATGGGCGATGTTGTTTGTGACGTCCTTGGCCGAGCTGGCGATGACCGGCAGCTGGCCGCGCAGACGCTCCATGTTGTCGAGCGCCGCCTCGCTGACGCTGCCGATGGCATCGAGCCGGGTGCCGTTCTCGTGGATCAGGCCCTGCAGACGGTCAGCATGGACCGACAGCCGCTCCACCGCGATCCGTCCAAGCGCATCGAGATCGCGTGACTGGGCGGCAATGAATTCGCGCGCAAGGCTGAGTTCGCGGTTGACAGTGATGAGGCGGCTTTCGAGGAGCTGCGACTGTTCCGACAACAGCCGGGCCACATCACCGAAGCGCCCCGCCTCGCGCCGGCTGTGGCGCAGCGCGAGCAGCCAGACGACGCCGATGAGCAGGACGGGGGTTGCCCATGCGCCGGCGGCGGCAGACCATGCAGCGGGCGACATCCCGACCGAAAGCGAGGCCCAGTTGGCCCAACCATAGAACGCAGTCCATCCCGCTGCTACCAGACCGCCAAGAATGGGCGCGATCCTCCCGGTGCTAAGGCCGAGCGGCTCTTCTGCAGGTTCATCGTCCCAGTCGGCGACTTCGGCAGAGCCGGCGTCAGCCTCGACCGCGCGGTCCGGCTCCAGCTCCTGCGTGAGCAGGAATTCGTCGGCCGCGGCATCCTTGTTGCCGGCACCGAAGGCGATGATGCGTGTTCCCCCAGACATCGTGCGAGCATATCACTGAACGGCTCGCAATAAACCCCGGATTAACCTCGATGCGGTAGGCCGATGAGATGGCTTATGCTTCTGGAGACCTCGACGCCACGATCGCGGCCGCAGCCGGAGACGATCCGACGCTATTTTCCGATTTGCGTCAGGCATTTATCGATAGTCTCACGCGCCAGATAGACTTGCTGGGTCGGGCACGATGCGACGGCAACTGGCAAGTCGCGGCGCTTCGTCTCAAGGGGCTTGCGGCCAGTTTCCATGCCGAACCGCTGATCCTGCTGGCCAATGAGGCGATTGATGGCGCGCCGGGCGATCCTGCCGTGGTCCGCCGGATACGCATCTTCCTCGAGGATTTCACTGCGGCCTGAACGGGGTCCCGGACAGGTGTATGGAGCCGCCGCGTCGAGCTTGGCATGGCGTCCTTGACGCTCTAGACTGCTCTCCTGCCCCCGGGAGAAGCGCGCCTTGCGCATTGCATTGCTGGTCATGATCGAGCCGGGCGGCGCGGAATCGCCGCTGCCGCGCGCCATGTTGCGAGTTTGCGGCGAGACGATCGCGCGCCGTCAGCTGGCGCTGGCGCAGTCGCTCGAATGCCGGCGCGTGATCTGCCTTTCCCGCTCGCTGTCGGCGGGCGTGATCGATCTCCAGCACGCCGCCGAAGCGTCCGGCATGGCGTTCTCCGCGGTCACCGCGCCGTCCGGTCTGCTGTCGCAGGTTACTGCCAACGATGAGCTGGTCGTGTTCTCCGACGGAGTCCTCGCCTCGGGCGAGGCAGTCGCCGACATTGTGGGTGCAGGCCACGTGGTCGCAGTCCAACCGATCGAGAGAGGGATCGCCGCCGGGTTCGAGCGGATCGACATCAACCATGCCTCGGCGGGCATCATGCGCATTCCGGGACGACTGGTTGAGCGGCTCGCCGAACTCCCGGCCGACTGCGATGTGCCTTCGGCACTGACCCGCATCGCGCTTCAGGCCGGGGTCGCCATGAAGGACGTGCCGGCATCCTCACGCGGACAGGCCGGGTGGCTGCTGATCCGCAGCGAATCCGACGCACACCTCGCCGAGGATGCTCTGATCGACGCGCAGGTGCGGAGCTGGGATGTCATGACGCCCGGCCTTTTGCTCAGCCGATCCGGGGTGACGGCGTTCGGGCCCTCGCTCCTCCACGGCGGGCATGGCAGCACATCGCTCACGCTGGGATGCTTTGTGCTGCTTGCGGCGGCGCTCGGCGCCGGATGGTTCGGGATGACGGCGGCGGGTTTCGCCTTCGTGGGCCTTGCATGGATTGTCCTCAAGGCGATGACCATGGTGCAGCGGCTCGAACAGTCAGGACTGGTCCGCGGCACGTTGCCGCATTTGCAGGACGCGCTGCTCGGTTGGATCATCGACATCACCATCATCGTGCTGGTGGTGTGGCGTTCGCCGATGCTGCCATGGGATGCCCCGGTCGACCGCGTGTTCGAGCCGCTCATGCTGATCGGCGTGCTGCGCCTGCTGGAGAAAAGCCTCGTCAGGCCGCTCTCGGCATGGTGCGGCGACCGCTCTCTCCTGGCGTTGCTGCTCGGGCTGGCGGCACTGTCTGACGGGCTGGGCGCGGGCGTGCGGCTGCTCGCGCTGGGCCTGACGTTCGGCGGACTGGCACTGGCGGGTGGGCTTACCCGGCTAACGCGCAATTAACCACGCACTGTTAAGTGCAGGTCCTGAAGGATCGAGACCGAGCGCGTGAACAGCACAGAAACAGTCGAGGGCATCCTGCGCCAGGAACTTGCGCATGGCGAAACCATGCGCTCGACGGTGACGCCGATTTTGCGCCACTTGCTGGCCAGCGACGGCGGCTCGGTGCTCAGCGACGAGATTCTCGCGCGTGTGCGCGGCATGCTGGAAAGCCTGGCAGTCCAGCTGCTCGATGCGCTGGCTAGTGCAGAGGGGGAGGACGGACGCGGCGAATCCGAACCCGAGCAGATCGCGGCACTGACCTCCACGATGATGGCCAATCCAACGTTCCTCGGCCATCTGCACGCGCTGGCGCTTGAATGGCAGTTCGCCGAACAGTTGCAGGCACGGCTGGGGCTTGACCCGGTGCTGCCGCCGCTACTGCAAACACTGATCGCCTCGCCGCAGCCCGAGATGGCAGCGCGCGCGATGCAGCTCCTCGCTGCAAATGCCCGGTTTGCCCAGGGTGCCCGGCGGATGGCCCTGCCGCTGACCGAGCTTCCCGGCGACCTTTTCCACGCGGCCCTGCTCGCCATGCGCGCGCAGTCGGGAGCAGAACCGCAGGCCGACGCGCGCGCGGCGCTGGCCCAGAACGAACTGCGGGCCATGCACGACGAGGCGCGCAGCCGGCTTGGCCTGATCACGCGGCTGGTGGCGGGGATGGGCGGCGATGCGGTGCAGGCGTTGTCGGTGACGAACGCGGGCACCGGCATGTTTCTTACCGCGCTTTCCCTTGCATCCGGGCAGGACCGCGACCTTGCCGTGTTCTCAGTCAGCGAATCGCAGCTGGCGCGCCTTGCGCTTTCGCTGCGTGCCGCTGGCCTCAAGCAGACGCATGTCGAGGAGCAGTTCCTCGCCATCCATCCCGACATTGCGCTTCCCGACGGGTTTGATCAGATCGGCCCCGACCGCGCGGCCGGGCTCCTTGCCATGGCCGTCGGGACGAGCGGTCCCTGATGTCGGCCCGTCCTTCACTCGCGGCTGCACTCAGCGATGCGACCGACAGCCTCGTTTCGGCCGATCCGCCGCTGGCCGAACTTCAACGCCACTGCGGCGGCGAGATCCCGGGCAGGATTGCGATCCCGGCGCTGCTCGACATGGTCCGCACCGTCCGGACCAAACGGCTCCACCTCACGCGCAATATCGTTGCGCAGGACGGCGACCAGCTGATCCGCGCCTGGGTCGAAGTCTCCCCGCGCGGTGACGGCATGGCCGGGTGCACGATCGTGCTGCGCAACTGGCTGGCGCAGGCGCTTCCGCCCGAGGATCCCATGCTCGCCGAGCAGCGACGCGGCGAGATTGACCGCGATCTGGCCGAATTGACCGCCCGGCTCGATGCGCGCCAGTGCGTGCTGTCCGTCAATGGCGAAGCCGCCGACCTCGAGCTGCTCGCCGCCGCGATGCGCGACGGGGCGGGGCGGCCATGGACCGATTTCGTCACACTTGACGGGAACGGGCACGAACAGCCGATGCACTGGCGCCTGCTCGACGGCGCCTCGCTGCGTGTCGATGGGTCGCAGCGGGCGTGGCGCGCCTGCCTCCTGCCGCAGCAGCGCCCCGGTGCGGAACCACATGGGTTCGAGCTGTGTCTCGTGTCCGATCAGGTGCTTGCCGACAAACCGTCAAACGCCGTGGCGGCCAAACCGCCGGCGTCAGCTCCAATGGCACTGGTGGGCCGGGATATCGCGCCGGTCCTGCGCCAGCCTATCGCCAGCATCATTGCCAACGCCGAGACCATCCGCACCCGGCTCGCCGGGCCGCTCGACGAGAAATATGCGATCTATGCCGGCGACATCGTCGCGGCCGGGCAGCACCTGCTGGGACTTCTTGCCGATCTTTCCGACATGGAAGTCGTCGAATCGGAGGGGTTTTCAACCGCGCCCGACCAGATCGACCTTGGAGACGTGGCGCGGCAGGCGGCCGGCATCCTGGGCGTCAAGGCGCGCGAGAAGGAGATCGCGATCACGGCGCCTCCGCTTGGCAGCGGGCTGGCCGCGACGGGCGAGTTCCGCCGCGTCCTTCAGGTCCTGCTCAATCTCATCGGCAACGCCATCCGCTATTCGCCGGAAGGCTCGCGCGTGCGTCTGGAACTCGAGAAGCGCGGCGACACGGCCTGTGTCACCGTCGCCGACGACGGACCCGGTCTGTCGGACGCGGAGCGGGACCGCGTGTTTGACAAGTTCGAGCGTCTCGGCCGCAGCGGCGATGGAGGTTCGGGGCTGGGCCTCTATATCTCGCGCCGTCTCGCGCGTGCCATGGGCGGCGAGCTGACCGTCGAAAGCCGGAGCGGCGAAGGCGCCCGCTTCACGCTGGAGCTACCGGCCACGCCACCCGGCACCGGGCAGGCGTAGGCGCAGCAGCGCAGGCCAATCGGCGCCGAGGCTTAACGCTTGTCGACGGAGACGTAGTCGCGCTGGACGGGGCCGGTGTAGAGCTGGCGCGGGCGTCCGATCTTCTGGCCGGGGTCCGAAATCATCTCGTTCCACTGCGCCACCCATCCGACCGTGCGGGCCAGAGCGAAGAGCACGGTGAACATCGTTGTCGGGAAACCGATGGCCGAGAGGATGATGCCCGAATAGAAATCGACGTTCGGGAACAGCTTCTTCTCGGCGAAATAGGGATCGCTGAGCGCGATTTCCTCAAGCCGCAGGGCCGTTTCGAACACCGGATTGCTGACCTTGAGCACGTCGAACACTTCGCGCACTGTCTGCTGCATCACCGTCGCGCGCGGATCGTAGTTCTTGTAGACGCGGTGGCCGAAGCCCATCAGGCGGAACGGATCGTTCTTGTCCTTGGCGCGGTCGATATAGTGCTGGATGCGGTCGGGCGTGCCGATCTCGTGCAGCATGTTGAGCGCCGCTTCGTTGGCACCGCCGTGCGCCGGACCCCACAGACAGGCAATACCGGCCGCGATGCAGGCAAACGGGTTCGCG
>JBEIPK010000057.1:0-10600 GCA_040377095.1 Novosphingobium sp.
CAACAACCTTGCCGCAGTGCCCTCGATCATTTTCGGCCTGCTCGGCCTAGCGCTGTTCATCAACCTTGCCGAAATGCCGCGCTCCTCGCCGCTGGTCGGCGGAATGACGCTGGCGCTTATGACCATGCCGGTCATCGTCATTTCCGGCCGCAACGCGATCAAGGCAGTGCCGCCCTCGATCCGCGACGCCGCCTTGGCGATCGGCGCGAGTCGGGTACAGACCGTGTTCCAGCATGTCCTGCCGCTGGCGCTGCCCGGCATCCTCACCGGCACGATCATCGGCATGGCCCGCGCGCTTGGGGAAACCGCGCCGCTGCTGATGATCGGCATGCGGGCGTTCGTCTCCACGCCCGCTGAAGGCCTGACCGATCCGTCGAGCGTGCTGCCGATGCAGATTTTCCTGTGGTCCGACGAGATCGACGCAGGCTTCGTTCAGAATACGTCCGCCGCGATCATCGTGCTGCTGGTCTTCCTCATGGCCATGAACGGCATTGCCATTTATCTTCGTAACCGCTTCGAGACCCGCTGGTAGGATCATGACAGAACAAGCAACCAATCCTGCGAAGATCAAGGCCCGCCATGTCGACGTGTTCTACGGCGAAAAACAGGCCATCAACGATGTGTCGATCGATATCGACATCGGCCATGTCACGGCCTTCATCGGACCGTCGGGCTGCGGCAAATCCACCTTCCTGCGGGCGCTAAACCGTATGAACGATACCATCGCCGGGGCGCGCGTGACCGGCGAGATCAGCCTCGACGGCGAGGATATATACACCGGCAGCCTCGATCCGGTGCAGCTGCGCGCCCGCGTCGGCATGGTCTTCCAGAAGCCCAACCCGTTCCCAAAGTCGATCTTCGAGAACCTCGCCTACGGGCCGCGCATCCACGGCATGGCCGGCAGCAAGGCCGAACTTGAGGCAATCGTCGAAAAATCGCTGCGCCGGGCCGGCCTGTGGGACGAAGTCAAGGACCGCCTCACCGACGCCGGCACCGCGCTGTCCGGCGGCCAGCAGCAGCGCCTGTGCATCGCGCGCGCTATTGCCGTCAGCCCCGAAGTCATCCTGATGGACGAGCCGTGCTCCGCGCTCGATCCCATTGCGACGGCCCGGATCGAGGAGCTGATCTACGACCTTCGCGAACGCTATGCGATCGTTATCGTCACGCACTCGATGCAGCAGGCGGCGCGCGTGTCGCAAAAGACCGCATTTTTTCACATGGGAACGATGGTGGAATACGGCGAGACATCGCAGATCTTCACCAATCCGCGCGAACAGCGCACCCAGGACTATATCACCGGTCGTTATGGATAACGGAGCCTGACATGGCGGAACATACAGTCAAGGCCTTCGACAACGAAATCAGCCAGCTTCGGGGCCTGATCGCGGAGATGGGCGGACTTGCCGAAGTCGCCATTCGCGACTCCGTGCTGGCGCTCGTCCGGCATGACGAGGATCTCGCGGCCGAAGTGGTCGGCAATGATGCCCGGCTCGATGCCCTGGAAGCCGAAGTGGACCGGCTTGCAGTGCGGGTCATCGCGCTGCGCGCGCCGATGGCCGACGATTTGCGCGACGTAATCGCGGCGCTCAAGATCTCCGGCGTGATCGAACGCATCGGCGACTATGCCAAGAACATCGCCAAGCGGGTCGGCCAGATGGAAGGCCGGGCCAAGATCGAGCCGCTGACGCTTGTTCCCGCGATGGCTGACATCGCTCAGGGGATGGTCCGCGACGTGCTCAACGCATACGGCGCGCGCGATGCGGAACTTGCCGTCGAAGTGATCCGCCGCGACGAGAACCTCGACAACTTCTACAACAGCATCTTCCGCAACCTGGTGGCGCACATGATGGAAAATCCCGCCACGATTTCCAGCGCGGCACAGCTCCTGTTCGTGGCGCGCAACCTCGAGCGCATCGGCGATCATGCCACCAATGTCGCCGAAATGGTCTATTACGCGGCAACCGGGCTATACTGCACCGAGCGCGACACATCCGGGACCCTGTAGGCACAGCCATGAAACCCTCGATCCTCGTCGTCGAGGACGACGCCTCACTCAGCGAACTGCTGGCCTGGAACTTCGACGCCGCAGGGTATGACGTGCGCTGCACCGCCGACGGCGAGGAAGCCCTTGTCATGGTGCGCGAACAGATGCCCGACCTCATTATCCTCGACTGGATGATCGAGGAAGTGCCCGGCATCGAGGTGGTCCGCCGACTGCGCCGCGACAAGGAAACCGCGCGCGTGCCTGTGATCATGCTCACCGCGCGCGGCGAGGAGGAAGACCGCATCCGCGGCTTGCGCACCGGCTGCGACGATTATGTCACCAAGCCGTTTTCGCCCAAGGAACTGCTCGCCCGCATGGAAGCGTTGCTGCGGCGCAGCCGTCCCGGACTTGACGGCGAAGTGCTGAGGTTTGCCGATATCGAGCTTGATCCCGCCTCGCACCGGGTGCGGCGCGGCGGCGCCTCGCTTCATCTCGGGCCGACGGAGTTCAAGCTGCTGCGCTATTTCATGGAGCGGCCGGGCCGGGTGGTTTCGCGCCAGCAGATTCTCGACAGCGTTTGGGGCGTCGATTCCGAGATCGACGAACGCACCGTCGATGTCCATATCCGGCGCCTGCGCAAGGCAATCGTGCGGCCGGGCGAGGAAGACCCGATCCGCACCGTCCGTGCGGCAGGCTATGCCATGGACACCGCCTGAGGTTCAAAGCTCCATGGGCTTATAGCTTGCCGAAGCGCGCTTCGTAGGCGGCGTTATCGCCGCTGGCGAGGAGGCGGGCCTGCCCGATCCAGTCGTCGCGCCGGATGCGGCCGGAGAAAGTGCCGAGCTGGGCATCGATCCGATCGACATCGGCATCGCTCCAGCCTGCGATCTGTTCCAAGCGGGTGACGCCGAGGCTCTGGAGCAGCGCGGCCAGCTTTGGCCCCACACCCTTGATCCGCCGCAGGTCGTCTCCAGTGCCGGGTGGAGCCGGCGCAGGCGCGGCGGCCGCGACTTCATCCTGCGCGGCAACGGCAATGACTTCGCCCACGCCCGCCATCGTTCCCGATGACGGGGGCGGCGTGAATACGGCGGCCGAAGACGCGCTGGGCGCATCGATCAGCGACTGGTTGCGCTGCGCGGGCGCGGCGCCTTCGTCGAGCACGTCGGGGCGGCGATCGCGCGTCCGGTCCTGCCGCGTGGTCTGCCGGAACAACCACCAGGCGACGAGGAACCCGATCAGCAGTGCCAGCGCAAACGCAAGCTTGTTGGCCTCGATCAGATCAAGCATGGTCAACTCCCTGTTGCAGAGGTTCGGTGCGCCGCCCGCTCGACAGTCGCGCAGCAAGCCAGCCGAGACCAAGCCCAGCCGCATAGGTCAGCATCAACAGAACCTGCATTTCGAGCCATAGCGGCATGCGATGCGTCTCCTAGCCGGGGTTGTCTTAGCCGGGACCCGGCGTGTCGACCGGTGTGGGTTTGAGTGGTACGGTCTCCAGCACTGAAAATTCGATCCGGCGATTGGCCGGGTCTGCGGGGTCGAGGCCGGGAAGCGGGGTCTTCGAACCGGCGCCCCCCGTCCGCATCCCGTCGGACGGAATTCCGCGCGCGACCAGCGCCCAGCGTACAGCCTCGGCCCGCGCAAGCGACAAGGCGACATTGGCCGCTTCGTCGCCCGCGCTGTCGGTATGGCCGGTCACCGCGATGATCCCGCCAAGGCAGGGACGCAGGACCGCCGCGACTTCGTCGAGCAGCTTGAGGCTCGCGGGATCAATGGAGGCGCTGGCCTCGGAAAAGCGGATCGAGCGCGCGGCAAGGATGGCGTCGACATCGTCCTGGCAATGCAGTGCGGCCGGGCGGTCAGTTGCGGCAGCGTCGCCGCTGTGCGCGCCGGCCCAGTGGACGCTGCCAATGCCGGGAACCGCGCCGATGGCGTTTGCGATCCGCTGGCGGTTGCCCGGTTCCATGGTGTCGCCGCCGGCAAGTTCGAGGTGGCGGGTCAGCCAGCCCTCCGGCGTGCGGGCGCGGATCTCGATCCCGGTGCCGCCGGCACGGTCGCGAACCTCGGCCGCACGCTGCTCCATCCCTGCGAGGAATCGCGGCCCGGTCGCCAGCGTGGCGGCGAACCCGATCAGTCCGGTCGCGGCCACGCCGGCAAGGAGAAGGAGCATTCGGTGGAGCGTCACGCTGCGGGGATAGTCGCGCGGCGCGGTTCGCTCAACCCCGAGCGATGGTTGACCGTCAGATCAGTCGCTCGTCCGCTGATGAGCCTTGAGTGAACCCGCCACCCCGACCAGCCGCAGAAACTCCTGCCGCCAGAAATCGGTCTGCGGCCCGGCCAGGTCGGCGATCTGGTGATAGTCGTAGCCCTTCATCAGCGGATCGCCGCGCAGTACCTGCCCGAAGGCGGCGACGGCGGCGGCGAAGCGGAAGTCGGGCGAAGGCGCCTGCTTCGTCCACATCGCCATCGCCGGAACCGGCCGCTCGATCAGGCGCGAGGCCTTGCCGTCGGGCAGCTTGTAGCGCAGCTTGACGAAAGCGAGTTCGCCGCCGCGGCTCGCGCCGGGTCCGCGCTGGGCATCGTCATAACGCCGCGGCGCGATCCAGCCGGAAGCGCCAGCGGGCACGATCTCGTACAGGGCCGTCACCTGATGGCCTGCGCCGATGTCTCCGGCATCGACGCGGTCGTTGTCGAAGTCTTCTTCGCGCAGCGCCCGGTTTTCATAGCCCAAAAGGCGGTACTGACTGACCTGCGCGGGATTGAATTCGACCTGGATCTTAACGTCCTTGGCAATGGTGAACAGCGTCGAACTCATCTGGTCGCCCAGCACCTTGCGCGCCTCCAGCGCGGAATCGATGTAGGCGTAGTTGCCGTTTCCGTGGTCGGCGATTTGCTCCATCATCGCTTCGTTGTAGTTGCCGGTGCCAAAGCCCAGCGTGGTCAGTGTCACGCCCTTGTCGCGTTCGCGCTCAACCAGCTCGATCAGGGCTTTTGTGTCGGAGGTCCCGACGTTGAAGTCACCGTCGGTCGCCAGCAGGATGCGGTTGACGCCGCCTTCGATGAAGTTTTCGCGCGCGGTCTGGTAGGCCAGCTGGAGTCCGGCGCCGCCCGCGGTCGATCCGCCGGCCGAGAGCCGCTCGAGCGCGGCGCGGATGCGCGCCTCGTCCCCGGTGGGTTCCAGCACCAGTCCGGCTGCGCCCGCATAGACGACGATCGAGACCCGGTCGCGCGGGGAAAGCTCTCCGGCAAGGCCGGCCAGCGCGCTTTTGACCAGCGGCAGCTTGTCGGGCGAATTCATTGATCCCGACACATCGATCAGGAACACGAGGTTGGCGGGGGGGCGCGCCTTCCTCGGCAGGTCATAGCCGCGCAGACCGATCCGCAGGAGCCGCGTCTCCGGGTTCCACGGCGTGACGCCCACGTCCGTCGTCACCGAGAACGGCGCTTCGCGGCTGTCGGGCCGGGCATAGTCATAGCGGAAGTAGTTGATCAGTTCCTCGGTGCGGACGGCGTCCTTCGGCGCCAATGCGCCCTGCGCCAGGAAGCGCCGCGTGTTGGCATAGGCCCCGGTATCGACATCGACCGAGAAGGTGGAGACAGGCTCGCTGCGCACGACATGGACGGGGCTCACGTCCTTGCCTTCGTACCGCTCGCGGCCAGGGTCGGTCGCCACCATGACCGGCGGGACATGATAGCCGGGCGCGGCTCGCTCCTGCATCACCTTGCCTACCGGATAGGGCGCTGCCGGCACGGTCATCGGAGGCAGCGGCGGGGGTGGTGGAGGCGGGGCCGGCACGTTGGCGTCGGCCTCGTTGGCGCGGCTGCCGGTCAGGACGATTTCGTTGCTGTCCCTGACCGGCTTGTCCTGCGATGCGGCGCATCCCGCAAGCAGGGCGGCAAGGCAGCAGGCGGCGGCATTCCGGCGGCGTTGGTCCAGTCGCATGGCGGTCCTTCGTCCTCTTTCGCTTTGAGGACACAAAAAGGCGATTCGCGGGGTGAACCGCGACTGAACGCTCTCCTGCGGCGACAAGTCGTTAATTCAATGTGCTTTTCCGGAACAGGACGCGGTCTTCGGGGCCAAAGCCATAGCGCCAGATCATCGCCATGTACGCGCCGAGAATCGCCGGGATGCCGAACGCGATCTCGGCCCATTCGGGCAGCAGACGCGTCACCAGCCAGCCGATGATGACCGCCGGCGCGGCCGCCCAAATCAGCGACCAGCGCCAGTTGTTGATACTCTCGCCAAGCAGCGCAGCCAGCAGCCGTCCCTTTATGAGCGAGGCAAACGCGAGCGAGACCATCAGCGCCGCCGCAGCCGCTGCCGAGCGATAGGCCTCGCCCAGCCCCATCCGCTCCACGGTCAGGATGCCGGCCACTGTCAGCACCGCTTGCAGACCGATGGTGGCGACAGAGATCATCAGGTTCCGCAGCCGCGCCATGTATACGAGCGCCGCCTCGCTGACCACGGCAGTGGCGGCGACCACCTCGGCGGCGAGCAGGAAGGCGAGCGCGCCGGTACCACCGACGAACTCCGGCCCGACCAGTCCCATCACGCCCTCGCCCGGAATGCCCAGCGCCAGCGCGATGCCCGCCTGCGCGGCAGTGATCCAGAAGCCCACCTGGCAGACCTGCCGGGCAATCGCGGCGTGGTTCCCGTCCTTGAGGTTGCGGGTGATGACCGGGCCGAGGATCGGCTCGAAACTGGTTTTGAGCTTCTGCGGAAGGCTGGCGACCTGCTGCGCCGCCCAGTAGATGCCGACCGCCGTTGGGCTGGCGAAGAGGCCCAGGATCGCGATGTCGAGCCGGCGCGAGCCCCACTCCACCACGTCGGCGACGGCCAGCGGCAGATTGGCGCGGACCAGCGGTACCAGCTCCTGCAGGCGCGGCGCCCATCCGCGCGGCAGGCCATAGCTGCGTGCCAGCGGCACCAGCGCGGCAATCGCGGCCGCATAGTTGGACAGGATATAGGCGAGCGACATGCCGCCATGCGGTACGATCAGCCACAGGCCCGCCGCGGCGATCGACAGCGTCCACGGCTCGACCACGGCGCGGGCATAGACAGTGGTGCGCACATTGTAGCGATAGGCAAGCGCCGCCAGCGCAAGGTCGGTGATGGCAAGCGGCAGGATCGCCAGCGGCAACCACAGGTCCGGCGCATACCACACGCCGCTGGGGAACATAGGCAGCGGAAAGAGAAACAGCGCCAGCGTCAGGACGCCCGAAAACAGCAGGCTCATCACCAGCGCGTCGGCGACGCAGGCGGCGGGATCGCGGTCATCGCGGGTCAGGCGCTGGGCCAGCCCGCGCTTGAGGCCCAGCGTGGCGAGCAGCCCCGCCAGCTCGATCACGATGAGCGCGGAGGCAAAACGGCCCAGCGCGTCCGGCCCATAAAGCCGACCGGCAATGAACAGGAAGGGCACTCGCGCGACCAGCCGCAGCAGGAACCCAAGCAGGTTGGTCCGCCCGCCCTTGGCGATAGCAGCGATGTCGGCACTTGCCGCGGCCTCGGTCAAGCCCCGGGCTCCTGCCCGTGTCCACTTTCGGCGCGCAGCGGCCGGGCGAGCAGGCCCGAAACGGCCTCGCGCGCATGGATGCGCCCGGCGAGGAGGCTGCTCACTGCCTCTACGATGGGCATGTCAATACCCTCGCGGGCGGCAAGGTCGGCGAGAACGGGCGCAGTCGCCGCGCCTTCCGCCACGCTCGACTTACCGGCCAGTGCCTCATCGGCGCTCTGTCCTTTGCCCAGCGCGACGCCGAGCGAGAAGTTGCGGCTTGAGGTCGAGGAACAGGTGAGGACGAGATCGCCCAGCCCGCACAGCCCGGCCAGCGTCTCGGCCCTCGCGCCGCGCGCAAGGCCAAAGCGGAGCATCTCGGCATAGCCGCGCGCGATCAGCGCGGCCCGCGCATTCTGGCCGAGGCCGAGCCCTTCAACGACGCCGCAGGCAATCGCGAGCACGTTCTTGACCGCGCCGCCGATCTCCGCGCCGGTGACGTCGTCGGAATAATAAGGCCGCAGCATGGGGCGCGCGATCAGCGGGGCGAGCCGCTGCCATTGCGCCTCGCCGCCCGAGCAGGCCAGCGTTACGGCGGTAGGCAGCCCGGCGGCCACTTCGTGCGCGAAGGTTGGGCCGGACAGCACCGCAAGTCGTGCCGCAGGGGCCGCATCGCGCGCAACGTCTGCCATCAGGCGCCCGCTCCCGGCCTCGATGCCCTTGGCGCAGAGGATGAGATCGCCGTCGGTGCCCGGCAGGCGCCCCAGCACCGAGGCAAGGAACTGCGCGGGAACGACAACGAGGATCGCATCGAGTCCGGCCACCGCGCCAAGGTCGTTCGTCGCGGTCACATGCTTGGAGAGCGCCGCGCCGGGCAGGAACAGGCTGTTGCTGCGGTTCCCGTTGATTTCGCTGACAAGCTCGGCCTCGCGCGCCCAGAGCAGCACCGGGCTGCTTTCGCCGGCCAGCGCCTGCGCCAGCGCCGTGCCCCAGGCGCCAGCGCCCAGCACGCCGATCCGGGCAGCCACGCTCATGCCTTGACCCCGGCGCCGCGCGCCGGAGCGGCCTCGGGGTCGAGCGGCCAGCGCGGCCGCGCCGCACAGTCGAGCGGATCGTCCTGTCCGGTGCCCAGCCGCTCGATCCCGGCCCAGGCGATCATCGCCGCATTGTCGGTGCACAGGATCGGCGGCGGGGCAGTGAAGCGCAGGCCATGTTCGCCCGCCAGCCCTTCCAGCGCCGCGCGGACGGCGCGATTGGCGGCCACCCCGCCAGCCAGAACGAGCGCGCTGGCCCGAGGCGCGGCACCCAGCGCACGGCGCGTCCGGTCGATCAGGCAGTCGATCGCGGCCTGCTGGAATGCGGCGGCAATGTCGGACTCGGCATGGAGGCCCGACTGGTGCGCGCGCAGCACCGCGCTTTTCAGCCCGGCAAACGAGAAATGCGGCTCTGCGCTGCCCAGCAATGGGCGCGGCAGCGGCACGGCGCGGGCGTCGCCCTCGCGCGCCAACCGTTCGACCGCAGGGCCACCGGGATAGCCGAGGCCGAGGATCTTGGCGGTCTTGTCGAAAGCCTCGCCCAAAGCATCGTCGATGGTCGTCGCCAGCCGGCGATAGTGGCCAACGCCTTCGACCAGCAGCAGCTGGCAGTGCTCGCCCGAGGCGAGCAGCAGCAGATAGGGAAAGCCGAGTTCCGCGTCCGCCAGCCGGGGCGAGAGCGCGTGCCCTTCAAGGTGATTGACCGCGATCAGCCGCTTGTCCGTCGCCATCGCCAAAGCCTTTGCCGTCACCAGACCGACCATGACGCCGCCGATCAGGCCCGGCCCGGCGGTCGCGGCAACCGCGTCGACATCGTCCAGCGCGATCCCCGCGTCGGCCAGCGTCGCCTCGATGAGCGGAGCCAACCGCTCGACATGCGCGCGCGCCGCGATTTCCGGCACGACGCCGCCAAACGGGCGATGATCGTCATCCTGGGAGGCGATGCGCTGGGCAAGGATCGTCCGGTCGGCGCGCACGAGCGCAGCCGCTGTTTCGTCGCAAGACGATTCAATTCCAAGAACGAGCGCCATCCCGCCCTTTTCCTTAGCCGCAATGGCGAGTAGCACAAGCCGCCATGCCCGTTGCCGACCGACCCGAACCGTATCGCCTGGGAACCCGCCGCTCGCCATTGGCGATGGCTCAGGCCGAGGAAGCCCGCGCGCGCCTGCTGGCTGCTCATGCCCTCGATGCAACTGAGGTGGAGATCGTGCCCGTCACTGCCAGCGGCGACCGCATCCAGGACCGCCCGCTCGCCGAGATTGGCGGGAAGGCGCTTTGGACCAAGGAGCTGGATGACTGGCTGCTGGCCGGAGAGATCGACTTTGCGGTCCATTCGGCGAAGGACGTGGAGACGCTGCGTCCTGAAGGAATCGTGATTGCCGCTGTTCTCCCGCGCGAGGATGTTCGCGACGTTCTGATCGGAGCCGAGAGTATCCGCGCCCTGCCGCAGGGCGCGCGCGTCGGGACGAGCGCACCGCGCCGCGCGGCGCAATTGCTCCATGCCCGGCCCGATTGCACGGCGGTGACCTTTCGGGGCAATGTCGCGACGCGGCTTGCCAAGCTCGCCGCGGGTGAGGTCGATGCCACGTTCCTTGCGCTGGCGGGGCTCAACCGGCTGGGCGAGCACGGCGTCGGGCACCCGCTGCCCGCCGGGGAATGGCTGCCGGCGCCCGGGCAGGGCGCGATCGCCATCGAATGTCGCCGCGAGGACGAGAGGACTCGCCGCCTGCTCGCAGCCATCGACCATGAGCCGAGCCATGCCGCCTTGCGGGCCGAGCGCGCGCTGCTGGCGGCGCTGGGTGGCAATTGCCACAGCCCCATTGCCGCGCTGACCCGGCATGAGGGGGGCGATCTTTTGCTCACCGCGGCGCTCTACAGCCCCGACGGCATGGAGCGAATCGAGGGCGAGGCGCGCTTCCCGGCCGGCGACGAAGCCGCCCCCGCGCGCCTTGCGGCCGACCTGCTGACCCGCGCGCACCCTGCCATTGCCGAGCATTTCGCCGGAGCGACAGCCAGGGCGTGATGCTCCCCGTCATCGTCATCAGGCCCGAGCCGGGATGTGCCCGCACGGTAGCGGCGGCGCGCGCGGCGGG
>JBEIPK010000025.1:0-35621 GCA_040377095.1 Novosphingobium sp.
CCCGGCCGCGCGGCGGGCATCTTCCTGGTGGAGATCGCCAACGGCCGCATCGTCGGCTCACGCTTCAAGGACGGCACTGTCATCGCCCCCGCGCAGGACTTCTCGCCAAGTGATGGCGAAGAGCCCGAAGCGCTGGTCCAGGCGCCGGATACCGGCGAACTGACCGCGTTCACCCGCGTCGATGGCGTGGTGATCGGCCTCGTTCGGCTCGATGGCTGTGCTAATGCCTTCGCGCACCGCATTCTCGGCGATCTGGACGAACTCAAGGTCGGCCAGCGCGTCAGGGCGCAATGGGACAGCGAAGCTGGCCAATCGATCCTCGCGATCAAGGGTTTCGTCGCTGACGCCAGCGCGCCAGTTGGTGAAATCAAGGAACTGCCCGAGCTTCCCGAGCCACTCGGCGTCGTGAACTATTCCTTCGCCCTCGATTATGAGCATGCCTATGGCCCGTATTACGGCCGCATGTTCGACGAGATCAAGGAGAACGGCGTGTTTATGGGCGTGCGCGGCTCCAATGCGGACGAAGCGTTGCTGCCCCCGCGCGAGATCGACGACATCACGCACAAGCGGACCGGCACCTGGAAGGCTTGCGCGGACACGGGCACGATTCGCGCCTGTTCGATCATTAACGTCGAAGTCTATGGCCAGACCCGGCAGATCCCCTACGTCTATGCCGAAGTCGTACTCGACGGCGCGTCAACCAAGATGATCCATGTCATCGAGATCGATGATCTCGAAACCGCCAAGAAGAACATCAAGCCCGGCACCCGCGTCAAAGCTGTGTGGACCAAGGGCGAACGCAAGGGCGCGGTCTCCGACATCGAACGCTTCGAAGTGATCGATTGATGACGAATTGGACCGTCACGTCGCTGCGGATCGGGGAGCTTTACCTTCCGCATGGCGGGAGCATCATGCGCGATCCCGTGCATGTCTGGCTGTTGCGCGGCGATGTTGACGGCAAGCGTCGGAACATTCTGGTCGATAGCGGCATGACCGACATCCCGGTCATCGAAAAGCGGCTCAAGGTTACGGGCAAGGGCGGCGGACATGCCGCCCTGACCTCGGTCCTTGCCGCTGAAGGCTTGGCCCCTGCCGACATCGATACCGTGATCGTCACTCACCTGCACTTCGACCATGGCGAAAACCTTGATCTGTTCCCTGAAGCCCTCGTCGTCGTCCAGCGCAAGGAACTGTTCGCGCTGATCGATCCGGTGCCGAGCCATCGGCCGTTCTACTGGAAGTCGACCGCCCTGCATCTCGTCGGGCGCAAGCCGAACGAGATCCGCCTGCTTGACGGCGATCACGATTATCTGCCGGGCATCCGCATTCTCAGCGTGCCCAGCCACACCGAAGGCATGCAGGTCGTCGTTGTCACCACCGAAAAGGGCCGCGTGGCTCTCGTCTCGGACCTGGGCGATCACTATCGCTACTGGTTCCCTACCGACCCGCGCGCCACGCCCAATCCGCAGCGTTCACTGACCGGATCATTCCTGACCGGTAACTTGCGCAGCGAGAGCGAGCGTGACTGGCAGAATGCCATGCATCGTGTCATGGCCAACACCGATATTGTCGTGCCCGCGCACGATTTCCGCATTCCGGTCCGCATGCCCGAGCAATGGTTTGCCATTCCGGAAAGCATGGAAGGCGACATCTCGCACGAGCCGCCAGAAGATTGATCGAGGTCCTGAAAGGGGTGAAATGAGCTACGAAGACATCATCTATGAGGTGAGTGACCGAATCGCGACCGTGACGCTCAACCGTCCCGACGCAATGAACGCGACGACCGATCGCCTCTACAGCGAGCTTCAGGACCTGATTCCAAAGATCGCCGCCGATCCCGGGGTCTCGGTCGTGATCCTGACCGGCGCGGGCCGCGGCTTCTGCGCCGGCGCAGACCTCAAGGCAGGAAAGCCCGGGCTCACGCCGCTCCAGCGCCGCACGCGGCACCGCTGGATCCTGAAGGACGTGCTCGAACCGCTCTACAAGCTGGAGAAGCCTGTCATTGCCGCCGTCAACGGCGCGGCTGCCGGCGCTGGCGCCAATATCGCGCTCTCCTGCGATTTCATCATCGCCAGTGAAAAGGCAACCTTCCTTCAGGCTTTCGCCAAGGTGGGCCTCGTGCCCGACCTCGGCGGCTTGTTCTTTCTCGCCCGTGCGGTCGGGATCAACAAGGCCAAGGAACTGTGCTTCACCGCGCGCAAGGTCGATGCGGCCGAGGCCCTGGCCATCGGCATCGCCAACAAGGTCGTCCCGCATGATGACCTGATGACCGAAGCCCGCACCATTGCCGCGCAGATCGCCGCCGGTTCTCCAACTGCGACGGGGATGACCAAACGCCTGCTCAACATGTCGCAGTCCGCCACGTTCGAACAGATGCTCGAGTTTGAGGGCTATGCGCAAACGCTCACATATCTGACGCCCGAATATCACGAGGGCGTTGCCGCCTTCCGGGACAAGCGTGCGCCCGATTTTGCCGCAGCGGCGGCAGCAGCAGCGGCCCAGGGGTAGGCAATGGACTTCAACTACACGCCCGCACAGCAGGAATTCAGGGCAAGCTTGCGTGCCTGGCTCGCGGATGCGCTACCAAGGGGCTGGGGCGAAACGGTGTTCGAGCCCGAAGGCGAGGACGAGCGCGCCCAGTTCCGCATCGAATGGGAAAAGACGCTCTATCGCGGCGGCTGGGCCTGCATCCACTGGCCGGCCGAATTCGGGGGGCGCGACGCGACGCAGGTCGAGCAGGCGATCTATGCCGAGGAGCTCGCCCTCGCCCGCGCACCCGAAGGCATCAACATCATCGGCCGCAACCTTGCCGGCTCCACCTTGCTGGAGCACGGTACGCCGGAACAAAAGGCGCGCTACCTGCCCAAGATCGTGTCGTGCGAGGAAGTTTGGTGCCAGGGCTTTTCCGAGCCCGGCGCCGGCTCCGACCTCGCCTCGGTCCGCACCCGGGCCGAGCGCGACGGCGATCACTTCATCGTCAACGGCCAGAAGGTCTGGACCAGCTTCGCGCAGTATTCGGACTGGTGCTTCGCGCTCGTCCGCACCGATCCCGATGTGCGCAAGCATGCGGGCCTCACCTTCCTGCTCATCGACATGAAATCGCCGGGTGTTTCCACCCGTCCGCTCAAGCAGATTTCCGGCGAGAACGAATTCAACGAGACGTTCTTCGACAACGTCCGCGTGCCGGTCGCCAACGTGGTCGGCGAAGTCAACGGCGGCTGGGGCATTGCCATGACTACGCTGGCGCACGAACGCGGTCCTGAAGACGCGCTTGGCCGGCAAATCCGCTTCAAGCAGGAGCTTGACCTGCTGCTGCGCACGCTCTCGCAAACGACGCGTGACGGCGTGCCGGTGATCGAGCAGCCCGCTATCCGCCAGAAGCTCGGCCAGTCGGTTATCGAGCTCGAGCTCATGCGCCTCAGCGCGCTGCGCCAGCTCAGCCGCTATGAAAACGGCATCGAGCGCGGGGCAGAGGCCTCCGCGAACAAACTGTACTGGAGCCACGCGGCACAGGACATGTTCGAGGCCGCGATGGATGCGCTTGGACCGCTGGGGCCGCTTTCGGGCACGGACCCCAATGGAGTTGCCGGGGGGCGGTTCCAATTGAGCTACCTGCAATCGCGCGCTTTCTCGATCTATTCCGGATCGTCGGAAATCCAGCGAAACATCATTGGCGAACGCATACTGGGGCTTCCGAAATGAATTTTGATTTCGACGACCAGCAGATCGAACTGCACGCAACCGTAGCGCGCGCGCTGGGCGACGTGCTGCCCTTCGAGGGGCATGAGGCACGCGGCGACGATGACAGCGCCGGCTGGAACGCGATGGCAGAAATGGGCCTGTTCGGCCTGCTCGTCCCCGAGGCACATGGTGGCCTTGGGCTTTCGCTGATGGACCTTGCCTTGATTGCCGAGGAATTCGGCGCACGGCTCGCACCGCTTTCGATTGTCGATACGCTGGCGGCGAGCGATGTCATCGCGCGCCATGCGTCCCCGGCGCAGCAAGCGGATTGGCTGCCCCGTCTTTCCGAGGGGAGCCTTCGGGTTGCGGTTGCCTGGCACGAAACCGGCGCCGGATACGAGCCGGCGCGGATGGCGACGACGCTCGCCGGCGGCGTGCTGCGCGGCGAGAAGATCCTTGTTGTACAGGCCGCGAAAGCTGATGTTCTGCTGGTGCCGTTTCGGCATGAGAATACGGCTCGCACGGGTCTTGCAATGATCGCGGCGGCGAGCGACGGCGTATCGCTCACGCCTTCGGATAGCCTTGATCCCGCCAGCGGTCATTGCAGCGTCTCATTTTCCGGCGTGGCAGTTGCTGCCTCGGGCATCCTTGACGGCACGGCGCCGCAGGACGCCGCGGACCGGCTGTTCGATGTCACGGCCGCGCTTCAGGCCGCGATGGCGCTGGGCCTTGCGTCCGAGCTTGTGACGCGCTCGGCCGCCTATGCGCGCGAGTGTATCCAGTTCGACAAGCCGATCGGCTCGTTCCAGGCGATCAAGCACATGTGCGCCGATATGTACACGCAGGTCGAGGCGGCGCGCGCCGCCTCAGTCTATGCTATCGGCGCGCTGGCGGAAGCAGCACCCGATGGCCCGCGCGCGGCCTCGATGGCGAAGGCCTTCTGCGGAGACACTGCCGTGCGCTGCTGCCACGACAGCATCCAGGTGCATGGCGGCATGGGCTTTACCTGGGAAATGGGTCTGCACCACTTCCTGCGCCGGGCCCGCCTGATCGCCGCGACATTCGGTGACGGCGACTATCACCGCGAGCGCGTGATGGCGGCGACGCTGGCGGCTCTCGCCCCCGCCTCGGCCGAGGAGGCCCGCTCCGCCGCTTGACGGCGGGCGACTCTGGCAAGACATGATGCGACGCACCAAAGCGCCGCGCGAAGGATGATCTGATGGCACATATCGAGTTCCTCGACGAAACGATGCGCGACGGGCAGCAGAGCCTGTGGGGTCTCAGGATGCAGGCGGGCATGGCGCTCCCGGTCTCGCCCTTGATCGACAGGACGGGCTTCAAGATCATCGACCTGACCGGCGGCGGCATGCTCGACGTGCTGACTCGCTACTGCCAGGAGAACTACTGGGAGGGGCTCGACTTGCTGGTCGCCTCGATGCCCAACACCCCGGTCCGCGCGGGACTGCGTGCCAATGCCAACGTCACGTTCGGCATCACGCCGCGGGCACTGATGGATCTGTGGGTGCGGCGCCTCTGCGCGCACGGCGTGCGCTCGTTCTGGCTTTATGACGTGCTGCTTGGCACCGAAAACATGCTCCGCCTTGCCAAGGAAGCCAAGGCGGCCAACGGCGCGCAGGTCGCTGGTGCGATCATGTTCGCGCTCTCGCCGGTGCATACCGACGACTATTTCGTCAAGAAGGCGGCGATTCTCGCGGCTGATCCCAACATCGATTCGATCCTGCTTTACGATACCGCCGGCGTGCTGGAGCGCGGGCGGCTGTCGACGCTTGTGCCGGCGCTGGTCGGGGTCGCGAACGGCAAGCCTATCGAGATGCATTCGAACAACCTGCTGGGCATGTCGTCCAAGGCCTATCTCGATGCGATCGACTTCGGCGTCTCGGTGATACACACCGCTAGCCGGCCGATGGCGAACGGACCTTCGGTCCCTTCGACCGAGATTATGGCGCGCAACATCCAGCTGCGCGGACACACGCACGACCTCGACGAGAGCCTGTTCGAGCCGGTCGCCGACCATTTCCGCGCGGTGGGCAAGGCGGCGGGCTTCCTTGTCGACCAGTACGCCGAGTATGACGAGTTCTCGATCCAGCACCAGATCCCGGGCGGCATGATGGGCACGTTCAAGGCCCAGCTGGCAATGCACAACATGATGGACAAGCTGCCCGAGGTGCTCGACGAAGTTGCCGCCGTGCGCCGCGATCTTGGCTATCCGGGCATGGCGACGCCGTTCAGCCAGCTGGTCGGCATCCAGGCGGTGCTCAACATCGTCACAGGCAAGCGCTATGGCACCGTGCCTGACGAGGTTATCCAGTACGCCGCCGGGTTCTATGGTGAGACGGTCGCGCCGGTCGATCCTGATGTGCTTGACCGGATCATGGACGCGCCGCGCGCGAAAGAGGTGCTCGCCAACCCCCCGCAGCACCCCGAACTCGACGACCTGAAAAAGCAGTACGGCACCGAGGACGAGGACGAACTGATCTACCGGGCGTTTATTCCTGAGGCCGATATCGACAGGATGCGTGCCGCCGGCCCCGTTCGCCGCGACTATCCGCTGCTGTCCTCGCCCGAGCTTGAACAGGTGCGCAAACTGATGGCGATTGCCAACGTGCCGGTGGTCGAAATGCGTTCGGCCGGGCTCGACATCAGCCTGCGCCGCTGAGCGGCACGCGGCCTAACGCTTGCGGCGGTTTTTCTGGAGCGCGGCCAGCACGGCGGCATTGCTTTCCGGCGTCTCGACCAGAGCGGACGACAGTTCCTGCGCCTCGATATAGGCGTCCATCCATTCCGGCCCTTCGAGCGCCAGCGAGGCGATCTTGCGGGCACGTAGCGTGGGCATACTCTTGCGGGCGATCTGCGCGGCAATATCCTGCGCCAGCGGCAGGACGGCAGCGGCGGGCACGACGTAGTTGAAGAAGCCGGTCGGCTCCAGTTCGCGCGCGGTGAAGGCGCGTCCGGTATAGAGCATCTCGCGCACCTTGGCCTCTGGCATCCGCAAGGTCGCCAGCAGGCCCGCGCTCCCGCCAATCAGCCCGTAATCGACTTCCGGACAGGCAAAGCGCGATTCCTCGCTGGCGATGCGCAGATCGCACATCCCTGCCAGCATCACGCCGACGCCCACCGTCGCACCGGTGATCGCCGCAATCATCGGACGGTCGATGCGGTGAAAGCGGGGCAGCTGCTCATTGATGAACTGGTATCGTTCCTTGCGCCGCTCGGCCGTCATGCCCTTGAATTCATGCAGGTCGGCGCCGCCGCACCAGGCGCGCGATTCAGGCGGAGCGGCGACGATCACCACCGTGATCGCATCGTCCCCGGCGATGTATTCGGCAAGCGCGCCGATGTCCTCGTAGACCGAGATCGACACGGCATTGACCGGCGGCCGCGAGAACAGCGCCGTCGCGACGCCGTCCTCGGCAATGGTCAGCGTGAACGAGCGAAAGCTGACCGTGCGTTCCATCGTCAGGCGGGGCTGTCAGCTGGCGCCATTGCAAGCTCAAGCCCCGTCAGGCGCGAGAGGTCCGCGATCGACAGGCCCTCCACCAGTTCGATCACGCGCGCGCCATCGGGTCCGAGTTCGAACACGCCGTGATCGGTATAGAGCCGCGAGACGCAGCCCAGCCCAGTGAGCGGATAGGTGCAGTGATCGACCAGCTTGCTTTCGCCCGTCTTGGTGAAGAGGTCCATCATCACGAAGACCTGCTTGGCGCCGATGGCAAGGTCCATCGCGCCGCCGACGGCCGGGATGGCGCCGGGCGCGCCGGTATGCCAGTTCGCGAGATCGCCCCTTACCGAGACTTGGAAAGCGCCGAGCACGCAGATGTCGATATGGCCGCCGCGCATCATCGCGAAGCTGTCGCCGTGATGGAAAAAGCAGCCTCCGGTCAGCATCGTCACCGGCTGCTTGCCGGCGTTGATCAGGTCCCAGTCGATCCTGTCCTCGGCCGGGGCAGGCCCCATGCCGAGAATACCATTTTCGCTGTGCAGCACGGTTTCGCGGTCTGCAGGAAGGAAATTGGCGACCGTCGTCGGAATCCCGATGCCGAGATTGACATAGGCACCATCCGGAATGTCGCGCGCGACGCGGCGGGCGAGATCCTCGCGGCTGAGGCGCTGCACGGCTTTATCCTGGTTCATGCGCTCTCTCCCGCATTGACTGGCGAGCCCAGCACCAGCTTGCCGACGAAAATCCCCGGCGTGACAATCGTTTCGGGGTCGAGCTCGCCAAGCTCGACGATTCGCGAGACCTGCACGATCGACTGCTTGGCTGCCATCGCCATGATCGGCCCGAAATTGCGCGCGGCCTTGCGGTAGACAACGTTACCCCAGCGGTCTCCGGCATAGGCGCCGATCAGCGCGAAATCGGCATGGATGGGATATTCGAGGACGTACTGCTTCCCGTCGATTTCCCGTGTTTCCTTGCCCTCGGCGAGGATCGTGCCATATCCGGTGGGCGTGTAGACCGCGCCAAGCCCCGATCCGGCCGCTTCGATGCGGCAGGCCAGATTGCCCTGCGGCACCAGTTCAAGCTCCAGTTCGCCCGACTGGTAACGTGCGTTGAAATGGTGCGCGGCCGCCATCTTGGGATAGCTACAGATCACCTTGCGCACCCGGTTTTCGCGGATCAACGCGGCAATGCCATGCTCTCCGGTCCCGGCGTTGTTGCTGATGATGGTCAGGTCGGTGGCGCCATGCGCAACCACGGCTTCGATCAGCTCGTCGGGGACGCCCGCCTCGCCGAATCCGCTGATCATGATCGATGCGCCGTCGTGCAGGTCGGCGACGGCATCTTCCATGGAACCGGCGATTTTGTTGATCATCATGCTCCCTTTCAGAAACCCGATAAAACATCGGGTTTGTCGTGGCAAGATCTATTCGGCTCGCGCGTATTCCTGCGGATAGCGTCCCAACGCAAGGATGAGGACGGCGCCTGCGATCAAAAGGCCTGCTGAAATCTGCAGGGGCAGGGCGTAATGGCCGGTCCAGTCATGGAAATAGCCGAACAGCATCGGCGCGACGCCGGCCGTGATGGCCAGGAAGACGAACAGCCGGCCATAGATCCGCGCATAATCGGCGATCCCGAAATAGCGGGCGGTGAGGAAGCTCAGCACGTCAAGCTCCATCCCGGTCGCGGCGCCGATGATCATCACTGCTGCCGCCGCGACGAAGACACTGGTCTCGCCCTGGAGGACGAGGCAGGCGATCGCAGCGGGAATAAGCACGCCGGTCGCCACCGCCGGCGCCCAGAACCGGTCGACAAGAGCGCCGACGCAGATGCGGCCGACCACAACCGATATCCCGAACATGCCCATGATCGAGGCGGCTTCGGCCGCGCTCAGCCCGTTGTCCTGCAAGAGCGGCACGAAATTGGGAAGGAGCCCGCCGACCACCATGTAGATCGCGCCAGTTGCCACGCCCAGCACCCAGAAACGCCAGTGGCGCAGCGCCGCGGCTGCGTCCATCCCGGCGACATGGACCGGCTGCTCGACCTTGTTGTCGGCGACGGGGTCGTCCGGCAGCACGGCCATGCAGATGGGTAAGGCAATCAGGAGGACGAAAGCGGCAAGGAACAGATAAGCCCCGCGCCATCCCAAAACCGACATGCCTGCCAGCGCGATCTGCGGCATCAGTGCCGCGCAAAGCCCCGTGCCGGACAATGCGAGGCCGAGCGCGAGCCCCCGCGCCTTGTCGAACCGGCCGGATATGAGCGCGCCCCAGCCGATCATGCCGGCGCCCGTCCCCAGCACCGACATCAGGGCGTAAGCGGCATAGAGCTGCCACAATGAACCTGTGTTCGCCGCTGCAGCCAGCAACCCGACGCCGACCCCCGCGAGGCCGGGGAGAATTGTTTTGCGCAGGCCAAAGCGTTTGACCATCGTCCCCGAAAGCGGTGCGCAGAAGATGCTGAGCCCGGTGCTGAACAGGATGGCGGTCTGAATTTCACCGCGCCCCCAACCGAATTCGGCCTGAAAAGGCTCGACGAAAACGCCAAGGCTGTAGACAGGCAGCGCCGTGGGCGCACAGGCGATCCCCAGTGCCGTGAGCAACACGAGGTGCCAGCCGCGCCGCCATTCCTGCCGTGCGGTCGTGCTCATGCGCGGTCTCGCTCAAGCAAAACGGGACTTTCGCCCATCAGAAACTCCCGAATCATCGCCGGATTCCCCGGCTGAGTCATATCACTGCGAGAAATGCCTAGATGGCGCGTGCTTTGAAAGGGATATCGGGACGCAAGAGGCCCAAACCCGATAAATCAACCAACATCTAACCCGCTCAGGCTTATGTTTCCGCTTCTGTCTCCAGCATTTTGAGCATGCGTTCGACCAATTCGTTTCCGGCTTTGGTGAGGTTGCGCGGTTTGCGGTAGAGGAGCCATGTGACGGTGATCTGGTTGAGGCCGCCGACGAGGATGGCGGCGGTTTCGTAGGGGTCGTGCCGGGCGGACCAGGTGCCTTCGGCGATGCCCTGTTTGACAAGGAAGATGACGACGCGCGAGAAGTCGTCGATCGAGTGGCGCAGGTCCGTTTCGCTGACGAAGACGCTGGGCCAGATTTCGAGGTAGAGCAGGCGGGCCCATTCGGCATGCTCGCGCGCATAGTCGGCCGACATCGTCAGGTAGAGCTGCAGCCGGTCGCGCGCGGTGGTCTTGTCGGCGACGGCCTCGCGGAATTCCTCGAGGAATGCGGCGAGGTGCAGGATCGGCACGTCGTAGGCGAGGTCTTCCTTGCTCTTGTAGTATTCGTAGAGGGTCGAGGTGGAGATGCCGGCCTCGGCGGCGATGTCGGCGATGCGCGCGCGAGAGATGCCGTCGCGGGCAAAGACGCGCATCGCGGCATTGAGGATCTGCTGTTCGGTGCGCTTGGAGCGGTCCTGTTTGCGCTCGGTCCCGCGCTTGGGACGGCTCACGACCATGTCGAGCAGGTCCTGCCAGGCATCGCCGGCTCCTGCGGGCGCATCCACCGCGCCCTCGGCGGAGGGGTGTGCTCCCGGCATGTTTCGTTCCATCCGCAATTCCCGAAGATACATCGACTTATCCCGTCATTAGCAGCATAGCCATTTCCGACCAAATGCAGCGTGTTCATTGCGGATGAGTGCGGAACCGGGCCATTTAACTCCCGCAACAAGCCTGAAATCCGAAGAAACGTCGAATTGGCGTTGACGAACGTTCGTCGGCAAACTAGCTCCTGTGCCGAAACGATCAGGCGCATGACGCTCGCGAGGAAAATGGCCCCGCCGAACGGCGGGCGCCGGGCTCCGCATGGTGCGGCAACAGGTCGAATATGGGAGATTTCGCAATGCAAGTCGGCATGTTCCAGACCCCCTTTGTCCGGCCCGAGCGGACGGCGAAGCAGGTTTTCGACTGGGCGATCAGCCAGGCTGTCCATGCCGATCGCATCGGCTTCAGCGAATACTGGGTGGGCGAGCATGCGACGCTCAACTGGGAGGGTATCCCCAGCCCCGAACTGGTGATTTCGGCCGCGGCGGCGCAGACTAGCCGCATCAAATTCGGTCCGCTGGCGCACTTGCTGCCGTTCCATCATCCCGCGACGCTGGCGATCCAGACCGCTTGGCTCAGCCAGATCCTCGAGGGCCGTTACATGCTGGGCGTGGCGAGCGGCGCCTATCCGACCGACGCGGCGCTGCGCGGCATCACGGACATGAGCCAAAACCACGACATGATGTTCGAGGCGATCGACATGATGCAAAAGGTCTGGAAGGCGGAGCCGTTCACCCAGCAAGGCAAATACTGGAATGCCGGCTTCCCGGAGCCGGACCCGAAAAAGCCGTTCCGCGACGTGCGCCCCTGGGGCGGCGAAATGACCATGGCGATGACAGGGCTTTCCTCCCCGTCACCCTCCATCGCCTTTGCCGGCAAACACGGTTTCATCCCCGCTTCGGTCTATGCCGGCAATCCGTTCCTGCGGAGCCACTTTGAAATCTACGAGGAAGAAATGACCAAGGCGGGCCGGCCGTATGACCGCTCGGTCCACCGCGTGGTGCGCGATGTGGTCGTCGCCGATACCGACGCCGAGGCGAGGCGCCTGGCCATCGAAGGCATTGGCAAGGCCTGGAGCGAGTACGTCAAGCCCACCTATGTGCGCTTCGGGGTGATCAAGGGCCTGCTTCACGATCCCGATTTCGACGTCGATCTGGTCGATGCCGAATACCTTGCCGAACATGTCTGGATCGTCGGCTCGGTTGAAACCGTGCGGCAAAAGATGCAGCACTGGTTTGGCGAACTCAATGGCGGTTTCGGCACGCTGCTGATCTACAGCCACGATTACATGGACAATCCGGAAGGCTGGGAACGCTCGATGGAATTGCTGACCACTGAAGTGGCCCCGCACCTGACCTGCAGCAATGGTGCCGTGACTGTTTAATTCGGTTGCGGTCCCCGCAGGAACCCCGAAAGGTGAATGCGCAGATGATTCTCCCCAAGGCGGTGGCGCCCACACGCCTTTGCCCTCTTTCCTGGAAGTCCGGTAAAATCCATGGCTGAACCAGACATCACCGATTCCCTCGCAACCCTGATTTCCGAGTTTTCGCGATCCGGACTTGCCGAACTTTCCGTTCGCAGCGGCGAGTTTGAACTTTACCTGTCCAGTGTCGCAGGTCAGTCCGGCAAGCGGCGACAATCCGGGGCCTCGCAAGGCGAAGCGGGATCGCGCGCTGCTGCCGCCCCCGCAGCGCAGCTCGCGGCATCGGCGCCGCCGGCTTCGGTCCCGGTGGCGACACCCGCCGACCTTCCCGCCAATGCCCGCATCGTGACTGCGCCGAACCTCGGCACGTTCTACCGTGCGCCCAAGCCCGGCGCCGCGCCCTACATTGAAGTCGGCCAGACGATCGCGGAAGGCGACGAGCTTTGCCTGATCGAGGTCATGAAGCTGTTCACCGCCGTTCGCGCTGAATTCTCCGGACGGCTCCACGCGGTGCTGACCGAGGACGGCACCATGGTCGAGGCGGGGCAACCGCTGTTCGCGCTGGTTGACGCCTGATGGCGATTAAGCGGGTCTTTATCGCCAATCGCGGCGAAATTGCGCTGCGTATCGTGCGCGCGGCGCAGGCACTCAATATCGAGACGGTCGTCGCAGTGTCCGATGTCGACCGCGACAGTGCCGCCGCCGCGCTGGCGGACCGCGCGGTCGTGCTTGGTCCTGCGGCAGCCGCCAAAAGCTATCTCGACCCGCGCCTGGTCGTTCACGCAGCGCGTGAGACAGGCTGCGATGGACTGCATCCCGGATACGGCTTCCTGTCGGAGCGAGCCATCCTGCCGCGTTTGTGCCAGGAGCACGGCATCGCCTTCGTCGGCCCCGAGGCAGACGTGATCGACGCGCTGGGCGACAAGCTGAGCGCCCGCGCCATCGCGCGCGCGGCCGGCGTGCCGCTCGTGCCGGGCAGCGAATGCATTGCCTCTGCCGCCGATGCACGCCGCGAGGGCGAGCGCATCGGATTTCCCGTCCTGCTCAAGGCGTCGGCTGGCGGCGGGGGCAGGGGCATGGTCATCGCCAACACTGCCGACGAAGCAGAGGCTGGCTTCCACAAGGCTTCTGCCGAAGCGGTCGCAGCCTTCGGCGACGGCACGCTGTTCATGGAACGCTTCGTGCCCGAGGCACGCCACGTCGAAGTCCAGCTGATGGGCGACGGCGCAGGCAATGTCGTCCATTTCGGCGAGCGCGACTGTTCGGTGCAGCGGCGCTACCAGAAGTTGATCGAGGAAGCACCCTGCACGGCGATGAACGATGCCCTGCGGGCCCAGCTGCAACAGTCGGCCACTGCGCTTGCGGCCAGCGTCAAGTACCGGAATGCCGGCACGGCAGAGTTCCTGTTCGACGTCATGCGGCAGGAATTCTACTTCATCGAGGTCAATGCCCGCATCCAGGTCGAGCACCCGGTCAGCGAGGCGATTTCGGGCTTCGATCTGGTGCAGGAGCAGCTGCGCATTGCTGGCGGCGCGCCGCTTTCGGTGAAGCAGGAGGATGTCGTGCTTTCGGGTCACGCCATCGAATGCCGCATCAATGCCGAGGATACACGGCGCGATTTCGTCCCTTCGCCCGGCCGGATCACACGCTGGGAGCCGCCGGTGGGCGACCATATCCGGCTCGACAGCCACATGTCGCAAGGCGCGATGGTGCCGCCGTTCTATGACAGCATGATCGGCAAGCTGATCGTACACGGAGAAAGCCGCGCGCAAGCAATCGAGATGATGTCGGACGCACTCGATAACTTCCGGATCGAGGGCGTGCCGACAACGGTTGATCTTCACCGGAAGATCATCAACCATCCCGATTTCAAGGACAACCGGTTCCATACGCGGTGGCTTGAACAGGTCCTGCTTCCGCAGCTGCAGGAGAAGGCGGCATGAGCAGCGTCAGGGACAGTGTCGCCGCAATCGACAATGCGCGCGCGTTGCTGGAAGTCTTCACAGCCAATGGCTGGGATTCGGCCGTGATCCGGCTTGGCGATAGTGAGTTCGCGTTCTCTCGAACCGATGTGCTGGGCCGGCCCGAGCCAGTTGTCGCAGCGGCCGCCGAGGCCACGCTTGCCGTTCAGGCGACCCACAGCGTCACCGCGCCGCACATCGGTACGGTCGTCTCCGTCGCGGCTGCGGGAACGGAACTTGCGGCTGGGGCAGTGGCTGCGGTCCTGTCGGTACTGGGCGAGACTGTCGATGTCGTGACAGCCCAGTCGGGCCGGGTGGCGGCGGCGCACGTCACGCCGGGCGACCTCGCCGAGTTCGGCACGGTTCTGGCCGAACTCGCTTCCTGACGGTCAGTCGAATGTGATGACGGCGCGGCCGCCCAGCGATCCCTCGCGCAGCCGCGCGAAGGCGCTTTCCACGTCGTCGAGGGCAAATGCCTCGTAGTCGATCTGGATCTGTCCGTCGGCGGCAAGCTGGCAGACCTCGCGAAGGTCCGACAGCGTGCTGCCGAGCGAGATGGCAAACTCGCAGGTCGTCGCAATCCGCCCCCAACCGAGCGAAATCGAGCCGCCTTCGAGGCCGACCAGCACAATCCGGCCGTGCGGGCGCGAGACCGCGGCCGCGAGGGCAAGGGTGGCGTCGGTGCCGACAAGATCGATGATGAGGTCCGCGCCGCGCCCACCGCTTAGATCCATGATCGCCTCGGCTGCGCGATCGTCTGACAGCAAGGTGTGGTCCGCGCCGAAACGCCGCGCATCGGCCAGCCTGCCCTCGGCCCGGTCCACGGCAAATACAGTCGCAGGCGACAGCAGCTTGAGGAACTGGATGGCATAGGCACCAAGGCCGCCGACGCCGATCACCAGTGCCGTGGATCCGGGATGCAGGCGATCCAGTCCCGACTTCACCGCGCGGTAGGACGTCACCCCGGCATCGGTCAGCGGGGCGACCGAGACCGGATCGATCTTGCCAAGCAGCGCCAGTTCGCGGCGCGGGACGACCATGAATTCGGCAAGCCCGCCGTCGATGCCAACGCCCCGCGTCATGCCGATGGCGCCGCGCGCAAACGTGGCGCAGGTCTGTTCGTGGCCGTTATGGCAGAACTCGCAATTGCCGCAGTGATGCATGTTGTGCACCGCGACATTGTCGCCCGGCTTCAGGTCGAACACCCCTTCGCCGCAATATTCGACTTGCCCTGCATTTTCGTGGCCCAGGGTAAAGCCGGCCGGGAGAACAGCGGCATAGGGCTGCGAGCCCGCCTCGCTGCCCATGATGTCGAGGTCCGAGCGGCAAAGCCCTGCGCCGCGCATGCGGATCAGGACTTCGCCGGGGCCGGGGGCAGGGACGGGTACGTCAACGAACTCCGCCGGTCTGCCCCATTCGACGATCCGGAAGGCCTTCATGGCGCTCAGTTTGCTTTAGGCAGGGCATAAGCCACGACATAGTCGCCAATGCCTGACGAGAGCGCCGCATTCCCGCCTGCCGCAATAACGACAAACTGCCGGCCGCTCTTCTTGCTGACATAGGTCATGGGTGTGGCATGACCGCCCGCGGGAAGCGGCGCGCGCCAGACAAGTTTTCCGGTCTGTACATCCAATGCCCGAAACGTGCGCTCCTGCGTCGCGGCGATGAAGATCAGGCCCGACCGGGTGGTGAGTGAACCGCCGGTGTTCGGCACGCCCATCGGGATCGGCAATCCGCTGCGCGCATTGAACGGACCACTGTCAGCCGCCGTGCCGAGCGGTTTCTCCCATTTCATTTTGCCGGTCGCCAGATCGACCACGCCGATCTTGCCGAACGGCGGCTCGGTGCAGGGTACGCCCAGCGGCGAGAGGAACGGCCCGGTCAGCAGCGCGAAGGGCGTGCCTTCCTGCGGCACCGGCTGGCCGATATGTACTTCGCCCTTCATCGTGCGTTTGTAGCCCTTTGCGTCGGATTCGGCGCGGGGGACCATGCTGGTGTAATTGGCCATGCGGCTCCAGTTGACCACCGCAAGCTTGCGCTCCGGATCGACCGATATCCCGCCCCAGTTCACCCCGCCGAGATAGCTGGGATAAGTGATCGACGGACGCGGATAGCCTGGGGGCGTGAAGATGCCTTCATAGCGGGCCTCGTTGAATTTGATGCGGCACCACATCTGGTCGAGCGGCGTGAGGCCCCACATGCTCTGCGGATCGAGCACGCGGTTGTCGAATGCCGGAAGATCGGGAGAGAAGGGCTGGGTCGGGGACAGCCAGTCGCCCTTGGCCGGCCCCTGCGGCACCGGTTTCTCGACCACGGTGCGCAACGGCTTGCCGGTGCGGCGGTCGAGCATGAAGAACTGTCCGCTCTTCGAGGTCTGGAGCAAAGCGGGAACCATCTGCCCGCCGATGGGCACGTCGATCAGCGTTGGCTGCGGCGAGACGTCATAGTCCCACACGTCGTGATGGACGATCTGGAACGACCAGCGCGGCTCGCCCGTTTCGATATCGAGAGCGACCACCGACGTTCCGTACTTTTCGCTGCCCGGCGAGCGATGTGCGCCCCAATAGTCCGGGGTTGAGTTGCCGGTGGGCAGATAGACGAGGCCAAGTTCCTCGTCGCCGCTCATCGTACCCCAGCTGTTTGCTGTGCCGCGCGAATAGGTTTCGCCGGGGCCGGGCTCGCCGTGCTGGCCGGGACGGTCCATGTCCCAGGCCCACGCGAACTTGCCCGTAGCGGCATCGAAGGCGCGAATGACGCCGGACGGCTCGCCGACGAACTGTCCGTCGGTAACCCAGCCGCCAATTACTACCTTTCCGCGAACGATCGCGGGGGCGGAGCTGACGTAATAGTAACTGCTCATCACGTCGCCGAGACCCTTCTTGAGGTCAACCGAGCCGTTTTCGCCGAACGTGCTGCACGGCTTGCCTGTATCGGCGTCGATGGCCAGCAGCCGGGCATCGACCGTGGCCGTGATGACACGCTTGGCGCATTCGCCGGTGGCGCCTTCGCGGGCGAAATAGCTGACGCCCCGGCAGGTACCGCCGGGGGGGGATTTGGTCTTGGGGTCGAACTGCCAGCGGCGCTGGCCGCTTTCGGGATCAAGAGCGACAACGATGTTGTTCGGGGTGCACAGGTAGACTGTGTCATTCACCATCAGCGGTGTCACCTGCGAGCCCATGCCCGCTCCCGAACCCGGCAACACGCCGGTCCGGTAGGTCCAGGCCGGGGCCAGTTTTCCGACGTTGCCGTGATTGATCTGCGTCAGCGGCGAGAAGCGCGTGCCGCCAATCACATTGCCATAGTGCGGCCAGTCACCGGATCCGTCGGGACCAGCGGTGGCCAGCAGGGGGGCGGTTTCAACCTTGTTTGCCTGCCAGACCCAGCCAGCCAGAGCGACCACCAGCATAGCTATGAGCCCCAGGAAAGCGCTGCGGTGGCGCCTCAGCCATGGCCAGCATACCCAGATCCCGAGCACTGCCGGGGCAAGGACGCGGCTCTGCAGGCGCCATGGATCGGTTCCGCCTTCCCACAGCGCCCAGATCACCGTGCCAAGCAGCAGGAGCGCGTAAACGGTGACGTCTCTGCGGTTGCCCTTGAGCGCCAGCCATGCCGTCGCAAGCGTCGCGATGCCGGCGACCAGATAATAGAGCGTGCCGCCGAGCAGCGCGAGCTGCGCGCCGCCCACGGTCAGGATCAGACCGATCACCGCCAGCACAAGTGCGAGTATGCGTCGAGGACGCCGGATCGGTTGATCCATGGCTTCAGCGTTCATTTTCTCTCTCCCCCCGAGGTCCTGGGTCCCATCCCATCCGCGTCGGATTTCACGTCAGCATGCCGCGCACCGGCGGTCGGTGAGTGTGTTCAGACATCCCGTTCCAGTTCGAAGGGACTGACCGCGGAAACAATTCCGCTCATGTACGCCGGCATTTCGCCACTGGCCAAATGGAATTCCGGAATCCGGGCCGGCCATTCCTCCAGGATGACGCCGGCGCGCGCCGCCCGGTAGACATCGAAGCGGAAACCGCGATCCTCGGACACGTGGCCGGGGCCCGGCGCCAGGGCCGGCTGAGCCACTTCCCGCTCGATCGGGCAGATGAATTCCCAAGAAGTGCTCCAATCCCGTTGTATTGCGGTCGAGTCTCAAAGGTCGAAAGTCGCCGCATTTGCGCAGACGCTATTTTCCGGCACGCGCGGCGTCAACGTTTTTCGATGTTTGTTCGGATTTACTGGCTGCCCCCTTAAAGTTATAGTGCGGTCGGCGGATGCGCGGCGACTCGACCAGTGCCTGCAACGGAGAGAATGCGATATGAAAGAGAGCGCATGACCAATCGCCAATGGATCCTGGCCCGCCGCCCGCAAGGCCAGTGCGTGGCGGAAGACTTCCTCTTCCGTGAGGACGCGTTCGAGGCGCCCGCCCTTGCCGATGGCGAGATACTGGTCCGCAACATGGCGTTCCTCTGTGCGCCGACCATCCGCAACTGGATGGATGCACCCGGGAAGAACCTCATCCCCTCGATACCGCTTGGCGAGCCGGTACGCGGCCCTTGCGCCGCGCGCGTCATTGCCTCCGCGCATCCGGAGTTTCCGGTCGGCAGCCGGGTGTCCACCACAAGCCCCTGGCAGGACTATGCCGTGGTTTCCCCCGCCAGCGTGCTGGTCCGGCCGATTCCCGACGGGTGCAGTTTCATCGACGCACTTGGGTCGCTGGGTTTGAATGCGCTGACGGCGTTTTTTGGCTTGCGTGAGGTGGGGCAGCCCAAATCGGGCGAGACGCTCCTCGTCTCCGGCGCAGCAGGCTCGGTTGGTTCGAGCGTCGCGCAGATCGGGCGGATCATGGGATGCCGCGTCATCGGCATCGCGGGCGGCAAGGAAAAATGCGACTGGCTGCGCGAAACCGGCATTGTCGATCATTGCATCGATTACAGGGCCGGAGACCTTGCCGGGCACGTCGCGGCGCTGTGCCCGGACGGCATCGACGTCTACTTCGACAACGTCGGCGGCGAGACGCTGCAAGCCGCCATCGACAACATGGCCCGGCACGGGCGTATCGTCCTGTGTGGACAGATTTCCGGCTACAACGACGGAGGGAGCAGCAGCCACATCGGCAACCTGATGCGGCTCGTCTATGGCAGCATCCGCATGGAAGGCTTCCTTGCCTCCAATTATCGCGACCGGTTCCCCGAGGCCATGGCCCTGCTCGCGGATTGGATCGGGCAAGGCAAACTGGTCCACCGCGTCGATCTCAGGACGGGCATGGAGGGACTGCCGCTCACGATGAACGCGCTGTTCGACGGCACCAATCGCGGCACGTTGATTGTGCAAGTTGACGAGGGCGCCTGCGAAACGAGCTGAACCGCACATAACCGAAGTTTTATCGGATATTCGTCCGGATTCCGATTGACAAATGCGGCGTCGCGTCGCTTGTCTTAAAAAGACAAAGAACAAGATCGTGAAGGAGATGGCCATGGAAGCATCTGTAGCTGAGGTGGCGAGGCCTGCCGGCATTCCTGACAGCCGCGTCGTCGATTTCGATATCTACAATCCCTTCAGTGCCGAGACGGACCTGCACCGGGCCTGGGTGGGCCTGCGCGACAGCACGCCGCACGGCGTAGTCTGGACGCCGCACAACGAGGGGCACTGGATCGCCCTTGATTCCGATCTGATTTCGGCCGTGCTGTCCGACAGCACGCGGTTTTCGAACCGGATCGTGCTTGTGCCCAAATCGACGTCCGGGGAAGCTTACGGCGAGTTCATTCCGCTTTCGCTCGATCCGCCGCACCACCATCCGTTCCGCAAGGTGCTCAACGACAAGCTGCACGGCGCGGCCGTGAATTTGCTCGAGGACGACGTGCGGGCACTGACCGTCCAACTGATCGAATCTTTTGTCGATAACGGTAAGTGCAACTTTACCCATGAGTTCGCCGAACAGCTGCCACTG
Source organism: Novosphingobium sp. (assembly GCA_040377095.1). Lineage (GTDB taxonomy): Bacteria > Pseudomonadota > Alphaproteobacteria > Sphingomonadales > Sphingomonadaceae > Novosphingobium. The sequence goes on from JBEIPK010000025.1 coordinate 20,013, forward strand.
CGCGTGTTCATGAAGCTGGTGGACTTGCCGCTCGAGAACCTGCCCAGGCTGACCCAGTTGGCCAACCAGTTCACGCGCCCCGACGGGTCGGTCACGCCCGCAGAGGCCACCGCGCAGTTCCAGGCCTATCTCTCGCCGATCCTGGCCGAGCGCAAGGGTTCTGGCCGCGACGATCTGCTCTCCTACATTGCCAACGCCCGAATTGGGGATCGCGACATTACCGAAGCGGAAGCCGCAAATCTTGCGGGCCAGGCAATGGTCGGCGGACTGGATACGGTCTCCAATTTCATGAGCTTTGCCATGCTGACCCTGGCCGGGCTGCCCGGATTGCAGCAGCGGATCGTCGCGGATCCAGCGATCATTCCCAAAGTTGCCAGCGAACTCCTGCGCCGCCTGCCGATCGTGTCGTCGGGGCGCGAGGTGGTGGCCGACATTGAGGTCGACGGCGTCACGATCCCGCAGGGCGATATCGTCATCGCGCCGACTGAACTCTACGCGCTGGATCCGAAGCTCAATGCCTGTCCATTCGATGTTGAAGTGGACCGCCCGATCAAGAAGCAGGTGACCTTCGGCGCGGGGCCGCACATCTGCCCGGGCCAGTTCCTCGCGCGTCAGGAAATCAAGCTGTTGTTCGAGGAATGGTTCGCCCGCATCCCCTCGTTCCGGCTCGTGCCGGGCCAGACGGTCGAGCATCGCGGCGGGATCACTGGCGGCACCGGTTCGGTTTGGCTGGAATGGTAACAAAACGGTAATTCCATCGGCGGAGAGGCCAATCGAAAATATCACCCTGAGCGCCGGACAGATGCTTGCTCTGTACGAATCCATGCTGCGGATTCGCCAGTTCGAGCTGGCCGCGGCCGATCTGTTCACCCGCGGTCTGATCAAGGGCGCAGCGCACAGTTATGCCGGCGAAGAGGCCATTGCCGCCGGCACGTGTGCCAACCTGACCCCGCGCGATTATATCGGCAGCTACCACAGGGGCCATGGCCACTGCATCGCCAAGGGCGCGAACACTGCGGCGATGATGGCCGAGCTGATGGGCAAGGCCACCGGCTCGTGCGGCGGGCTTGGCGGCTCGATGCATGTGGCGGACCTTGATCTCAATATCCTCGGCGCGAACGGGATCGTCGGCGCGACGATGCCGCTCGGCACTGGCGCGGCGCTTGCGGCCAAGCTGCGTGGCAGCGATCAGGTTTCGGTCGCGTTTTTCGGCGACGGCGCGGCCAATCAGGGGCTGTTTCACGAAGCGATCAACCTCGCGGCAGTCTGGAAGCTGCCGATGGTGTTCGTGTGCGAGAACAACCAGTACGCGCTCTCGACCGCAATCACCCGGACCACCTCGGTCGATCAGATTTCGGTGCGGGCCAGTAGTTACGGTGTGCCCGGCGTGACCATCGACGGGAATGACGCCGCTGAAGTCTATCATGTCGTGGGCGATGCGATTGCGCGCGCGCGGGCAGGCGAGGGGCCGAGCCTGATCGAGGCGATGACCTGGCGCTGGGGCGGTCACTCGATGCGCACAAACCTGATGGACCCGCGGGACGAGGCCGACAAGGTGGCCTGGCAGGCGCGCTGCCCCCTCATCCGCATGCGCGAGCGGATGGCGGGCCTTGAAGGCGAAATGACGGAGATCGACATCCGGATCGAGCGCGAGATCGCGGACGCCATCGCCTTTGCCGAAGCGAGTCCCGAGCCTGACCTGTCAGTGCTCGACGATGCGGTCTACGTGCCGCACCGGAGTTACGACGAGCCGCCGCCCGGCACGCGCGAGCTGACCTATGCCGACGCCCTGAACGAGGCGCTGGCGCAGGAAATGGCGCGCGACGAAAACGTCTTCATCATGGGCGAGGACATCGGCGTCCTCGGCGGCGTGTTTCAGGTGACGAAAGGCCTCATGGACAGGTTCGGGCCAGATCGGGTGCGCGACACGCCGATTTCGGAGCCTGCGTTCTGCGGCGCGGGCGTTGGTGCGGCGATGGCCGGAATGCGCCCCGTGGTCGAAGTGCAGATCTTCGACTTCGTCACGCTGATGATGGACATGATCGTCAATCAGGCTGCCAAGTTCCGCCTGATGAACGGCGGCAAGGGACGCGTGCCGGTCGTCATCCGGGGGCCGCAAGGCGGCGGCATCCGCATGGCCGCGCAGCACAGCCAGAGCCTTGAGGCGTGGTTCCAGCACATCCCCGGCCTTGTCGTGCTCGCGCCGTCGACGCCCTATGATGCCAAGGGTCTGCTGGCGGCGGCGATCCGTGACGACAATCCGGTCATCTTCCTTGAGCACAAGATGCTCTATCTCGGCCAGACGGCGCCAGTGCCGGAGGAACCGTATTGCATCCCCATCGGCAAGGCCGACGTGAAGCGCGAGGGGAGCGACGTCACCATCGTTGCGACCCAGGTCATGGTCCAGCGCGCGCTGTCCGCCGCCAAGGTGCTTGAACGCGAGGGGATCAGCGCCGAAGTGATCGATCCGCGCACCATCCGCCCGCTCGACGAGGAGACGATCCTCGCCTCGGTCCGCAAGACCAATCGCCTGATCGTGGTCCACGAAGCCTGCCAGACTGGCGGCTTCGGCGCGGAAGTTTCGGCCATGGTCATCGAAAAGGCGTTCGACTGGCTCGATGCACCGGTCCTGCGGGTGGCTGCGCGAGACGTGCCGATGCCCTATAACGATCAGCTCGAAAGCGCCGTCATCCCCTCGCAGGAGCGGATCATTGAGGCCGTCCGATCGCTGGGCATCTGCTGATGGACGAGGTGCTGGACTGGGCAGCAAAGGCAGCGGGCGGCGAGATCGTGCGCAGCTTCCAGGCATCTGGCGGCAACAGGCGGCTGTCGTGGGGCATCGATGTGCGCATGCCTGACGGCAGCGAGAGGGCGCTGTTCATGCGCCACGATCCCCGCGAAGTGATCGAGGGGATCGAGCCCTATACCATCGCGCGCGAGGCCGAGGTTTACCGCGCCATTGCTCCGCTTGGCCTCAAGGCTCCGCAATACGTAGCGGAAAGCCCCGACTTGCGCGCCGTGCTCACTGACCGGGCCGAAGGTATTGCCGAGCTGCGGCATTTGAAGGACCCCGTCGCCAAGCAGGCCATCGCGCGTGAGTTCATGGATAATATCGCCAGGCTTCACGCCGCGCGCGACGTTTCGCTCGATGGCGGGCTGACGGGGCGGATCAGGGACCACGTCACCCGCGAAATCGCGCTCTGGGAAGCGATGTTCACTGAGACCGGCCGTCCCGATCCGCTGATCGCCTTGGCGTTTCTCTGGCTCAAGGCAAACATGCCCGATCCGGACGACTCTCCGGTCATCGTCCATGGCGACGCCGGGCCGGGCAATTTCATGTTCCAGGAAGGCCGGCTGACCACACTCATCGACTGGGAGTTCTGCCACATCGGCGATCCGATGGAGGATCTGGCGTGGTTCGCGATGCGCTGCGTGATGGAGCCGGTGCCAGATTTCCACGCCGCGCTGGCCTATTACGAAGCGGCTTCGGGCACGCCGATCGACCGCGAGCGCCTGCTCTATCACCGGGTGCTTGTCTCCACCCGTGTCTGTGTCATCCGGCACCGAAACTTCGCTGGCGAGCCGGCATACGCCATTGTCTCGCGCGGGCTCAACCGCCGGCTGCTGATCGAGGCGCTCAGCGCGGCGAGCGGTCTCACCGTGCCGCCGCCCGTGCCCGCCGAAGCGCCGGAGACTGACCGGCAGTGGCTTTATGACCGCGTCATCGACCAGTTCGGCGGGATCGTCATCCCGCGTAGCACCGACCGTCAGGTGATCGGGGTCGCCAAGAACAACGCCAAGGTGGTCAAGTACCTCAAGGCGCTCGACCGTTATGGTCCCGCGATCGAGGCAGCCCGCGCCGAGGCGCTCGCCCGTCTCGGCCCGCCGGAGGACCTGCCGTTCGAACAGGCGCTCGCCCATTTCGCGCAAGACAGCCTGTGGGAAGCGCAATTGAGCGCCGAAGCATCGGGCAGCATCGCCCAGCGCCATTACGACGAGATCTGACCCGTGAGAGACATCACAGCCGCCGATGACAATTTCCATTTCGCCACGATGGGTGACCGCTGGTGGATGACCGAAACCAGCTGGTTTGCCTTTTGCGTGCCCGAGCGAAAGCTCGGTGGCTGGTTCTACACCATGGTGCGCCCCAACATCGGCACTGTTGCCGGCGGCGCCTGGGTGTGGGACGATAGTGCGCAACTGCCGTGGGAGGCGCTGTATCACCGCAATCTGACGGCGCTCCGCATCCCGGAAAACCCCGATCTCAATGACATCACATTTCCGACCGGAACTTCGGTGCGCACGATTGAGGCGCTGACCAGCTATGAAGTACGCTATGAGGACGAGGGGCGTTACTCCGCGAACTTGCGCTTCGACGCGGTCATGCCGCCGCGCCCGCTCAAGAAGGCTGGCTCCGCCTTTGGCGACCTGACCCACTTCGACCAGTTCGGGCGCGTGACTGGCGAGATCACTGTGCTGGGTGAAACGATCCGGGTCGATTGTCATGCCATCCGCGACCGCAGCTGGGGTCCACGCCCCGAACATCGGCCGCGCAAGTCCGCCTATGTCACCGGAATCGCCTCGGCCAACGACGCATTCCTTGCCGTCACCAAGAGCGGCGAGCACTCCAACGAGGTGGCATACGGATTTCTCATCCAGGACGGCCGGATCGGCGATCTGGTTAGCGGAACGCGCCGGATCGAGCGCGATCCAGCCAGCGGCGTCGTAAGCCGCATCATCATCGAGGGTGAGGACGAATTCAGCCGCACGCTACATGCCGAAGGCCGCCGCCTCTCGGGCATTACGCTGATCCGCCACAGCTTCATCGACAACAACGGCCTGATCGAGTGGACCATAAATGGGGAGACGGGCCACGGCGAGGATCAGGACATGTGGCCCGTGCATGACTGGGCGGATTACCGTCGCGGCGGCCCGGACATCGGGCATGCGGGGATCGGTTGGTGACAAGTATCGTCGGGATCGACGTCGGCGGCACGTTCACCGATCTGTACTATTCGCAGGACGGCGTTTCGGTGACGCGCGTGCTCAAGGTCCCGTCCACACCGGACGATCCGTCGCGAGGCTTGATCGACGCACTGGTGCGGGCAGATATCCAGCCCGATGCGCTCGATCTCATTCTTCACGGCACCACCATTGCCACCAATGCCGTGATCGAGCGCAAGGGGGCGAAGTGTGCGCTCATCAGTACAAGGGGCTTCCGCGACGTTCTGGAACTCGGCCGGCGCGACCGCCAGCGGGTCTACGGCCTGACCGGCACCCATCGCCCGCTCATCCCGCGCGCGCAGCGCTGGGAAGTCAACGAGCGGCTCGATCATCAGGGGGGCGTGCTCACGCCGCTCGACGAGGCGGAAGTCCGCGCGCTGGCTGAAATTCTGGCCACCGAAGATGTGGAGGCTGTCGTCATTGCCTATCTCCACAGCTACGCAAACCCGGCCCACGAACAGCGCACGGCGGACATACTGCGAAAGGTAAAGCCGGACTGGCAGATCACGATTTCGAGCGACGTAGTGCGAGAATACTACGAGTTCGAGCGGACCAGCACCGCCGCCGTGCAAGGCTATCTGCAGCCCCTCGTCGCGCGCTATGCCGGAAACCTCTCCGCGAAGCTCAAGGACAGCGGCTACAGCGCGCAGGCGCTGGTGATGCAGTCCAACGGCGGCCTTATCCCGCTCGGCCAGCTTGCGGGGCGCGCTGCCAACATCGTCCGCTCCGGACCAGCCGCCGGGGTCATGGCCGCGGCCCGGCTCGGCCTTGAGGCCGGGTTCGACAAGATCATCACCGGCGACATGGGCGGCACGTCCTACGACGTTGCCGTCGTCGTCGGCGGACAGCCACGCATTGCCGATACCACGCAGCTCGATTTCCGCATTCCGCTGCGCTTGCCGATGATCGACGTGCACACCATCGGCGCGGGCGGCGGCTCGATTGCGTGGATCGACCGGGGCGGCATGCTCCAGGTCGGCCCGCGCAGCGCGGGCGCGGTGCCGGGGCCGGTCTGCTTCGGGCGCGGTGGCACGCAGCCGACGGTGGCCGACGCCAATGCGGTGCTGTCGCGCATCAACGCGGATCACCCTATCGGACTCACCAACATCGACAGGCTCGACATTCCCGCCGCCCGCGAAGCGCTGGCCGCGCTGGGCGAGCAGTTGGGGCTCTCGGTCGAGGACACCGCGATGGCAATTCTCACCATCGTCAACCAGCGGATGGCCGGGCGCACGCGGCTGCTCTCGGTCGAGCAGGGCCATGATCCGCGCGAATTCGCGCTCGTCGTGTTCGGTGGGGCAGGGCCGCTTCACGGCGCGGCGATCATGCGCGAAGTGGGAATCAAGACCATGCTCCTTCCGCCGTTCCCCGGCGTGCAGTGCGCACTGGGCTGTGCCATTGCCGACATCCAGTACGATCATGCGCTCACCGTCGAACGGCGTGCTGATGCGCTTGAGGCTGGCTGGATCGGCGAAACGCTCTCAGGACAGCGCGCGCAGGGAGAGACGCAGCTTGCCGCGAGCGAGGCGAGGGTTGACCGGGTGGCGGTGAGCCATATCGCCGAAATGTCCTATGCCGGGCAGATCCACCCGCTGCGCGTGCCGATCGAAGCGGACTGGACCGCCGCGCGCATGGTCGAGGCCTTTCACGAGGTCTACGCGCAGGAATACGGCAACACGCTGGGCGATATTCCTGTTGTTGTCGTCAGCCTGAAAACGGCTGTGCGCGGCGAGCGCGAGCGGGCGGCGGCGCAGCCTGCGGCGCTTGTCTCTACCAGGCCGCAGCCCAAGGCGCACCGCCCGGTCTGGTTCGATGGCTGGCAGGAGACGGCGATCTATGACCGAGCGGGGCTCGTGCCCGGCCAGACCTTTACCGGCCCGGCCATCGTCGAGCAGGCCGATACCACGGCCGTGATCGAACCTGGCATGACGGCGCGGGTCGACGGTTTTGGCAACATTCTGGTGGAGCTGGCCGCATGAGCGTCGATCCTGTCACCCTCGCCGTCGTGCGCGGCGCGCTCGAGCAGATCACCGACGAGATGGACCTCCACCTCATCCGTGCAGCGATCAGCCCGATCATCTCGGAAACCAACGACTGCGCCCACGGTCTTTATGACGCCGAGAGCGGCGAAACGATCGCGCAGGGCGGGTTCGGTCTGCCGCTGTTCCTCGCCTCGATGCAGTGGACCGTCCAGCGGGTTATCGCGGTGGCGAATGAACAGGGCGGGTTCAAGGATGGGGACTTGTGGTTCCTCAACGATCCCTACCTCTCGGGCACGCACCTCAACGACGTTGTGCTGGTGAAGCCGGTGTTCATCGATGGAGAGCTATTCGGCCTTTTCGGCAATACGGGCCACTGGATGGACATGGGCGGCTCCACGCCCGGCGGATGGGCGCCGTCGGCAACCGAGATCCATCAGGAGGGGATAGTAATCCCCCCGCTCAAGCTGTTCGAGGAAGGGCGCTACAACGCCTCGCTGATCCGCCTCATCACCGCCAATGTCCGCCTGCCGCAGCAGCTTGAGGGCGATCTTGCGGCGATGATTAACGTGTTCGACGTCGGCCGGCGGGGCCTTGAGGGGCTCATCGCCAAGTACGGCCGCGAGACCCTGCGCGCCTGCATCGCCGAAATGCTCGACCGTTCAGAGCGCGAGATGCGCAGCTATATCGCCGAGATCCCGGACGGCACCTACGAAATCGAGGACTGGTTCGACAACGACGGCGTGGATGACAAGCCGCTCAAGGTCAGGCTGGCGATCACCGTTGCGGGCAGTGACCTGCACTTCGACTTCACCGGCACTGCCTCCTCCGCGCGCGGGCCGATGAACATTTCGGACAGCACCACCTGCTCGATGTGCCTCGTCGCCTTGAAGCACATCTTCCCCGAGGTTCCGGTCAACGGCGGCGCGTTCCGGCCGGCCCGCTTCACCATTCCCAAACCTTCGATCCTTGCCGCCGCCTATCCCTCGCCCGTCGGCGGCACCACCGATGTGACGCAGCGTGTGGTCGATGTGGTGTTCGGTGCGCTGGCGCAGGCGATCCCAGACCTTGTTCCCGCCGCCCCGTTCGGCACGACCGGCGTGCTCACGGTTTCTGGTCGCCGACCCGATAGCGGGGCCTATTACGTCGCGGTCTATCCCTATCCCGGCGGCTACGGCGCCAGCCGCGTGTCGGACGGCCTTGTCAACGGCACGCCGCCAAGCTCGATGGCGAAGTTCATGTCGGTCGAAATGTCCGAGCACCGCTACCCGGTTCGCTTCGGCCACTACGCGATCCGCGAGGATTCGGGCGGGGCAGGTTTTCACCGGGGCGGGTGCGGCACGTCCTATGAAATCGAGGCGTTGGCCGATTGCCTCGTCACCATCCTGGGCGACCGGGTCGATTACGGTCCCTTCGGCGTGCAGGGCGGCGGCCCTGCCGCGCCAAACCGGGTGTCGCTCACCACGAACGGCGAGACATGGTTGCCGCCAATGCGCAGCAAGGCCGAGCGTGTTCCACTCAAGGCGGGGGACAGGGTCTCGCTTGCATCTCCCGGCGGCGGGGGGTTCGGCGATCCGATGACCCGCGATCCAGCGGCTGTGGGGGACGATCTCAATGCCGGGCTGATCAGCGCCGAGACTGCTCGGCACGCTTACGGTGTAACGATCACGAATTCCGTCCAAAAAGGTGACCGGGTGGAATATTCAGTCGAACGAAACGCGCGCTGAAGGCTTATCGGTTCGCCGCCGGGTCAAAGGAGAGAGCTGAGATGGAAGAGACTGTCGTTACACCCGATTGGTCGGTCAACGTCGCCGAATTCAATCGCGACGGGGTAACAGTCATCCGCAACGCGCTCGACCCGCGCGAGATGGCCTTGCTCGAAGCTGGATGGGAAAGCCACTTCAACGAGGCAAAGGACATCGCCGAGGTGATGTATGGCGACGGCAAGGACGAAATCCACTTCCTCACCGAAAACACCATCCGAACGCACCCGCGCTATCAAAAGCTGATGCGCGAAACCCGCATCCCCGAATGGGCCAGCCGCCTCTTCAATGGCCATGACGTCTATTACTATCTTGAGCAAATGTGGAACAAGACCGGCGGCGCCCGCCGCACGGCCTGGCATCAGGATACGTCGTACCTCCCGTTCGCAGGGCCGGGTTTCCTCATCTTCTGGATTCCGCTCGATGATCTGGAGGCGGAAAACGTGCTGGAAGTGGTGCGCGGCTCGCACAAGGGGACGCTCTACAACGCGACGCTGTACAATCCGGCGGACGTAACCGCGCCGCTCTACAGCGAACAGGATTTGCCGCGTCTGCCCGACATCGAAGCGAACCGCGAGGCGTTCGACATCTTCTCGGCGAGCATGCAGCGGGGCGATGTGCTGGCCTTTCATCCCGGCTGCCTCCACGGCGGTGCGCCCACACGGCCCGACCAGCGCCGGCGCAGCTACACTTTTCGCCTGTTCTCGGACGAGGCCTACTACAGCCCGCTCCCTCCCAAGCGTGATCTTGGCGCCAACAAGTTCTCCAACCAGCGCCAGGATACCGACGACCGCGTGGTCATGACCGGCTTCGACAGCCTGAAGCCCGGGCAGCCGATTCACGAGGCTGGACACTGGCCGCGGATATTGCCGTGGGATTTGTGAACAGGCGGGTCCGCGAGTCGGCGGGACATTCCGAAGTCGCTTACGTTCGTGCGGATAAATGGCGATTGAAGCTCTGCCTTGAAGCACCTGTCCCAAAGTTCGGCCAGGCCGCGTCGAAACATTGAGAGGCGCATGACATGGCTTTGGTAACACGCTTCGATCACTATGCGACGCCGCTCGGCCCCGATGGCACGCCTTACGGATACTTCGAGAATGTTCGCGACGAAGCGCTGGCCGCCGGGCGCGAGCTCGGCTGGAGTGAGGCGCACGGCGGTTTCTGGGTCACCACGGGGTGGGCGGCGAGCCGGGAGATTCACCAGAACACGGTCGATTTCTCGAATTCGGCAGTCACTTTTCCGCGCTATGCCACCCCAAGCGGGAAGCCTTTCATGCTCTCGGGGCAGGACGAGCCGGACCACACGCGTTACCGACGCATGGTGCAGGCACCGTTCGCCAAGGTTCGCGCCCAAAAGATGCTGGACCAGATGCGAGAGATTGCCGACATGCTGGTCGACCGTGTGATCGGTGAGACGGCCATCGACGTGTGCGAGGCGACCGATCCGATGCCCGGCTATGCTTTCTGCGCCATCGTCGGTCTTTCGATGGACGATGCGGCCACGTTCCGGCGGTTTGTCCATGGCATGGTGCAGGGCGCGACCGACCCGGAAGGCGCGGCGCCCGTCATGCGCGAGATGGAGGGATACTGGCGCCGCGAGGTCGATCTGCGCCGCCGAGAGCCCAATGACGGACTGCTCAGCGAGATCATCAACAGCGAATACGATGGGGAGCGACTCAACGACGAGGAGCTGCTCGATTTCTTCACGGTGCTCCTGCTCGGCGGGTTCGACAATACGCTGCGGTTTCTCGCCAATGCGTTCCACCGGCTGTCAACGGACGCGGACCTTCGGCGTCAGCTTGCGGGAAATCCTCAGCTGATCCCCTCGGCAGTGGAGGAATTCCTGCGGCTCGACGGGCCGGCCTGCATTTTTCGTGAGGTGGTGAACCCTGTCACCGTGGCAGGCGTCGAGCTGAAGCCGGGGCAGATCGTGGGGCTCATTCACCAGATCACCAACCGCGATCCAAGGCGCTTTCCCGACCCCGACCGCTTCATCGCCGACCGCAAGCTCAACCATCACTTCGCGCTGGGGATCGGCATTCATCACTGCCTCGGTGCCTACCTTGCCAAGGTCGAGGCGGTTGCCATGATCGAGCGCTTCCTTGCGCGCCTTCCTGAGTTCAGTCTCGATCCGGGGAGCAAGCCAGTCTGGGTTGCGGGACAAGTCGGCGGCTTTCATGCCGTGCCGATACGGTTCTGAACGCTGCGCCGGACTGACGGTATCAGCTGGCGGCAGCCTGACGTGCCAGCTCGAGGATCCGCGCCGGGTCCGGATCGCCTTTCGGGACTAGCCACGAGCCGCCGACGCACAGCACCTGATCGAGCGCGAGCCAGTCGTGCGCGCTTGTCTGCGTGATCCCGCCCGTCGGACAGAAACGGGCCATGCCGAACGGGGCGATGAGGGCCTTGAGCGCGGCAATGCCGCCCGACGCCTCCGCCGGAAAGAATTTGAAATGCGAAAGGCCAAGGTCAAGCCCGCGCATGATGTCCGATGCATTGGCCGTGCCGGGAAGAAAGGGAACGCCGCTTTCGATGGCAGCACGCCCCAGCGGCTCGGTGAGGCCGGGCGAGACGATGAACTCGGCACCCGCATCGATGCTGACCCGCAGATCTCCCTCGTCGAGCACGGTGCCGGCGCCGACGATGGCGCCGTCGACCTTTTTCATCTCCGCCATAACCTCGATTGCCGCAGCGGTGCGCAAGGTGACTTCGAGGACCCTGAGCCCACCGGCGACTAGTGCTGCCGCGATGGGCCGGGCATGGGAAGGATTATCGATGACGAGAACCGGGATGACCGGCGAGGTCCGCATCAGGGCTTCAATGGGTTGCATCATATTGCTCCAGGTCGGTCATGGCGGTTCCGATATGCAACCGGCAGCAGGCGGGCGCGTCCTTGCGGTCAATCGTCAGACAAACAGGAGAAAGTGGTGGACGCACTAGGGCTCGAACCTAGGACCCGCTGATTAAGAGTACAAGTAAGCGGGTTTGCCGTAGTATCCAGGGCTTTCTTTTTCCGCATTATCATGCCATAAACCTTTCAATTAAGCCATTTATTTGTAGTATGGCGGGCCATAGCGTAGCGCGGCTTTCTTACTATCGATATGGCATTCACCGGCCTAAAACCGGCCTAGAGAGATTGAGGGTAGTCATGGCGGATTTGCGCGTTTCACTCAATGAGAAGGCCATTGCCCGACTGCCGCTCGCTACCGATGGGCAGTATAAGGTTCGGGATACCGACCTGAAGGGGTTTTATCTCCTGATCGGCAAGCGTCGTCGGACCTACATGATCCAGGGAGATTTGCGGCAGCAGGGCAAGCGCGCCGCTTCGATCAAGGTGTCGGTTGGCGATGCCGAGCAAATGTCAGCGCGCGATGCGAGAACAACCGCCAAGACATACCTGGTTGAGATTAGCCGAGGCCGCCATCCAAAGGCGCCGGAAGAAGCGGCGCCACTGCCTCCCGGAGCCGAGGTCACTCTCCGTGTTGCATGGGCGCGCTACCTTGAAGGGCATATGATCCGAAAGGGGCGGAGCGAGAACACGATCCGGAACTACCGAACGCATGTCGAAAAGAACTTTGAAGAATGGCTGGATCTACCCATTGCCGAACTCGCCAACGATCCGGCGCGTGTCGCCGACATGCACGAAAAGATCAGCAAGGAGAACGGCCCCTACCAGGCCAACACGAGCATGAGGACGCTGCGGGCCATCTACAACTACATCAGGAAGAAGCATCGTGCGCTGCCCGTGTACAATCCGGTCGATGGCGTGGACTGGAACAAAGAGGAGCGGCGTAACACCGGTATGGGCCTTGCCGATATCGTAGGTTGGCTTGAGCAATTGGCTGCGTTCGAAAACCCGATCCGTCGAGAATTCCATTTGCTGACGTTGCTTTCGGGCTGTCGCCCCGCGGCGCTCAAGGAGGCAAAGCCTGAGCATATCGATTTCCGTCGGCGCGTTTTGCATATCGCGACGCCGAAAGGGGGCGCGAAGCGTGCCTTCGATATTCCCCTCTCGCGAGAGATGATGGGGTGCCTGGTGCGCGCACTGCGCTATTCGCGGGTGCTGTATGCGCATCTTTCCCGGGAATGGGTGTTTCCCGCCGAGAGCAGTTCCGGACACATGAGTGAGCAGCGTGAAGAGCGGTCGGAACTCTCGAAATGGGGCAATGATTTACGGCAAAGCTACCGGACGTTGGCCACGGTCGCAGGTTTGTCGGAAATCGACGCAAAATTGCTGATGAACCACGCGATCCCCGGCGTGAATTCCGGTTACATAACCCGACACAAGCTGCTGGAGAATCATTTACGCGCTCAGCAGCAGGCCATTTCCAGTGTGATCTTCGCTGCCATCACCCCGCAAATCTCGAAGAGTGAGGTGCTTTCAGGCTGGCTGGGGGCAGGGGTTGCACGCCGCGCGACGGCAGCACCGGCGCCGGCGCCTTAGTTGTGTCGCTCATCCAGCTTCCGAAATGTATTGCCGATAGGCGAAGTTGATCAGATCACGCACCAATTCGAGCAGCCCGCCGGTTGGCAGGCCATCGAATGGATCTCCGTGGGCCAGACTGTTCCTTCGCTCGGCGAGAGTTGGCTTAGCCGCGCCGGTCAGTTGCCCGATGGCGGTACCACCGCATCGGACGACCATTGGTATCTGCGCATCGCTCAGCCCGTCCGCTTCAACCATATGCTTGAGCAGTGTCGCGAAGCTGCGAGTTCGCTTTGGGACCTGATTCCCATACCTGTCCATCAGCGCCAATTCCAAGGCAATCAACGCCGCGAGCTCTCCGGCCTTCACCAAACCGAAGTCGATCCAACCTAACAGATAAAGCTTCTGCGCTCGTTCAAACTTGAGCTGGACGATCTGGGGAATCCGTCGATCGATCCCGAGGCCGGATGTGAAGCGCCGCCATTCCTTTTCGTCTCGGAACTCCAGGAAGCCACCTGCATTTCCGGCGCAAGGCCAGGGCAACAGCAGAGGCTGTCCAGGCCGAGGTTTCAATTCGATCTCAGGTAGCCAATCGCCATTTGAATCTTCGTCAGCGCTGAGCGGCATTTTCGTCATCCCTGATCTTGTCGCAGTGGGCTTCGGCCAATTCAAGCCTCGCAGAGGTGCAAGAGGCCAACCGCTCGACAGCGCGGCCGAACGGTCGATTGTGCACGCAAACCTGATAGGCGCGGAAACAGCTCATTTTTTGCCGAACTATCCTGCCAAGCGTTGATCCGAGTTGGGGCGGTGCGCATCTGCTAAATCGATAAGTTCTGGGTCGACATCAGTTTTCACTGCCTCTCTCGCTTTGACCGGCTATGCTGCCATGAAATTAGCTGAGAGAGTGGAATGGCGAAAGAAATTGAGGTTTTTCAAGACATGGCCCTTCAGGGGCCAGTCGCCAAACGACCCGAATTACGGGCGGCGCTGGTTGCGGCTGCAATTGCTCCCTGGCAGGTAGACCTCGAAAAGTCGGCCGATGTCGCGCGTAACGCAGTGACGTCCGAAGATGTGCTGCTGTTCCGATGCGAATCCAGCAACGATCACCCCGCCGCAGGCCTGACGCTATGGGGCACCGATGACGGCTACTATGTCCCGAACATCGTGCCCCTAACCACCGGCAGCCTCACCTACTCGGAATACAATGCGGTACTTGCAGACTTTATCGCGCGGGTCGTCGAACCGGTCGCTGGACTATTTGGCTTTACCATCACCACCACTGAACCCAAGCAGATCCTTGACGACTGGTTGTCGCCAGACGCAGCAATGAAACTGCGGCGTTTTTCTGGCGCAGCGAACAAATCAACGGGCGCGAGCCATCCAATGGATGAACGACGTTGGTTCGATTTCCTTGTAGCAGTTCATCGCTCCGGCGACAAGTTGGGAGCCGATCGGCTTGCGCGGTGGCTTCATGAAGCAGAGGGCTGGGATGAGGAATCTGCCCACAAGCTGGCCGGCAGCTTCGAGAATGCTCTCGCTCTACTTGCCCATTACGACGAGAGCTGAGTCCAGACGATGGCTGTCCACGCCACACCGCCGGCAGGCGTTCCGATGCTATGCATCGATACCTGCTCGATCCTTGACATCATGCGGGATCCAACGCGTGAAAACGCAAAGCCGCATGACAGACAGGCGGCGATCGACCTCGTGATCGCCGCCGAAGCGGGGAACCTCCTTTGTTTCATGGCCGAGCAGGTCGCGATTGAATTTGCCGATCACGACCAACCTGTCCAGGAAGAGGCCATCCGCAATTTGAAAAAGGTCCGGGAGCAGATCGAACGGATCGACAAACTGGCGGCCGTCTATGGTGCGTCAGGCGTCGCGGACCTGTCGCACCTCGATGACCACGTGATGCTCGCACGGCATATCGTAGGTCGCTGGCTTGTTCAACTTCAGACGATTAAACCCAGTTCTCAGGCACCCGCCAAGGCATTCGCGCGCGTGAATGCGGGAATCGCTCCGGCGAGACGCGGGAAGGATTCATCGAAAGACTGCCTGGTTTACGAAACCGTGCTGGAGAAAGCCTTGGCGTTGCGTTGCACCGGAGTGACAGCGCCGATGGTCTTTTTGTCGTCGAATACCAACGAGTATTTCACCGAGGGCAGTATTCTCAAGGCCGAGATTGCCGCAGAGTTTGGCCCGCTGAATCTCGCTTACGCGCCAAATATGAGCGCCGCGAAGTATGCGCTCGGCCTGTAGCGAATGCGCCGACTTGAAGCGCGGGGAACGATTGCCACCGGGGAGGCGGGTGATGATTGGAGTATTGGCTTACGGGTCGTTGATAACAACTCCGGGTCCGGAACTTGCGGCTGTAACCGTGGGGAGAACCGAGGGCGTCCTCACGCCGTTTTCCGTGGAGTTTGCCAGAAAAAGCAGCGGA
>JBEIPK010000007.1:0-67085 GCA_040377095.1 Novosphingobium sp.
CCCAGCAGCGCCCGGACGAGACCGCGCTGCATCGCCGCCGTGAAGCCTTCGACGAAACGGGCGGCCGACGCATCGCCTTCCTCGAACAGCGCAGCCAGCGCCGGACACTCGGACAGCGGTCGTGCTGTGTCGAACGCGGCAAGGTCTGAAAGGACGGCTGCGGCCCGGCCCTCGCGCCATTCGGCGTGCAGCGCCTCGAGCAGGTCCTGCGCCTCACGCTGCGGGGCATCGTCGCCCCGCAGCGCGCGCACATCGGGATGAATGATCACGACGCGGGATCCTGTGGATCAGGGGCGACGCAGCAGTTCGTACATGAACGTCATCAGGACGATGACGCTGTCATCCGACGCCATCATGCGCGCGTTGTCATAGAGGCTGCCGAAAGTGCCAGTCAGCTTGTCGAGGTCGGGCAGGGTCGAAAGGTCGATCTTGGGCAGGTTCATGAGGTTCCCCCGGTAGGCCGAAGCGTGATTGCTCCGCCGGGACCATGACCGAACCGGCCCATGTCGCTGAAATTAAAAGATTGTAATCGCAAGGGCTAGCAGGGATGTGCGCGGAAGTCGCCCCTTTGCCTTGAACAATCAGATACGAACGATAACGACCAGGCCCGCCGCCGGCGGAGGTTCCGCGGCATCGGTGAGCAAAATGCGCGCGGCATCGGCGCGAGCCCGGTCGAGGATGCCCGCCGGCACGGCCGGCTCGTGGACGATGACGTCCGCCGAGCCGAGCAGGCGAGATTCCCTGACAGTCAGATCGTCCGGTTCGCGCCCTTTCAAAAGTATCTCGTGCGTAACAGGCGGCGGCGTTACCGTTTCGCGGGAGAGCCAATCCGCCATCGCGCCCTCGCTGAGTTCGCGCATCGGATCGAGCGCCCCACCTTCGTCAAGCGCGGCATCGAGCGCGCGCCGCCGGGCGTCCGCATCGGGCCAGCGCTTGCGAATCCGCCCGCGTGCTTTGAAAAGTCCGGCTGCAAGTGCGCCCAGTCCGGCAGGAAGTAGCCGCTCCAGCCTGAGCCGCAGTGCCTTCGCGAGACCTGCCGAGGCGCCGCCCGTGCCGATCGCGATCAGCACCGGATCACGGTCGAGAATGCTCGGCAGCGTGAAATCGCAAAGGTCCGGCCGGTCCGCGACGTTGACCAGCAGGCCGCGCGTGCGAAGCCTTTCCGCCGCCGCCTCTGGTTCGTCGAGCGCGATGAAAGCCAGCCGCGCGCCGGGCGCATCCTCGTCGCTCACGACCCGGCCGCCCGCGCGCTCGACCAGCCGCCGCTTGGCCTCCGCCGCCGGACCTTCGCCCAGCACGATGACCGGCTGCCCGCCGATCCGGTGGAACAGGGGCAGCGAGCGGATCACCGGGTCATCTCAGTCACTCGGGCGAGCCATCAGGCCAGCCAGTCGGGCACGTGTTCGGCGGCGAGGATCGTCGCGGGCTCGATGCGTTCGGCCACGATGGCCCATTTGTCGCCATCGACCATGACTTCGGGCACCAGAGCGCGGCTGTTGTAGGTGTTGGCCATCGTCGCGCCGTAAGCCCCGGCAGTGCGGAACACGGCGAGGTCTCCTGCCTCGACGACGTCGATCTCGCGCGCCATCGCAAAGGTATCGCCGCTCTCGCAGATCGGGCCGACGATGTTGGCCGTCATCCGCTGGCCCGAAGGACGCACTGCGGCGAAATCGTGCCAGGCGTCGTACATGGCGGGGCGGACGAGGTCGTTCATTGCCGCATCGACGATGACGAAGGGGTTCACTGCTCCCGGCTTGACGCGGATGACCTGCGTGAGGAGCACGCCCGAATTGCCTGTGATGACGCGGCCCGGCTCGAACATCACGGTCACGCCCCAGCCCCGGGTCACCTGCGCCACCATCGCACCGTATTCGGCCGGGCCGGGCAGCTGCTCGCCCGCCCGGTAGGGAACGCCCAGCCCGCCGCCAAGGTCCATGTGCGTGACCGTCAGACCCCCGTCCCGCAGGTCTCGCATCAACTCGCCCATCCGCACGAAGGCAGCGCGCGACGGTTCTAGCGAGGTGATCTGGCTGCCGATGTGGACGGCAAGCCCGCGCATCGCCAGACCATCAAGCCCCGACAGCCGGGCATAGATGGCGGCGGCCTGGTCAAAGGGTACGCCGAATTTGTTCTCGGCCTTGCCGGTCGAGATTTTGGCGTGGGTGCCCGCGTCGACATCGGGATTGACGCGCAGCACCGCCGTGGCGACCTGCCCCCGCGCGGCGGCGAGCGCAGCCAGCTCCGCGCCCTCTTCCTCGCTTTCGAGGTTGAACTGGCCAAGCCCGGCGTCGAGCGCCTCGGCCATCTCGCGGCCCGTCTTGCCGACGCCCGAGAACACGATGTCGCTTCCCGGCATCCCGGCGGCGAGCGCGCGGTGCATCTCACCCGCCGAGACGACGTCGGCGCCGTAGCCCTCCATCGCCAGCACTTTCAGCACGGCAAGGTTGGGGTTCGATTTCACGGCAAAGGCAAAGTGCGTGCGCGGCAGGTCGCTCAGCGCCTCGCGGAAAACCCGGGCGTGGCGCGTCAGCGTGGCGCGCGAATAGACGTAAACTGGCGTGCCCACGGCCTCGGCAATGCGCGCCAGCGGCACGTCCTCGGCATGAAGCTCGCCGTTCCTGAGATTGAAATGGTCCATTGTACTGGGTGTCCGAACTTATTCGCGCGGCGGCAGGTCGAAGGGATCGTCGGCGCGTTCCTCGGACCGCTTACGCAATTCCACGCTGCGCTCCGGCACGGCCTGAACTGGCGGCGCGAGCAGTTCCTCGGCGCTCTTGCGGGAATCGGAGCCGTAAGGCGCGGGCGGAAGCCGCTTGCCGGGTTGCGGCTTGAGGTCGGCCTTCTGCCCGCAGGCGGCGAGCGCAAGCAGCAGGGTTGCGGCAACGATCCGGCGCATCAGGCCTCTCCCATGCCCAGCGTGCCGCGTGCTTCGGCAACCCGCTTTCTGACCTCGGCCGGCGCGGTTCCGCCAAGGCTGGCACGCGCCGCAACCGATGCTTCGACTGAAAGCGCGGCGAACACCCGCTCGTCGATGCGGGCATCGATGGCCTGCAAGTCGGCAAGCGGCAAGGCATCGAGGGCGTAGCCCCGGCTCTCCGCCAGCTTGACCGCAGTGCCGGTGATGTGGTGCGCCTCGCGGAAGGGGATGCCGGCCTCGCGCACCAGCCAGTCGGCCAGATCGGTGGCGGTGGCATAGCCAAGTTCGGCCGCCTGCCGCATGCGGTCGGTCCGGAACGTCGCTTCGGCCACCATGCCGGTCATCGCCGCGATCGACAGGCCGAGCAGGCTAGCCGCCTCGAACACCGGCGGCTTGTCGTCCTGCATGTCCTTCGAATAGGCGAGCGGCAGGCCTTTCATCGTCATCATCAACGAAACGAGACATCCGGTGATGCGCCCCGAATGGCCGCGCACCAGTTCGGCGGCGTCCGGGTTCTT
The DNA here is from genome assembly GCA_040377095.1 of Novosphingobium sp. Classification (GTDB taxonomy): domain Bacteria; phylum Pseudomonadota; class Alphaproteobacteria; order Sphingomonadales; family Sphingomonadaceae; genus Novosphingobium. Next base: position 3,436 of record JBEIPK010000007.1, read on the forward strand.
CTTCTGCGGCATGATCGAGCTGCCGGTCGACAGGCTGTCGGGCAGCGTGACGAAACCGAAGGGCTGGCTTGCCCAGATGACGAATTCCTCTGCCAGCCGCGAAAGGTGCAGCGCGCATTTTGCTGCTGCGGACAGGTAGTCGAGCGCGAAATCGCGGTCGGAAACCGAATCGAGGCTGTTGGCCGTGGGCGCGTCGAAACCCAGCGCCTGCGCGGTCATCTCGCGGTCGATCGGAAAGCCGGTTCCCGCCAGCGCCGCCGAACCCAGTGGGCACTGGTTGAGCCGGGTGCGCGCATCGGCAAAGCGCGAGCGGTCGCGCCGGACCATCTCGTAATAGGCCATCAGGTGATGCCCCAGCGTGACGGGCTGCGCGGTCTGCAAGTGAGTGAAGCCGGGCATGATGCTGTTCGCGTGTTGCCCGGCGCGGCTCACCAGCGCGCGTTGCAGCGCCTCCAGCCCGGCATCGGCCTGATCCATTGCATCGCGCACCCACAGGCGGAAGTCGGTCGCCACCTGATCGTTGCGGCTGCGCGCGGTGTGGAGCCGCCCGGCCACCGGTCCGATCAATTCGGCAAGCCGGCTCTCGGTCGTCATGTGGATGTCCTCGAGATCCCAGTCCTCGGGAACGCCATTCGCTTCGTACCCGGCGGAAACCTGCGCGAGGCCATCCTCGATGGCCACCGCATCCTCGCCAGAGACGATCCCCATCGCGCCGAGCATGGCGACATGCGCGCGGCTTGCGGCGATATCCTGCCGCCACAGCGCCTTGTCGAACGGGATCGAGGCATTTATCTCGCGCATCACGGCCGAAGGGCCGTTTGCGAACCTGCCCCCCCACATCTGGTTGGAGCCTGCCCCCGTGTTTTCGCCAAGCTTGGTGTCATTGGAATCGTTCAAGTGCGTCGTCCTCGGGCTCGGTCTGCTCCTTGCGGGCTGCGATAGGCAAGGAGAGGCGCCGGCGCAACCGCAGGCTGGCGGGAACGGGAGCACACCGGCCCCGGCAGGCGGCAAGGGCGCAGAGGCTGGGACCATCGACCGCAGCAAGGCGGGCAGCGCCATTCCGGATGTCACCGTGACCCATCCGGACGGGCGGACGCTGGCCCTGCCTTCGCTGAAAGGCAAGCCGCTGCTGGTCAACCTGTGGGCGACATGGTGCGCGCCCTGCGTCGCCGAACTGCCGACGCTGGACCGGCTCGCGGCGGAAAAAGGCGACGCGCTCCGCGTCCTCACGATTTCGCAGGACATCCAGACGGACAAGGTCGCCGAATTTCTTGCGCGCAAGGGCGGGCCGAAACTCGAACCTTGGCTCGACGAGAAGTCCGATCTTGCCTTCGCCTATGGCGCGCAGACCCTGCCGACAACGATCTTCTACGGCGTGGATGGCCGCGAGGTCTGGCGCATGGTCGGCGGGTTCGACTGGGCCGGTGCGGAGGCAGCCCGGCTGCTGGCGGAAGCGAAATAGATCCTAGGACGGCGGCGCGTCGGGCTGCCGCTCGGGCGCGGCGGCTGCGATGGCGGGATGCTCGCGCAATCGGGCATCGATCTCCACCAGTCGGGGAAAAGGCGCAAGGTCCGTTCCAAACCGGCGCGCATTGTACATCTGCGGCACGAGGCAGACGTCGGCCAGCGTGATGTCGGCGCCGGTCAGGCACGGGCCGCACGCCGCAGCTTCGAGTGACGCGAATCCCGCCGCGATCCAGTGCCGCGCCCACGCGTCGATCTCGGCCTGATCGTGCCCGAGTTCCTGCTTGAGGTACCGCAGCACGCGCAGATTGCCGAGCGGGTGAATGTCGCAAGCCACCGCCAGCGCCAGCGCGCGAACTTGTGCGCGGCCCGCCGCATCGGCGGGAAGCAGCGGCGCGTCGGGGTAAGTTTCCTCAAGGTATTCGGTGATCGCAAGGCTCTGCGCGATGCGGTGCCCGCCATCAATCAGCAGCGGCACCAGTCCCTGCGGATTGATCGCGCGGTAATCCTCGCCCCCCTGCTCACCGCCGATGAGGTTTACGGCGCGGTATTCGTAAGCAAGTCCCTTGAGCGCAAGCGCGATCCGAACCCGGTAAGCGGCCGAGGAACGCCAATAGCCGTGGAGAACGCGTGTCATGCCGCAACCCTGCCACATCGCAGGTCAGCCGGTCAAAGGTTGGTCAACCCCGCGCCGCGCGGCGAGCCGGTTGGTCCCCGGCCAGATGGAGCAGCGGCCGGCCGCCTGCCAGTTCAAGGCTGCCGCCCCCGCGCGACTTGGCCAGCATCAGGGCAAGCCCTGCCTCGCGCATCGTCGCATCGACCGAGGCTCCGATGCCTGCGATGCCGCCGCTGACGGTGACGGCCACACCCTTGCCCGGCAGGCTGCGGCGGATCTCGTCCAGTGTGTCGAGAATCGGCCGGCTCAGCGCTCGGGCCTCGGCCGGAGACTGATAGGGCAGCAGCACGGCAAAGCACTCGCCGTCGATGCGCGACAGGATTTCGCTCGACCGGGTCATGACGCGCAGGAATTCGGCAAAGACCTCAAGCACTTCGTCGGCGACCGACTGACCGTGACGCATGCCGATGGCGCGGAAGTGATCGATTTCGAACAGGGCGACGCTGCCGGGCGTGCCACGCTCGATCAGGTGACCCAGCATCATCGAGAAGGCGCGCCGGTTGGTGAGCCGGGTCAGCGGATCGGTCATCGAACTGGCAAACAGCCGCTCTTCCAGCGAGCGGCGATCCTCGATGTTGCGGATGACGGCGATGGCGCCGGCAGCCTCGCCGTCCATCCCTTCAACCGCCCGCATCTGGAGCGCGAACCTGGCGCCGGTCCCCTGTCCGGAGGCAGCGCGGAACTCGATCCAGCCGCCGTCTTCGTGTCCCTGCCGTCCCCCGATCAGGGCCCGGTGGCGGCGGCGGATGTCGTCCGATTGCGGCGCTTCGGCCAGATCGGCGATGTGCGGCCCGACCAGCCCGCCCGCCGGCTGGATACCCAGCCGCGCCAGTGCACCGGCGCCGTGGACGATGAAGCCGCCCCGGTCAGTCTTTACGATCAGATCGTCCGTCTGTTCGGCCAGAAGGTCATAGAGTGCCGCGCCGTCCTGCGGCGTAAAGTAAATTCCCATCGCCGACTTGCCCCCGGCCCCAAATTGTTCACGATCTTCGCTCAGCAGTAAAAACAGATTTCTTGAACTATGTCATGATGCGTCCCGCTATCCACAAGTTAACCTTGTTTGCTTACAAGGCTAACCTCCTGATTCTCAGTCTTGTTTTATCATTTATTGGGATGAACGAAAGATGATTCGTGCATTATGCGGGACAAGCTGATTTCGTCTTGTCTTCGGCGCACCTGTTGAACGGAATTTCTAGAGCTCGACCATGATTCTCACCCTGGCCGGGGCGACTCCCGCAGCCGCCGCGATCTGGCGGCGCGCCCTGGCGATCATGTCGGCAATCGGCGGGGCATCGTAGTTCGACTGGATTTCGCCCAGCGGCGCGCCGAGCACGTCGGCCAGTTCGGCAAGGCGGCTGTCGACGGGGCGCGCCTTGTCCTGCTCCCACGCCCAGACCGTGGGCTTGCTGACACCGAGATTCAGCGCCACCTGTTCGAGAGTCAGCTTGCGGGCCTTGCGCAGCCGGCGCAGCCGAGCGCCGAACGATTCCTCGCTGTCGGGCTGGGGTATCGGCGGCGCCTCGATCTCGATCTCGTGGTCGATCGCGCTCTGAAGCTGAGCCGCGCTGAGCGTGGCGGCCGAGACCGGCACGTCAAACCGGCAACCCGTGAGCGTCCCGCTCTGCCAGACGACCCGGGCCGGAACCGGCCCCGCCTGCGGCATGTCGATGACGATGGTCTCGCCTTCGACCAGCGCCCGCCGGCTTTCGAGCAGCAGTCCGGTAACCGAAACATTGTGGACGATGACATTCGTCGCCTCGCCTGAAGCGAGCGAACCCGAGGCGAGGAAGCGCAGCGTGCGGCGCGGCGCCCCGCGCTCGTTGCCGCCATCCGTCCGTCCCTCGTCCCCGATGTTCGCGAAGACTGCCATGCCGCCGTTCCTTGCCTGCGTTGAGCGCAGGTCAGCCGCAATAAGTTAACGACTCGTTCAGTGCCGGGCCGAAGCGCCCGCCGGATCGGGCGAGTTGCAGCCGGCAGCCCCTGTTGAGGGCGAAGCGGCAATTCATCATGGTAAACGGAAATTTAACGGCTGCCCCCTAGTCCTGTCTGTGTCGCGCCGCCGCGCAATGGGGAAACGGGGCCAATCATGAACGCGCATCGCCAGATTCCGAGCGGCCGGGATAGCTCCCCGCACGGCGTTGAAGCTGACTGCGCCGGCCCCCTCATGGTGGTCGATCTCGAAGCCGACCTTCTGCGCAATTCCTTGAAAAGCGAGGCCTTTTTGGCGTCTCTTTCCAAACGCTCCGGCTCCGGTCCCGGCGCAGGATGGCTCGATCCGGCGGCACTGGCCTACGATCCCGCCGTGCTGGAACGCATCGCATCGTGGCGTGCTGACGGCGGACGGTGTGCACTCTACGCCGAGTGCGACGAAACGGCGGGTCTCGCCATCGCGCTCCACCTCGGGCAGTTCGACATGGTGCTGGCAACAGGCAACGACCGCCACAAGGGCGCGGCGCGCGCCGACTGGATTGCCGTTGCTGCCGGCTCGAACGATTTCACGACCTTTTCCGGCCAGCCCGCGCGCACCGGTTTTTCCCCCTGGATCAAGGCCCTGCGCCCGCACCAGTGGCTCAAGAACGCGCTCGTGTTCGTGCCGCTTGTCGCGGCTCACCGGCTTGAGCCGGCCGCGATCCTAGCCGCGTGCCTCGCCTTCGCGGCATTCAGCGCGATTGCCTCTGGCGTCTACGTTCTCAACGATCTTCTCGATCTCGCGCCGGACAGGGCCCATCCGCGCAAGCGCAATCGCCCCTTTGCCAGCGGCGCGGTGCCGCTCGTCCACGGCGGGTGGATGGCGGCGGCGCTTCTGGCAGCCGGCGGCGGGATCGCCGCCCTGATCGGGCCTGCGTTCCTGGCCGCGATGGCTGCCTACTTTGTGCTGACTACGGCCTATTCGCTGCATCTCAAGCGGGTGATGGTCATCGACATCTGCATCCTTGGCCTGCTTTACACACTGCGCGTCGTTGCCGGGGGGCTGGCCACCGGAGTGCCGCTCTCGGTCTGGCTTCTGGCATTCTGCCTGTTCTTCTTTTTCTCTCTCGCGGCGGTCAAACGGCAGGCCGAACTGGTCGACAATGCCGCGCGCCGGGAGCTCGCGCCGAGCGGCCGGGGCTATCATGTGGACGACCTGCCCATCATCTCGATGATGGCCATCGGCGCGGGCTATGTCTCGGTGCTGGTCATGGCACTTTACGTGAATTCGCCTGACGTGCTCCAGCTCTATCCCCGCCCCGCGTTCCTGTGGGGGATCTGCTGCCTTCTGCTGTTCTGGATCACGCGCACGGTGATGTTGGCGCACCGCGGCCTGATGCACGACGATCCGGTGGTCTACGCGGCGCGCGACCTGACCAGCCTCGCCTGCGGGGCTGCCGTGCTGGCCTGCGTGGTGCTCGGAACGTTTCCATGACAATGCAGGCGCTGGTCCTGCGCTACGGCCTGTTCGCAGTGCTGGCGACACTGGCCAATCTTGGCGTCCAGCGGCTGGTACTGGGCGCCGGCGATGCCGCGCTGACCTATGGCGTCGCAGTCGCGGGGGGCACGCTGGCTGGGCTCGTCCTCAAGTATCTGCTCGACAAGCGCTGGATATTCCACGATCTTTCAAGCGGCGCGGCGGCCCATGGCCGCAAGTTCACGCTCTACACCGCGATGGGCGTGGTGACGACTGCCGTGTTCTGGACCAGCGAAACCGCCGCGTGGCTGATCTGGCAAACGGACCTTGCGCGCGAGCTGGGCGCAGTGGCCGGGCTGAGTGTGGGCTACGTCATCAAGTACCGCCTGGACCGGCGCTTCGTGTTCACGGCGCCGCGCCCGGCATGACGGGCACGGCCGAACTCAGCGGCTGGGGCTGCTATCCCAAGGTCGCGACCCGGCTCTGCGCCCCGCGCGGCGAGGTGGCCCTGCGCGACGCGCTGGCGGCGAACGGCGCAGTGATCGCGCGCGGCAACGGCCGGGCCTATGGCGACAGCGCGGTCAGCCCCGGCACCACGCTCGACATGCGGCGCTTCAACCGGATGCTGTCCTTCGACGAGAGCACCGGCGTATTGGTGGCCGAAAGCGGCGTGCTGCTGGGCGATGTCATTGCCGCCTTCCTGCCGCGCGGCTGGTTTCCCCATGTCACGCCGGGCACGAAATTCGTCTCGCTGGGCGGCGCTGTCGCCGCCGATGTCCACGGCAAGAACCACCATAAGGAAGGCAGCTTCGGCCGCTACGTCGAATGGATCGAGCTGATGGGGCCGGACGGAGACGTGATCCGGTGTTCCCCCAGAGATAACGCCGAGCTTTTCGCCTGGACGCTGGGCGGCATGGGGCTGACCGGCGTGATCGTGCGCGCCGCGATCCGCCTGCGCCGGGTGGAAAGCGGATGGATCCGGCAGTCCACCTTGGCCGCGGACGGCCTCGACGCCGCACTGGCAATCTTCGAAGAGACGCAGGACGCCACCTATTCGGTCGCATGGATTGATTGCCTTGCACACGGACCATCGCTGGGCCGCTCTCTGGTCATGCTCGGCGAGCATGCGAGGCTGGATGATCTCGACCAGCGGCAGCGGGCTTCACCTTTCGAGACACCCCGGCGGGCCGCGAGGAAAGTACCGCTCGATTTTCCGGGCTGGGCCTTGAACGGTTTCAGCGTCTCGTTGTTCAACGACCTCTATTATTCGCGCGGCAAGGCGCGTGCCAGAGAGGCGATGGCCCGCGAGAGCCTGACGGACTGGGACAGCTATTTCTATCCGCTCGACGGCCTGCTCGAATGGAACCGCATCTATGGCAAGCGCGGCTTCACGCAGTTCCAGTGCGTGCTGCCGCTTTCTGCCTCGCGCGATGGACTTCGCGCGCTGCTCGAAACCATTTCGGCCGAGGGGCAGGCCTCGTTCCTCGCCGTGCTCAAGCGCATGGGGACGCAGGACAGCGCGATGTCGTTCCCGATGGAAGGCTACACGCTGGCACTCGACTTTCCGGTCTCGCGCCCCGCACTCGCCCTGCAGGAGCGGCTCGACGCCATCGTCATCGACCACGGGGGCCGCTTCTATCTCGCCAAGGACGCCCGCATGACGCGTGAGACGTTGGCGGCGAGCGATCCCCGCGCCGCGCGACTTGCCGCAATGCGTGAAGTCCAGGGCCTCGCGCGAACTTTCCGTTCCGCCCAATCCGAAAGGCTCGGCCTTTGACCAGTACCGACAGACCGCCCGTCCTGATCCTCGGCGCCCGCTCCGACATCGGCCTTGCCTGCGCCCATGCCTTTGCCGCCGCCGGTCATCCGATAATGCTTGCCGCGCGCGGTGTTTCCAGCCTTGAGGCCGACCGCGCCGATATCGCGCTGCGCCATGGGGTGATCGTCACATGCCATGAATACGACGCCCTCGCGCCCGATTCCGCCGCGTTCCTCGACAGTCTGCCCGCGCTCCCCGGCGTCGCCGTCATCGCGGTCGGGCTGATGGGCGAGCAGGCCGAAAACGAGCGCGATGCGGGGCGCGCCGCGCTGGTGATGCGCAGCAACTTCGAAGGCCCGGCGCTGATCATGGGCGAGCTGGCGGTCCGCTTTGCCGCGCGCGGGCACGGCACGCTTGTCGGCATCAGTTCGGTCGCCGGAGAGCGGGGCCGTGCCACGAACTATGTCTACGGCGCCGCCAAGGCGGGGTTCACCGCGTTCCTCTCGGGCCTGCGCAATCGGCTTGCGAAACGGGGCGTGCATGTCGTCACCGTCCTGCCCGGCTTCGTCGCCACGCGGATGACCGAAGGCTTGGATCTGCCAGCAAAACTGACCGCACAGCCAGACGAAGTAGCCCGCGCCATTGTCCGGGCTGTCGAAGCCGGACGCGACGTCGTCTACGTGCGCCCGGTCTGGCGGCTGATCATGGCCGTGATCCGCGCTATCCCTGAAGGTATCTTCAAGAAACTGAGCCTCTAACCGCGCCCACGATACGACGCGACGCCCTGTTCGGGCACCCACAGCCCCCCGGGCGGCGGGCCCGACTGCCAGAATACGTCGATGGGAATGCCGCCGCGCGGATACCAGTAGCCGCCGATACGCAGCCAGCGCGGGGCCATCTCCTCGAACAGCCGCTGGCCGATGCCCACGGTCACATCCTCGTGAAAGCCGGCGTGGTTGCGGAACGAACCAAGGAACAGCTTGAGGCTCTTGGATTCGACAATGGTCTCGCCCGGCGCATAATCGATCACCAGATGCGCGAAATCGGGCTGTCCGGTCACCGGACACAAAGAGGTGAACTCCGGCGCGGCAAAGCGAACCAGATAGAGCGCTCCGGCGCGCGGGTTGGGAACATAATCGAGCACCGCCGCTTCCGGAGAGGCCGGCAGTGCGCTGTGCTGCCCAAGATGCAGGGGCTTATCGGAATTGCTCATGGCCATGCTTCCTGCCGATATCGCGGGCCGGGCACAAGTCGCCTGTTGGCCGCCACGCGGTTCACCTGCTGTTCAGCGCCGGAGCCGAACGGGCGGGCGGTGATGATACGGGGCAGGCAATTTGCAAATACTGTAGCGGCGGCGCTGCTCGCGTGGACGTGCCTCGCCGCAGCCCCCTCGGCCGCGCAGGACGCAGGCTCGGTCAGCGACTACCGCCTGCCGCCGGGTCCTCCCTCCGCCTCCGCCCCCGCTGCGGGGCCGGTCGATCCCGACGTGCCCGTCGTGCGGCCGACGCGGGCGCCATCGGAGCAGGTCGCCACACCGCCGCCTGCGCCAACGCTTATACTTCCCGCACCGACGCCGACGCGCGATCGGGCGCCCCGTCCTGCGGCAGCCCCCGCGCAGCACGGGACGGTGCCCCAAGCAGCGCCTGCTTCAACCGCGCCGACGGAGCCGGAACCTGACGCTGCCGCGTCCCTGCCAGCGGGACCGGTCATCCCCAATCAAAGCCCGGAGAACCTCGATCGGGGCCCGCCGGCGGATGTCACGAGCGAGCAGGTTCCGTGGTTGCTCATTCTTGGCGGCCTCCTCGCCCTGTTTGCGCTAGCGGGCCTGGCGTGGACGCGGACCCGCACGCGCGCCGAGCCTGAGGCTGAGGGTGCCGCTCCCCGCCCCGCAGCGCCCCAGCCAAGCGCGCCGGCCTCCCTGCCCAAGGCCCTGCCGCAAAGCGCGCCTTCGCCGCGGGCACCAGCGACCGCTGCGCCCCTCGCCCTCTCGTTCGAAGCCAGCGAGCTGACCCGAAGCCTTGTCTACGCGACGCTGTCGTACCGGCTTGTGCTCACCAACGCATCGAGCGGCGGCCTCGGCCCGCTCCGGATCGCGGGCGACCTCGTCACCGCCCACGCCTCGCTGAGCGCCGCCGACCAGCTCGCGCCCGCAGGCGGCATGGAGCCGCTGCACGAACTGGCGCGGCTCGCGCCGGGCGAGATGGTCACGTTGTCCGGCAGCCTGCGCCTCCCCCTCTCGGAAATCCGGCCGATCCGGCAGGGCGAGGCCATGCTCTTCGTGCCGCTCGCCCGGTTTCGCATCACGGACGAGAGCGGCGCCACCCATACCACGCGCGTCTTCGTGGTCGGCGAGCCGGGGCGCGACCGGGCCGATGCCGTGCGGCCACTGCGGCTGGACGGCTTTCCCGGCGTGATCCGACCGCTCGGACAACGCGAAATCGTTCTCGACGGCGCGCTTGCCGCTGGCTAATCGGCAGGTGAAGGGACGACGATTTGAGCAAGCCGGGGCAGAGCCAATCGACAGAAACCCGGCTAGTCACGGCTGGCCGCCGCCGCGAATGGACCAGCGCCGCCGATACGCCAGGCAGCGTCGTCAATCCGCCGGTCTGGCGGGCCAGCACGCACCTTTACGAGAACACTGACGCTCTGGCGGCTGGCGTCCGCCACAACGACGACGGCCGCTTTTTTTATGGCCGCCGCGGCGCGCCGACGCAGTGGGCGCTGGCCGACGCCCTCACCGCCATCGAACCGGGCGCGGCGGGAACGGTGCTTTATCCCTCGGGGGTCGCAGCGATGGCCGGCGCGCTGCTCACCGCACTGCGGCCCGGCGATGTCCTCCTGATGACCGACAACGCCTATGACCCGAGCCGCGCGATGGGCAAGGGCCTGCTGAAGGACATGGGCGTCGAGACACGGTTCTTCGATCCGCTTGATGTGCCAGCGTTCGAGGCACTGATCTGCGAGCGCACCCGCGCCGTCCTGCTCGAGGCGCCGGGCAGCCTGACGATGGAAGTGCAGGACGTGCCCGCGCTATGCGGCATCGCGCAACGGCATGGGCTGGTAACCTTGCTCGACAATACCTGGGCAAGCCCGCTCGGCTTCCCGGCGCTTGAGCGCGGGATCGACATCAGCGTCATGTCGCTCACCAAGCATGTTGGCGGCCATTCGGACCTGATGATGGGGAGCGCCTCGGCCGGACCGGAGTGGTATTCCCGTCTTCGCACCCGCTCGCAGCAACTGGGTCAGGTCGTCTCGCCCGACGATGCCGCGCTCGCCTTGCGAGGCCTGCGCACGCTGGGCCTGCGACTTGAGCGCCAGAGCGCAAGCGCGCTGTCCCTGGCGCGCTGGCTGTCTGACCGCGAGGAAGTCTCCCTGGTCCTCTGCCCGATGCTGCCTTGCGCGCCGGGGCACGAAGTCTGGGCGCGCGATTTCACGGGCGGCTGCGGGCTGTTCAGCTTCGTGTTCCGCGGCGGCAGCGCGGCGGCGCGCAATGCCTTCATCGATGCCCTTGACCTGTTCGGCATCGGCTATTCCTGGGGCGGGTTCGAGAGCCTTGCCGTGCCGCTCGATCCCGCGCCGCATCGCTCGGCCACGCCGTGGCCGCCTGCCGGCATGGACCCGGCCCACCGATACGGCGTGCGCCTGTTCGTGGGGCTTGAGAGCGAGGCGGACCTGATCGACGATATGGAACGCGCGCTCGCCGCATGGCGCACGGCATGAGCGCGCCCGACCCCGTCCGAGCCGCTGACGGCATCAAGCACGCGGTCACATCCGAAAGCGCGACCATGGGCGGGCTGATAGACCGGCTGGACAGCCTGGCCATCGGCGTCGGGGACAAGGAAATAACGCTGTGGTCGGCGCTTGTCGCGGTGCTCGCCATCGCCGTCGTGTACCTCGTCGCTCGCATCGGCAGCCGTCTCGCCCGCGCGGCACTGGGGCGCATTACGCGGCTCGACAGCACGCAGCGCCTGCTTGCAGACAAGCTCATGTCGATTGCGGTCTGGGTTTTCGCATTTCTTGTCGCCATCGATGTACTGGGCATCGATCTCACTGCGTTCGCCGTATTCTCGGGCGCGTTCGGCCTTGCCGTCGGCTTTGGACTGCAGAAGACTTTTGGCAACCTGATCGCTGGGATCATTCTCCTGATGGACCGCTCGATCAAACCGGGCGACGTTATCGCGGTGGCCGACCAGACCGGAAAGTCCACGTTCGGGCAGGTCAAGAAAATCGGCATCCGCGCGGTATCGGTCACCACGCGGGACGAGCGCGAATACCTGATTCCCAACGAAAACCTGATGGTCAACCAAGTGGAGAACTGGTCGTACTCGTCGCATAACGTGCGCATGCAGGTACCGGTGGGCGTATCCTATGCGGCAGATCTCGCCGTGGCTGAAAAGCTCATGCTCGAAGCCGCGCGCGCCGCGCCGCGTGTGCTGGAAGAACCGTCGCCTTCGGTCTGGCTCGATTCATTCGGCGATTCCTCGGTCAACTTCATCATTCACTGCTGGATCGATGACCCGGAACAGGGCGTCGGCAACGTGCGCAGCGAAGTGCTGTGGAAGCTGTGGTGGCTGTTCAAGGACAACGGCATCGAGATTCCCTTCCCGCAGCGCGACGTGAACTTGCGCCAGAGCGAGGGGCTGGCCGCGCTAGTTAACGGACTGCGCGGCGCCCCGCAACCGGACGACTAAACCTCTCCTTCCAGACGGGAAAAGCATTCTCGCTGGCATATGGCGGCGCAAGCGGCCATGTCCGCCCCATGCCGAACCCTTCCCTTCCGGCCGGCCGCGTCTTTCTTGTGGGTGCGGGCCCTGGCGATCCCGACTTGCTGACGATGCGCGCCGCGCGTCTCATCATGAAGGCACGGCTGATCGTGCATGACGGGCTGGTCGATCCCGCGATCCTCGCCATGGCGCCGCGCAGTTCCCGCATGATCAGCGTCGCCAAGAGCCGGGCGCGCCACACCATGCCGCAGGACGAGATCAATGCGCTGCTGGTCCGCGAGGCGCTGGCCGGGAACGATGTCGTGCGCCTCAAGGGCGGCGACCCGTTCGTGTTCGGACGCGGCGGCGAAGAGGCCGAGGCCTGCCGCGCTGCCGGCGTGACGGTCGAGGTCGTGCCCGGAATCAGCGCGGCGGGCGGCGCCGCCGCCGCCGCGCAGATCCCGCTCACCCACCGCGATCATGCCTCGATCGTCAGCTTCGTGGCGGGCCAGTGCAAGGGGCTTGCCGAGCAGGACTGGTCCGGCCTTGCCGGCAAGGGCCGCACGCTTGTCATCTACATGGGCGTGGCGACGGCGGAGCGGATCGCGGAAAAACTGATCGCCGACGGGCTCGCCCCGGATGTGCCCATCGCCGTGATCGAGAACGCGACCCGCCCCGAGATGCGCGTGCTGCGCGCGCCGCTCGCGGGCCTTGCCCAGACCATTGCCCGCGCCAGGGTCAGAAGCCCGGCGCTGATCGTCATCGGCGATGTCGCGGCCGCGCCCGAAGCGGCGCTGACCGCGCTGAGCCACCAATTCGCACATGAGGGACCGAAGTGAAGATACTGACCGGAAACGATCTCAAGTCAGGCGCCGTTGTCTGGTGGGACGGCAGCGGCTGGTCGCTGCACGTCGAGGACGCCGTCGATGCGGGGGATCACGCCGACACCATCCTGGCGGTCGAGCAGGCCGCCCAGCGCGTCAATGCGGCCTATGCCGTGGACGGCGAGCGGACCGAGCAGGGCGTTCGTCCCGCGCACATCAAGGAGCGCATTCGCGCGCTCGGCCCCACGGTCCGCCCGGACCTGACTCTCAAACCGGCCGACGCCGATGCCGGCAACTGGGTGATCTGACATGTATCGCTACGACCAATACGACCAGGCCATGGTCGATGCCCGCGTCGCGCAGTTCCGCGATCAGGTGCAGCGCCGCATCGACGGCCACATGACCGAGGACCAGTTCAAGCCGCTGCGGCTTCAGAACGGCCTCTATCTCCAGCTTCACGCCTACATGCTGCGCGTCGCGGTGCCCTATGGTACGCTGAGCAGCGTGCAGATGCGCCTGCTTGGCGACATCGCCGACAAGTACGATCGCGGCTATGGCCACTTCACGACGCGCCAGAACATCCAGTACAACTGGATCAAGCTGGCCGATGCGCCTGATATCCTTGCCGATCTTGCCACGGTGGAGATGCACGCCATCCAGACCAGCGGCAACTGCATCCGCAACATCAGTTCCGACCAGTACGCGGGTGCCGCCGCCGACGAGCTTGTCGATCCAAGGCCTTATGCCGAACTGCTGCGGCAGTGGTCGAGCTTCCATCCCGAATTCCTTGCTCTTCCCCGCAAGTTCAAGATCGCCGTCATCGCCAGCCAGACCGACCGCGCCGCGATGAAGCTGCACGACATCGGCATCCGCATCGTGAAGAATGATGCAGGAGAGATCGGCGCCACGTTCTATGTCGGCGGCGGCATGGGCCGGACCCCGATGATCGCGCCCTGCATTCGCGAATTCGTCCCCATCGATCAGCTGGTGACCTATTCGGAAGCGTGCTTGCGCGTCTACAACCGCTATGGCCGGCGCGACAACAAGTTCAAGGCGCGCATCAAGATCCTGGTGCACGAGCTTGGCAAGGATGAATATACTCGCCAGGTCGAGGAAGAGTTCGCGCATCTCCTGACGCTTGCTAATGGTGAGGGCGGCATCGAACCCCCGGCCGCCGAGCTGGAGCGCATTGCCGCGCACTTCACCGATCCGCCGTTCGAGGCCGGCGCCCCCGATACGCTCGACCGTTCGGACCCCGATTTCGCGCTGTGGGTGGATCGCAACTGCCATGCCCACAAGCAGCCGGGTTATGTCATCGCAACCGTCAGCCTCAAGCCCGTCGGCGGAATTCCGGGCGATGCTTCGGCCGACCAGATCAGGCTGATGGCTGACCTCGCGCGCGACTACAGCTTCGACGAATGCCGCGTCACGCACGCGCAGAACATCGTCTATCCGCATGTCCGCAAGGCCGATCTTTACGCGCTGTGGCAAAAGCTCGACGCGGCGGGGCTGTCCACGCCGAACCTTGACCGGATCGGCGACATCATCGCCTGCCCCGGCCTTGATTATTGCAGCCTCGCCAATGCGCGCTCGATCCCCGTCGCGCAGAAGATTTCGCAGGCCTTCGCCTCGCAGGCGCGGCAGGACGAAGTGGGCGAACTCAAGCTCAAGATTTCGGGCTGCATCAATGCCTGCGGCCACCACCACGCCGGCCACATCGGCATCCTCGGCGTCGACCGCAAGGGAACCGAGAACTACCAGCTGCTGCTTGGCGGATGCGAGGGCGACGATACCTCGCTCGGCCAGATCACCGGACCGGGCTTCGACGAGGACGGCATCGTCACGGCGGTTGAAAAGGTGACCGATGTCTACCTTGTCCACCGCGAGGGCGGCGAACGCTTCCTCGATACCTATCGCCGCCTCGGCATGGCTCCGTTCAAGGACGCCATCTATGCAAAGGAACCGGCCAATGGCTGACAACCACTTGCGCTTTCGCGATGACGAACCGGTGGCCGATCCGGCCGTGACGGTCGACACGTTCGGCGACCAGACCAACGCCGCCGCCGTCCGGCTGGAACCGGGCGACGACGCGCGGGATCTGCTGCCCTATCTCGGCCGCATCAAGCTGGTTGAAGTGAACTTCCCCGCCTTCACCGAAGGGCGCGGCTATTCAGCGGCGCGCATCCTGCGCGAGGCGGGCTACACCGGGGAAATCCGCGCCGTGGGCGAGGTGCTGGTCGATCAGCTGCTCGCCATGCGGCGCTGCGGGTTCGACAGCTTCGCGCCCGATGCCGCCATCGATCCCGCTGACGCCGAACGTGCCTTCGCCACCTTCCCACAGGCTTATCAGGCAGCCGCCGATGGCCGTAATCCCGTCTGGAACATGCGCCATGGCATCCGGACCTGAAGGCGCCACGAAAGTGAACGAGGCCGCACGCCGCCCGGACCGCATCGACACCGGCCCTCGCTTTGCCGAGACCGACGCCATGCGCCTCAACCGCCTCTATCGCGGTGCGGAGGCGGCTGACGTGCTGTCAGGGGTGCTGCGCGATCGGGTCGCGGGCGACGTTGCCGTGGTCTCGAGCTTCGGCGCGGAAAGCTCGGTCCTGCTGCACCTCATCGCGCAGATCGATCCGGCGACCCCGGTCCTGTTCCTCGAGACCGGCAAGCACTTCCCCGAGACCCTCGAATACCGCGACCTGCTGATCGAGCGGCTGGGGCTGACCAATCTCATCAACCTCACGCCGGACCCGGCCGAGCTTGCCGCCCGCGACGAGAGCGGGCTCAGGTGGTCCTACGATCCCGACGGCTGCTGCGAGATTCGCAAGGTGCAGCCGCTGGCACGGGCGCTGGCCGAATTCGATGCCTCGATCACCGGGCGCAAGGCCTTCCAGGCCAGCACGCGCGCGACCTTGCCGCGTTTCGAGATGGACACCTCCGACGCGCAAGGGCGGCTCAAGATCAATCCGCTGATCGACTGGACGCCCGATCTGCTTGCCAGCTACATGGCAGAGCACGACCTTCCGGCACATCCGCTGGTGGCGCAGGGATATCCCTCGATCGGCTGCTCGCCCTGCACCTCGCGCGTTGCCGAGGGCGAAGACCCGCGCGCGGGGCGCTGGCGCGGCTGGGACAAGACCGAGTGCGGCATCCACGTTCCCGGTCAGCCCGAAAGCCCCGGCGACGAACTGCCTCCCGGCTACGATCCGGTTTTCTGACTTTCGGACCGGCTTTCTAGAGCCAGCCCGCCTCGCGGTACCACTGCGCCGTTGATTTGAGGCCACCACGCGTCTCGACGCGCGGGTGCCAGCGGCGGCGCGGCGGCTGCCGGCCTTCGCTCACCGCCCAGTCGGGATGGCTCATGTAGCCGACGCGGTCTGCCGTCAGTTTTGCCGCCGTGCCGCGCAGCCAGCGGTCGGCGCGGGCGGCCCAGTCCATCGTGCGGCGAGACAGCCGGATGACCTTGGGGCGGCGGCCGACCGCCCAGCCAATGGCCAGCGCCAGTTCGTGATGCTCCCAGCCGCCGGGCTTGCCGTCGTCGGGCTCGAAACTGCGGTGCGAGACGTCCTCTCCGCCCGGGAGCAGAGAGACCAGCAGGGCCGCCATATCGTCCACGTGGATCAGCGAGGCCCTGCCCTCGACCGGCATCGGCATCACGCCCCACCGGGCGGCGCGGAACAGCTCGAACATCTCGCGGTCGCGCGGGCCATAGATGGCGGGCGGGCGCACGATGGTCCAGTCAAGCCCGCTCGCCCGGACTACTTTTTCGGCCTGCGCCTTGGACGCGCCATAGGCCGAAAGTCCCGGCTCGCGGGCCGAGAGCGAGGAGACGAACACCAGCCGCGGCACGCCGGCCGCCACCGCCGCTTCAACCACGGCGAGCGTTCCCGCGACGTTGCCCTTGCGAAAACCGACGTGATCGGGCGCGTTGACGACCCCCGCGATGTGGACGACGGCCTCGGCTCCCTCGACCAGGCGGGCCAGCGCGGCGCGGTCTGACAGGTCACCAGCGTTCCATTCGACCCCGGTGCACGGTTCCTGCGGCTTGCGGGCCAGCGCGCGCAGTTCAAGCCCCGCACCGAGCGCCGCATCGCAAAACGCCTGTCCGACAAAACCGGTCGCCCCGGTCACTGCAATGGTCATAGCAGGACGAGCTGGTCGCGGTGGACAAAGGCTGAGCGCGGCGCATAGCCCAGGATCGCCGCCTGTTCACTCGAATGCGTGCCGATCAGCTTGTTGCACTCGGCCGCGTCGTATTCGGACAGGCCGTGCGCAACGACTCGTCCAGCGGAGTCGCGGATGGCAATGGCATCTCCGCGCGAGAAGGCGCCGCTTACCCCCGTAACGCCCTTCGCCAGCAGGCTGGTGCCGCGCGCCAGCGCCTGCGCCGCGCCCGCATCGATGGTGAGTTCGCCCTTGAGGCGCAGCCGTCCGCCCAGCCAAGCCTTGCGCGCGCCGGCCTTGCGCCCCCCCCGGTCACGCGGCCGGAACAGCGTGCCGATGCCCTGACCATCGCCTTGCCCGACTGCGCGCGCGATCGGGCTTTCATGCGTGCCATTGGCGATCACAAGCGCGATGCCGGCCAGGTCGGCGATTTCGGCTGCCTGGAGCTTGGAGGTCATGCCGCCCGAACCCAGCCCCGATGCCGACGCTCCCGTCGCCATCGCGTGGATTTCTGGCGTCACGCCGTGGACAAAGTCGAGCAATCGGGCCTCCGGATCGGCTGGATTGCGATCATAGAGGCCATCGACATCGGAAAGCAGCAGCACCGCGCTCGCCCGTGCCGCCTGCGCGACGCGCGCGGCCAGCCGGTCGTTGTCGCCAAATCGGATTTCATGCGTGGCGACGCTGTCGTTCTCATTGATGACAGGCACGGCGCCGGCGTCGAGCAATCGGGTCAGCGTGGCCGTGGCATTGAGGTAGCGCCGCCGGTCTTCCAGATCCTCCAGTGTCAGCAGCAGTTGCGCCGCAGTCAGGGCATGGCGAGCAAGCAGTTCGGCCCAGAGCCCGGACAGCGCAATCTGACCGACAGCGGCCGCTGCCTGTGCATCGGCCAGGCTGCCACGCCCGCCCTTCTCCAGCCCCAGTGTCGCCGCACCCAGTGCGATGGCGCCCGAGGAAACCACAATGACATCCTGCCCGCGCGCCCGCGCCGCCGCGATCTCGGCCACCAGACCCTCCAGCCACGCGCGGCGCAGACCCTGCCGGTCCACCAGCAGCGACGAGCCGACCTTGACCACAAGGCGCGGACAGGCGGACGGATCGGCAATGTCGGAAAGGTGGGCGATCTGCATGGCTAGCGGATTAGGCAAAAGTGGCGCAGATGCAACCTTTGCGCGCCCTTGCGGCCTGTCTCACAGTGGAGACCAGGGCCGGTCGTCCGCCTCTTCGCGCTCGCCTTCCGGACGCTCGGTTACCGTGGCGGCGGGAAGGTAGGAGATAACGGCATCGAGGAGCGCGTCCATGCCCGCCCCGGTCGCGCCGGAAATGGCGAACACCTTGTCCGCGCCGGCCGCGCGCAGTTCGCCGGCGAAAGCTTCGACCAGCTCGGGATCGGCAAGGTCGATCTTGTTTAGCACGATGAGGCGGGGCTTGTCCTCAAGCCCAGCGCCATAGGCCTCAAGCTCTTCTTCCACGATATGCATCGCGCTCGCCGGTTCGACGCCGCTGATGTCGATGAGGTGAATGAGTACGCGGCAGCGCTCGATGTGCCCGAGGAATCGGTCGCCAACGCCCGCACCTTCCGCCGCCCCGGCGATGAGGCCGGGAATGTCGGCCAGCACGAACTCGCGGCCGCGGTGGCGAACCACGCCCAGCTGCGGGGTCAGCGTGGTAAAGGGATAGTCGCCCACCTTGGCGCGGGTGTTGGCGAGCTGGTTGATGAAAGTCGACTTGCCAGCATTGGGCAGACCGACAAGGCCCGCGTCCGCCAGCAGCTTCAGGCGCAGCCAGACCCACATTTCCTCGCCCGGAATACCGGGCTGGTGCTGGCGCGGGGCGCGGTTGGTCGAGGTCTTGTAGCTCGCGTTGCCGCGTCCACCCATGCCGCCTTCCAGAAGGACGACCCGCTGGCCTGCCTCAATGAGGTCGGCCAGTACCGTCTCGCGGTCCTCGTCGAGGATCTGCGTTCCCACCGGGACCTTGACAACGATGCTCTTGGCCGCGGCGCCGGTGCGGTTCTTGCCCATACCGTGGCCGCCGCGCGGCGCCTTGAAATGCTGGGTATAACGAAAGTCGATCAGGGTGTTGAGGCCGGGCACCGCCTCGACAATGATGTCGCCGCCGCGCCCGCCGTCGCCGCCATCGGGCCCTCCGTATTCGACGTACTTCTCGCGCCGGAAGCTGACCGCGCCCGGCCCGCCGCCGCCCGACTTGATATAGATCTTGGCTTGGTCGAGGAAATGCATGGCGTGGTGTCTAACGAATTGTGCGGCGATTGTCGCCTGCGAGGACCAGTGCGTTGGCAATTGCCTCGGCCCGGAGCGAAAACGATGCCAATTGAGAACCGGAGCGGAGCGGCTTTGGTGGCCGTGAGCACCGAAAAGCGCAGATTGGCGTCGCTTGCGGCACGGGATGTGGCGATTACAGATGCACTGGTGGAGCCGAGGGGGATCGAACCCCTGACCTCGTCATTGCGAACGACGCGCTCTCCCAGCTGAGCTACGGCCCCGTTCCAGTGCGACGTGGCGAACAACCCGTGTGGCGGCCCGCGAGAGCGGACGCCTTAGCGAAGCGGCGCCACGCTTGGAAGACCTAAATTGCGGGCAGGCTCTATCGCGGGGCGGGCACCGGAGCCGCCGCGCCGCCCGGCGCGCTGGCGGGGACCGTCACCGCCGGCGGCGTGATCGCGGCAACCTGCGCCGTCATGCCCGGCGGCGGGCCGTAGCGCGAGATGTAGAGCGCAAGGTATTGCTGGTCCCAGGCGGCGAGATCGGTCTGGTACTTGACGTACCGCCGGCGGAAATCGTCAAACACGATCTCGATGCTTGGCAGCGCGGTGGCGGCATAGCTGCGCAGATTGGCTGACTTCACTGCCTTGGCATCGCGGCTGAAGGCAAGCGCCGCGTTGCAGAACGCCGGCAGCGTCGGCGGGAAGGCAAAGCCGTTGTAGACAAAGGTCATGTACTGCTCGCGCGGCTTGACGAAGCCTGCGCCGTATTTGGCGCGGAACTCGGCATCCACCTGCCGGTTGGCTGCGGCCAGCGTGCGCGAATGGGCCTTCAGGAAAGCACGGTACGATGTGGTGATCTCGGTCCGGCTGGGCTCCGGGCAGTTGAGCGCGGCGACGTTGTAGGCCGCGCGCAGGTTCCATAGCATCTGCGACGGGGTGATGTTGCGGTTCGGGCTCTCAAACAGGCCATCAGGGCGTATTGCGGGCATGGTCAGCGCACCAGGGGAGAAATCTGGCGGATAGGGCCGCTGCGGGATGACGATCTGCGGCACCGGCGGCGGCGGCACCTCCGCCTTGCGCTTCTTCTTGGCCCATGCCTCGTCCGGCGCGAAAGTCAGGACTACGGCTGCGGCGGCGAGGACGCTGGCAATCCTGCCTGCCCCGAATGTCATTCTGCCCACCTTGATCACACCCGTTCCCTCGGAAAATTGCTCTCGCGCCTGTAAACCATTCGCGCGCCAAAGAAAATGCCCGGAGCGATGAAACTCGCTCCGGGCACGATCAATGCAGGTCGGTCATGAACGCGGGCTGACCTCGCGCCCGTTTACGCCCTCATTCAGTCGCGCTGGCCCATGAAGCTCAGCAGGAACTGGAACATGTTGATGAAGTCGAGGTAGAGGCTGAGCGCGCCAAGCACCACGGCCTTGCCCGCGAATTCGGTCCCGGCCAGTTCATAATACTGCATTTTGAGGCGCTGCGTGTCCCAAGCGGTGAGGCCTGCAAAGATCAGCACGCCAAGGACCGAAATCGCCAGCTGCAGCCCGCTCGACTGCAGGAAGATGTTGATGACCATCGCGATCAGGATGCCGATCAGACCCATGGTCATGAACGAACCCATCGCCGAGAGGTCTTTCTTGGTAGTGTAACCCACCAAGCTCAGGCCTGCGAAGGCACCGGCCGTCGCGAAGAACGTCGCGGCGATCGACGAGGCGATGTAGACGAGGAAAATCGTCGACAGCGAAAGGCCCATCACGGTGGCGAAGCCCCAGAACAGGGCTTGCAGCGTTACGGTCTGCATCCGGTTCGCGCCAAAGCTCATCGCGAAGACGAAAGCGAGCGGCGAGAGGATGATGACCCAGCGCAGCGCGCCGCCACTCATCACCTGAGCCGCCAGGCCCGATTGCGCAAACAGAAGCGCGACGATGCCCGAAAGCAGCACGCCCGACGCCATGTAATTGTAAATGGACAGCATGTGGCGGCGCAGTCCGGCGTCATACGTTACGCCGGTTGCGGTTCCGCCAAGGTCTTGCCCGTTAAGCCGGGGAGACGCACCGAAGCCCGTCCGTCCAGGCTGGGGGTCGTTCCAATTGGCCATTTTAAGCTCCTTTTGCGGCTGCGCGCCATGCGCGGCCGTTGCGCGAATATCGCGATGATCGCTTAACAGTTCAAGAAAAACCGGATTGCGAGCTTGTCGCAATTTGTAACGGTCAGGCTTTCGCCGCTTCGGCCGCCATTTCCGCACTGCGGTCGCGCGCCGCGCGGATCGCGGCCTCGACAACCGCGGCAAGCGCATTGTCCTTGTCGAGGGCATTGAGCCCCGCCTGCGTCGTGCCGCCGGGGCTGGCAACGCGGCGCGCCAACTCGGCCGGCGAATGCTCCGACCGCGCGGCGAGCAGGCTTGCTCCCTCAACCATGGCCATCGCCAGCCGATCGGCCTGACCCCGCGGCAATCCGGTCGCCTCACCTGCCTGCGCCAGCGCGTCGATGAAGCGGTAGACGAAGGCCGGGCCGGACCCGGCGAGCGCGGTGACAGCGTCGAACAGTGCCTCGCCGGCCAGCCACTCTGGCGTGCCAAGCGGGGCGAACAGGGCCGTGATGTCGCTGCGCCGACCCTCGGTCAGCCGCTCCCCCGCCAGCGCGATGGGGGACTTGCCGATGGCGGCGGCGAGATTGGGCATGAGCCGCAGCAGTCCTCCCGCGCGCGGAAAATGCCGCGCGAGGCTCGCCAGTTCGACCCCGGCCAGCATCGAAAGCACGGTCGTTTGACCGCCCGCCAGCGCGGCGATTCCCGGCGCGAGTTCGCCCAGCATCTGGGGCTTGATGCCCAGCAGGATCGCATCGAACGGCGCGGCACCTGCCGGAAGCGCGCGCAGAAGATTCGCCCCCTCCGGCGCTTCGGGCAAAACCGGATCAACGATCGTGAATTGCGGCGCGGTGAAGCGCCTCGGATCGGCACCGGCGGCAAGCCAGCCCGCAAGCATGGCGCCCGCCATGTTGCCGCAGCCGACCATCAGCATCGATTGCGGCCAGGGCGCGCTCGTCATTTCAGGCTTCCCCTGCGGCATCGACCAGCGCGGCGGCCAGCGCCTCGGCCGGAGTCTTGTCGCCCCACAGGATGAACTGGAACACCGGGTAGAAGCGGTCGCACTCCTCTATCGCGGTTTCGACCGCGATCTGTGCCTGTGCCGGGCCGAGCAGACCTTCCTCGCCCAGCATCAATCCGTGCCGGTAAAGCACGACGCCGCCGTTCGACCAGACATCGAAATGACCCAGCCAGAGCTGTTCGTTGATCAGCGACAGCACCTCATGCATCGCCGCCCGCTTGTCATCTGGCATGCGCACGTCGGGCAGGCATAGCAATTGGAGGACGTGATCTTCCTCGCGCCAGATGCCGCGCAGCTGGTAGTTGGCCCAGCTGCCCTGCACTTCGCCGCAGATCTCGTCGTCGCTCACGAACTCGTACGCCCAGCCCCGCGCCTCGAATAGCGAGGCGAGCATGTCCACCGGGGCCGCGTCGTCGTCCTCGCGTTCGATCTTGCTTTCTCCCGTCCTCATGCTGAATATCCTGCTAACCCTGCCACGCTGAATGCTGCGGGAAGCTGCCCGCGCACAATCGGCATCGCCAAGAGGCCGGGGCAAAACTCAACAACGCTGTTCACAAGATGTGGACAAGCCCGGGACAATGAACGCACGGGCAAGGCGAAAGCTTCATTTGCCGCCAAGCTGGTCGACAACCTGCCCGGCGGGGCTGGTCCAAACGAATGCGCCATCAATGTTGCCGCGTCGCAGCTGCGCGATGAAAGCATTCGCCGCACGCTCGCTCTCAAACGGGCCGGTGAGCAGGCGATTGGTCTGCCCCCATGCTGCCACGAACGACTGCTTGCCCTTGAAGGTATCACTTGCCTGACGGCCCATGCGGCGCCAGTCGAACGCGAGCGCAGCCTTGTCACGCCCGGTGGCGATTTGCACCCAGATGCGGCTCGGATGGCTGGGCGGCGCGGCACGGACTGGCTTGACGATGGGAGTCGGCCGGACACGGGCCGGCGCGATGCGGCGGATATCAACAGCGCCGGCGGCCGGGGTGACGTCGGCAGCGGGGCGTGAAAAATCGCTGAAAGCATCGGACAGCGATTGCGGTTTGGGCGGGGGTAGGGCGCGAACCGGGGTGGCTGCCGCGACTTGAGTCGGCGGTACCGGTGCGGCTGTCGCAGCCGTTGGGGCAGCGGCGCCCGAGGCGGACGGGTTCGAGGCAGGCGAAGGGGCCAGCCTGGGGTCCTGCCGGGCCGCGATGCTCGCAAGGTCAAAGCCCGGCGGCGGCGTGGCCGAAGGCGCGACCGGGCCTGACATCGATGGCGCAATTGCCGGCGAGGATGCGGGCTTGGCGGGGGGCGACGCGGTTGCTGATGCCGGAGCCGCCGCTGAAGGCGCGCTCACCCGCGCAGCGGGCGCCGACGACGCGACGCTTGTGGTCGCCGGAGCCGCCCTTGCCACGGCCGGGGGAAGCTCTGCACGGGTGACGCGCGGCGGCGCAATGGCAGGCTGCGAAGCCTTGACGGCCGGAGTCCGCGCCTTGCTCGCAGGGGCCGCCGAGGCAACCTGCGGCGCGGGATCGCGCGAGACGATGCCTGGCAGGACCTCACCCGGCGCGACGCGCGCGACCTGCTGCTGGCTCTGCCGTGCGGCTGCGGCTCGCTGCTGTTCGGCGGCGCGCCGCTCGCGCCTTGCCTGCCGGTCATCGCGCGGTCGTTTGCTGCCAAGCGCCTCGCCGCTGGGAATGAGCCGGGCATCGGCCGACGCCAGCGCCGGCCTGCGCCCGCCCGCCGGCGCATAGAGCGCAACGCGCGGATCGTCGCGGCCGATCTCGGACGCACGCGGGAACGAACCGAAATTGGCCGCTGCCGCCTGCTGCGCCGGGGTGAGGCGCGGCATGTAGCGCAGATAGGGCGACATGGCGGCGGCAAGATCGGGCGGCAGGATCGTCTTGGCAATGGTCACGGCTTGCTCTGGCTCCCCAAGGATTGCCAGCGCGAAGGCGCGGGTGCGCCAGCTCGCCTTGTCCTGCAAGCGCAGGAGCGGCGTGAGCGTGGCTTCCGACCCCTTTCGGTCTCCGGCAATCGCCTGGCTGAGCGCAAGCCGGCGCGCGATCTCTTCGTCGGGGCCTCGCGCCAGCGCAAGCTTGTAGAGCGCCTGCGCGGCAGCAGTGTCGCCGACCAGGTCGTAAGCCAGGCCGCGATCGGCGGCGAGCGCGCTATCGAGTGCGCCGGCGCGTTCGGCTTCCTGAAACAGCGGGATTGCGTCGAAAGGATTGCCGCTGCGCACATAAGCCCCGGCCAGTCCAGCCTTGACGCGCGCATTGCCGGGCGAGATCTGGTCGGCCCGCCGGAAAAAGCCCGTCGCGGCGTCAACGTCGCCCATCGCCAGCGCGGCATTGCCCGCGTCGATCAGCGCCTGGACATCGCGCGGATTGCGCCCCAGCCGGCCAAGCGCATCATTGAGCGTCATCCCCGTCGTGTTGGGAAGAGGCTGGACCACCGGGCGCGAAATGGTGCGCACGTCTCCGTCGGGATCTCCGTCAGCGTCCTGCGCCGACACGGGCGATGCGGCGGCAAGCGCACCGGCACAGACGGCCAGAGCCGCCGCGCACGCGGTGAGCCGCCCCGCGATCGATCTTGCCCCGTGAAACCCCAGCAGGTCCTGCATCATTCCCTCGCCTTGCGGCCGACGACACCTTGCGGCCGACGACACCTTGCGACCGGCGACACCTTGCGACCGACGCCTCGCCGACGACGCCCTTCAGCCTCCCATCCGGCGCAGCCTGCCGCGCGCTGATGGCAGGCAGGCAATGGTCGCCCCCACCTGAACAGGAGACGAATGACCCCTTGCGCACGGCATACGGACGTTCGTCTCCGGCCTTATCAATGCCATGGAACCTGCGGGGCGACCCTACTGGTTGTTCTGGCGTCCGAGAAAGCGCGGAATGTTGAGCGCGGACGAATCGTCGTCGTCATCGTCGCCATCCTCGCGTCCCGCAGCGGGCTTCACGCCGCGCGAGAGGTTGGCCATCCGCTCGAACAGGGTGCTCCCAGCCGGTGACGGGCGCGGGGCAGCAGGCGGTCCGCCCGGCGCTTCGTCGTTCAAAGGCAGTCGGCGGCGCGCCCCGCCGACGGGCGCGTCCTCCTCGGCGAGACGATCGGCCGAACCGAGCAGATCATCCTGAATCGGCGGATCGGCGGGATCGGGACCGAGATCGAGCGGACCGCGCTTCGGCGTGCGTATCGAACCGAGGCTGGCGTAAGAACTGGAACCCTCGTCTGCCGGTTCGTCGGCCTCGAGCTCGCCGGTTTCGGGATCGTCGCCGCCCGGTGCATCCTCGAACGCGCCGAAGCTTTCGTCAGCGAGGTCAAGCTCGTCGCCGGCGGGTTCTTCAGGGTCGGGCTCGGACGCGGATGTAAGGGGAGCCACTGGCGAAGGCGCCGGCTGCGCTTCGGGCGCAGGACGCTCGAACAGCGGCTCGGGCGCGGCGACCGGCGTTGCGGGTGCCGCCATCGGCCGGACCGGTCCGCGCGACACACCAAGGTTGAGCGGGCGCGCCGCTTCCTCGGCCTGCGTGGCCGTCTGCTCGATCCCCGTGGCGACGACCGAAACGCGGATCTTGCCCTGAAGATCTGGATTGAAGGCCGAACCCCAGATGATGTTCGCATTGGGATCGACCAGTTCGCGGATATGGTTGGCCGCTTCGTCGACTTCGAGCAGCTTCATGTCCTCGCCGCCGATGATCGAGATGATGACACCCTTGGCGCCCTGCATCGAGACACCATCGAGCAGCGGGTTGGCAATCGCCTTTTCCGCAGCTTCGAGCGCGCGGTTCTCGCCCGAGCCTTCGCCGGTGCCCATCATTGCCTTGCCCATCTCGGCCATGACCGAACGGACGTCCGCGAAATCGAGGTTGATGAGGCCCGGCATGACCATGAGGTCGGTGATCGAGCGAACGCCCTGCTGGAGCACTTCGTCGGCCAGCTGGAACGCTTCCTTGAAAGTGGTTTCCGCCTTGGCGACCAGAAACAGGTTCTGGTTGGGAATGACGATCAGCGTGTCGACATGCTTTTGCAGTTCCTCGATGCCCGCCTCGGCCGAACGCATGCGGCGCGTGCCTTCAAACAGGAACGGCTTGGTGACGACACCGACGGTGAGTACACCCTTGTCGCGCGCGGCCTTGGCGATGACGGGCGCGGCGCCGGTGCCAGTGCCGCCGCCCATGCCGGCCGCGATGAAGACCATGTGCACGCCGTCAAGCAGGCGCTCGATCTCGGCCAGTGTTTCCTCCGCCGCCGCACGGCCGACTTCCGGACGCGATCCTGCGCCCAGGCCCTGCGTGATGTCGGGACCGAGTTGGACCCGGTGCTCCGCAATCGCATTGTTCAGCGCCTGCGCATCGGTGTTGGCGACGACGAAATCGACGCCCTCGATCTCCGACTGGATCATGTTGGCAATGGCGTTTCCGCCCGCCCCACCGACGCCGATCACGGTAATGCGCGGACGAAGTTCCTCGATTGCCGGCGGACCGATATTGATGCTCATCTCGTTCTCCTGGCGGGCATGATCGGCAAATGCCCAATTCCTGCGATGTTTGCACGCTTCGACTCAGCGAATCAAAGCCCGATCATGCTTTGTCCACAGCCCGGTTCGCGTGTACGGCCGGGTCAGAAATTCTCCTTAAGCGCCCGGAAGATGCGCTGCGCAGCGCCAAACCGCCCGTGCCGCGTCGCCGGCTGGTAATTCGGTCCGATGGCACGGATGTCGACCGGATCGGCCGCTGCATAGAGCACCAGCCCGGCCAGCGTCGAGAAGCCCGGCTTGACATGTGCTTCGGCAAGGCCCGTGAGGTGCGGCGCGCTGCCGATGCGCACCGGACGCCCCAGCGCCGACTGGGCATAGTCGGCGAGGCCGACCAGCTCCGCGCCGCCGCCGGTCAGCACGATTTGCTGTCCGCGTTGGCCATTGAAACCAAGCGCCTTCAAGGCCTTGTTGATGTCTTCCATCTGACGTCCGAGCTGTCCAGTGATGACCGAGATCAGCTCCGCGCGTGGCACGCGGTTCTTGTCGTCGGCATGGCGCGCGACGGGGCCGGAGAACTCCTCGCCCGGCGCATTGACCGGGATCATCTCGCGGTGATCGGCCGGGCTGGCGATGGCCGAGCCGTTGACGCACTTCAATCGCTCTGCCTGGAAGCGGCGGATGCCGAAGGCGGAGGCAATGGCATCGGTAATGTCGCCCGACCCCACCGGAATCGACGCGAGGCCCAGCAGCATGCCGTTCATGTAGACCGAAACATTGGTGACTTCGCCGCCGAACTCGACCAGCGCGACGCCCAGATCGCGCTCTTCGGGCGAGAGGCAGGCGTGCCCTGCCGCGACCGGCGAGCCTACCACGGCCTCGACCTCGAGATGGGCGTTCTGCACTGCCTCAGTGATGTTGCGCACGGGCGCGCCCTCGGCCAGCATGACGTGGACGTCGACGCCGAGCCGTTCTGCATGGAGCCCACCGGGGCTGGTGACACCGTGTGCGCCGTCGAGCGTGTAATGCGCCGGCTGGGCATGGAGCACCATGCGGCCATCGGGCTGGATCACGTCGCGCGCCGACACCAGCAGGTGGTCGATGTCCTCCGCCTCGATGCGGCGGCCGCCGATGTCGATCTCGATCTGTGCGACCTGGCTCGCGAGGCCTGCACCCGAGCAGCCGACCCAGACGCGCGAAACGCTGGTGTTGGCCATCTTTTCCGCTCGCTCGATCGCATCGCGTACGGCATACGTCGCGGCCGCCATATCGGTTACATATCCGCGCCGCACGCCCTGCGA
Organism: Novosphingobium sp.; assembly: GCA_040377095.1. Lineage (GTDB taxonomy): Bacteria > Pseudomonadota > Alphaproteobacteria > Sphingomonadales > Sphingomonadaceae > Novosphingobium. The sequence continues at coordinate 31,493 of JBEIPK010000007.1, forward strand.
GGCACGGTGGCCCGATCCCAGCACGATCATCTCGCCGGTTTCCGATATGCCGGCAATCATCGCGGAAATGCGGAACGAGCCGATGTTGACCGCGCCGAAGATGCGGCTGAGGCGGGGTGCGGCCATCAGTTCGTTTCCTCTTTTGGCTTTGCCGCGCTCTCCAGCTTTTCCGGATCGGAGCGTCCGGGCACGCGCAGGTAGATGCGGTCTGGCGCCCGCATGTCGAAGGCCGCGACTTTGCCGCCCAGCAGCCGGTTGGTGCCGTCGAGCCGCGCGAAGGCAAGTAGAGCCCCGGCGGATTCCCGCTGCCCCGCCGGAAGCACCAGCACTTGCCCGGTGTTGAAGGTGAGGTTCCAGCGCCGGTTGCCGATCCATTCGGCCTCGCGCACTTGCGGCTTGAGCGCGGGAGCCGCCGCCAGCAGGCTGCCCAGCGATGCGACCTGCTGCCCCGCGCCAGGACCCGAAACCACCAGTTTCCCTCGGGCCCGCTCGGCCGAGACGGTCTCGAGCGCGCGGCCCTCCTCGTCGATCAGCACGAACCGGTCTGGCTTGCGCAGCACGGCATGCGGCGTGCGCTCGACGATGTCGACAACCAGCGTATCGGGCAGCTGGCGCGAAACGCGCGCATCCTTGACCCACGACAGTTCGAGCAGTTCACCCCTCAGCGCCGCGATATCGACCAGCGGCATGGCGCGGTCCCGCTCGGCCAGAACCCGCTCATAGACCTTGAGTTCGTTGAGGTTTTTCACCCCGCGCACGTCGACCCGCTGCACCGCGAAACCGGCGTTGCCCGCGACGGCCGCAAGCCGCTGCCCGGCAATCTGCGGCAGGCCTGCTAGCGAGGCGAGGAACCACGCCAGCGCCAGCGCCGAGCACAGGATGAGGGCGAGGAACAGCTTGTGCAGCTGCGCCTCATCGAACGGCAGCCAGCTTAGCACGCCGTCGATGGCCGAGCCAGTTTTGACGCGCGCATCGCGGACCTTGCGCGCCTTGACCTGCGAGGCGGCAGTCTTTCGCGCCGTCGGGGCGTTGCGGCGGATGGTCTGGCTCATGCCTTTTCCCTCGCGGCAGCGTCAGCGAGTGCCTCATCGATAATCGCCTCGACAAGGTCGGCATAATCCATGCCGCAGTGCCGCGCCTGTTCGGGGACAAGGCTGAGAGGAGTCATGCCCGGCTGGGTATTCACTTCCAGCAGGAACAGACCTTCGACGCCTTGCGTATCGTCCCAGCGGAAATCGGAGCGGCTGGTGCCCCGGCAGCCGAGCAAGCGGTGCGCGCGCAGCGCGATGTCGCGGCAGGCCTGGGCGACGTCTTCCGGAATTTCGGCCGGGCAGACATGCTCGGTCATCCCGTCGGTGTACTTGGCGTCAAAATCGTAGAAGCCGGACTTGGGCCGCAGTTCGGTGACCATCAGCGCTTTGTCGCCCAATACCGCCGTGGTCAGCTCGCGGCCCCGGATGTAGGGTTCGGCGAGAAGGCGGTCGAAGTCCTGCCACGGTCCCTTGGCGGTCCGCGCAATGGGATTGCCGAAATTGCCGTCCGCCGTGACAATGGCGACGCCGACCGATGAGCCTTCGTTGACGGGCTTGAGCACATAGGGTCGCGGCAGAGGATCGCGCTCGAACAGGTCATTCGATTCGACGATGCGGCCGCCAGGCATCGGAATGCCGTGTGGGACCAGCGCCTGCTTGGTCAGCTCCTTGTCGATGGCAATCACCGACGTGGCGAGGCCCGAATGGGTATAGGCAAGGCCCATCAGGTCGAGCATGCCCTGCACCGTTCCGTCCTCGCCCGGCGCGCCGTGAAGCGCGTTGAACACGACATCGGGCTTCGCCTCGGCCAGCCGCAGGGCGACGTCGCGGTCCATATCGATCCGCGTCACCCGATGGCCGCGCGATTCCAGCGCGTCCGCGACGCCCTCGCCGCTCATCAGCGAAACGGGCCGTTCGCTCGACCAGCCGCCCATCAGGACCGCGACATGAAGTCTGGGCAAAGTCACTGGCGCCCCACTCTCTGTATTTCCCATTCAAGCTCGATGCCGGACTTTTCCCTCACCCGGCGCCGAACGTCCTCACCCAACGCCTCGATCTCAGCGCTGGTCGCGCTTCCGGTGTTGATCAGGAAATTGGTGTGCTTTTCGCTGACTTGCGCGCCGCCAAGCGTCAGGCCCCGGCAGCCCGCCTCGTCGACCAGTTGCCACGCCTTGTGGCCGTCCGGGTTCTTGAATGTCGAGCCGCCGGTCTTGCTGCGCAAAGGCTGCGAGGCTTCGCGGCTCGCCGAAATTCGGTCCATCTCGGCCTGGATCGCGGACGGCTCTCCCGGTTGCCCGCGAAACCGCGCGGCGACGACAATGGCGCCTTCCGGCAGTTCGGAGTGGCGATACGTGTAGTGCAATGCCGCGACCGGCAATGTCACGATCTCTCCAGAGCGCAGCACCGCGTCGCAGTCCATCAGGACGTCCTTCACTTCGCGGCCATAGGCCCCGCCGTTCATCCGTACGAAGCCGCCGACAGTACCGGGGATCGAGCGCAGGAATTCGAGGCCCGCTAGGCCGTGATCGCGCGCGGTCGAGGATACCAGGATGCCCGAGGCACCGCCTCCGCAATCGAGCGTGAGGTCATCGACGCGCGAAACCTGCGCAAAGGCCTTGCCCAGCCGCACCACCACGCCCGGAACGCCGCCATCTCGCACGATGAGGTTCGAGCCAAGTCCCAGCGCCATGATCGGAACCGCCGGATCGAGGCCGCGCAGGAAGTCCTGCAGATCAGCCAGGTCCTTCGGCTCGAACAGCCAGTCGGCAGCCCCGCCGGACTTGAACCACACGAGCGGTGCCAGCGGAGCGGCGGAGGTGAGCTTGCCGCGAACAGGCGGCATCGGATCGTGACAAAGGGCCGCCGCGCTCATTTGATGCCCCACAGGGCCAGCCACTGACGCTGTGCCCGCGCCATGGACTCAGTCGCCGCAAGTGCGCGCTTTTGCCACTCTGCCGCTTCCTGCGCAGATTTCAGCATCGACTGCGCAAGATCGAGTTGCGCCTTTTGCGCGCTCATCATCTGGCGGGCGATGGCGAAAGGATCGGACTGCTTGCTCATGGGGACACCCGCTTGCACTCTATGGCCGCCGCAAGGCCTGCCGCCCACTTGGTGATGTCGCCCGCGCCGAGACAGACGACCATGTCGCCCGGCTGGACGGTCACCGCCAGTTCGCCGGCCAGGTCGTCCGGTCCGGCAATGCTGAACGCGGCGCGGTGGCCGCGCGCTTTGATGCCCGCCACCAGCGCGGCGCTGTCGATGCCGTCGATGGGCTGTTCGCCCGCCGGATAGACTGGCGCCGCAAAGACCAAGTCGGCATCGTTGAAGGCGCCCTGGAACTCTTCCATGTGGTCGCGCAGGCGGGTGAAGCGGTGCGGCTGGACCACGGCAATGACGCGCCCTCCCTTATCGGCAGAATGGCCCACCCCCTCGCGCGCGGCGGCGAGGACGGCGCGGATTTCGACTGGGTGGTGGCCATAGTCGTCGATCACGGTTGCGCCGGCGACTTCGCCCACTTTGGTGAAGCGGCGCTTGACCCCACCGAACTTGGCAAAGCCCGTCTGGATCACGCTGTCGCTGCAGCCCATCTCGGCGGCGACGGCCACGGCGGCCAACGCATTCTGCACGTTGTGGCGGCCCGGCATGGGCAGCTCTATCCCCTCGATGCGGCGGAACGAGCCGTCGCGTTGGCGCAGCGCCACGTCGAAGCGGTTGCCGCCCGGAACCGGCGTAACATGTTCGCCGCGAACGTCGGCCTGCGCCGAAAAGCCGTATGTTATGACGCGCCGGTCGCGCACGCGCGGGATGATCGCCTGCACTTCGGGGTGATCGATGCACAGCACGGCCGCACCGTAGAACGGCACGTTCTCGATGAACTCGACGAAGCATTCCTTCACCCGGTCGAATGAGCCGTAGTGGTCGAGGTGTTCGGGATCGATGTTGGTGACGACCGCGATGGTTCCGTCAAGCCGAAGGAACGAGCCATCGCTCTCGTCGGCCTCGACCACCATCCAGTCCGATGCGCCGAGGCGCGCGTTCGACCCGTAAGAGTTGATGATGCCGCCATTGATGACCGTGGGATCGACCCCGCCCGCATCGAGCAGCGCGGCGATCATGCTGGTCGTCGTGGTCTTGCCGTGGGTGCCGGCAACGGCGACCGTGTTCTTGAGCCGCATCAGCTCGGCCAGCATTTCCGCGCGGCGGACCACCGGAATCCGCGACTCCAGCGCGGCGGCGACTTCGGGGTTGTCGCGCTTCACGGCCGTCGAGGTGACGACCACGGCCGCCTCGCCCAGATTGTCGGCACTGTGCCCGATCGCCACCTTGATGCCCCGCCCGCGCAGTCCTTCAACGACATAGCCTTCCGCGATGTCGGAGCCTTGCACGGCATAGCCAAGGTTGTGCATCACTTCGGCGATGCCCGACATGCCGATGCCGCCGATGCCCACGAAGTGGATGGTGCCAATGTCGGTAGGAACGCCCTTCATGGCGCCGCGTCCCTTGCCAACGCTTCCTGACCCGAGGCGGAAGCCTGCCCAGCCACCCGGATCACATCCATCAGCGGCGCCCCGCCGAAACTTTCGACGAGGTCCGCAAGATCGGAGGCAGCACGCGGATAGCCGCAGTTCCACGCCGCATGCGCCGCATGGGCCAGCGTTTCGGGATGCTGCGCCATGGCCTGTATCTGCTTGGCGAGTTCGGCCGGCGTGAACCTGTCCTGCCGGATCGAGCGCGCCCCCCCGGCGGCCGCGATTTCGCGCGCATTGGCACTCTGGTGGTCGTCGGTCGCGATAGGGAGCGGCACGAGGATCGCCGGGCGGCCGACCGCGCTGATCTCGGCAATGGTCGAGGCGCCGGCCCGTCCGATGAACAGGTGCGCATCCGCCAGCCGCGCCGCCATGTCCTCGAAATATGTGCCCAGTTCCGCCGGGATGTCATGGCCGGCATAGCGCGCGCGCACGGCCTCGAGGTCCTCGGCACGGCATTGTTGCGTCACCTGCAGCCGTGCCCGCAGCGCGGTGGGCAGCATGGCGAGGCCGTCGGGCACGACTTCGGACAAGACCCGCGCGCCCTGGCTGCCGCCGGTGACCAGAATGCGCAGCAGGCCTTCCTGGGTGAAAGCGGGGAAAGGCTGGTCGCGCAGGGCCAGAACTTCGGCGCGGACCGGATTGCCGACAAGGTGGACCTTGCCCTGATGCTTCGGCGAAAGCCGCGCGACATCGCGGAATGCCGTGGCAATCGCATTGACCCGCCCGGCGAGGAAGCGGTTGACCCGCCCCAGCACGGCGTTCTGCTCGTGAATGATCGATGGCACCCCGGCGCCGTGCGCGGCGAGCAGCGCGGGAAGCGCTGGATAGCCGCCAAAACCGACCACGGCCGAAGGCTGGAAGCTTTCGAACAGACGCAGCGCCATGCGGCGACCCTCGCGGATCGCCCTCATGCCCCTGATCCAGCCGAGCGGGTTGATGCCCTCCAGCCGGCCGGCGGGAAGAACGTGGGCCGTCAGCGTCGGCGGTTTGCCGGGAATGGCGGCGCCGCGTTCGTCGGTGATGAGCGCGACATGATGCCCGCGCCGCTCAAGCTCGCTCGCCAGCGCGAAAGCTGGAATGAGGTGGCCGCCGGTTCCCCCGGCAGCAAGCACGAAGTGTCGGCTGACAGGGCTCACCGGCTGGCTCCCTTGCTGGCGGACCCGCCGCGGATCGACAGCACGCTGTCGCGCTGGATGAACGGATTGCGGCGCGTCACGGCCAGCAGCAGTCCGACCGTCAGGCACAAGGCAACCGTCGACGATCCGCCATAGGATATGAGCGGCAGGGTCATGCCCTTCGATGGAAACATCTGGAGGTTGACGAGGATGTTGATGAACGCCTGCCCACCCAGCTGGGCGGTGAGGCCCGCAGCGGCGAGCACCGTGAACAGGTCTTCCTCATCGATCAGGCGGACCAGTACCCGCACCACCACGGCGAGGTAAAGCAGCACGATCACACCGCATACGACGAGGCCGAACTCCTCGCCGATGACCGAGAAGATATAATCCGTATGCGCCTCGGGCAGGGAAAGCTTGCGGGTGCCGAGCCACAGCCCGCTGCCCGTCCAGCCGCCCGCCAGCAGCGTGCGCTGCGCAAGATCGACTTGGTCGAATGCGGTGCCGCCACCCAGGAACGCGTCGATGCGGTGGCGTGCGTTCTCGTAAAGCATGTAGGTCGCCACGATCGCCGCAACGCCGCCCGCGCCGCACAGTCCGATCAGCCGCACCGACAGTCCTGAGAGCAGGACCAGCACGAACCAGACTCCGGCGAAAAGGATCGTCGATCCGAAGTCGGGCTGGAGCATGAGCAGTCCGGCGACAAGCGCCATCACCGCGACACTCATCGACAGGACGGGCAGCTGCGGATCGCGCACCCGCCACGAAAGAATCCACGCGAGGGCAATCGCGAAAGCCGGCTTGAGGAACTCGGAGGGCTGGAGTGAGAGACCGACGTTAAGCCAGCGCCGCGCGCCGTTCACTTCGCTGCCGATCACCGGGACCAGCACAAGCGCCCCGATCATGGCAAACGCAAGCAGGATGCCAATGCGCCGCGCCGTGTCCTTGTCGAGAAACGACGCGGCGATCAGGACGATCAGCCCCACCATCTGCCAGCGGATATGGAGCGCAAGGAAGTGCAGATCGTCGAGCGATGCCGCCGCCGTGGACAGACGCCGGGCGCTGGCGGGCGATGCCGCCGCCACCGCGACAGTGCCTATCGCCATGAGCGTGAGGATCAGGAGCAGCAGGACGCGGTCAATCTCGCGCCACCAGATGCCGATCTCGCCGCGGCGGTTGCGGCGGTAGCGCGCGGCCTGCGACGGCGGAGGGCCAAGGTGCGGCGTGTTGCCGGGACGTGTCGCCATCAGGCCGCTCCTCCGCTGGCCGCACTGCCCGTGGCCGCACCGGGCGTCGTCAGCGCCTCCACAATCTGGCGGAAGGCATCGCCGCGCGCCTCGTAATCGCGGAACTGGTCAAAGCTGGCACAGGCGGGGCTGAGCATGACGATATCGCCCGGCACCGCCGCCGCTATGGCCTGACGGATGGCCTCGGCCATCATCTCGCTCTTGGTGACGGGCATGTGCGGCTCGAGGATGTCGGCGAACATGGCCCCCGCATCGCCAATGGTGTAGGCCGCCGCTACATGGCCGAACCAGGGCTTGCACTCGTCGAGGTCTTCGCCCTTGGGAAGGCCGCCCGCGATCCAGTGGATGCGCCGGTGCGCATCGATCGGCGGAAATGCGGCAAGCGCGGGCGCGGCAGACGCGGGATTGGTCGCCTTGCTGTCATTGATGAACAGGACCCCTCCCGCCTCGGCAACGCGCTCCATGCGGTGCGGCAGCCCCCGGAACGTGGCCATGGCGGGCAACCACTGGCCTCGCACGATGCCAAGCGCCTCGGCAATGGCGACGGCAACGGCGGCGTTCTGCAAGTTGTGCGGACCCTGGAGCGAAGGCCAGCCGGGCTGGTATTCGACAAGCTGCGCGCCATCGACGCTATGCACGGTCTGCGGATGCCGGCCTGCTTCGCGCGCGGCGACGGTGGCAGTCTCCGCATCGCCCGTGCCGAACACGGCGTGATGGCCGGTGCCCTGCATCGCGAACAGCCGCGCCTTGGATGCGGCATAAGCCTCGAAGCTGCCGTAGCGATCAAGATGGTCGGGCGTGATGTTGAGGAGCGCCGCAACCTCGCAGTCGAGCGAGCGGGTCAGATCGATCTGGTAGCTCGACAGCTCGAGCACATAGACCCCGCCCGGCCCGAGCGGCTCCTGCCCCAGGATCGGCAGCCCGATGTTGCCGCCCATGCGCACCGGGATGGCGGCACTGCGCAGGATGTGGTGCACAAGCGCTGTCGTTGTCGATTTTCCGTTGGTGCCGGTGATGCCGACGACGCGGTGCGCGGGGAGGTCCGGCCGCGCCATGGCGAAGAGCTCGATGTCGCCGATGACAGGCACACCGAACGCCGCCGCTGCCTCGGCGATGGGATGGCGATTGAGCGGAACGCCTGGCGAGACCACGACCGCGTCATAACCGGCAAGGTCGGCCGTCGCCGGATCGGACAGTTCCACCCTGCCTTCAAGCGCATGGCGCGGCTCTTCGCGGCTGTCCCAAGCCATGACGTGCGCGCCGCTCGCCAGCAGCGTCTCGACCGCAGCCATGCCCGATCGCGCCAGCCCGAGGACGGCGAAACGCTTTCCGGCGAAGGCGGATGAGACGATCACGCCGCTCGGCTACCTCAGCTTGAGTGTCGAGAGGCCGATGACGGCGAGGATGATCGAGATGATCCAGAAGCGGATCACCACGGTCGATTCCGCCCAGCCCTTCTGCTCGAAATGGTGATGTATCGGCGCCATGCGGAACACGCGCCGGCCGGTGCGCTTGAACCAGAACACCTGGATGATGACCGAGACCGCCTCCAGCACGAACAGCCCGCCGACAATGGCCAGCACGACTTCGTGGTGCGCAGCGACTGCGATGGCGCCCAGCGCGCCCCCCAGGGCCAGGCTGCCGGTATCACCCATGAACACGGCCGCCGGCGGCGCGTTGAACCACAGGAAGGCAAGGCACGCCCCCATGATCCCGGCGCAGAGAATGGCGAGTTCGCCCGCCTGCGGCACATGCGGAATGCCGAGATAGGTCGCGAAATCGATGCGGCCCGCCAGATAGGCAATGATAGCGAAGGCCCCCGCCGCGATGATCACCGGCATGGTCGCCAGCCCGTCAAGCCCGTCGGTCAGGTTCACGGCGTTACCCGCGCCGACGATCACAAAGGCAGCGAAGACGTAGTAGAACGGCCCCAGCGGGATGTGCCGCTCGGTGAAGGGAATGTAGAGATTGGTGCTGATCTGGCTGACGATCAGCCAGGCGGCGATCCCCGCTACTACGAATTCGAGCGCCAGCCGGACACGGCCCGGCACGCCCTGATGGCTGCGCTTGGTCACCTTGTCATAATCGTCGAGAAAACCGATCGCGCCGAAACCGATGGTGACGGCAAGGCAAGCCCAGACGAAGGGATTGGACAGATCCATCCACAGCACCATCGCCACGACCAGCGAAGTAAGGATCATCAGCCCGCCCATTGTAGGCGTCCCGCGCTTGGCAAGGTGGGTTTGCGGACCATCCTCGCGGATCGGCTGGCCCTTGCCCTGGCGCACCCGCAGCATGCTGATGAAGCGCGGACCGATCAGCAGGCCGAGGAAGAGCGCGGTCATCAGGGCGGCACCCGAGCGGAAGCTCTGGTAGCGGATCAGGTTCGCCAGCCCTTCGAACTGGAAATACTCGGCAAGCAGATAGAGCATTGCGCGGGTTCGTCTAACCTTTCGTGCCGGCAAGCGCGGCCACAAGCGCAGCGAGGCCCACCGAATTGGATCCCTTGACGAGGATCGCATCGCCGGCCTCGATCCCGAGACGCCGCAAGGCCCGCGTCGCGTCCTTCACGCTATCGCAATGCGCGAAGGCGGCAGTCTTGCCAAGCGCTCCGCCTGCGGATTTCCCCAGTTCATCGGCCAGCGCGCGCATCTCGTCTCCGACGAGCACGGTGTAATCGACGCCGGCCTCGACCAGCGGGGCGATCAGCGCGGCGTGATAGCCGGGCGCATGCGCGCCCAGTTCCTTCATTGCGCCGAGCACGGCAATGCGGCGGCGCGCCTCTGTCCGGCCGAGCTGGGCGAGCGTGGCGCGCATCGAGGCGGGATTGGCATTGTAGCTCTCGTCGATGAGTAGCGCGGTGCCCTCGCCAGCCGGGATTTCAAGCCGGACGCCGCGACCGGCAAGGCCTTCCATCTCGGCGAGCGCGAGGCCCGCCGCACCCAGATCGCCCTTGGCGGCGCGCACGGCAGCCATCACCGCCAGCGAATTCATCACCCAGTGATCGCCTGGCGCCGCGACGGTGTAGCAGATGCGCCGGTCGCCCATGTCGGCCGTGACCAGCGAGCCGCCGCCGATGGCGCTGACTACGTCGAGAAGGCGAACCGAGGCGTGCGCGGCGCGGCCGAACGAGACGACCTCGCAGCCGGTCAGTTCAGCAGCAGCGCGCAGCTGCTCGTAATGCGGACTATCGGCGGGGATAATCGCGGTGCCGCCCGGTTCTAGTCCACCGAAAATCTCGGCCTTGGCGTCGGCAATCGCTTCTTCGCTGCCCAGCATCTCGATGTGCGCGGGCGCAATGGTGGTGATGACGGCGACGTTCGGGCGGACCTGCCTGGTCAGCGCAGCAATCTCGCCCGCGTGGTTCATGCCCATCTCGAACACGCCGAAACGCGCGCCCTGCGGCATGCGTGCCAGGCTGAGCGGCACGCCGACGTGGTTGTTATAGCTCTTGACCGAGCGGTGCGCGCGGCCGTGGCTGGCACGGTCCAGCGCCTGGAACAGCGCTTCCTTCACCCCGGTCTTGCCGACCGATCCGGTCACGCCGATGACGCGTGCAAGACCGCGGTTTCGCGCCGCTTTCGCCAGAGCCTCAAGTGCACTTGAGGTATCGGAAACAAGCACGTGCGGCCGGTCTATCGGCCGGTCGACCAGTGCCGCCACCGCGCCTTTGGCAAAGGCCGCGTCAAGATAGGCATGGCCATCCGTCGCCGCGCCCTTCAGCGCCACGAAAAGGTCGCCCGGCACGACATCGCGCGAATCGATCTCGACGCCCGAAATGCGGAAATCGGCATTGGCGGTACCGCGTACCGCACGCGCGATGGACACTGCGTCCCACAGCGCCAGACCTTGCGGTTCCTCGGTCTCGGCCGGCCAGTCGAGTATCCGGACAATGGCGTTCATCAAGCGCTTCCCTGCATCTGGCCGGCGCATTCGCGCGCGGCGGTCACGTCGTCGAATGGCAGGACGCGTACTGCATCGCCCCTACCGATGATTTGGCCCTGCTCGTGCCCCTTGCCGGCGATGAGCACGATGTCCTCGCGCCCGGCCTCGGCAATGGCGGCGGCAATCGCCGCGCGCCGGTCGCCGATCTCGCACGCGCCCGGCGCTCCTTCGAGCACCTGCGCGCGGATCGCGGCCGGGTCTTCGCCGCGCGGATTGTCGTCGGTGACGATGACCAAGTCAGCTTGCGCGGCGGCGACGCAGCCCATCTGCGGGCGCTTGCCCTGGTCGCGGTCTCCCCCTGCGCCAATGACGCAGACGAGCCGTCCCTTCACGTGCGGGCGCAGTGCCTCAATGGCAGCGGCAAGCGCGTCGGGCGTGTGGGCATAGTCGACATAGACCGGCGCGCCCGTGCCCGTGATCGCCGCCCGCTCAAGCCGGCCGCGTACCGGCTGCAGGCGGGAGAGCGCATCGAAGGTGCGATCCGCGTCCCCGCCAGTCGCCAGCACCAGACCTGCCGCGACCAGCGCGTTTGCGGCCTGATAGGCACCGATCAGCGGCAACGTGATCTTGCGCGATATGCCGGCATGGCCGAGCTCCAGCACTTGCCCCAGATGCGTCGGCGCGCGGGAGAGGAGCCGGATCGCCTCCCCCCGCGCGCCGACACTCAGAATTTCGAGCCCGCGGGCGCTGGCATGATCCATGGCGCGGCCCGACCATTTGTCGTCCGCCCAGATGACCGCCGCGCCGCCATCCTCGACAACCTCGTCGAACAGCCGCATCTTGGCGCCGAAGTAGTCCTCCATCGTCGCATGGTAATCGAGATGGTCGCGGCTGAGATTGGTGAAGGCGCCGGCCGCGACGCGCAGCCCTTCGTTGCGGAACTGGGAAAGGCCGTGGCTTGAAGCCTCGTAGGCGACATGGCTGACACCCTCTCGCGCAAGCCCGGTCATGTTGGCCAGAAACGTCACGATGTCGGGCGTTGTGAGGCCGGTCGACACCGTCTCATCCGGCGTGGTGACCCCCAGCGTGCCAATCGAGGCGGCGCGGATGCCCGCCATGCGCCACAGCTGGCGCGTCATCTCGACGGTCGAGGTCTTGCCGTTGGTGCCGGTCACCGCAACCACGGTTTCGGGAACCGGTGTGAAGAACTGCGCGGCGAGCCGGGCGAAGGCGCGGCGCGGATTGGCGTCGGCGACGTGCAGCGCGCCGCTGACCTTGGCTTCTGGTCTCGCCACAATGGCCACCGCGCCGGCCGCAATGGCAGCCTCGATGAAGTCCTCGCCGTTGAAGCGCGCGCCGGTGAACGCGCCGAACACCGTGCCCGGCGCGACCTTGCGGTGATCGATGGCAAAGCCGGTGACGCGCGCGTCTTCCGCTCCCGCCGATGCCAGCCCCGCTGCTTCAAGGAGCCGCGCGAGGATCATTCATGCGCCTCGCCGGGAACCAGCGGGCCAAGATCGGTAATGTCCACATCGCGGCTCTCGTCGGGCATGATGCCAAGCAGCGGGCCGATGCGCGGCACGACACGGGCGACAATAGGCGCCGCGTTCCAGGCGGCGGTCCGCTGGCCCGAGGTGGCAACCGTGCCCTGCGGCTCGTCGAGCATGGCGATCACGACATAGCGCGGCCGGTCCATCGGAAAAGCGGCGGCGAACGTGGCGATCAGCGAACTGGCGTGATAGCCGCCGGCACCCGGCTTTTCCGCCGATCCGGTCTTGCCGCCGATACGGTAGCCAGGCGCGTTCGCCTTGCGTCCGGTGCCGTACTGCACGATCATCCGAAGCAGCTGGCGCATGCGAGCGCTGGTAGAGGCCTTGAAGACGCGGTGGCCGGCCGGCGCCGCGCCGGGCTCGATCTTCTGAAGCGTCGCCGGCCGCCATACTCCGCCATTGACCAGCGCAGCGTATGCGGAGGCGAGGTGCAGCGGCGTCACCGCGATGCCGTGTCCGTAGGACACCGTCATGCCCGTGATTCGCGGCCACTCGCCCGAATGCCACAAGGGAAAGCCGCGGGCGGGAAGCTCGATATAGGGCCGGGCGTTGAAGCCAAGCGACGCCAGCGTCGCCTTGAGCCGCGCCGGCCCCAGGTCGTCGGCAATGCGCGCTGTCACCACGTTGGATGAATGGATCAGCGTTTCCGCGACATTGAGCGAGCCGCCCATCGAATGGCTGTCGCGGATGGTGAAGCCGCCGATCTCGAAGGGCGAGGCAGGATAGCGGCGGGCAAGATCGGTCACGGTGCCGGCATCGATGGCCGCCGCGACCGTGATCGGCTTGAACGTGGAGCCCAGCTCATAGACCTGATTGGTGACGCGGTTGAAGATGTTCGGCGTGCTGGCACTGTCGATCAGGTTGGGATTGAACGAAGGCAGCGATGCCAGCGCCAGCACTTCGCCGCTGTCGACATCAAGGATGATCCCGGCCGCGCCGCGCGCATTGCTCAGCCGCATGCCCTTGGCGAGTTCGTCCTCCAGCGCGCCCTGCACGCGGGTGTCGATCGACAGCATGGCGGGCGTCGCGCGGGTCAGCGGATCGTTGAGTTCCTTGTCGAAAACCTGCTCCATCCCCACGCGGCCATGCCCGTCGGCACCGACGAAGCCTAGGACATGCGCCGCCATCGAGCCTTGCGGATAGAACCGCTCGTACTCGCGGGGAAACTCCAGCGCCGGCTCGCCCAGTTCGTGAATGCGGTTGGCGTCTTCGGGCAGGATGCGCCGTTTCAGATAGCCGGGTCGGCCCGATGCCAGCCGCTCGGCAAGCTCGGCCTGGTCCATCTCGGGGAAGATCCGCACGAGGCCCGCCGCAACCGCTTGCGGCGAATGGACCAGTGGCGGCCCCTCACCCATCGCACCGGGATTGTACCACAGCGAATAGGCTTCGAACGCGCGGGCAAGGGGCACGCCGTTGCGATCGACGATGTCGCCCCGGCGCGGCACCAGTGCATCGGCCATGGCCAGATTCTGCGGGCTCGCATCGAACAGGCCGAGGAACACCAGCCGGAACAGCGCCGACACGGCGATGGCCGAGAAGATCAGGACGATCCACAGCACCCGCCACTTGGCGAGCAGCAGCGTCCGCTGGCGCACGTTGACGAGCTGTCGTCGCTGGGTACTCACGCTGGTGGTGATGCTGAGTGCCGTCATTCGCGCAGGGCCTTGCGGCTATCGATGTGGACGAGGCGCGCGCCGAGCGTGGCGGAAGCGGACTTGCCCTCGTCTACCTCGTGCACATCCGCAGGTTCCGCTGTCGGAGCGGCACTGGCCGCCTTGCCGGTCAGCGGAGAGACCATCGCGGGGAACAGGCCCTCGCCGTCGACCACATCGGCGGCGCTGGCGACACGGATCGGCTCGGGCGCATCTGCGCCGCGCGGCTTGCCAAGCGCGGCCAGCTGGCGCTCGCCCTCAAGGTACTGCGCTGCGCTCGGCGCTTCGTAGCCGAACTCGACGTCGTTGAGATTGCGCAGCTGCTGCTGGCTGGCGCGTGTTTGGAATTCGGTTTCGAGGAAGAGCTTTTCCTGTTTGAGCGCCACGATCTGCCGCTCGGTCAGCCGCACCTGGCTTTTCACTGCATTGACCCGGAAGGTGAGGATCACCGTCAGCGCGAGGCACACGGACAGGATAACGGCCCAGCCGATCGAACGGGCGCGGTCTCGGGTCAGGTTCATGCCGCTTTCCTTTCGCGTGAAGGGGCATCGGTGCGGGTTGCGGCGCGCAGCGTGGCCGAGCGCGCGCGCGGGTTGCGGGCCAGTTCAGCTTCCGAAGGACGCACCGCCTTGCCGACATCGCGGAACACGGGCTGCGCGGAAGTCGCCGGGCTCTGCGGGAGGTGGCGGCTTGCCCGGGCCGTGGCCCCGCTCGCCTCCCGCAGGAACTGCTTGACGATGCGGTCTTCCAGACTGTGGAAGCTCACCACCGCCAGCCGTCCCCCGCCCCGCAGCAGACACTCTGCCGCGCAGAGGCCTTGCCGGAGCTCGTCGAGTTCGCCGTTCACGTGAATGCGGATCGCCTGGAAGGTGCGCGTCGCCGGGTCCTTGGGCGCAGGCCCCTTGTTCGAATGGGGACGATAACCAAGCGCCTTGCGCACCACGCCCGCCAGTTGGCCTGTGGTCGAGAGCGGGCGCGCCGCGACGATGGCCCGCGCGACCCGGCGTGACTGGCGCTCCTCGCCGTAGGTGTAGAGCACGTCGGCAATGTCGCTTTCGCTGGCCTCGTTGACGAAGTCGGCGGCGCTTGGTCCGCTCCGCTCCATCCGCATGTCGAGCGGGCCGTCGCTGGCAAAGGCAAAGCCGCGCGCCGGCTGGTCAAGCTGCATCGAGGACACGCCGATGTCCATCACCACGCCGTCGACACTGGCGACGCCCGCTTCGGCCAGCGCGGCTACCATTTCGGAAAAGCGGCGCGCGTGGAGCATGAGCCGGGGCGGCTCGGCGATTACCTCTGGCCATGCGGCGGGGTTGGCGGCGACGGCAGCCAGCGCGTCGGGATCGCGATCAAAGGCATGGACCACTGCGCCCGCATCGAGCAGGCGACGGGTATAGCCGCCCGCGCCGAACGTCGCATCGACGATCACCGCGCCGGGTGACGGCAAGAGCGCCGCGATCACTTCGTCGAGCAGGACCGGAACGTGAGGTGCGCCGCTCATGCTTTGCGCCCCTTGGCGAGCGCCAGCTGCGCGCGGCAGTGCGACTGCGCCGCCATGAAGGCGCGGTCTTTCATGCCGAGCAGCGTTTCCGGGTTCCACAGCGTGAAGCAGGGACCGGTCCCGTGGAAATAGACAGCGTCCGCGATCCCGGCGAGTTCCATCATGTTGCGCGGCATCACGAAGCGGCCGGAATCGTCGAACGGCGCCGCATCGAAGCTGTAGAACTGAAAGGCACGCAGCGCCCGCGTCTCGCCATCGGCAGCATCGGCCGGCACTTCGGCGCGCAGCACGTCCTTGTAGGGCTCCCCGAAACCGACGAGGCAGGGGAAATAGGGGTGCATGTCGAGGTAGAGCTTCTTTTCGCCGCCGGGGTTCGAATCCTTGAGCGTCTTGCGGAACTTGGGAGGCAGCACGAAGCGGCCCTTGTCGCCAAGCAGCGAAAAGCCCGGTCCGTTATACTCGTGAACGATGGTCGTCACGGCCCCGTCTATCCCCCACAGCTCCCGCAGGAGCCTTCGATACCGGAACGAGCCTCTCCGCCCCGCCAGGCGCAGTGAGCGCGCGGCGGCCCGCCCCCCGAATGGGGCGCAGCAGAACAGTCATTCCGATGGATGACTTTATTAACCGTTCTGATCGGGGAAGGGAAGCCACAGTCGGGGAAAATTAGGGAAAAAGTTTTTCCCTTTTTTCTCCGCTATTTACCATGGCGATATTGGACGAAACTTGCTCATAAAGCGATCGGAAAGACACCTTTCCCCAAGGTTTGGCACGATTTCCCCGAATTTGGCGGGCCGTTCCCCACTCGTCCCGCGCGTTTCCCTGCTTCAAGCGAGTCGGCGATGTCGGAATCGTCAGTGGCCGGTGTCTGAAATCAGGGCTTCGAGTGCGTCCGGGCCGTCGGTCCCGCGCCCTGGCTCAAGCAGCGCTGCGTCGGCCAGCGCGATGACACGGCCCTTCCCGATCTTGCATCGCGCGAGCAGGCCGCCCCCCTCGATCCGGCAGTTGCCGGTGCCCGGCAGAGGCTCGAATTGCCCGGCCAGATTGACCGGCATGGCGTGTCCCAGAACATCGACAACACTCTCGCCCGCGCCCTGCGCCTCGTCGAAAGTCAGGCGAAGACCCCAGTGGCCGAGGATCGGCGAGAGCATTGCGATATCATGCGGCCGGCGCGGATCGCCGGGAGAAAAGCGGCTGTCCTGCGTCAGCATCGGATCGGCGAGGAGCAGTACATGGCCTCCGTTCCGCACCCAGTCATCGAGCGCGACATTCTCGTCAGGAGACAGCGGCCTTGGCTGCGCCATGATCAGCAGGTCGATGCGCGGCAGGCCCTGCGATCCCTTGTCCCCTCCCAGCCGGTCGAGCGCCAGGACCGGGCCATGCCGCCGCAAAACCGCCATTGCCCAGTGCGGCGGCGCCTTGTCGCTGAGCAGATCGGAAACGCCGCCGCTTTCGTTCCACAGGATCGGCAGGGTGGTAAACAGGCCGGTGGTTAGCGGGCGGGTCGGAGCCGGCTCGTCCTGCCCCCACGACAATGCCCCACCGATCAGCGCCAGGACAAGCAATCCGCCTGCAACCAGCGCCAGCCGCCGTGTGCGACCTGTCACAGCCTCAAGGATCGGTCTGGTCAGCCGCAGCGCTTGGATCGGCAGCAGGGACGACGCCGATATCGGCCAGCGGGTCGCTCGCCGCCTTTTCCTCGACCGCGCCTGAAACCTGCGCGGTTACGGCTTCGCTCTCGTTGGTCAGCCGCGCGCGGTCCATGATGATGTTCGCAAGGCCGACAAGCAGCAGCATCGTGGCGAGCCCGAACAGACCGACCTGGAGACGATGCACGGCCTGCGAGCGCAGTTCGCGCATCGAGGGCGGCACGAAATGCTGGGTCGTGGCGACCGGGGGCACCGGCCTGGACTGTTGATCCTGAGCCATGCGGTGAGCCTAGCCTAAGTTTCCAGCCAGGGAAAGACGGGCAAACCCTTGGATTCCAGCCACTGCGCGTTGTACAGCGAGGACAAGTAGCGAAAGCCCGTATCGCACAGCACCGTGGCAATGCGCGATCCCTTGCCCAGCTGGCGGCCAAGCGCCACGGCCCCCGCGACGTTGATGCCCGAGGACAGGCCAAGGCACAGCCCTTCATCGGCCAGCAGGCGCGAGACCCATTCCAGGCCCTCCTCGTCGGAGATGCGGAACTGCGTGTCGATCGGCGCACCTTCGAGGTTGGCAGTGATGCGGCCCTGCCCGATTCCTTCCGCGACCGACGTGCCCTCGGCCTTGAGTTCGCCGGTCTCGTAGTAGCTGTAGAGCGCCGCGCCGTGCGGATCGGTGAGCGCGATGGTGACGTTCGAGTCCCGCTCCTTGAGGCCCATACCGACCCCGGCAATCGTCCCACCGGTCCCCGCCGCGCAAGTGAAACCATCGATTCGGCCGCCCATCTGTTCCCAGATTTCAGGCGCTGTGCTTTCGATGTGTGCCTTGCGATTCGCGACATTGTCGAACTGGTTGGCCCAGACCGCGCCGGGGGTTTCCTCGGCCAGCCGGCGCGAAGTGTGGACGAAGTGGTTGGGATCGGCGAACTTAGTCGGCGGGACAGTCACCAGCTGGGCACCGAGCGCGCGCAGCGTGTCCATCTTCTCGCGTGACTGATTGTCGGGCATGACGATGACCGTCCTGTAGCCCAGCGCATTGGCGACGAGAGCGAGGCCGATGCCGGTGTTGCCCGCCGTGCCCTCGACCACGGTGCCGCCCGGCTTGAGTTCGCCGCGCGCCTCCGCATCGCGCACAATCCACAGCGCGGCCCGGTCCTTGACCGAAGCGCCGGGGTTGGCAAATTCGCACTTGCCCCAGATTTCGCAATCGGCGGCCTCGCTCGGCCCCTTGAGCAGGACGAGCGGCGTGTTGCCGATCAGGTCGAGTGTCTTGTCGCGGACGGGCAGGCCGGTCATGTCGCTTCAAGTAGGGTGCGAACCCGCCCGGCGCAATCGCTTTGCTGCGATCGAAGCCGGGCAGCCGGGTCCTCAGTCTTCCTGCGCGATCGTGACAGTGAGGCCTTCGAGCGCCGCCGTGACCGGAATCTGGCATGACAGGCGCGAGTTTGCGTCGCGGTGATCCGAGCTGTCGAGCAGGTCGCTCTCATCGTCCGACATCTTGGGCGTCCTGTCGGCGAAAGACGGGTCGATGTGGACATGGCAGGTCGCACAGCTGCAGCAGCCGCCGCACAGGGCGAGCAGCTCGTCAAAGCCGTTGTCGCGAATCACTTCCATCAGGGTGCGACCTTCGGCCGCGTCGATCGAAGTGGCTTCACCGGCGTGATTGATGACAGTGATCTTCGGCATTTGGCTAGTCCCTCGCGCGCCCACTATCGGCGCTTTGCGCGGGCTGCTAGTCGCTGTGATCGAAATTTGCAAGGCAGCACAGGGATATGGGATTGAGCGCAGAGGCCCTTCGCGGCGGACTTGACGCAATTGCTGCCATCGAGCCCGCCATCGCGCGGGCGCTGGAGCGTACCGGGTATCCCGAGCCGCGCATACGCGAGCGGGGCCATGTCACGCTTTTGCGCACCATCGTCGGCCAGCAGGTCAGCGTCGCGGCGGCGACTTCGGTGTGGAAACGACTGGAGGCGCTGATTGGACCGGAAATGCACACCGACCGCCTCCTGGCGGCCGATTTCGACGCGTTGCGTGCCTGCGGACTGTCGCGCCAGAAGCAGGGCTATGCCCGCTCGCTGTGCGAGCTGGTGGCAGGAGGCACGCTCGACCTTCACAGCCTGCCCGAGGACGACGAAACCGCGATTGCCGAACTCGTCCGCATCAAAGGGATCGGCCGGTGGTCCGCAGAGATTTACCTGCTGTTCGCGGAAGGGCGCGGCGATATTTGGCCGGCGGGAGACCTTGCCGTGCAGGCGGGCCTTGCCAAACTGCTTGGCCTCGATGCCCGGCCTGACGAAAAGGCGACGCGCGCGCTGGCCGAAGCCTGGCGGCCGCACCGCGGCGCGGCGGCAATCTATACCTGGCACTGCTACAACAACCCGGCGCTTTAGGCGGCATCGGGCGCTCCTTGGCAGGGCCGCGGCTTTCCCCTATCGCGCCATGCCATGCAAGCGTGCCGCATCGCCGTGAGAGACCTTGCCTGCCGGCGCGGCGACCGCGTGCTGTTTTCGGGCCTGACGCTCGAAGTCGGTGCGGGCGAAGTGGTGCAAGTGGCGGGCCGCAACGGCGCAGGCAAGTCGAGCCTGCTGCGCATCCTCGCCGGCCTGCTGGCGCCTTTCGCCGGACGTATGGAGCGCAGCGGCAGCCTTGGACTGGTGGACGAACGCCCCGCTCTCGACCCGGCCCTACCATTGGGCCGCGCGCTCGCGTTCTGGCAGCGGATCGATGGGGGCGATTGCAGCGCGGCCGCGCAGCGCCTCGGGCTCACGGGCTTGCTCGACGTGCCGGTGCGCTATCTCTCGACCGGCCAGCGCAAGCGTGCCGCGCTCTCCCGGCTGATCGCGCAGGACGCCGGCATCTGGCTACTTGACGAGCCGCTAAACGGGCTGGACCGCGAAGGGACCGCCCTGCTCCACGATCTCGTCGCCGCGCACGCTGCGGCGGGCGGGCTGGCAGTGGTCGCATCGCACCAGCCGTTCGAAATCACCGCGCGGCGCGTGATCGATCTGGCTAACTTCGCGACATGAGCGGCGTGGTCTCGGCCCTGCTGCGGCGTGACCTTGCCCGCTTCGTCGGCGGCGGAATGCGCGGCGGCGGGCTGCTGCCGGTGCTTTTCTTCCTTGCCGTCGCCATGCTGTTTCCCTTCGCAGTCGGCCCAGACGCGACGACGCTGGCGCGCACCGGCGGCGGGGTGATCTGGCTGGCGGCATTGCTCGCCGCAATCCTCCCGCTCGACCGGCTGATCGAACCTGACATCGAGACCGGTTTCTTCGACCAGTGGGCGCTGCGCGGAGTCTCGGAGGAACTGATCGTCGGCGTGCGGGTGCTGGCGCATTGGCTTGGCTTTGGCCCGCCGCTGATGCTGGCAGCGCTGCCCTCCGCCGCGCTTCTCGGCATCGACGGGCCGACCTTGCGCACGTTAGAGCTTGGCCTGCTGGCGGGAACGCCGGGGCTCGCCGCCATCGGGGTGACCGTTGCGGCGCTCACCTCGGGCCTCAAGGGCGGCGCCGCGCTGGCGGGGTTGCTGGTGCTGCCGCTGACGGTGCCGATCCTGATCTTCGGTGCGGGTAGCCTGGCCACAGGGGGAGACAGCGGCCTTGCGCTGACGGCAGCAGTCAGCCTCGTTTTGCTCGCGGTCGCACCGTTCGCGGGGGGTGCGGCCGTAAGGGCCGCGCGGCTGTGACGCCTCAATAAGGCGGCTTGTGCAGTCCTGCCGGGCTGAGCGTGAAGATCTCGCAGCCGTCCTGGGTGATGCCGATCGAATGTTCGAACTGCGCCGAAAGCGAACGGTCGCGCGTCACTGCCGTCCAGCCGTCCTCAAGCATCTTTACCGGCGGCTTGCCGAGATTGATCATCGGCTCGATTGTGAAGAACATGCCCGGCCGCAGCTCCGGCCCCGTCCCGGCGCGGCCTGCGTGGACCACTTCGGGCGCATCGTGGAACAGGCGGCCAAGGCCGTGCCCGCAGAACTCGCGCACAACGCCATAGCGGTGACCTTCGGCGTGCTTCTGGATCGCCGCGCCGATATCGCCCAGCCGCGCGCCCGGCTTGGCCTGCTCGATGCCGATTATCAGGCATTCGTAGGTCACGTCGACTAGCCGCCGCGCCTTCAGCGGTACGTCTCCGACAAGATACATCCGGCTCGAATCGCCGTGCCAGCCATCAAGCAGCGGCGTCACGTCGATGTTGACGATGTCGCCATCCTTCAGCGTCTTGTCCGACGGAATGCCGTGGCACACCACGTGGTTGATCGAAATGCAGCAAGAATGCGCATAACCCCGGTAGCCGAGCGTCGCCGGGACCGCGCCGCGATCGAGAGTCCACTGCCGCACGAAATCATCGATGGATGATGTTGTGGCGCCCGGCTGGACCAATGGCGTCACTGCATCGAGGCATTCGGCGGCGAGGCGCCCGGCCTTCCGCATCGCTTCGAAAGCCTCGGGTCCGTGCAGCTTGATCGTGCCGTCGCGCAGGACGACATCGGCGTCGGTTATGGTCTGGTATTCGGTCATCGCCTGACATGTAGCGCCAATTGCGGGAAATTGCGAGGCATCAGCGTTTGACCACGAAAGTCGGCCGATATTCCGGCCTCACCGCCGCCAGTACCGCAGCGGTAACGGGCAGTGTCACTTCATAACTGCCTTCCGCGTAAGGACCGGCATCGTACGGCGCGATCAGGATGCCCAGCCGGTCGAACGCCTTGCCGTTGGACGAACCGAGGATCAGCGTGTTTTCCAGCGGCGCGATGCACCCATCAAATTCGGGAATCACGCTTTCGGGCGCGCCTTCGCCCTGCCGCTTCTCCTTGCGCTGGAGATCGAGCTCGCGGCAAAAATCCCGGCGGATCGCCTTGTCGAGCGCGCCGGGCGAAACGAACAGGCTGACCGGCGCTCGACGCTTCCCCGCCTGCCGGTCCCACAGGATCGTATCGTAGTGATAATTGGGATGCGCGCCGCCCATGAAAGTGCCGACCTGCGTCGAAAGGCTGAGCCAGCCGGGAAGATCGGTCACCACCTGCCATTCCACCCAGTACCCCAGGCCGTGGAAGGGATAGCCGTTTTCCTTTGCCTCCTTCTGCATCGCCCGCGCCTGCGGCAGCAGTTCCCGCTTCTGCCGGGCGATATCCGCTTCAAGCAATGCCGCGAGTGCGGGGATCGCCGCTGCCTGCGGGGGATAGGCATAATCGAAGTCCATCAGATCGTTGTCGACTGTCTCGCGGCGGGGAGCTGCCGGCGAGGAAGCGGGGGAGGGACTGGCCACCGATGCAGCCCCGGCCGGCGCAACGTCGCGCGCGGCGGCCTCCTGCGCGCTTTCAGGCACGCGTGAACAGGCGCCCACCGACAGTCCTGCCAGGGGCAGGCAGGCAAAAAGCGCAAGGCACGGTTTCATCTCGAATTCCTCTTTTGCCGCAACCGGGCTTTGGCGTTAGGGGTTGAGCCAGAATGACTGACAAGCACGCCCTGATCCAGCCCGACAAGGGCCAATCCGCCGTTTCACTCCACCTTGTCGACAAGGCAGGGCTTGAGGATTTCACACGGACCCTCTCCGCACCCCAGCGCGCCGCGCTTGCCGCGCAGAAGTTCGAGGCCGAAGGCTACAGCCATGCCATCGTGCCCGATGGCCCAAATGCAGAAAATGCCTGGTTCGCGGTCGCCGGGGTCGCGAATAGCGCCAGCCTGTCGAGCTGGTGCATGGCAAAGCTGGGCGAGGTCCTGCCAGCCGGAACCTACCGGCGCGTGGGCGGAGAACCCGGCCCAGCCCTGTTCGGCTGGGTCAGCGGACAGTACCGCTTCGACCGCTACCGCTCGGAACCCGGCGGCGAAGGCCCGCGCGTGCTGCTGACATCGGACGCCAAGGCCATCGACCCGGTGCTGCGCGAGACGGCGGCCATCGCTCTGGTACGCGACATGGTCAACACGCCCGCGGAGGACATGGGACCGGCCGAGATCGAGGCCGAGGTGGAACGGATCGCCAAGCCGCACCATGCCCACGTGAAAATCACGCGCGGCGATGTGCTGGAGCGGGGCTTCCCGATGGTCCACATGGTCGGCCGTGCCGCTTCTCGCCATGCCGCGCCCCGGATGATCGAGCTTGAATGGGGCGATCCGGCGCACCCGCGCCTCGCCATTATCGGCAAGGGCGTCTGCTTCGATTCGGGTGGGCTGGACCTCAAGCCATCATCCGCCATGCTGCTGATGAAGAAGGACATGGGCGGCGCAGCGCATGCGCTGGCATTGGCACAGCTGGTCATGGCAAGCGGCCTGAAGGTGCGGCTCCATCTCCTGATCCCGGCAGTAGAGAACGCGGTGTCCGGCAACGCCTTCCGGCCCGGCGATGTCCTGCGTTCGCGCAGCGGGCTTTCGGTCGAGATCGGCAATACCGACGCGGAAGGGCGTCTCGTGCTGGGCGACGCACTGGCCCGCGCGGGCGAGGACAAGCCCGACCTCATGATCGATTTCGCCACGCTCACCGGCGCTGCCCGGGTCGCGCTGGGGCCTGACCTGCCCGCCCTGTTCACGCGGCGCGACGAAACCGCGCAAGCCCTGATCGAGGCCGGAAGCGCGAATGACGATCCCTGCTGGCGGCTGCCGCTGCACGAGGCGTACCGCGAATTTCTCAAGTCCGATATCGCCGACATCAACAACGCCGGCTCCAGCCCTTTCGCCGGCGCCGTCACCGCTGCGCTGTTCATGGACCGGTTCGTACCCGAGGGGCTGGACTGGGCGCATTTCGATACCTTCGCGTGGCGCCCCGCTGGTAAGCCCGGTCGGCCCAAGGGCGGCGACGCGCTGGGCCTGCGCGCGGCGTGGCACATGCTCTGCGCGCGCTATGCCTGAGCGAGGCCAGGACCCGGCATCCGGCGGCAAACTTGCGTCTGCGCCATGCAACAGCTAAGCGCGCCGATCTTTGCTTTCGGGGGCGGCCACCAGTTGTCAGCTTACGATTCCCATGTGCGGAACGGATTCGCAGGCCTGAGCTTCGTGCTCAGCGGCCCCGGCGTGACGGCCGAGGCCGGTCGGCTGCCGCTGCGCGGCGATCTGGCGCACATCAGGCTCGCGGGCCGCTATTTCGTGCCCCACTATGTCGTGCCGATGCGCCGCAACGTCACGGGCGGCGACGTTATCCTGCGCAAGGCGGCCAGCGATGATGCCGAGCCCATGGAGATGCTGGCGGGCGGAACCGTGTTCAACGTGCTCGACATGGCAGGCAACTGGGCTTGGGGGCAAGTGGGCGAGGACGGCTTCGTCGGCTATCTGCCGCTTGCCGCGCTGGACCCGCCGGCATGACGGTTCGCGTTTTCATCGACGGTGCCGCCGGCACCACCGGATTGGAAATCGCCGACCGGCTGGCGAGTCGCTCCGAATTTTCGCTCATCATCCTCGACGAGGCACAGCGCAAGAGCGCCGATGCCCGGCGCGATGCCTTCCGCGCCGCCGACTTTGCCGTGCTGTGCCTGCCCGACGATGCCGCGCGAGAGGCAGTTTTACTGGCGCAAGGCAGCAAGGCGCGGATCATCGATGCCTCCAGCGCGCACCGCGTGGCCGCCGGCTGGACCTACGGCTTTCCCGAGATCACGGGGCGCGAGGCGATTGCCTCGGCGCGCCTCGTCAGCAATCCGGGCTGTTATTCGACCGGCTTTCTTGGCCTTGTCGCGCCGCTGGTGCGTGCCGGCCTGCTGCCGGCCGACTGGCCCTATACCGTCAACGCCGTGTCCGGCTATTCGGGCGGCGGAAAACCGCTGATCGCCCGCTTTGTCGAGGACCAGGACATCGCGTTTCGCGCGTATGGCCTCGGGCTGGGGCACAAGCACGTCGCGGAAATGCAGGCAGTTGCAGACCTCGCCCATCCGCCCGTGTTCTCGCCTTCGGTCGTCCCGGCGCATCGCGGAATGCTGGTCGACGTGCCGCTGCCGCTCAGCGTCATGCCGATGGCAGGATCGCCCGAGGTGTTGCGGCTGTGCCTCGTCGATTTCTACACCGGCAGCCAAGTCGTCACAGTCCATGACGAAGCGCCGGACGAACTGCTGCTGCGTGCCTCCGCCGTGCCGTCCGACCGGCTCGACCTGTGGGTGTTCGGCGCGAAGGACGGCGCGCAGGCCCGGCTCGTCGCCCGGCTCGACAACCTGGGCAAGGGCGCGAGCGGCGCTGCGGTGCAGAACCTCAACATCATGGCCGGGTTGCCTGAAACGGCAGGCCTTGCTCTTTAGCCCGCCTGTTTTTTGATCAGCGCTTGCTCAATTTTGAGGCAGTGCGGGCCGTCAGCCTGCTTCTCCCCGACCATCCCGCATCCGGACGGCGCTGGGAAACTGTGGAATCGGCTCTTTTCCAAGGGCGCGGCATCGCCTAGGGCTTTTTGCGGCCTCTGGCACGATTCTTGAAGTAGCTGCGTCAACTGGAAAGCTTCAGCTGGGGTAGCGCATCTTCGCGGAAGCGCAGACGGAGGCATGGAACACCCGGTTCCGCATCGCGCGGTGCCGGCTCTATGCGCAGGGGTTCGGATAACGTGAAAAAGATCGAAGCGATCATCAAGCCGTTCAAGCTCGACGAAGTCAAGGAAGCGCTCCACGACGTCGGAGTGTCCGGAATCACGGTCACCGAAGCCAAGGGTTTCGGCCGGCAAAAAGGCCATACCGAGCTTTATCGCGGCGCCGAATACGTCGTTGACTTCCTGCCCAAGGTGAAGCTCGAGGTCGTCGTCAGCGACGATCTGGCCGAACGCACGGTCGAGGCGATTGCCGCCGCCGCGCAGACCGGGCGCATCGGCGATGGCAAGATCTTCGTCATCCCCATCGAAAGCGCGCTGCGCATCCGCACCGGAGAACGCAACGACGACGCGATCTGACCCATCAACCCACCGTCGCCCCTTTCGGGGGTCCATCCCACTGTCAGCTGCCCGGCTGCGATGGCGCAATGGATGCTGGCCATGGCTCAGCATGACGAACGCAATTCACATTTTCAATCAAAGGAACGAGGCATATGGCTAGTGCAAAGGACGTCCTGAAGCGCATCAAGGACGAGGAAATCGAGTGGGTTGACCTGCGCTTCACCGATCCCAAGGGCAAGTGGCAGCACCTGACCATGGTTGCATCCGTGATCGGCGAGGACGAACTTGAAGACGGCCTGATGTTCGACGGTTCCTCGATCGAGGGCTGGAAGGCCATCAACGAGAGCGACATGATCCTCAAGCCCGACCTCGACGCGGTCTATGTCGATCCGTTCTCAGCCACGCCGATGATGATCGTATGCTGCGACATCGTCGAGCCTTCGACGGGCGAGCTTTATGCCCGCGACCCGCGTTCGACCGCCAAGCGCGCCGAGGCTTTCGTCAAGAGCTCGGGCGTGGGCGACACGGTCTATGTCGGCCCGGAAGCCGAATTTTTCCTGTTCGACGACGTGCGTTTCTATGACGGCTATGACGGCAACGGCTTCAAGATTGACGATATCGAACTACCGACCAACGGCAACCGCGAGTACGAAGGCGGCAACCTGGGTCACCGTCCGCGCGCCAAGGGCGGCTACTTCCCGGTCGCCCCGGTCGACAGCTGCGTCGATATCCGCGGCGAGATGGTCTCGACCATGCTCGAAATGGGCCTGCCCTGCGACAAGCACCACCACGAAGTCGCCTCGGCGCAGCACGAACTGGGCCTGACCTTTGGTACCCTGGTGCAGACTGCTGACCGCATGCAGGTTTACAAATATGTCGTGCAGCAGGTTGCGCAGGCCTATGGCAAGACGGCCACGTTCATGCCCAAGCCGATCAAGACCGACAACGGATCGGGCATGCACACCCACATCTCGATCTGGGAAGCCGGCAAGCCGCTCTTCGCCGGCAACGGGTATGCCGGCCTCTCGGACATGTGCCTTTACTTCATCGGCGGCGTGATCAAGCACGCCAAGGCGCTCAATGCCTTCACCAATCCCACCACCAACAGCTACAAGCGGCTGGTTCCGGGTTACGAGGCGCCTGTGCTGCTCGCCTATTCGGCGCGCAATCGCTCGGCCTCGTGCCGCATTCCCTACGGTGCGGGCGAAAAGGCAAAGCGCGTGGAATTCCGCTTCCCCGACGCGATGGCGAACCCCTACCTGTGCTACGCCTCGCTGCTCATGGCCGGGCTCGACGGGATCCGCAACAAGATCCACCCCGGCGAAGCCATGGACAAGAATCTCTACGATCTGCCGCCGGCCGAACTCGCCGCCGTGCCGACCGTCTGCGGTTCGCTGCGCGAGGCGCTGGAAAGCCTTGAGGCGGACCATGACTTCCTGCTTCAGGGCGGCGTGTTCACCAAGGACCAGATCGATGCCTACATCGAACTGAAGTGGCCCGAAGTGATGCGCTGGGAAACCACGCCCTCGGCCGTCGAGTTCGATATGTACTACAGCCTCTGATCGGGCTGCTCACGCGATCACCACAGGGGCGTCCGGAGCGATCCGGGCGCCCTTTTTCGTTTGGCCGCCGCTATGTGCACTATTAAACATTTTCCTACCGCCCCGCGCGTGTACTAACTGGTGCGCTTCCGTTCGTCCGCGAGGAGGCAAGACCCATGCAGCGCAAACCGATCTTCGACGCCGTCCGCGCCATGCTGCGGCGCGGATTCACCCGCGATGAGGTCGCAGCGCTCGACGCCGCGCTCGATGCCGCGTTCGAGCCGGCAATCGCCGCTCCCGCCAATGACGCTCCATCTCCACATGCAGTCAGTCCGGCCGGCCTTGCCCTTATCCGCAAATGGGAGGGCTGCGCCCGGCGGCGGGCCGATGGACGGTTCGAGGCCTATCCCGATCCGGGCACCGGCGGCGCGCCGTGGACCATCGGCTGGGGATCGACCGGGCCGGACATTTCGCAAGGAACGGTCTGGACGCAGCGCGAGTGCGACGCCCGGCTCGAGCGCGACGTCGCGCGCTTTGCGGGCCAAGTCGCTCGCGCCATCGGCGATGCACCCACCTCGCCCGGTCAGTTCGACGCGCTCGTCTCGTTCCACTACAATACCGGCGCGATCGCCCGCGCCACGCTGACCAAAAAGCATATCGCGGGCGACCATGGTGGCGCCGCAACCGAATTCGGCAAGTGGGTCAATGCGGGAGGGCGGCCGATGAGCGGATTGCGTCGCCGCCGGGCCGAGGAAGCCGCGCTCTATTCCGCCGGTTAGCGACCAGCCTCAGTCGACCCCAAATTCAATCAACGAGGCGGTAGCGTTCCTGCCCCAAAGGCATGGCATCCTTGGCGCTGCCGCCCGGAGCGGGCCCATTGTCGCGGCGCACCTGCGCGGCGGCGAGGACGAGCCGGTCATGCTCCCGATCCGAGATGCGTTCCCAGCCGGTGCGGGTAAGCCGCTCTATCGGGCGGTAGCGCACCTTGTACTGCATCCGGCTCGATCCCTCGACCCAGTAGCCAAGGTAGACAAAGGGCAGGCCCAGATCCTGAGCCTGGCGGATGTGGTCGAGGATGATGAAATTGCCCAGCCCGGTCCGCGCTTCATGCTCGGGATCGTAGAAGCTGTAGATCATCGAGAGCCCATCGCCCTGACGGTCGGTCAGGCAGGCGCCGACGAGACGGCCCGGCGTCACGCCATCGGCGGACGGCTCGCGGTATTCGACGACATGGCTTGTGACAGGTGTATGCTCGACCATGTCGGCGAAATCGACTTCGTCCATCGTCGCCATGCCGCCGCCGGGATGGCGCACGCCGAGATAGCGTTGCAGCAGGTCGAACTGCTCGGACGTGGACCACGGACGGCACAGGCTGACCACCAGATCATCGTTGCGGCGCAAGGCTTTGCGCTGCGTGGCTGACGGCGCGAAGTCCCCCACCGGCACGCGGACCGAGACACAGGCCGAGCACTCGATGCACGAGGGACGGTAGGCGACGGTCTGGCTGCGACGGAATCCGATCCGGCCCAGCGCATCATTGAGCGCATCGGCATGCGGACCCTTGAGCTCGGTGAACACCTTGCGCTCGCTGCGTCCCGGTAGATAGGGACACGGCGCCGGGCTGGTCACGAAAAACCGGGGAAATCTGACGGGTGCCGTCACGAGCGCTGCGCTTCCTCTGCCTGTCCGGTCAAAGACTGTTGCCGTGCCGTGATTATGCCCCCCCAACCCGCGCGTTGAAAGTCTTTTAACCAAGAAACAGGGTTAACGAGATATTATTTTGCACAGTTAGCCAGCGCGGCCGTTTCCGCGCACCACCGTGGGACAGGCCAGGGGGAAAACCTTGCGCACCGATCAGTTGCGCAGCGCCTTGCTTGTGCGGCGCCCCGCAATGGTCATGATCTCGTAGGCATAGCCGGCTGCCTCGATATCGTGGAGCAGGCTTTCCAGCGCCGCTGCATCGCGGATTTCGTACTCGATCTCAGTCTGGGTGTTCTTGGCGGAGAGCACGCCGAAAATGCGCTGGTGCGCCACTTCGATGATGTTGGCGCCGTTGCGCGTGAAGATGCCGGCGATCTCGTAAAGCGCGCCGACCTTGTCGTCCAGAAGCACGCTGATCCGCCCGATCCGGCCCGAGCGCGCCAGGTTGCGCAGGATGACGTTGGCGAGAAACCGCTGGTCGATGTTGCCGCCGGTCAGAATCACGCCGACGTCGCGCCCCTCGAATTCGGGCCGGAAAGAACCATTGCGCGGCGGCAGCAGGGCGGCAAGGCCCGTCGCGCCCGCGCCTTCGACCACGGTCTTTTCGATATCGAGCAGCAGCGAGATCGCTTCCTCGATCCGCGTTTCCTGGACAAGGCGCATTTCGTCGACATGGCTGGCGACGACGGCACGGGTCAGCATCCCCGGTTCGTTGACCGCGATGCCTTCCGCCAGCGTGTCACCGCCCCCACGGATGTCCTTGCCGTGCTTCAACGAATACATCGCCGGAAACTGGTTCGATTGCACACCGATGACGCGGATGCCCGGCTTGATCGCCTTGGCAGCAACCGCCACGCCCGAGATCAGCCCGCCGCCGCCGACCGGGACCACCAGCGTATCGATGGAGGGCGCGTCCTCCAGCATTTCGAGCGCGACAGTGCCTTGCCCCGCCATGATGTCGGGATCGTCGAACGGGTGGACAAATGTGAGTCCACGTTCCCCTTCGAGCTTGCGTGCGTGGGCGTAAGCCTCCTCGAACGTCGCTCCTTCCAGCACCACTTCAGCACCGTGGCCGCGCGTCTGCTGCACTTTGACGATGGGAGTCGAGCGGGGCATGACAATGGTGACCGGCACGCCCAGACGCCCGCCGTGATAGGCCAGACCCTGCGCATGGTTGCCGGCCGAAGCCGCGATCACGCCGGCGCATGCCCCGCTCCTCTCGGCAATCAGCAGCAGCTTGTTGAGCGCGCCGCGCTCCTTGTAGGCTGCAGTGAACTGAAGGTTTTCGAACTTCAGCCAGACATTCGCGCCCGTGATGGCAGACAGCGTCTTCGAATGAAGCGTCGGCGTGCGGACCACGGCGCCGGCAATCCGCCGCTCGGCCGCGCGAACGTCGTCGACACTCAGCACCGCCGGTTGAGGCGCTGCGGCTTGAAGCTGGGCGGTCTTGGTCATGGCAGCGCCCTACCCTGCCAGCGCGCGGTTGAAAAGGCGCAGCACCCCCGAGCGCGGCGTTTCCAACCGGCGCGGGAGCGGCTACACGCAGTGCCATGAGCGCGAACCGCAAAGTCTCCTTCATCGGCCTCGGCGTCATGGGCGGGGCGATTGCCCGTCACATCGCGCAGGCCGGGCACACCCTCACCGTCTACAACCGCACCACGGAACGGGCGCGGCAATGGGCGGCCGACCATCCGGACGTCGCCGTGCGCATTGCCGACAACCCCGCCGATGCGGCCAGCGGGGCAGATATCGTCATCACCTGCGTCGGCAACGACGACGATCTCGCCGATGTCGTGCTGGGGCCGCAGGGCGTGTTCACAACGCTGCCCAAGGGCGCGACGTTTGTCGATCACACCACGGTTTCGGCCCGCATCGCACGCCAGATCGCGGTTGAGGCGCGCGACAAGCAGGTCCACTGCGTCGATGCCCCGATGACCGGATCGCAGATCGGCGCTGAGAAAGGCACGCTCACATTGATGTGCGGCGGCCGGGCCGACGCGATCGAGGCGGCGCGGGGGGTCATGGAGGCCTATTCGCAGCGCATCGTCCATATCGGCAAGGCTGGTGCCGGACAGACCGCCAAGATGGTCAACCAGATATGCATCGCGGGTGCAGTCTCCGGCCTGGCCGAGGCAGTGCGCTTCGCCCAGTCCTCGCACCTCGACATGGACGCGGTCTACGAGGCCATTTCAGGAGGCGCGGCCCAGAGCTGGCAGATGGACAACCGCTGGAAATCGATGGACGAGGACCGCTTCGACTTCGGCTTTGCCATCGACTGGATGCGAAAGGACCTCGGCCTTGCAATGGACGAGGGCCGCGGCATCGGCGTCTCGCTGCCGGTGACGGCGCTGGTCGACCAGTTTTATGCCGAGCTTCAGGCGATGGGCGCGGGGCGGCAGGATACCAGCGCGCTGCTCCGCCGCTTGCCGA
This sequence comes from Novosphingobium sp., assembly GCA_040377095.1. Lineage (GTDB taxonomy): Bacteria > Pseudomonadota > Alphaproteobacteria > Sphingomonadales > Sphingomonadaceae > Novosphingobium. The sequence goes on from JBEIPK010000007.1 coordinate 63,139, forward strand.
GGCGCGGCGCCAAGTGAGGTTTTGCCAGCGCGGCCGCCGCGCCGCGGTCCTGCTTGCGGCGCTCCTGCTCCCGGCTGGTGCGCGCGCCGACACCCTGATCGACAACGTCAGCGGCGTGACGTCGGATGAAGGCGGGGCAATCGAACGTTTCGAGGCGTTGCTGATCGGCAACGACGGCCGCGTGGTCCAGCTGTTCAAACGCGGCGACAAGCGGCCCAAGAAGCTGGACTACCGGCTCGACGGCAGGGGCCGCGTGCTCGCCCCCGGACTGATCGCAAGCGATGTCGACGTGATGCGGCTCGGCATCGGCCTGCTGCTCGCCAAACCCTCGGTTACACGAGCCGACGGCGCCGTGCCGAACGGCCAGCCCCGGCCCGAGGACCGCGACGTGGCCTTGCAGGAAGCACAGCAGGCGTTGCTGTCCAGCGGGTTTACCACCGCCGCCGCGATGGGCGCGGGGATCGAGGACTGGCAGGCGTTCCGCCGAGCCGGAGACATGGGCACGCTGCGAATGCGGCTGGTCGCCTTTGCACCCGGCATCGATCAGACGGTGCTGATCGGCGGGCCGGGGCCGTCACCATGGCTCTATGAGGACCGGCTGAAATTCAACGGACCCGTTCTGCGCTTCGGCGGCGCGGATGGCCCCAGCGATACCCAGCTGCGCAACCTCATGAGCCGCGCCGCGATGGACCGTTTCCAGATCTCGGTGCGGCTGGAAAGCGCGGCTGCCGTGCCGATCCTGCTCGGCGCGGCAGCGGAACTGGCCGAGACCTACAGGGGCGACCGGCGCTGGAGGGTTCTGGGGCAGGTGCCGGGTGCGGAAATGCCTCGCGCCGCCACTCTTGGCCTGCTCGCCGAGACCCAGCCGGCCGTTATTGTACCAGCCGACATTGCCAGGGTGCAGGCGTCGCTCGTTGGCAGTCCGCAGGGGCTTGCCGCCAATGCTGCAACCGCCCGTGCGCTGTTTGCCGAAACGCGCGCAGGACGCCTGTCCGCCGGGCTGCGCGCCGATTTCGTGCTGCTTGATCGCGAGCCGGGCAGCGGGACCATCGATGGTTCCCCCCCGCCGCGCGTTCTCGAGACATGGGTCGGCGGACGGCGAGCCTGGCAGGCGAACGATCTCGAGCCCGCTCGCCCCGATCAGGTTCACTCGGCGGGGCGCTGAACCTCGTTGCCGGGCTGGACGGCGGGCAGGTTCGCGTCATCCTTGGCCTTGGTTTTTGCATCGCGCCGGTCGGTCAGCCACATCAGCACTAGCGATCCCTCAAACAGTAGCAGCATTGGTACCAGCAGCAGAACCTGCGACATGATGTCGGGCGGCGTGATCACGGCGGCGATGGCAGTGATCGCCACGATGACATAGCGCCGCATTCCGGCAAGCTGGGTCCGGCTGACGATGCCGGCGCGGTTGAGCAGCATCAGCAGGACCGGCAGAAGGAAGCAGATCCCGAACGCGAGGATGAACTGCATGACGAGGCTGAGATAGTCGCCGGTGGAGGGCAGCGCCTCCAGCGTCAGGCCGCCCTTTTCGCCCTGGAAGCCGAGCATCCATCTGAATGCGGTCGGCATGACAAGGTAATAGGCCAGGGCCGCTCCGGCCGTGAACAGCACCGGCGTCGCAATCAGGAATGGCAGGAAGGCCCGCTTTTCCTTCGCATAAAGCCCCGGCGCGACGAATGCCCAGAGCTGGTTGGCAATCACCGGAAAGCTGACGAAGAAGGCCGCGAACAGCGCCACTTTCAGCTCAACGAAAAATGCCTCGTACAGCTTGGTATAGACCAGCCGCCCCTCACCCGGCGGGAAAGCCTCGGTCAGGGGCCGGACAAGGAACCCGAAGATGTCGTCGGCGAAATAGAGGCAGACGCAGAACGCCAGCCCCAGCGCGGCGATGGCCTTGACCAGCCGGCCGCGTAGCTCGATCAGGTGATCGAGCAGCGGCGCCTGCGTTTCGTCGATGTCGCCAATCAGCGCCACGGCGTCAGTTCCGCCCGTCCGGAGCTGGATCGCCCTCGGACGCCGCGGCACTGGCCCCTGCCTCGGCGGAACCGGCGGGCGGCAGCGGCGTCATGGGCCTGTCCCCGATCACGTCCAGGGGGGCTGGTTGCAGATCGGACGGGTGCGGATCGACCTGCGGATGCTCGCGCATGATCGCCTCGTTCTGCGCGCGCCACTTTGCTTCCATTTCCTGAAGCTCTGCGTCGCGAATCATGGACTCGATCCCCGAACGGAAGTGGCCCGAGACGCGACGCACCTTGCCCACCCACTGTCCCGCGGTGCGCAGCGCGCGCGGCAGGTCCTTTGGCCCGATGACGACAATCGCCACGGCTGCCGTGAACAGCATTTCGTCCCAGCCGATGTCAAACATGCGGTGTCAACCAGGCAGGCGCGCGGCCCGCCTTAACGCGGCGCAGAATGGCCGGGATCGATTGTCTCGCCGTTCAGCGTCGGCTGGGCCGGAGCCTGCGCTGCCGGGGATTGCGACGCGGCTGGAGGGGGGATCTGGGCCTGCGCGGGCGGCTGGCGATTGGTCGTTTCATCGGCCATGCCGTCCTTGAAGCTCTTGATGCCCTTGCCGAAATCACCCATCATTTCGGAAATCCGGCCGCGGCCGAACAGCACCAGCACCACGAGCGCGAGCACGACGAGGTGCGGAAGCGACAAACCCATTGAACTGACTCCCGAATTCGGGGCCCGGAAAAGTCGCGCGTCACGATGACGCGCCCGGCCGGACCGCGACGCCTAGTTAGGGAGTTTCATCGCCCATTGCCAGTCCGCTTCGCGTTTCCGCGACATCGTGTGGTTCGCCCGAATCGCCGGAAAGTGCCACAAAAGCGTCATCTACTGGATCGAGCAGCCCTGCGGCGCGCAGTTCCTCGATTCCCGGCAGGTCCCGCCGCGAGGCGAGGCCGAAGTGGGCAAGGAATTCGGGCGTGGTCGCATAGATCACCGGCCGACCCGGCACTTCTCGGCGGCCCGCAATGCGCACCCACCCGGCTTCGAGCAGAACGTCGAGCGTGCCCTTCCCGGTCTGGACGCCGCGAATCGATTCGATCTCTGCCCGGCTCACCGGCTCGTGATAGGCGATGATCGCCAGCACTTCGGTCGCCGCGCGCGACAGGCGGCGCACGTCCTCGCGCTCGCGCCGCAGCAGATGCGCGAGGTCAGGCGCGGTCTGGAAATGCCATCGCTTGCCGCGCTCGACCAGATGGACGCCGCGCGCCGCATAGTGCGCGGCAAGCTGCGCGAGGGCCCCGCGCACATCCGCCCCGCCCAGATGCGCCGTTATCGCCTCGGCCGTCATCGGCTCCTGGGCCGCGAACAGTGTCGCCTCTACGGCGCGGACGAGATCGTCCGGGACGCCGTCCAGGTTCGCGCTCACGACCTGATCCCGCGCAACCGCAAGGGGCCGAAAATCTCGTCCTGTGCCAGTTCCGCCTTGCCGAGCCGCGCCAGTTCGAGCGCCGCGACAAAGCTGGACGCGAGCGCCGAGCGCCGCAGCCGGGGCTCGGCCCAGCCCTGTTCGCCGGCGAGCGGCAGGAACTCGCGCAGGTCCATCCAGTCAAGCTGGACGCCGAGCATGGCCGAAACGCGCGACAGTGCGCTGTCGAGCGTCATCACCATGCGGTCGCGCACCATGTGGACGACGGGAGCGGTGCGCGCCTTGACCTGTCCGTATGCCTGGACGAGCGCGAACCAGTCGCATTGCCAGCGGTTGCGGCGATCGACCCTCAAGCCTTCGGGCGCGCCGCGCGCGAAGACGTCGCGCCCCAGCCGGTCGCGCCCCATCAGCCGCGCCGCTGCCTCGCGCATCGCGCCCAGCCGTTCCAGCCGCAGTTGCAGGCGCAGCGCCAGTTCTTCGGGGCTCGGGTCTTCCTGCTCGTCCTTGGGCAGCAGCAGCGCGGATTTCAGGTAGGCCAGCCAGGCAGCCATCACCAGATAGTCTGCCG
>JBEIPK010000065.1:0-3983 GCA_040377095.1 Novosphingobium sp.
CCATCAGAAGCTCGATGCGCTCGCGCGCGGTCAGCTTGCCGCGGCCGTGTTGCGCCTCGATGCGCTTCTCGCCGCCGCCGAGCTTGGCGCCCTTGCGGCGTGCGTCGAGCTTTTCAACGATGTCTTTCATGGGTGTCCCGGAAGGTTTTCGTGGTTTTTGCCCGGCGGGTGACGAGGTCGGATGCCGGACAAGTCCTACATAGGATTTCGTGAACTGCAAACGGGCTGGCCGGTCAAATCCGGCCTCTGGCCGGGCTTTATCGATCCCGATAAGCTATTCTTTCTGAAGGAAGAAAGGCGGCCGCATGCTGTTTCTCGTGATCTCGACCCCGCGCCCGGAGCGGCCGTCCGAATTTGCCTCGACCCGGCAGAGGTTCTGGGACTGGATCGCGCCCTATCAGGCCAAGGGAGTGTGCCAGCACATCTACCCGCGCGTCGGGCGCGGCGCGGTCGCCGTTTTCGATGTCCCGGATCACAGCCTGCTGCATCGAATTCTGAACGAATGGGCCGATCTGATCCCGGCCCATTTCGAGACCTATCCGCTGGTCGATCTGGCCGCGACCAAGGCGATGCTGGCCGATCAGGTGGCGGCGAAGGGTCCGTAGCCGGGCGGACGGTCAGCGAGCGCTGAGCTGCCGGATGCGGCTGTCATAAGCGCTAGCGATACAGGCGACCGACGCGCCGCACTGGCCGCGCTGCTGCAACCACGCCTTCTGAGCAGCCGCAAGCCGCTGCTGGCCGTCGAGATCGAGACGCGCCAGCACGCCGCCATAGAGCGTGGACAGCTGCCGGTCCCTAGCCGCGAGCCCACCATCGTTGCAGATTGCGATTTCGTCGGCGGTACGCGCTTTGGCGCAGTTGAAGCTCGGCGTCGCCGCGAGGGCAGGCGTGGTCGCGGGATTCACTCGCCCCTGAAGCGCGGCAATGCGCGAGGAATACGCCTGCGAAACGCACGCCGCATTGGCGCCGCAGAGTTTGCGCCGTCCCAGCCAATCGCCCTGCTGGCGGCGAAACGCCAGCCGCGCATCGCTATCCAGCACATCGACGCGGGCATAGTAGAGCTGCGACAGCTGGCGATCGAGCGCCGCCAGTTGCGGGCTTGCGCAGATGGCCAGTTCATCCGGCAAGCGGGCATAGCGGCAATCGAAGCTCGGCGGCGCTGCAACAGGTTGAACGAATGGGGTTGGCGGCGCCGGCCGCGACAATGCGGAGTTGTCCGTCGGCGGGCGTGCGGGTTGCGGCGGTGGAACGGCCGCTATCGCTCCCGGCGGCGCGAAGTAGAATGCCGGTCCGGACAGTTCGTCGTAATAGGCCGGCCGCTGCTCGTGGCGGACGGTGGTGGCCAGCGCCTCGACATCCTCGCGCACTTCGCGCGCCAGATCGGTGATCGGCTTGCCCTCGACGGAAATCTTGCGCAGCAGCGTGCGCGTGTAGAGCGACGTCGGCTCGCGGTCGTTGTCATCCAGCCGGTCGCGCGCCGTCTGGCCATAGCCGGCCGAGTACATGATGAAAACGCCGGATTGCGCCGCGCCGCGCGCAAGCTGCACCTGGCTCAGCCCTCCGGACACACCGATGGCGCGCGTGCCGCGTCGCGCGAACGGATTATCCCGGCAGGCATCAAGAATGAGAACGGTGACGCGCGGCCCCGCGCCGCGTATCCGGTCGAGCAGGCCCGTCATCGGCAGGCCTTCGGACTTCACCAGGTCCTTGTCTCCCGGGGCTGGCTTCGGCACGTCCGCGGGCAAAAGGAAGTTCTCGCCGTCGACCGCGATGCCGTGCCCGGAGAAATGCACGAGTGCCGTATCGCCCGGCTTCAGCTTCGCGACGAAACTCGACACGCCGAGGTTGAGCGTGCGGCGATCCGGATTGACGACGAGATCGACGGTGAAGCCGAGCCGTTCCAGCGCCGGCTTCATGGCCTGCACATCGCCGACCGCCTTCTGAAGCGCGGGTACGTTGCTGTAGTTGTCGATGCCTATCAGGAGCGCGCGCCGGGCCTCGGCGCTGGCCGTCTCCATCGCTACTGCCAAAAGCAGGCCGCCAATCAGGATTGTGCGAGCGACAACTGAAGTCACGTTCACCGGAAACACCACAAATCAATCAGACGATGCCAACGGCGCAGAGATTAGTACACGACGCCGCGACACGGAAGCACTTGGACCAACGGCCGCTAGACCGCCCCGACGTCAGCCAGAAGCTGCTTCGTCACCGGCATCCGCGCCGGGACATGTGTGGGCGTCTTGCAGTCCATGTTCATGGCGAACACGGTGACGTCCTTGCCTTTCTCGGCCCAGCCGACCACCCAGCCCAGCGACGGCTTGCCGCGCTCGGCGCCGAGAAGACCGGTCTTGTAGCGGATCACAGCCTCCCCGGCTTTCTCGACGCTCAGAATCTCACGCGTCAGCTGCTGCGAACGCTGCGATACGGCGAGCCCGCCGCGCCGGAGCCGCTCGAGGAAATCGATCTGCTGCACCGGATCGATCCGCAGATCGCCGGTGAGCCAGAACTGGTCGATGCCGCCGCCGATATTGCGGTTTCCGTATTCGAGCAGATTGACGTAGCGCTGCATGCGCTCCGCGCCGATCCGCCGGGCGATCTCCTGATAGACCGGGACGGCGGAGGCGGCGATGGCCGAGCGCAGCGTATGATCCTTGTTCCAGGCTTCGATCGGCCGCTTCACCCCGTCCCACTTGAAGATGTCCTTGTCCGGGTCGGCGACGACGCCGGTCTCCAACGCGATGATCGAGTTCGGGATCTTGAAGGTCGATGCCGGCAGCTGGCCCTGCCCGGACCGAACCTTGTCGCTGGCGATGACAAGATAGTTTTCCGGCTTAAAGGCGACGAACGTCCCCTCCGTGCCCACCTCGGCAAACCGCCTGACCAACCCCTCATTGATCAACTCCCGGGGCGGCGACACATTGGCAAATGCAAGCCGGGGGAGCGCCACAGCCGCCAGCAGGCTGGTGGCTTGGCCAAGGAAACGTCGGCGATCGATCACGGGAGGCTCCGGGCGGCGGGTATTTCGATCCGGCGCACCAAGACCCGCCATTGCGGTCAAAGTATAGCGTGGTCGGCGGATGACGGCTGGCAAAATCGGGAGAGAATGGTCCTCCCACGGACCAGTTTCCCGGCCCCGGTCAAGGACTTGAAGCCAGTTGCCGCCTTACTGGACGAAGCCGAGCGAGGCGCGCTCGATGCCCATTGGTACGCACACGCGCTTGCGCGGCCGCGCGCCGGTCGAGCCCGTCACCCGCATGACGTGGGCCGGACCGCAGGCGTTCGACTGCACCAGGACGGATGCATAGGCCCTGAGCAGCAAAGGCTCTCGTTTGACGTAAGTCTGGGCAAAGGCAGGCTGTGCAACAAGGAGTACAAAGACCGCTAACAGGCCACGCATGACACTCATCCCCGAGACGGGCTAACCCGTAATCTTTTTTTGGCGGCAGTCAACATCAACCGTAATCCTCTCAGGCAAATTCCGTTCCAGCGGGACGGAAAATTCCGGCAGCGTTAAAAAAGCGAAGCGCCGTCAACGCCCGTAGAACACCACGGCTCCGATCAGGATCAACGCCGCCATCGCGCCGAAGCGCGCAAGGATGCGCTCCGCCAGATCCTTGGCTTCAGGGCTTTTGGCGTCAGGATTCCTGGCGTCGGATTTCATGGCGTCCCCCCATGAGCTTCTGACGATCGGGGCGGCGGCGTCACCCAAGCTGAAACAGACCTTCCCTCTGCCTGCATTGAGCCTGCATCGGGCAGCAGCCATCCCCGGCCGCGAAGCCGATGAACCTGTTTGGATTTTTACGCAGAACACCCCGAACACTTGACCAGCATGCTCACGGCGATGTTGTCCCCACACCGCGAACATGAAGCGATGCTGAAGTCCCATTGGGGCAGGAGTTTGTTCGCTGCGGTTGCGAACCTTGCGATCATTCAAATTGCAACGATTCCAAAATCGTGTGCGATCCGATCTCGTCATTGCGAGG